>JBBQRP010000027.1:0-43313 GCA_038214715.1 Thermoanaerobaculia bacterium | reverse complement strand
AGCACGCGGCTTTCGGGACTGTCAATCAAATCTGCCAAGAGGAGGTGACAGTCCACATGCCAGCGAAGAAGAAGGCCGCCAAGAAGAGCACCAAGAAGGCGAAAAAGGGTAAGAAGTAGTTACCTTCTCATAACCTGTTCTAATCAAGGTATTTCCGGGATTCGGGGGCTGTATCAGCCCCCTTATTTTTTGTCCGCGTGCAAGCGAGGCCAGGGACGCCGCCGTAGATTTCCACAGGTCAAAACGCGTCTTATCCACGGCGGTATATAAAAGTTCATATACTCTTGCCTTGTCTCTTTCTCACGTCCTTCTCGGCCTCCTCGCGCGCGGTCCGGCGAGCGGATGGGACCTCGGCTCCCGCCTGGCGAAGGATCCGGCCCTCGGGTGGAACGCGGAGCTCGCGCAGATCTATCCCGCGTTGCGCCGTCTCCTGCGCGGCGGGTTCGTCGCGCTGAGGCGGCGGCGCTCTCCGAAGGGTCCGCCCCGGCGGGAGTACCGGATCACGGCGGCGGGCCGCCGCGAATTCCGGGAGTGGCTCGCGGAGCCCCTCGAGATCCCGAAGCCGCACGCCGCCGCTCTCGCGCGGCTCGCGTTCCTCGAGAGGAAGGCGCCGGAGAACCGGCTCGCCTCTCTGACGCTCTATCGCACCCTCCTCTCGGAGGAGCTGTCGCGCACGCCCTCCGGCACGACCGCGGCGCGGCGCAGGCGCCGCATCCTTCTCGAGTCGGAGCTGCACTGGGCCGACGCGGAGATCGCGGCGGCACTCTCCGGGCGTACGCTCTCCCCGGAAGTACGATGACGGCACGATGAACGCACGGACGGCGCTTACGCGCCTCGAGGGCCTGAGGAACGAGAGGGGGGACGAGGCGGCCGGCGCGAAGAAGGCGTGCCTTGGGATTCTCGAGTGCGGCGCCCTCGGCTCGGCCCGAGCCGTGGAGCGACTCCACGAGGCCCTGTGCGTCCTGCGCGCGTACCCAGACGACGCCGAGCTCCTCGAACAGGTGACGGCGATGCTCGCGGGCTTCGCGGCGAGGCCGGACCTCCGCCGGCATCGGGCGGCGCTGGAGGACACGGGGATTGTCGGCACGGTGATCCGCTTTCCGTTCTTCGCCGGCACGGCGAGCTGGCTCGCCGCGCGGTGGGCGAAGCGCCTCACCGTCGACTGGAAGGCGTTCACGCACCGCGCCGCGCTCGAACGCGTCCTGCCCCTCGTGACTCTTCCCGCCGAGGCGCCTGGCCTCGACGAGATGGACCTCGGCGCACGCGACTGGGTGAAGAGGCTCAAGAGTCCCGAAGAAACGGACGCCGCGTTCCTGATCCGCAGACTCGGCGCACTTGGCCGGAACGCCTTCGAAAACGAGTGGGCTTACGAGTCGCTCGAGCTGCCCCTCGTTCTCGCGCCGGGTCCGGGAGGGCCGACGCGCACACACGCCGAAGTCCCCGTTCCCGTCGTTCATTTCCAGAAGACGCCCCTCCGGACGGCGCGGCCCGATCTAAGGCACGAGCTCGCGCGGCCCCCGCGCCGCGTCGCGACGGCGTCCCCGACCGACGCCCGGCGACTCCTCGACCTCGCGAAGGAGTCGATGGTGACCCGACAGCGCGACCTCGACGTCTTCCAGTGGGGAGACCCCGGCGGCGTCCGCCTCGTCGACTTCGACGAGGGCCTTTCGTTCGCCGTCATCGGCGCGATCCCCGACCGCCGGCTCCTTCTCGAGTCCGTCTACGCCTTCCTCACGCTGAAGAACGGGGTGCCGATCGGGTACGTCCTCGTGAGCGCGCTCTTCTCGTCCTCGGAGATCGCCTACAACGTCTTCGAGACGTTCCGCGGCGGCGAATCGGGGCGCATCTACGGCAAGGTCCTCTCCGCGGCGCGGCACCTCTTCGGGTCGGACGTCTTCACGATCTTTCCCTACCAGCTCGGGGGCTACGGCAACCCTGAAGCGCTCGACTCGGGGGCGTGGTGGTTCTACCAGAAGCTCGGCTTCCGTCCGCGTGCTCCCCGGGCCATCTCCCTCATGAACGAAGAGCTCGCGCGCCTGAAGAAGGACCCGTCGTACCGTTCCCCGCGCGCGACGCTGAAGATCCTCGCCTCCGAGAACCTGTACTTCCATCTCGGGGGGGACCGCGAGGACACGATCGGCATCCTCGAGCTACCGAACGTCGGCCTCGCCGTGACGGACATGCTCGCGCGGCGCTTCGGCTCGGACCGCGAGGGGGCCGAGGCGACGCTGGCCCTCGAGGCGCGGGACCTCCTCGGTCTCCGGACCCTTCAGGGATGGAGCGAGGGAGAGCGCGGCGCGTTCCGGCGCTGGGCGCCCCTCGTGGCGATCCTGCCCGGCGTCCTTCGCTGGACTCCGGCGCAGAAGAGCGCGCTCGCCGCAGTCGTGAGGGCGAAGGGCGGCCGCCACGAGTCCGACTTCGTCAGGCTGTTCGACGCGCACCGCCCGCTCCGGAAGGCGATCGCGACGCTCGCCGCGAGCCTCCCGCCCGCGGGCCCGAACCTCAGCCCGGGGTGAGGTTCGCGTAACGGGCGACGAACTTCTTGCGGCCCGCGTGGTCGAAGTAGACGACGACTTTCTCCGCGTCGCCCGAGCCTTCGATCGTGAGGACGACGCCCGTGCCGTACTCCGGGTGGCGAACCTTAGAGCCGCGCCGGAAGCCGGAGGCCGTCGGCGGGGGCGGCGTCCGCTTCATGACGGAGCGGACGGGCGTGATGTTGCGTGCCGAAAAACGAGAGGAGGGAGAGAGAGATTTCTTTGAAGGGGAAGAGGGAAAGCCTCCCGGCTCCTGGGATTCGTTTTCGTAATCGGGGAACAGCGCGCCGCCCGCGGGCCTGCCCGACCCGAATCCGCGCCCGCCGCCAAATCCGCGTTCCGCGCCGAACGGCCGCCCGCCACCGAGCTGGCGTCTCCCCTCTCCCCCTTCTAGGAAATCCCCGGTTCTCCCTCTTCCGAAACCAGAAGTCAGATCCTCCCGCTCGAGCACCGCCTCGGGGATCGCGTCGAGGAACGGAGACGCCTCCCGGCTCATCCACTCCCCGCGCACCATCCGCCGGAGAACGTACGAGAGCGTCAGCCGCTCTTTCGCTCGCGTCATCCCCACGTAGGCAAGGCGCCGCTCCTCTTCGAACTGGTCGTCGTCTTCCTTGGAGGACGCGTGCGGAAGCGAGCCGTCCTCGAACCCCGCGAGGAACACGTCGTCGAACTCGAGGCCCTTGGCGGCGTGGAGCGTGATGAGGAGAATCCCCTTCTTCTCGTCCGCGTCGTCGGCGTCGGCCCGGAGGGTGACGGCGTCGAGGAAGCCCGCGACGGACGGGTCGTCCCCCTCGCCCCCGAAAGACGTCGCGCGCTCGTGCTCGCGGGCGGCCGCGAGGAGCTCGTCGAGGTTCTCGCGGCGCGCCTCGTCCTGCGGGTCGAGGGAGTTCTCGTAGAGCTTCGCGAGGCCCGTCTCCTCCAGCATGAGCGCGACCGACGCTCCCGCTCCGTTTTCTTCCGCCGCCGCGAACTTCCGCAGCCGCTGGACGATGACGCGGAACTCGTTGAGCGCCTTCTTCGCCCGCTCCGTGAGGTCGCTGGGCAGGCGGTCGAGGGCGGCGAGAAGCGAGACGCCGTCGTCCGACGCCTGTGCCTCGACCCTCTCGAGCGTGGCCGCGCCGATTCCGCGCGCCGGGACGTTGACGACTCTCCGGAACGAGACGTCGTCCGCCGGGTTCGCCGCGAGGCGGAGGTACGCGAGCGCGTCCTTGATCTCCGCGCGCTCGTAGAACTTCGTCCCGCCGACGAGGACGTACGGCATGTTCGAGCGCAGGAGCTCGTCCTCGAAGGCGCGCGACTGCGCGTTCGTGCGGTAGAGGACCGCGACCTCCGAGCCGGGCCGCGCGCGCCGCGCGGCCGCGATGCGCGAGACGATCTCCTTCGCCTCGTCGCGCTCCTCGTCGAAAACGGCGAGGCGCACGCGCTCGCCCCCCGTCTTCGTCGCCTTCAGGGTTTTGCCGAGGCGGCGGCGGTTCTCGGCCACGACCGCGCCCGCCGCCTTCAGGATCGGGGCCGTCGAGCGATAGTTTCGCTCGAGGCGGACCGTCTTCGCCGTCGGAAAGTCGCGCGTGAACTCGAGGATGTTCGAGACGTCCGCGCCGCGCCAGCGGTAGATCGACTGGTCCTCGTCGCCCACGACGAAGAGGTTCCCCGCCTCGCCGGTAATGAGCCTCACGAGCTTCGCCTGGACGCGGTTCGTGTCCTGATACTCGTCGACGAGGAGATGCCGGATGCTCCTCTGGAGCAGCGCTCTCACGTCGTCCCGCGTCGCGACGAGGCGCGCCGACAGGATCAGGAGGTCGTCGAAATCGACCGCCTTCGAGGCCCGGAGGGACTTCTCGTAGGCGCGTGCGATGTCCGCGAGGCGCGACCCCAGGAAGTCGCCGAAGCGGCGCGGGAAGTCGTCCGGTCCGATCCCCTCGTTCTTGGCCTGCGAGATCCGCGACTGGATCTGCCGCGGCGTGGCCGACTTCTCGGGGAGCGCGACTTCTTTCATCGCGCGCTTCACGACGGCGAGCTGGTCGTCCGAGTCGAAGACGACGAAGCCCTTCGGAACACCCGCCTCGTCCGGAAACCGTCGAAGAAGCCGGACGCCCCATGCGTGAAACGTCCCGACGAACGAGCGCGGCCGCTCCGTCCCGAGGAGCGCGCCGACGCGCTCCTTCATCTCGCCCGCGGCCTTGTTCGTGAACGTGACCGCGACGACGCCCTCCTGCGGAACGCCGTGCGCCACGACCCACGCAAGGCGGCGGGTGAGGACGCGCGTCTTCCCGGAACCCGCGCCCGCGAGGACGAGAAGCGGCCCCTCGCCGTGCGACACGGCGGCGGCCTGTTCGGGGTTGAGGCCTTCGAGAAGATCTTCCGGGCGGGCGACCAAGGGGGCCCGATGGTAGCGCAGAGGGCCTCGGCGAGGCTGCGGCATGATCCGTCGTTGCCATGCCATTCGTCCTCGCTCTCGACCAGGGCACGACCAGCTCCCGCGCGCTCGTCTTCGACCATGCCGGCTCCCTGCGCGCGATGGCGCAGCAGGAGTTCCGCCAGATCTTCCCCGAGCCCGGCTGGGTCGAGCACGATCCGACGGAGATCTGGGCGACGCAGTCGGCCGTGATGCACGAGGCGCTCGCGAAAGCGGGCCTCACGGGGCGCGACGTCGCGGCGATCGGCGTCACGAACCAGCGCGAGACGACGCTCCTCTGGGAGCGTGCGACCGGGCGCCCGCTCGCGAACGCGATCGTCTGGCAGGACCGCCGAACCGCGGGGACCTGCGACGCCTTGCGGGCCGCGGGCCACGAGTCCTTGATCACGGCGAAGACCGGTCTCGTCCTCGACTCGTACTTCTCCGCCACGAAGCTGAAGTGGCTCCTCGACCATGTACCGGGCGCGCGGCCGCGCGCGGCGCTCGGGGAGCTCGCCTTCGGGACGATCGATACGTGGCTCCTCTGGAAGCTCACGGACGGTGCCGCTCACGTGACCGACGCCTCGAACGCGAGCCGGACGCTGCTCTACGACATCCACCGGGGAACGTGGGACGAGTATCTCCTCGCACTCTTCGACATCCCGAGGGAGGTTCTCCCCCGCGTCGTCTCCTCGTCGGAGGTCGTCGCGTCGACGGCGCTCGGCGGGGTGTCCGTGCCCATCGCCGGGATCGCGGGCGACCAGCAGGCGGCCCTTTTCGGGCAGGCCTGTCACGGCCCGGGCCTCGCGAAGAACACATACGGCACCGGCTGTTTCCTTTTGCTCAATACGGGAGGAGAGGCGGTGCCCTCGAAGAACCGCCTCCTCACGACCGTTGCCTGGGAGATTTCCGGCAGGCGCTCCTACGCGCTCGAGGGCAGCGTCTTCATCGGAGGAGCCGCCGTCCAGTGGCTGAGGGACGGGCTGAAGCTCATTCGGAGCGCGGCCGACGTCGAGGCGCTTGCGGCCACCGAAAGCGACAACGGCGGCGTCTTCATGGTGCCCGCCTTCGCGGGCCTCGGCGCGCCGCACTGGGACGCCTACGCCCGCGGTGCGATCCTCGGCCTCACGCGCGGCTCGACGGGCGGGCATCTCGCGCGCGCCGCCCTCGAGTCCATCGCGTTCCAGAGCGCGGATGTGCTCACCGCGATGGAGGGAGACGCGGGCCTCACTCTCGAGGAACTACGCGTCGACGGCGGCGCCACGGCAAACGGGCTTCTCATGCAGTTTCAGGCGGACCTTCTCGGCGTTCCGGTCGTCAGGCCGGAGGTCCTGGAGACGACGGCTCTGGGCGCCGCTTATCTTGCCGGCCTCGCCGTCGGATTCTGGGAGGACTCCGGGCAAATTCGCGCGAACTGGAGAATCGCCCGCCGCTTCGAGCCCTCAATGTCGCGGGACAGGGCCGCGGCCCTCCGAACGACGTGGGAGAAGGCTGTCGCGCGCTCGAAGGGCTGGGCGTGACGGCGTTCCCGGGGACTCATTCGACCGTGACCGATTTCGCGAGATTGCGGGGCTGGTCGATGTCGCAGCCCCGCCGGCGCGCCACGTGGTACGCGAGAAGCTGCAGCGGGACGACGGACACGATCGGCTGGAGCGCGGAATGGATCTTCGGGATCGTCAGGACGGCGTCCGCGAACGTCGAGACGTCCGCGTCTCCTGCGTTCACGAGCGCGATGACGACCGCGTCGCGCGCCTTGGCTTCCCTCAGGTTCGACGCGATCTTCTCGTAGAGCGCGTCGTCGGGCGCGATCCCGATCACGGGCATCTCCGCGTCGAGGAGCGCGATCGGGCCGTGCTTCATCTCGCCGCCCGGGTAGCCCTCCGCGTGGAGGTAGGAAATCTCCTTGAGCTTGAGCGCGCCCTCGAGCGCGATCGGGTAGTGCGCGCCGCGCCCGAGAAAGAGCATGTCCTTCGCTTTCTCGAGGCGCCGGGCCAGCTTTTCGATCTCGGGCTCGAGCGCGAGGGCCTCGCGGAGAGCCGACGGGAGCCGCGCGAGGCCCGCGAGGAACTCCGCATCGACCGGCTCGTCCCGCCCGGAACGCGCCGCCTTCACGTAGTGCGCGAAGAGCGCGAGCGCGACGAGCTGCGTCGTGAACGCCTTCGTCGACGCGACGCCGATCTCAGGGCCCGCGTGCGTCGCGAGGACGCCGTCCACCATGCGGGCGATCGCGGAGTTCGGCACGTTCACGATTCCGGTCGTGCGCGCCCCGAGGCGCCGCGCTTCCTTCAACGCCGCCACGGTGTCGGCCGTCTCTCCGGACTGCGAGATGCCGAGAACGAGCGTCTTCGCGTCCACGAGGGGAGACCGGTACCGGAATTCCGATGCGTAGTCGACTCCCACCCGGAGCCGCGCGACGTCCTCGATGAGGAACTTCCCGACGAGGCCCGCGTGCCAGCTCGTGCCGCAGGCCACGATCTGGATGCGCTCGATCCCGCGGATCAGATCGTTCGGAACCCCCATTTCCTCCTCGTTGAAGAGGCCGGTCTCGAGGGAGAGCTTGCTTCCGATCGTCTCGACGACGACGGTCGGCTGCTCCGCGATCTCCTTCGCCATGAAGTGCGGATAGCCGCCCTTCTCGGCCGAGACGGCGTCCCACGGGACCCTCCGGGACGGGCGCTCGCGGGGCGTTCCGTCGAATCCCGTCACCGTCACGCCCGCGGCGGTCACGCGCGCGAGATCGCCGTCCTCGAGGAAGATGAGGTCGCGCGAGTACGCGAGGAGCGCCATCGCGTCCGACGCCACGAAGCTCTCTCCGTCCCCGAGGCCCAGCACGAGCGGCGGCCCCCACTTCAGCGCGTAGAGGACGCCGGGCTCGTCGGCCGAGAAGAGGACGAGCGCGAACATGCCCTCGAACGACGACACGGTGCGCCGCACGATCTCGGCGAACGGCGTGCCCGGCTCGGCCTTCTGCGCCGCGCCGAGCGCCTGGGCGACGACCTCGGTGTCCGTCTCGGAGAGGAACTGGACGCCCTGCGCCTGGAGGCCCCTCTTCGCGGGGAGGAAGTTCTCGATGATTCCGTTGTGGATGACCACGATTCGCCCGGACGCGTCGCGGTGGGGGTGCGCGTTCTCTTCCGACGGCCGGCCGTGCGTGGCCCAGCGCGTGTGTCCGACCCCGAACCGTCCGGGAGGCGGGTTCCTCGCGATCTTCTCGGTCAGGTTGCCGAGCTTGCCCTCGCTGCGCGCGACGCGCACGACCGCGTCGTCGCCGACGACCGCGATCCCCGCGGAGTCGTAGCCCCGGTATTCGAGACGCTTCAGGCCGTCGAGGAGGACCGGCGTCGCCTCGCGGGGGCCGACGTACCCGACGATTCCGCACATGTCAGGCCTTTCGTTTCTTTCGGGCGCTCCGGCGCTCGCGGTACTTCGCGCCGCCCTCTGCGAGGTTCGTCTGCGGCGCGCGGGCGAGCGCGAGAGCATTTCCGGGGACGTCCTCGGTCACCGTCGTGCCGGCGGCGATCACCGCGCCGTCGCCAATCGTGACGGGCGCGACGAGCTGCGTGTCCGAGCCGACGAAGACGTCGCGGCCGATCGTCGTGCGGTGCTTCTCGAAGCCGTCGTAGTTGCACGTGATGACGCCGGCGCCCACGTTCGTCCGCTCCCCGATCTCCGTGTCCCCGAGGTACGTCAGATGGTTCGCCTTGACGCCCTCGTGGAGCTTCGCCTTCTTCGTCTCGACGAAGTTCCCGACGTGGACGCCGGCCGCGAGATCCGTCCCCTCGCGCAGCCGCGCGAACGGGCCGACGACCGAGCCGTCCCCGACCGCGGCAGACTCGATGACGCAGTACGGCTTGACGGTGACGTTCCTTCCGAACACGGCGTCCCTCGCGACGGTCCCCTGCCCGACCACCGTCCCGCTCCCGACACGCGTCTTCCCGAGAAGCGTCACGAACGGCTCCACGAGCGTGTCGGGCTCGAGGACGACCGAGTCGTCGAGCGTGATCGTCTCGGGCCGGACGAGCGTGGCGCCCGCGGCCATCGCGGCCTCCGCGCTCCGCCGTCTCAGGAGAGCATCGACGCGTGCGAGGTCCGCCCGCGAGTTCACGCCGAAGGCGGCGTTCGGATCGCCGGCAAGAAGGACCACGTGCCGCTTCGCTTTCCGCGCGAGTGAAAGGACGTCGGTCAGATAGAACTCGGACTGTGAATTCTCCGAGGTCAAGAGGGGAAGCGCCTTCTCGAGAAACACACGGTCGAACGCATAGGTACCGGTGTTGATCTCGCGGATTTCTCTCTCTCCAATCGAAGAATCCCTCTCTTCTCTCATCCGGACAAAAGACTTCTTCTTGTCCCTCACGACGCGCCCGTAGCCCGTGGGGTTCTCGAGTCGGGCCGTGAGCACCGCGACGGCCGCTTTCCGGTCCTTCCGGAGCGCTTCGACGAGGCTCCTCACCGCCGCGGCATCGACGAGCGGGACGTCGCCCGAGAGGACGACGACCGTCGTCGCTTTTCCGAAGCTCTTCGCGGCCGCGCGGACCGCGTCGCCGGTGCCCCTCGGAGGATCCTGCACGGCGACGCGGACGCCGCGGTGATGCGACTTGAGATGGTCTTCGATCGCCCCGCCCTCCTTCGAGATGACGACGACGATGTCTTCCGGCCCCGCCGCGACGGCACGCGCCGTGTCGAGAGCGCGATCGAGGAGCGGTCGTCCCGCCGCTTCGTGCAGCACCTTCGGCCGCGCTGATCTCATCCTCACGCCGCGGCCCGCGGCGAGGAGGACGACGACGGTCACGCTCCTCCCGCGACGAGCTCCGTGAATCCCTGCGTTCCCCGGAGGGCTGCGAGATCTGCTTCGAGTCGGGCCTGGATGCGGTTCTGGTCGTCGGCGGCGATCGCTTTCTTCAGGCTCTGGAGCGCCTGGTCGACCTCGCCCTGGAGCGCGAGACAGCAGGCCGTGAGGTAATGGACACGCCCGTCGCCGTCCCTCCGGCCCGCATTCTTGCGCAGGAGGTCGAGCGCCTTCTCCACGTTACCCCGGTTCTTCTCGAATACAGCGGCGTGGTACAGCTCTTCCGGCTCGGCGGAGGCGACGCCCTTCGCCTTCTTCCCGTTGCGACACGCCCCGAGGTACATCCGGGCCCGATCCAGGAATTCCTTCTCGTCCGGATGCTTTTCGATGAGATCCTCGAAGCGGCGTGCGGCTTCGTCGAAGTGCCGCTTGTGGAAGAGCTCGATCGCCTTCTCGTAGTCCTTGCGCGCGGCCGACGCTTCCCGTGCGGCCTCCTTCAGCGAGGCCGGCGCCTTGCGCGACTTATCGGGCTCGGGGCCGAGCTTCAGATGCCGGATCTTCTTCTCGAGCTCCTCGAGCGGAAGCCCGAGCTCCTTCGAGAGCGTTTGCATGTCCATACGGCCAAGGTTCGCCTTCAGCCACCGGGCGTCGTCGTCGGTCCACTTTCGGACGGTCATCGGAGGGGCCTCCACCGGGAGAACACGGGCTGGGTGCCCGGACAAGGACGGCGAATTCTCTTCACCTCTTCCCCCCGCGTCAAGGCGCGCGGAAACGGGCCTGAATTGGGGCCTCTCGGGACTGAAAACGACTCCGTGAAGGCCGTTGAGACGTAATCGCGGTAGCCTGACGCCGTGTACGAGACGCCGATTTTCTGCACGCGGTGCGCGGCGCGCCTCGAGGAGCAGGCCGTCGGCCTCTCCTCGAAGAAGGTTCCGGTCTGCGTGGAATGCGGTGCCGTGCACTGGATCGATCCGAAGATCGCCGCCGGCATTCTCGTCGTGAAAGACGACCGCGTGCTCCTCGTGAAGCGGGGGATCGAGCCCGGATACGGTCGCTGGACGTTCCCCGGCGGGCACGTGGACCGCGGGGAGACGCTCGAGGAAGCTGCGCTGCGCGAGACGCTCGAGGAGTGCGGCGTCACGGCCGATCTCGGGGAGCTACTTGGCGCTTTCTCCTACCCCGGCCGGCCCGTCGTCATCGTCATCTACCGGGGGACGCTCGCCGTCGGGAGCCGCGAGCCGCACGCCGGCGACGAAACGCTCGAGTTCGGCTGGTTCACCGCGGAAGAAGCCGCGGGCCTCGAGCTCGCCTTCCGGTCCGTGGCCGACGCGCTCAGCCGGCTATTCGGGCGGCCCTATTCGGCCTGAGGAACAAAGCAAGGCCGCGACATCATCCACGTGCGGGCCAAGGCCCGTAGAAACAGGTACCGGAGGCCCGCCCATGCGCCGCAGCATTCGTTTCCTCGTCCCACTCTTCGCTCTCATTCTTCTCGCCGTGCTCGCGCGGGCGGAGGAGGCGATTGTCGCCACGAAGCCCGCGCCCGCCGGCCTCGAGAAGGCCGCGTTCGCGGGAGGGTGCTTCTGGTGCATGCAGGGGCCGTACGACAGCCTTCCGGGCGTCGTCTCGACGACGGTCGGGTACACGGGCGGGGAGAAGCAGAATCCCACCTACCACGAGGTCGGAGCGGGCGGCACCGGGCACCTCGAGTCGATCGAGATCGTCTTCGACCCGAGGAAGGTGAGCTACGAGAAGCTCCTCGACGTGTTCTGGCACAACGTCGATCCCACGAATCCCTACGGGCAGTTCTGCGACAACGGCCTGCAGTACCGCACCGCGATCTTCTTCGAGAACGACGCACAGAGGACCGCGGCCGAGGCGTCGAAGAAGGCAATCGCGGCTTCCGGCGTCCTGAAGAAGCCCATCGTGACGGAGATCGTGAAGGCCGGCACGTTCTGGAAGGCCGAGGACTACCATCAGAGCTATTACAAGAAGAACCCGATCCGGTACAGCTTCTATCGTTCGGGCTGCGGCCGCGACGCGCGCCTGAAGGACCTCTGGGGTGACGCGGCGCCGAAACACTGAGCTCCGGCACGAACGCCCGCGCCGCGCATACGTTTCACGCGGTCACGGAGCCGCGATCCGGTAGACGACGCGGCCCGCCTCGCCCGGTGCGGCCCCCACGAGGACGCCGCCGATCTTCTCCACGGCCTTCACCGAGCGGATGTTCTTTTCGCCCACGACGAACAGAACGCCCGAGACGAATCGGAACGCGTGCGCGAGCATCAGCCTCTTCATCTCCCCGTTGTAGACGCCCCCCCAGTGGGACCGCGCGAGGAACGTCCAACCGATCTCGATCTCACTTCGGTCGGGCGCGTAGCCGTTGAACCGCGACGATCCGATGATCCTTCCGTCCCGCACGTCGAGTGCGACGAGCGCTCCCCCGGAGGCGAGCGCCTCGCGGAAGAACTCGCGGAAGACCGCTTCCTCGTGGCGATCGCTGTTCGGGTGCTGCTCCCAGATGAGCGGATCCTTCGCGACGGCATAGAGCCCGGGAAAGTCGTCGGGCCGAAGGGGACGAAGCCGCAGGAGCACTCCTTCGAGAACGGGCTGCAGGTCGAACAGCATGCGTTCCTACTCCGGCAGCCGCGTCCGCGAGAACACCGCGGCGCCGAGCTTCACGGGAACGGAGCGCGGGACGAGCCGTCCCGACGCGATCCATGCACGGTCGAGGAAATGCGTCACGACGAACGCCTTCTTCTTCTCGAGCGCGTCGAGGCCGATCTTCGCAACGGCCTCGGGCGTCATCTCCGGGAAGGGCGTCGCCTCGGCGCCGCGCATGCCCGCGACACCGTGAAAGCTCGTTCTCGTATAGCCCGGGCAGAGGCAGGTGACGGTGACGCCGTACGCCTTCGCCTCCTCGTGGAGCGCGTGCGAGAGCGACAGCACGAAGGCCTTGCTGGCCGCGTACGCGGCGAAGTAGGGCACGGGCAGGAACGCCGCGGTCGACGCGACATTCAGGATTTCCCCTGCTCCTCGAGCGCGCATGGCCACGAGGAAGCGGTGCGTGAGCTCCGCGGTTCCCACGACGTTGAGCTGGAGCATCGCGAGGACGCGCGAGAGCGGAAGGTCGACCTCGGGACCGTTGAGTCCGAAACCAGCGTCGTTCACGAGCGTCGACACCGGCTTCCCGGCGCCCTCCGTCGCGGCGAAGAGCGCCTCGCGCCCCTCCCCCGTTCCGAGATCCGCGGCGAGGAACGAGGCCTGGATGCCATTTTCCTTCGCGAGGGACTCGGCGAGGCGAGCGAGTACGTCGCCCCGGCGCGCCACGAGGAAGAGATCGCGGCCCGCTTCCGCGAGCCGGCGGGCGATCGCCTCGCCGATCCCCGAAGACGCACCCGTGACGACGGCGAGTCCCTGGTCCACCGCGCGTGCGGTCGCCGCTCCCGTCACGGCGTCCCCCGCGGCGAGTGGAGGACCTCCGCGACCCGGTACCCGAGAAGCGTCCGGAGAACGCCCGCGGGCGCGAAGAGGTCGAGACCCGGAGACGGCGCCGGAGACGGCAGCACGGACAGGACGAGCGGCGGGCCGCCCGCCGCGAGTACGGTACAGACTCCGAACCAGTTGCGTGCGGAGAGCGTCCTCACGCGCGCTTCGTCTCCGTCCACGAGAAGGGAAAAATCCGCTTCCACGTCCCGCGTCCAGAGATTCGGCGGCGCGGTGGCCGCCTCTCCGGAGAGCCGGAGCGCCCGCTTCAAAAGCGACGCGGCAGGGTCTCTCAGCGCGCGCGACGAGAGGGAGAACGGCACGGTCGCGTGCCCCGCCCCTTTGAGCTCGGCGAAGGCGTTCGGCGAGATCCAGAGCGCCGAGGAACCGGCGATCGTCGCCGTGCCCTCGGGCCACAGGGCGGGGAGGAGCAACTCCGTGGCCGTCGCGAAATCCGGGAAGAAGAGGGTTCCCCCCACTTCCTTCGATTCGTACGCCCCGGGCGGCGGCGACACCGGCCTCGCTCCCCGCGGCGCGTTCGCCTGAAGACGCACCCAGTCTTCACGCCGCCGCGCCGACTCGCGCTTCTCGATTCGTACGCGGCCCGACCACCTCAGCCGCAGCCCCGCCTTTCCGATCTCGAGGACTTCGATCTCGCGCCGCGTGGACTCCGGGACGTCCCCGCCCTCGACGCCGGGCAGGTTCGGATCGAGGGCGAGAACGAGGCCGACCGCGAGCGGAAGATCCCGGAGCGCGGCGGCGGGCGGGCCCGCAGGCGGCGATGCCGCCGCTTCCGGGCCCTCGCGCGCCGCGGGCCCGCAGGAGACGACCAACGCCAAGACGGGGGCGACCCCGAAAGCCGCGAGGAAGATCAGTGCCCGGCGCGGAACGCCCATGGAACTACCGGTTCGCCGTGTCGTTGAGCCGCTCGTCCAGGGGGATCGCAAACACTTCGGTCGCGTTGATCTTCTCGCGCTGCGCGCGGAAGCGGTTCAGCGAGTTCACGAGGCGGAAGTCGCCGGAGACGGTCGAAGGGACCTCGCGCTCGAACTCGGCGCGAAAGTCGACGAGGATTCGCGACAGGCCGACCTTCGTCGAGGGCGCCCTCCAGTCCACGTTCCTCGGGTCGGCCAGGAATGCCCGCGCGGCCTCGTCGAGTCGCGCGTCGAGATCGGCGGGCTCCCAGGGTTCCTTCCGGAGGGGCGGTCCGCCCCTTCGCGCCTTCACGAGCGCGAAGTGGATGCGCGCGTCCGTGAAACGCCGCGCCGCGATCGCCGTCATCGCGTTCAGGGAGAGGTTCCGGCCCCCCACGACGTAAGTCGTCTCCGAGTCGAACTTGTGCGCGAGATCCCTGAGGTTCGCGGGCCGGTTGAACTTCAGGACGCCGCGCAGCGCACAGGCGTTGTGCGCATTGATCCAGTATGCGAGGCGGTCCGGCTCGGTCGGAAAGAGATGGGGGTGCGAGTCCGGCGAGACACGCGCGACCTCCGCGAGGTACTCCTCGAGGAGGGGCTCGTCCACGGAGACGCCCGCGTAGTCCACGAGGCCGTCCGTGACGACCTTCTCGAGGAGCCGCCCGAAGATCCCGTGCGGGAACTTTCCGGCGGAGGGGACGTCCGAGGCCGGCTTGACGGACGGCGCCACGACCTCGCACGAAGCGCCCGGCAGGACCGCGGCGATCGCGGCGAGGACCAGGGCGGCCGGGAGTCGCGAAGCCTTCGTGCTCGTCTTCATCGGCCGCATCGTGCTCATCGCGCCCTCAACCGATGATGTCTTCGGTGCCGTCGGCCCCGAGGACGTTGCCCGAGAGCCAGACAGTCTCCGGGCGCGAAAGCGAAACGATGACGCGGGCGACGTCGTCGGGCGTCGTGAGACGGCCGGCGGGGTGGATCGCGAGGCACCGCTCGATCATCTGTTCGTTGCCGGGGATCTTCCTCAGGGCTGGTGTGTCCGTGACGCCCGCCCGGATCGCGTTCACGGCGATCTTCTTCGTGACGAGCTCGACGGCGAGCTGCCGGCAGTGGCTCTCGAGAGCGGCCTTCGCGGCGGAGACCGCGCCGTACGACTTCCAGATCCGATGTCCCCCCGCGGACGTCATCGCGAAGACATGCGCGCCCTCCGGCACGAATCCGCCGGCGACGAGATCCTGCATCCAGTAGACGAGCGAATGCGCCATGACGTCGAGCGTCATGTCCATCTGGGCGCGCGCGATGCGGTCCGCGGGTGCGTCCGCGAGGAACGGCTTCAGCGTGCCGAACGCGAGAGAGTGGAGGACGACCTCGATTCCCGCCCGCCGCCCCTCGGCGTCGAGGGTCGCCGCCATCGTCGCGAGAGCCTCTGCCCTCTTCTCGTCGTCCGCGGCATTCATGTTGAAGAAAACGGAGCGGGCTCCCGACGCCTCGATGGCCTTCGTGATCCGGTCGACGTTCGGCTGCGTCGCGCGGCGGTCGAGGTGCACGCCGAACACGTTGCGGCCGTCCCGCGCGAGCGCGAGCGAGGTCGCCTCGCCGAATCCGGAGGAGGCACCGAGAACGAGAGCCCAGCTGCGCGGCGTCGTCATGCGCCGAATCCTAACCTACCGGCGCGTCAGGGGAAGTAGCCTCGGATCGTCTTCGCCCGCAGCTTCGGATTCGCGAGCTTCACTTCGATCGCGCGGAACTGGTTCTCGCCCTTGGCGGAATTCGTGAGGTACCGCAGGAAGTACTGGGAGCGCAGCTCGGTCTCGATCTTCCGGTAGACCTCGCCGAGAGCGGATGCCTTCCCGATGAAGAACGCCTCGGCCCCCGTGTCCGCGGCAAGCTCGTTCATTCGCGACTTGATTCCCATGTCGAGGAGCGAGAGGTTCAGGCCGATGAAATAGACCGGAACGCCGGCCGCGCGCGCGTACCGCCGGAGCGTCGCGTAGTCGGTCCACGAGCGGTTGTCGTCGCCGTCCGACAGGACGACGATCGCCTTCCGCCCTGGCAGAGCGCGGAACTGATAAAGCGCCATGACGACGGCGTCGTAGAGCGCGGTGCCGCCCGACGCGCGCGTCTCGGCGATCGCGCGCTCGAGATCGACAGACTTGTGCGAAAGGGACGCCAGGAGCGTCGGCCGTTCGCGGAACTCGATCACGAAGCCCTGGTCCTTCTCCTTCGAGACGAGCTTCTGCGCGAATTCCGAGGCCGCCTGGTGGACGAGCGGCATCGCGTCCTTCATCGAGCCGGAGCCGTCGATCACGATCCCGAGGGAGAGCGGGAGCGACTCGGCGAATTCGAAGCTCGAGACGTCCTGCTTGACGGTGTCCTCGAACACCGTGAATTCGTCGCGAGGGAGGCCTTTCACCAGATGCCCGTCGGAGTCGTAGACCGAGACCGGCAGCTCGACGAGGTTCACCTCGACCTTGGACATGAAACGAGACTCGCCCTTGAGGAGCTTGAGGTCCGTGAATTCCTTGCCGTCCGCGTCCGTTGCCGTCGCGCGCATGAGCGTCGCCTTCTGAATCTGCGCCACGGGGACGGCCACCGTGAAGGGCGGCTCGGTCCACTCCTTGAGCATCGTGTCGTCCAGCCACAGCTGAAGCTTTTTCGCCTCGCCGCCCGCGATGGACTGGAGGGCGACCTTCAGCTCGACCATGTCGTCCGCGGACTTCTGCTTCGGCAGCTCCAGGATGCGGACGGCGAGCCTGGCGTCCTTCTCGTTGATGGCCCAAGCGTCGGCATCCACGAAGTTTCCCTGCGCGTCGAAGCCGAGGACCTTGAGCGTCTGCTTCTTCGGGATCTTCCCGAGGTCGAGCTCGACGGTGTACGGCCCGCGGTTCCTGACGAGGATCTTCTTGTCCTCGAGGTAGAACTCGACGCGCCGCACGGGCTCCTTGACCTCGCACTCGATCCTCAGGAGCCCGACGGGCACCTCCTGGTTGGGCGCGAGAATCTTGAGGAAACCCGTCGCGTTCGGGCCCGCCAGCGGCCGGTTCTCCGCCTCGAGAACGACGGCCGCGGCGCTCGGCATTCCGGCGGCGTCGCCACCCGCGTCCTCGGCGTGAAACTCGGCCGACATCGCGGGCACGGTGACGGTGATCGCGCGGGTGCCGAGGACGCGGCCCGCGACGCCCTCGAGCCGAAACTGGAGGTTGAACGTGCCCGGCGGCAGGGCCCTCAGGAACGTGATGGCGAGCGGTTTGCCGGCGTTCGTGACGTCCGAGCTCGAGAGGTCGATGTCGACGGGCACGCGGAACGTCTCGACGGCGGCTCCCTTGTCCGTCGTGACGTCTCCAGAAAGGAAAAACGAGTAGACCCGAGGCTGCGCGTTGCCGGCGCCCCGGATGTCGCCCCGGCTCATCGAAAGGACGAACTTGACGGCCGTCTTGTCGCCCGTCCGGCCGAGGTACTGCTCCCGGACGTCGATCGGGATCGAGACGCCGGGCGCGTCGATCCGGCTCTTCTGCGCGTCATGGGAGGGCGCCGGCTGGGCAAGCGCGGCCGCCGATACGGCCAGGACGAGACCCAGAGCCAGTCTCTTTCTCATTCCGCCATCGTATGCTGTCTTTCTCAAGCGACACTTCCCCCGTTCGGAGGCGCCGATGCAAGTTTCTTTCCGCTGTCCCGCCGCTGCCCTGGCGGCACTGTCCATCTGCCTCGGAACGGCGCCTTCGGCCACGGCCGCGCCGCCCCTCTCCGCCGAAATGGACGCTCTCGTCGACGCGAGCGCCGGGCGGTGGGAGGACGTCTCGAGGAAGATCTGGGACTTCGCGGAGACCGCCCTCAAGGAGACGAAGTCGGCCGCGCTCCTGGAGGAGATTCTCGAGAAGGATGGCTTCGCCGTGACGCGGGGCGCCGCCGGAATGCCGACCGCCTTCGTCGCGAGCGCGGGCACGGGCGCTCCGGTCGTCGCGATCATCGCCGAGTACGACGCCCTCCCGGGCCTTTCCCAGAAGGCCGGCGAGGCGAGGAAGGATCCGGTTCTCGCGGGTGCGCCGGGGCACGGCTGCGGCCACAACCTCCTCGGGACCGCCGCCATCGCGGCGGCCGTGGCGGCGAATCGCGCGCGGATCGCGGGAAAGCTGCCGGGCACTATCCGCGTGTTCGGTACGCCGGCCGAGGAGCAGATCCTCGGAAAGCCGTTCATGCTGAGGGACGGCGTTTTCGCGGGCACGGACGCGGTTCTGTCGTGGCACCCCGAGCAGGCGAACTACGTCTACTCGGGACGCCGCCTCGCCATCACCGCCGTCGACGTCGAGTTCTTCGGCAAGACGGCGCACGCCGCCGCGAACCCCTGGCTCGGCCGCAGCTCGCTGGACGCCGTCGAGGTCTTCGAGCACGCGATGTCGCTCATGCGCGAGCACGTCCTGCCGACGGCCCGTCTCCATCGCGTCGTGAAGAACGGCGGCCTCGCCGCGAACATCATCCCGGACTACGCCCGGGTCCAGTGGTTCGTGAGGGACGAGAACGGCGAGCGGGTGAACGAGATGATGGGCCGCCTGAGAAAGGCCGCGGAAGGCGCGGCCCTCGCGACGGAGACGACGGCGAAGGTCACGCTCCTCGCGTCCACGCGAAACCCGTTCTACAACGAGGCGCTGTCGAAGGTCGTCCAGCGGAACCTCGAGCGCGTCGGCGCGCCGAAGTGGGCGGCGGCGGACGTGGCGCTCGCGAAGGCGATCCAGAAGGAGGTCGGAATCGCCGAGGCAGGCCTTGCCGACGCGATTCTGCCGTGGGCGCCGGGCCGCGGCAGCGGCGCCTCGTCGGACGTCGGGGAGGTGAGCGCAGCCGTTCCGCTCGCCGAGCTCGGGGTGCAAACGGGACCGACGGGCGCGCCGTGGCATCACTGGGACGTCGCGTCGTGCGCCGCGAGCCCGATGGGCGTGAAGGGGATGCTCGTCGCCGCGAAGGTCCTTGCCTCCTCGTTGACGGACCTCCTGAGAGAGCCCGCGACGATCGCGGCCGCGAAGGCCGAATTCGAAACGTCGACGGGCGGGAAGGCCTACGTCAGTCCGCTCGCGAAAGACCAGAAGCCCGCGACGTACTAGGCGTCCGGAAGGTCACGCGGCGGCGAGGCCGACGTGCGTCTCGAAGAAGTGCTCGACCGCCTCGAGAAACGCCTGCGGGCTCTCGAGGCTCGCGATCCGGCGCCGCAGCTCGGCGCCGTTCGGCAGGCCGTGCGTGTACCAGCCCGTGAACGTGCGCAGCTTCGACATCATCGCGCGCGGCGCGTCCGCGTCGTCCCGCTGGATGAGGCGGAAGTGGTCGAGGATCACGTCGCGGCGCTCGGTGAGCGTCGCCTCCCGGTACGGACGGCCGGCGAGGAGCTCGGCGGCCTGCTTGAAGATCCACGGGTTCTTCATCGTGGCGCGGCCGCACATCACGGCGTCGCAGCCGGTCTCGCGGAACATCCGGGCGACGTCTTCCGGCGTGGCGACGTCCCCGTTCCCGACGACGGGGATCGTGACGGCCTCCTTGAGCCGCGCGATACGGCTCCAGTCGGCGTGCCCCGTGTACATCTGTTTCGCGGTGCGCGCGTGAAGCGCGACCGCGGCGACGCCCTCGCCCGCGCAAATCCGTCCGAGCTCGAGATAGTTCACGGTTTCCTCGTTGATGCCGAGCCGGAACTTCACCGTAAGGGGCGTCGTCCTCAACGCCTTCCTGCAGGCCGCGATGATCGCCCGGGCCTTGCCGAGGTCGCGCATCAGTCCGGCGCCCGCACAGCCCTTCAGGATCTTGTTCGCGGGACAGCCCATGTTGATGTCGCAGACTTCGACGCCCATCTCCTCGACGCGCTCCGCGGCGATCTCCATCCGATCGGCGTCCGCTCCGTAAATCTGGACGGAGAGCGGACGCTCGGCGGGATCGAAGCGCAGCAGCCGCTCGGTCTTGCGGTTTCCGCGCGTGAGTCCCTCGGACGAGATGAACTCCATCGTCACGAGGCCGACCCCCCCGATTCGCCGCAGGAGCAGCCGGTACGTCATGTCCGTGATCCCCGCCATCGGCGCGAGAATCAGCGGCGGATCGACGGCGCAGGGACGCATTCCGGCGCCGCCGTAAACCAGGGGCATGCCGAGAAGTTTACTGGCCCGTGGCCTTCGCGGGCGGCGCCGCGGCAGGGGCGGCGGGATTCACGAGACTCTCGAGCTCGAAGGAACCCGGGACGAGCGTGAACGCTCCGGGCACGATCTTGTCGTCCTTCGTGATCCCGACGACCCAGGCGTGCTTGCCGGCCGGGACGCCCTCGAGCCAGACGGCCTCTACCTTCGACAGCGTGACTTCCTTGTCCGCGTCGATCTTGTAGCGGACGCGGCAGCTCTCCTGCGAAACGACCTTATCGGCGATCGTGCAACCCGTCACGAGAAAATCGAGCAGGACGCGCCCCGTGTTGGCCTTCACCTTTCCGCGGGGAGACACGACGGTCAGAAGCGGCGCACCGGGCTCGTTCACGTTCTTGCCGTCCTTCTCGCCTACGGAGAACGTCAGTGTGGCGAAGGCGCGATCGTCCTTGATGGACTCTCCCCACGGGCGCATGGGAAACGCGCGCAGGGTGTGCGTTCCCTTCGGGATCTTCTTGAACATCCAGGGCTTCGCGACGTCGTAATAGGCGAAGACCGTCGGGAAATTGTCGAGCATGAGGGCGACGTACTGGCCCTGCTTCGTCGCGGGGTCCTGGAACGTCTCGTAGCCCGTGAGCTCGACGCGGACCTCGACGGGCGCGCCCGTCGCCGCAGGCTGGCCAGCCGCGGCCGGCGGAATCGCGATCACCTCGTCCGGCTTCGGGGACACGATCTTGAGCGTCACCGGGCCCGAAGGACCGCGGCCGTCGGGAACGCCGGGGACGGGAGACTTCGGATCCTTCGGGGTCGGAGTCTGCGCGAGGGCCGGCTGGAGCAGGGCGAGAGTCAGCCCCACGACGAGGGTCTTCGCGAGACGGCTTGAAGTGAGTTTCACGCGCACTCCTTGAAAAAAAGTCCCTGCGGCGAGACGCCTCCGCACGGCCGGGCAGGATATCAGCAAGATCGAGGCCGGAAAAAGCCCATTCACGACCCCCCGGAGCGCGACCATCCCGCAGGGGCTTCGAAGAGAGACGGGTCCGCGCCGGCGTGGACGTTCGTGAGACCCACGGTCGACCGCTGCTCTTTTCCGCTCGGGTCCGTCGTCTCGCGGTCGAAGCGGACGACGAGTCCGTCGAGGTCCGCCGCCACCCAGTAGGTCGTCGTCGGCGATCCAGCGATTGCCGGATCGTCGTCGAAGCGCCAGAGCGCGCAGACATGACCCGCGAAGACTTCGTCTCCTTCACGGTGATAAACACTGACTTTCCGCCGCGCGGCCTCCGCCTTCTCGTCGAACCCCGGCGCGAACGGAACCCCCGAGGGAAGCTCGCCCGCTGCTTCCGCGAACGGGACGTCCTTCACCGCTTTCGTGGCCGGATCCAGCCGGAACGCGCGCCGGGCGGCGAGGTCGAGGACGAGCGCCGGGCCGTCCTTCGGCCCCTTCCGCCTCAGATCGCCGCGTACGGCGAGATCGAAGACCGACTTCTCGGTGCCGTCGACGCGCAGCGTGACTCGTGCTCGATAGCCGTCCGTCTTCGCGCGCGGGGGAGTGCCAAACGGGTTCGCCTTGCAGCCCGGGACCGTCAGTAGAAATGCGGGGAGGACCGCCGCGAGGAGCGCGAGAGGAGCCGACAGGCGCGCAGCGGAACGTCTCAGGTCCGCCGCCTTGCCGGAGCGACGGGAACCTCGAGCCCCAGGAAGTGCTGGAACACCGCGAGCGAGCGGAGCGTCACCCACCGCGACAGCTCTCCCACGCGTTCCGGGGCGACGGGCAGGCGGTCCGGCCGCGGCCGCTCGAGCTTCCAGCGCGCGCGGTGGTCTGCGCGCGCGGCGAGGCGGGCGAGGGACTTCGCGAGGACCGGCTCGCTCCGCGACTCGGGCGGGAGGACCGCGGAGAGCGCGAGGAGCATCTCGGCAAGATCCGTTTCATCGCCGCACGGGAAGCCGGGCATGACGAGCTCCTCGGGAGCTCCCTCAGCCAGGGCCGCAGGCAGCTCGGCCTCGAGGAGACGCGCCGAGAGGAACGAGATCGTCCGGGTCACACGTTCGCTCCTTGCGTCCTTCGGAAGGGACGCGAAGAGGAGAAGATCCTTCTCCGTGCGGCCCTTCCCCGCGAGAGCCCGGGCGGCGAGGACGTCGGCGCCCTGGAGCACGCGAGGGTCGCGCTCCCAACCCACGCGCGTGAGGATCCGCAGCGCGGCGCGAAAGAGGGGAGCGTCGAGCTCCGCCTCCTCGCGGCGATCGATCGCGACGAGCACCTTTTCCCAGCGCGCGAGAAGGACGTCGCCCGCGTGGTGGAGAAGCGGCAGCGTGCCGTCGGCGCCCATCTCCGTGAGGAAGAGCGCGATCCAGACGCCCCCGTCATAGCGCCGCTCGAGTCCCGCGGCTCCGGCCCCCGACCCCGGCTCGAGGCGCGCCCTCAGGAGGGCGAGCATGTCGCGCACGACGGGATCACGGGAGAATCCCTGCTTCGCCTTCTTGAGATCGGGGTCCTTCGCGGGTCTCCCGAGAAGGTCGCGAAGCGCGACCGTGCGCGCCGCCGGACTCTCCCTCGAGACGAGCCAGTCGATCGTCGAGAGCGGCACCGGAAACGGTCCCGCGGGCAGAGCCTTCACGGCGCCGCGGGGGCGCAGAATCGCCACCGGCTTCTCGCGGACGGGACGTGGCATGACGAGCGAGGATAATCGAAGGTCAGATGAACTTCTTCGCGGACTCTCCCACGCGCGTCGTCGGCCACCGCGGCTCCCCGACGAAGGCGCTCGAGAACACGTTCGAAAGCTTCGACCGCGCCGAGGCCGACGGCGCCGACGCGTTCGAGCTCGACGTGAGACTCACGTCGGACGGCGAGGCCGTCGTCCACCACGACCCCGACATCGTCCTCGGCTCGCGGCGCGTTCCTCTCGCGGCCGTCACGATGCCCGAGCTCCGCGAGGCCGTGATCGTGCGCGGCGAGTTCCGCGGATCCGTTCCGACGCTCCGCGACGTGTTTCTGAGGTACGGCTCTCACGGGCGCTACCTCGTCGAGCTCAAGGCGGGTCCCGCGCCGAGGCCCGGACTCCTCGAGTTCCGCGTCGCGGCCCTTCTCGCCCAGCTCGCGCTGCTCGAAAAGGCGGTCGTCCTGTCATTCTCCGTCGACGCGCTCCGGCGGATCCGCGAGATCGAGCCGCGGATCCAGACGGGCCTCAACTTCGACGGCACGGCCCACCGGCCGGAGGGCCGGCTCTGGCCCGATCTTCCGAAGGGCTGCACGGCCATCGGGCCAAACGTGGCGCTCGTCTCCGACGCGCTCTTCTCCCGCGCGAAGGCCGAGGGTCTCGGCGTCCACGTCTGGACGGTGAACGACCCCGCGCTCGCGGCGCAGTTCGCGCGCCTCGGCGCCGCGAGCGTCATCTCGGACGACGTGTCCATCACGGGGCCGGCGATCCGCGAGGTCACGGGCGCTCCCGCGCCGTTCGACGTCCCGCTCCGCGCATCGGCACGGCTTTCCCACTAGACTCGGCGCGCAATCGTCCCAAAGAGAAAGCAGGGGTCCGCGCCGGGCAGTGTTGGTCGGGGCGGCCGGGATCGAACCGGCGACCCCCTGCTCCCAAAGCAGGTGCGCTACCACTGCGCCACGCCCCGTCCGGTAGGATTCTGATCGATGGCGGCGAAGAAGTCGAAGGAAACGCTCGTCCTCCTGCACGGCCTCGGCGGCTCGGGCGAGGACTGGAAGGAAACCGCGAGACTCCTCGCGAAGGACTTCGACGTCCGCGCGCTCGACCTTCCGGGCTCGGCGAAAGGCCCGCGCCCGGCTAAGGGCTACGAGCCGGAGCCGCTCGCGAAGTGGGTCCTCGCGGAGATCGGCGACGGGCCGTTCCTCCTCGCGGGACACTCGATCGGCGGCCGCGTGGCCGGCGAAGTCGCCGCACTCGCCCCGTCGCGTGTGCGCGCGCTCGCGCTCGTCTCGCCGCTCGGGTCCGCGCCCTATGGCTTCACCGACCGCCTGAAGTGGAAGGCGATGTCGCGCCGCGCGCTCATCGTGAGCGCGCCGGAAAATTCGCTCCGGAATGCCGCCGGTTACGGCTTCGCCGTCAAGGGCGCAGGCCGGGACGGCTTCGTCGCGCGGTCCGTCGCCGCACGGACGGGGCGCTCAGCCGGCGACATCGTGCTCTCGGTCGAACGACTCGTCGATGGTCTTCTCGCCGCGCGGCCCCTCGCCGAGCGCCTGAAGGGGACCTCGATGCCGCTCCTCCTCGTGACGGGCGCGGAGGATCCTCTCGCCCCCGCCGAAGAGCTGCGCGCGATCCTCTCCGTGAGGAAAGACGCGACGCTCCTCGAGCTGCCGGGGATCGGGCACTACGCCCTCCTGGAGGATCCCGCCCGGCTGGCGCGAGCGCTGCGCGATTTCTTCGTGGCGGACTGAGCCGGCGCCGACAGCCGCAGGCTCTCGAGCCATTCGTCCGGAATGCGGCCGAGGAGCGCGGCCCGCTGCGCCGCGAAGAGCACCGCGAGCCCCTTGCGGGACGCCGCGAGCAGCTCTCCAAGCTGGGCCTCGTCGAACGGCTCGCGCTCGGCCGTACCCTGGATCTCCACGAAGCGCCCGCTCGAAGTGCCGACGACGTTCAGGTCCACGTCCGCCGACGAATCCTCCGAGTAGTCGAGGTCGAGAAGGATCTTTCCGCCCGCGACGCCCAGCGAGATCGCGGCGACGGCTTCCTTCAGCGGATTCGCGCGCGGGTCGCGTGCCTTCGTGAGCGACGCGCACGCGAGCGCGAGCGCGACGTACGCGCCCGTCACCGAGGCGCAGCGTGTGCCGGCGTCGGCGACCAGGACGTCGCAGTCGAGCGTGATCGTGCGATCCGCGAGGCGGGTCCGGTCCACGACGCCACGGAGCGCCCGCCCGATGAGGCGCTGGATCTCGAGTGTGCGCCCCGACTGCTTGCCGCGAGCGGCCTCGCGCGGACTTCTCTCGTGGGTGGCCCGCGGCAGCATCCCGTACTCGGCCGTGACCCACCCGAGCCCTGTCTTCTGGAGAAAGGGGGGGACCTTCGATTCGACGGTCGCCGTCACGAGGACCTGCGTGCGACCCTGCGTGATGAGGCACGAGCCCTCTGCGTGCGAGACGGCATCGCAGACGATCGCGACGGGCCTGAGGTCGAGGGGACCGCGGCCGTCGGCGCGGAGCGGAGGATGGGCGGACGTGGTCATGGCGGCATTCTGGCTCACGGGCCCGAAACGCGGGATCAGGGCAGGTCGACGAGCGTGAGGTCCGCGGCGGGACGGCCGAGGAACCGACCCGCGACACGGCGGAGACGGTCCGACGCGTCCGTCACGAGAAGCCGCGTCGTCCCGTGAGTCGAAACGCCCCGGCGTGACGCGGAAGGCAGCGCCGCCTCGACGGCGCGCGCCGCGGTCTCGGCCGAGTCCACGAGCACCGTCCCGGGGGAAAGTGCCCCCGCGATCGTGTTTGCAAGAAGCGGGTAATGCGTGCACCCGAGAACGACGACGCGCGCGTGAGAGCGCGCCACGTCCGCGAGGTAGAGCGCCGCCGCCGCGCGCGCCACGTCGTTTCCGGTCCAGCCCTCCTCGGCGAGCGGCACGAAGAGGGGACACGGCGTGTGCGTCACCTCCCGCCCGGGATCGAGCGCGCGGATCGCGAGCCCGTAAGCGTCCGAGACGACCGTGGCCTCGGTCGCGAGGACCGCGATCGGCGCCCGGGGTCCCCCGGCGTCCGCCTCGCGCGCGGCGGTGACGGCCGCCTCGGCTCCGGGAGCGACGACGCCGATGACGGGAACGGGCGACATCTCCTCGATGACGTCGAGGGCGAGCGCGGACGCCGTGTTGCACGCGACGACGACCGCCTTCACGTTCTGCGCGAGGAGGAATCCGATCGCGCGCTGCGCGTATCGCCGCACGGTGTCTCTCGACTTCGTGCCATACGGGAGGCGGGCCGTGTCGCCGAGATAGAGGAGATCCTCCTCGGGCATGCGCCGCGCCACCGCCTCGAGCACCGTGAGGCCTCCGACGCCGGAGTCGAAGAGGCCGATCGGCCGCGGATCGCTCACGTGCGCTCCGCGCGCGCCCGGACGGGCGCGGGTGTCGGGCGGGCGGGCGGCACCCCAGGCGGAGCAGTCGCCGACGAGGACGCCGTCGGGATCGGCCGCACGGGTGGCGTCGGGGCGGGCGGCTCGAGCGCCGCCTCGTCACTCGCCCGCCGGAGATCGGGCGCGATCGGATGCGTGAGGTCCACGTGTCCTCCGAGCGTCTCGGCGGAGTCTCCCGCGACGAGGAACACGACGCGCGTGACGGCGGGCAGGTTCTTCGCGAGAGTGACGGCAAGGGACTGAATGGCCGTGTCCTCCTCGTGGGATCCCGCGGCCCAGCGCGGAACCGCCGGCGTCCCGGGCTCCCTCTGGACGGCGAGGGGCGGCGGCGCGAGGTCCACGACCGCGACCCCCTCGCGGAGAAGGTACGCGCCACGCACGGCCCAGCCCTCCGGAAAAGGCCGCACGAGATCGGGCCGGCGCGGACCGTCCATCACGGCGCCCGCCACCGACCGCAGGAACGCCACGTCGTCGAGCGCCGCGGGGATGTCGCGCGCCTCGGGGTGGAGTTGATCGTCATCCGGCGACTCGAAGAAGAGAGACACGCGCCGCGCCGGAATCGGCGTCGGCGGAACCATCGGAGTCGGACGCAGCGTCGGCGCGAGCGGGGCCGCAGGACCCGGCCCCCTCAGCTTCCGGCCCACGAGGAGCGCTCCGAGAAGGAGGACGAGGACGGCGATGAGAGCGAGTACGAGCCGGCGCGGCATGAGCGGGTGCGCCTCAGCTCTTGCCGGGCGGCTTCGGGGCGTACGGCACGGGCGAGACCGCGTCCGCCGTCCGGAAGAACGTGTCGACGCTCCCCGCGAGCGTGTCGGCGACTTGGCGCCGGAATTCCTCCGAACCGATCCGCGCTTCCTCGTCGGGGTTCGTGATGAACGCGACCTCGACGAGGACCGCGGGGGCGTTGACGCCGATGAGGACGCGGAAGGGCGCCTGCTTCACGCCGCGCGTCGTGATTCCGAGGAGGCGGTTGAAGTCTGCCTGCACGATCTCCGCGAGGCGCGAGGACGCCGACAGGTGCTGGTTCTGCGCGAGGTCCCACAGGATGAGGTCGAGATCCCGCACGGCCGCGTTCTTTTCGGAGGTGTTCGGCCTGGGGGACGGGGCCTCGTTCTCGCTCTCGGCGAGGAGCGCGGCGGCGCGATCCGACGCGTCGAGAGAGAGGTAGTACACCTCCGTCCCGTGCGCGGTAGCGGCGCGGGACGCGTTGCAGTGGATCGAGAGGAAGACGTCCGCCTTCGCCGCGTTCGCGGCTGCGGCGCGGTCGTCGAGGCCGACCGTCGCGTCGGAGCTCCGCGTCGTCACGACGCGGTAGCCGCGGCGCGTCAGAACGTCCTGGATGGTCCGCGCGAGGGCGAGCGTCGCGTCCTTCTCGAGAAGGCCGCCCGGGCCCTTCGCCCCCTCCTCGACTCCCCCGTGCCCCGGGTCGAGGACGACGATCCTCGCCTTCGAGGCCGCCGTCTGGACCGAAGAACCGGAAGGGCGCGCGCCCTCGGCCGGTGTCGCGGTACCGGCCGCCTTAGAAACGTCGACGACGAGGCGCGGCGGCGCCCCGAGCGCGTAGACATTCGCGACGAGTCCCTTCTCCCGGAAGACGATCGTCATGGCGCTCCCCCTCACGAGGACGCGCGCGACGCGCGGCGAGTCGAGGAGCCTATCGGGCGAGGACGCCGAGAGGCGTGCGTTCGGAACGTGGAGAACGATCTGGTCGGCCGTCGCCTCGACCGCATACGACGGCGTCTGCGAAAAACGAAAGACGATCTTCGTCGTCTCGCCGAGGTCGGCGACGGAGGGCTCGACCGTGATCTCCAGGGCCTCGGACTTGCGCACGGAGAGCGTGCGGGTCGCCCGGTCCCACGACAGGGCGATTCCCGCCATCGGCGCGAGGACCCTCTGGAAGAACTCGCCCTCCGCCCACGCGAGCGCTCCCTGCCCGCGCACCGGCGCGCCGAGAGAGACGAGCCTCGTGTCGACAACGGCGAGCGCCGCGTCCACTCCGAATACGGCCGAGCGCCCCTTGAGCTTGACCTCGTACGAGCGCGTCTTCTCGTCGTACGTCATCGTCCCCTCGAGAGCGGCCACCGCGTCGTTCACGGAGACGAACGTCTTCCCGTCCCTCTCTTCGGCACGCAGGGTGGCCGCGGGCCTGTCGGGACGTTGCAACGTTGCGGTCACATCTTCGGCGCGAGCGGCGAGCGTGCCCCACGTGAGAATCGCGGCGACGGCGGCGCGTGCCGCCGCAGCAGCAGCGAGCTGAAAAGGTCCCAGTCCCGCGCGTCTCACCCTCCGATTATGGCGGTCCTCCGGCCTTCACGAGGTGCGCCCACTCTGCTATTCTTGCCGGTCACGGTTGGGGGCGTCCCGGTTTCGACGGGGCATTCAGCGATCGAGGAGCACGCCGAGCACGGCCGTTCGCTCGTAAAAACGACGGTCAACAACTAGCTGCCAACACCAGCGACTACGCTCTCGCGGCTTAATTAGCCACGACGGGCGCCGGGGAGCCTGTCCGGGGCGCCTCGGCGTTTGACGCGAAATCCGGGCTGGGGTCCCTCCGCCATCTGAAGAGGAGACCCGAGAGTGTCAGGTTCGCTGCCGCGCCCGGCTGTCCAGACCTGAATGCGCGGTGGCTAAAAAAAACAAGTCTGGACTGAGCGTGGAGAATCTCGACGTTCGGGCGCTTCGGACGGGGGTTCGACTCCCCCCGCCTCCACCATTTTTCTCGACACTAGATTCCACTCGGCCCGATAAACCAAAGGTCTACGGGTCCCTGAGGCGTCGGTGGATGTCGCCTATTCGGCCTAGTGTCGGGGGAGAACCCGGACACAACCCGGACACAGGACCGAGAGCCCGCCCCTCTACCAAGCGAGTTTGGACGCCAGTGTGATGGCCGCCTCGGCTCCCTTTGCGGCCCGGAGCTTCTTGACCTGTGCGCGCTGTATTGCCGTGAGGGGACGGATGGCGACTTGCTCCCCGAGAAGTGATCCACAGAGGGTGTGAGTTCTCCATAGACTTGCGAAGGGAGAGTTCACATGAAGGGGAAGCGGTCTACCGAGGAGCAGATCATCGGGGTCCTGAAGGAATCCGAGGCCGGGGCCGAGACGAAAGAGCTCTGCCGAAGGCATGGGATTTCGGAGCAGACGTTCTACCGCTGGAAAGCGAAGTACGGCGGCATGGCCGTGAGCGACGCCAAGAAGCTCCACATGCTCGAGGATGAAAACCGGCGCCTGAAGCACATCGTGGCCGAGCAGGTGCTCGATATCGCAGCCCTCAAGGGGGTGCTCGGAAAAAAATGGTGACGCCCGCCTCGAAGCGGACAGCGGCCGGCGTCATGATCACGGAGTTCCGCAGAAGCCAGAGACGGGCGTGCGCCCTTGGCGGCCTGGGCCGTTCCACGTGCCGATATCAGTTTCGTCGGCCAGGCGACGAGGAGTTTCGTCAGAAGCTCAGAGCCATTGCTCTCGAACGCCCGGCGTTCGGCTACAGAAGGCTCGGCTACTTCCTCCGCAAGGACGGATTGCGGTTCAACCACAAGAAGCTTCTTAGGCTCTATAGATCCGAAGGGCTCGGTCTGCCAAGGAAACGCCCGAGAAAACGGCTCTGGCAGCGCCCGAGGCCGCTCTTGCCGGCGGCCCGGCCCAACGATCGCTGGTCAATCGACTTCGTTGCCGACCAGCTCGGATCGGGCAGGCGGTTTCGGATCTTGACGATCATGGACGACTACACCCGCGAATGGCCCGCAGCCATCATCGACACCTCGATCGGCGGCGCCCGTGTCGTGCGGGCGCTCGAAGAACTCTCGAGAACGCACCCGCTTCCCAAGGCGATCGTCTCGGACAACGGGACGGAGTTCACGAGCGGGGCATTCCTGTCCTGGGCCGAGAAGCGCGGCATCGAGTTGCGCTTCATCCAGCCAGGCAAGCCGAATCAGAACGCTTTCGTCGAGAGCTTCAATGGGAAGCTCCGGCTCGAGTGCCTCAACACGCACTGGTTTTCGACCCTCGACGACGCTCGCCGCACGACGAGTCCTGGCGTACCGACTACAACGACGTTCGCCCACACAGCTCACTCGAAGACAAGACTCCGGCCGAGTTCGCCGCGGCCCACCGGGAGACGGCCGCGTGATTTCCACATTTCCACACAATCCGCAGCGCGACCACTGCTACGATTTTCAACCGGAGCTTTCACACCCCGAGTGGCACCACTTTGGGGAGCAGGTCGCACGGTAAAACTACGCCGACTTCAACGCCAGAAGCTGTAATACAGCTGTATCAGGTTCCTTACGGGTACATGTTGCGATGTGCAACGCCCGGAGAATCTAGACGCGCGAGGGCGAGACCCGCGTAAACACCGAGCTCCATCAAGGCGTTCCAGAGGAACACGGGCCGAATGGAGAGTTCAGGCTCGCCCGCAATCGGAAGGGCGAGTTGTGTGAGAGCAGCCAGGGCGACCATCGACACCACCGCCCGGCGTCCGGCGACCCAAGCCATGAGGACCGCGAGGATCGGATAGAACGCGGAGACAGAGACCTCCACTCCGGTCACATAATCGACACGCCCGACCACTCCGAGCAGGAAGAAACAGGCCGCGATCTTAATGGTCTTCGAGCATTTGGAAAGACGCTCGAAGATGGCCTTCACGAGGGCCGAGATCCGCATGATCGGTCGCTTCTCAGGAGTGTAAGGTACGGCGCTGGAAGAACCCATCCTCTGACGCGCTCAAATTCCCATTCGCGCCCGTATCCTGTGCGCTCTGATCGCCTTCACGAAGTCGTTGTGGTCGGACTCGGTCTGGTCGGCGTAAGCGACTGCGAACTTTCCCATCGCGCGATCGAGGCGGTCCGTATCTCCGCAATAGCCGTAGAGAATAGCGGCATCTCCCGTACGCGCGTGCGCCTTCGCGAGCACCTCTCCACACACCCGCGCATATTCCTTCAATGCGAGCCCGCTCAGCTCTTTCGGGTCGATTGCGGCCTTGTGATCCGCGAGCTGACGCACGAGGTAATGGCGGCCGGCCAACGTTGTCCAGCCGAGGAACGGGTCGGAAGCGGTCTGCATCCGGTGCTGCCCCTGCGCGACGCGTCGCCCTTCGTGGTTAGGGCTAAACACACGGGGAAGAAGGGCCCTGTAGGCCGAAGGTAGTTCCTCCTTAACCTGAAGAAAGAGGGGATGGTCAGCCCCGTCACCGAACGCCAGGACGGCGTAATCCCGCGTCCCGACGCTTCCAGTTCCGACTACCTTGAAGGCGACGTCGACAAGGTGATAGGCATCGAGAACGAGTTGCCGGTCATCGCTCACGGTGTCGCGATACGCCTTCAGCGAACTGATGACGCGCCTGGCTTTGCCTGATTCGAGCGGCTGAAGGAGGGGCGGGCGCTTTGGAAATCGGCGGAGGCCCCCGCGCGCCTGGACCGTGAGCTTCTCGAGCGAATGCATGGGCGTCGCGCGCTCCGCCTTTTCCAGTATCCGCGTTACGGGACCGCGGCGGAAGCGGCGGATCTCGAACCGCGCGAGGTCCAGTGCCGACATCGTGGCGAATCTCTTCAAGGCCTCGCGATAAGAAAACACGAGCTCCCCGACCGCTTCACTACAGAGGGGACCGCCGTCGCCCGCCTCCCGGCCCGCAAGGACCAGACTGGCGGCGAGACGCTTGAGGTCCCACTCCCACGGCCCGGGCATCGTTTCGTCGAAGTCATTGATGTCGAAGACGAGGTGGCCATCAGGCGCGGCGAAGGCTCCGAGGTTGCGCACGTGCGCATCGCCGCACATCTGGACGTGCACGCCGGTCACCTTCGACCGGGCGAGATCGAGCGCCATGACCGGCACGGCGCCTCGAAAGAAACCGAAGGGAGAGGCCGCCATCCTCCCCCATTTGATGGGGAGGAGTTCGGGGAGGCGTCCCTGACTGGCCTTCAGCAGCGTCGCGAGAATCTCCGGGCGTCCTGCCCACGGCTTCCATTTGCCCTGGTCGCCACGAGGTAGCACACGGCGGCGGCTCTTTCCGAACGCGAGCCTTTCTTTGACCGGACCGAACCGAGCCGGAGTCCCCTTCAAGCTGCCATAACGATATCGAGTTCAGCGGCGAGCGCAAGCGGGGGCGGCAAGGGGCTGAATACGCCGAGAGACTCCCTATTTCGAAGGCAACCAAGAGTTCCTTTCGGCATCCCACGCCGCGATCGCGAGCGCCAGAACGAGGTCGTCGTCGGACCCTTCGCGCCAGTCCAGGGCGTCTCAGGTCCGTTAGATCTGGCCCCGTCGATCGTCGTCTAAAGGAAACGGCTCGTGTTGGCTTACCGTCCGCCGCATTCAGGAGCGGAATAGCTTCAGATCGCCGAAGCCGGGCACGAGAACCTTGTCCGGTAAAACACCCAGCCAGTCGCGAAGGACGGAGGCGTAGACCGACCGGAAATCCACGGTAAACGGCACGTCACCATTCGACAGGTTTCCAAGGTCGGCCGTGGGACCGTACAGGCCGCCCAGCACGCCCTGTGCCTCGCCAAAATCCCGTCCGGGCGTCGGGACGAAGCGGCGCGGCTCGTAGAACGCTCACCCGACGTCGTTCAAGGACCTTCATCAGCTGCCCCGGAGCCTCCTGGTTCTCCCCGCGTTCGACGACGATCCGATTTTGGCGATGAACAGGGCTGAGGGTCTCTGCCCGTCCTCTCGCGATGTGCACGTCCGGGGCAGACGCGCGCCGTCCGTTAGCTCGACATCCGGCGGGACAGTACGTTAACGGGAGGTCCCATGACACGCCACGTTCTTTTCGCCCGCGGGAGCTTTCTCAGGGTCGTGCGCGCCGCGCTCACGGGGGCGGCTCTCGTGGTCCTGTGCCCTCCCGCGCACGGGGCCATCTGTCCGCCGCCGCCTCCTCTCGTCCTCATCGCGCCGTCGCCCGTGGGCGCCGGCTCGCCGAACCGCATTGCCACGATCGCGTCCTTCACGGGCGCGGTCTACACGTGGTCCATCACGAACGGGACGATCACGGGCGGCGCCGGGACGAGCCAAATCACGTTCACGGCGGGCACGCCGGGTCTCCTTATGCTGACTGTGACCCTCACCCTGAACGGATGCCCCTACGGCGGCGGGTTCGTGAACGCGACCGTGGCCCCGGTCGGAGAGGCCGTTCTCTTCTACCCGCTCCCGCCCTGCCGGCTTGTCGACTCCCGCGGCGCGGACGCGCCCGCGCTCGCGGGCGGCGGCGGCCCGGACCGTCTCTTTGTCCTGACGTCGAAGTGCGGCATCCCGGCGGGTGCGACGTCCGTCTCGACGAACGTGACGGCGGTGGCCCCGGCCTCGGGGGGCACCCTCTCGATCTACCGCGGTGACGGGGCCCTCTCCGGGACGACCTCCGTCAGCTTCAACCCCGGGATCACCCGCGCGAGCGACGCGGTCCTGCAGCTCGCTCTTGACGGCTCGGGAGCCGTCAAGGTGAGCAACTCCTCGGCAGGACCGGTGAATCTCGTGCTGGACGTGAACGGCTACTTCCAGTAGCCGGACCGCAATGGTCCCTTGTTCTTCGCCAATATCCCGTACGGGCGTCGGAGCGAAGCGCTTCTGGCCTCAGCCGCATCGGGTTCGGGAGCGAACGGTGGCGGGAAGGGAAGGGATGCCACTCATGCCGCGTAGCGTTTCCCCGAGGGAGAACAAGTCCAAGGCTAGAAGTTTGAGCGCTGTTTCGGCCTGCAAAGCCTAACCGCTGTAGTCTGGCTCAATGAACGCGAATGAAGGCCCGGTCGGCAGCGGCGATCCGCCGGCCCACGCTCCGCGGGTGCCGACCGTTGTGGTGGCCGCACGCGCTCTCTCCGTGCCTCGCATCGCGTTACAGGTGCTCGGGCTCATCGTCTTGATGGCGGCCGTTCTCTGGGTTCTGAGCCGCCTGCAGGGGGTGCTCCTCCTCCTGGTCCTGTCCATCTTCTTCGCCTATCTGATCGCACCGCTCATCGCCTTTATGAGGCGCCCCATCGCCGTGCGAGGTCGGCCTCGTTCGCTGCCGTTGCCGGTCGCGATCGGCGCTGTTTACGTGCTGATTTTCGGCGCGGCGGCGCTGGCGTTGTGGTTCCTTCTCCCTGTCGTGAGCGCACAGTTCGAAGAGCTGGTCGGCGAGGCCCCTGGCTACCTCGCGAAGGCCCAGGCGCAGATGCAGTCCTGGCAGCGCTACGGGCGGGCGCATCTGCCAAGAGGAATGCGGGGCTCCTTCAACGCGGCGGTCGACCAGACGATCCAGACGGTCGCCACCGACATTCAGGGTGGGGTTCTGCCCCTCGTCCGCGCGGCTCTGGCCTACCTGCCGTGGCTCGTCCTGGTGCCGATCCTCGCGCTCTTCCTCCTGAAGGATGCGGAAGTCTTTCGGCGGGCGGCGCTGCGGATGGTGCCGCGCACCCGGCTTCGCTGGCACGGGGATGACTTCTTCCAGGACGTCAACGCGACACTCGCCGCATACGTGAGGTCGCAGCTCATCGCGTGTCTGATCATCGGCGTCGCGTGCGCGATCGGCTTCTCCCTCATCGGGGTGCCCTACGCCGTCGTTCTCGGAATCCTGGCGGGCGTGCTCGAGTTCATTCCGCTGGCGGGGCCACTCGCCATCGGAATTGTCGCCGTCACCTTTGCGGCATTTCACTCCACGGGCCAGGCTGGCGCGACTTTCCTCTTTCTCGTGGCTCTGCGGATCGTGGAGGACTATGTCATCTACCCGCGCATCCTCGGGCGCGGCATGCGCCTGCACCCGCTCGCGATCATTCTCGCCATCCTTTGCGGGGCCGAGCTCGCCGGAATCCCCGGCATCTTTCTCTCGATTCCGGTCGTCGCGATTGGCTCGGTCGCATTCCACCACTGGCAAGAACATCGCGCTGGAGCGGGTGAGTAGTTCCGGGGACGCGCCGTGGATTCAGGCAGCGCGGACCGAAAATGTACCTTGAGGCGGTATACCGCAGTGCGGTACGGTCGTCCTCGAGGGCGATCCAGGGCTTTGCCACGGTCGTCGTGGAGACCTTCTTCCGCCTGAGAGACGAGGTGTGACGATGAGTGACCGATCGCGACGCCGCAAGCCGACCTCCCCGGGTAAAATCCTCCGCGAGGAGTTCCTCGTTCCTCTCAGGCTGAGCCAGAAGGCTCTGGCCGACCACCTGGGGTGCGACGTCAAGGTCGTGAACCGAATCGTCAACGGCCGATGCGCCGTCACGGCCGAGATGGCGCTCAAGCTCGGAGCGGCCTTCCGGACCACGCCGGACTTCTGGATGAACGCTCAGACGGCCGTCGATCTCCACGAGGCCGCTGGGCATGTTTCGAGCCTGCCGAGACCTCTCCTGAAGGCGCGCTGACCTCGAAGGCTTTGCGACCGCCTCCACTATTTTTCTCACGACGAGACGAGAAGGGCTGGTCCCTCCAATTTCCTGTATAGTTGCTGGCTGCAACGATGTCGCGAAAGACGCCTCCCTCGAGACCCACGCCCTCCGCGGCGAAGATCGACGCCGAGACTGCCGATTTCTACGAGGCGTTCCAGGAGGTCCTCCGGCTCTATCAGTTTCGTGACCGCAGCCGGGCCGGCACGCACGGCCTCTCCGTCAATCAGTGCTACGCCCTGGAGTCGATCGAGCGCTTGGGCCCGCTCACGCTGAACGAGCTCGTCTCGCGGCTCGCGCTGGACAAGAGCTCCGCGAGCCGTATCGTGGCCTCGCTCGAGCGGGCGGGCCTCGTCAGGCGCTACAAGCTCGTGTCGGATGCGCGCGCGATTCAACTCGAAGCGACCTCCGCCGGCGCCGACCTCCACGCGACGATCCGCAACGACATCATGGCGAGGCAGCAGGTTCTGTTGGCCGAGGTCGATTCCAACACCCGTCGCACGATGACCCGATTTCTCCGAAAGCTAGCCCGGTCCTTCACGTCCGGTTGCGCGGCACGCGCGTGACCTTGCGCCACGAGCCTTCGACGCACGCGCTAATGGTTAGTTGCTGCAACCAAATACAGAAGCGCAGAGGAGCCGAGACAATGTTGATCAAGAGAGTCCTTCCGTGGGTAATCCCCGACCGGCTCGCTACCCCCGAGTCTGCCTTCTTCGACCGGCGTCGCTTCCTGGCCGGGCTTGGCCTTCTCGCGGCCGGCCGGGCCAACGCGACACCCTTCGAGCTCCCGACCACGCACGGGATTCCGGCCCCCGCGAATCCTGCGGCGGGGACGTACCCGGCTTCGCGAAACGGGAGGTTCTCTCTCGACCGACCCCTGACCGAAGAGGCCGTGGCGGCGCGTCACAACATCTTCGACGAGTTTGCCGGGGAGAAGGACAAGGTCGCGATCGCGGCACGGCAGTTCCGCACGGACCCCTGGCGACTGCACGTCGGCGGGCTGGTGCCGAAGGCCATGACACTCGAGGTAACCGATCTCGTCCGTCGGTTCGGCCTCGAGGAACGCCTGTACCGCCACCGCTGCGTCGAGACATGGGCGATGGCCGTTCCGTGGACAGGCTTTCCTCTACGAAAGCTCGTGGAGCTTGCGGCGCCGGTCTCGCGCGCGAAGTACGTCCGCATGGTAAGCGCGGCGCGGCCCGACGAGATGCCCGGGTGGTATGCGACCCGACGCGTCTTTCCCTACTACGAGGGCCTGAGTCTGGCGGAGGCCACCAACGATCTGGCGTTCTTCGCGACGGGCATTTACGGCCACCCCCTCCCTCCTCAGCACGGCGCGCCGATCCGCCTTGTCGTCCCGTGGAAGTACGGATTCAAGAGTATCAAGTCGATCGTCGCGATCCAGTTCACCGACGAGCGACCGGGCACGTTCTGGAACGAGCTCTCTCCGGCCAAGTACGCATTCAGCTCGAACGTGAATCCCGCGGAGACACTCCCGTGGTCGCAGGCTCAGGAGGAGATGATCGGAACGGGCGAGAAGCGGCCGACGCTGCCCTATAACGGTTACGGAGAGCTCGTCGCGAGCCTTTATGCGTAGCGCGGCGCGGGCGTTCGGGGCGGCGAGCCTCCTGCTCGCCGTGCAGGCCGGCCCCTCGCTCGAGCAGCACGCGGGGGCGCCTCCCGGCACCCTCGCGCCGGCCGTGGCGCGACAGCTTTCGAACGTGGCGCTTCACATCACCGACTCGAGCGGCGGGTGGATGACGATCTGGCTCGCGCCTTCTCCACCGCGGGCGACCGAAGCTCCCGACCGCATCGTCGTGGGCATCGTGCCCGGCGCGCTCGTTGGCGCGCTCGAGCTCGAGCGGGCTTGGCGCGACTATCGCGACGGCGTCGTCCCGCCGGGCCTCTACACTCTCAGGTACGCGGTCCAGCCGATCCTGAAGGAGCATGCCGGCACATCGGCCTATCGCGACTTTCTCGTCCTCGTCCCCGCAGCCGTCGACGACGGCAGCGCCGGCGCCCCGGAGCGCTGGATCGCCGCGAGCCGGGGCGTTGCGGCGCCTGCTCACCCCGCTGTCCTGGCGCTCGTGCCGGCCTCCGGGGAAGAGAACCGGCTCGAGGCAAACGGTGAGGTCGCGATCCTGATCGTGCCGAAGAACGGCCTCGCGCTCGTCTTGAAAGGGCACGGAATCATCGGCGGGTTCTAGGAGAACCGGCTGACGCCCGCACTTCCTGCGCCGCATCACACCGTGGCAACATCCTCGTCGCGGGTGATCTCGAGGGTCCGCGACAGGTGCGGCTCGAGATCGTTCGACAAATGCTGAATATCAGTCGTGTCGAGTCTGCTGCCGATGTGACGATCGTCCGCGGCCTTTTTCTCGAGTATCAGGGCCTGCTTGGCGTGGATCTCTGTTTTCAAGGCTTCGAAGCAGAGATCGCCGGCCTGCCGGGCGACTACTCCCCACCCACCGGGTGCCTCTTGGTGGCCACCGGCGACCACGCCCCGGTCGGATGTGTAGCACTCCATCCTTTGCTGGGATCTCGTTGCGAGATGAAACGGCTATTCGTGCGCCCTTCGGGAAGGGGACTGGGTGTTGGCACGGCGCTGATATCGCGCGTCCTCGACGAGGCGAACGCGATCGGGTATTCCGAAATTGTCCTCGACACCCTTCCGACGATGAGGGCGGCTCAGTGGCTTTACGAGCGGTTTGGCTTCCGCGACATTCCGCCATATCGGCCGAATCCAATCGAGGGAACCCGCTATCTCGGAAAGGATCTCGCCCGCGCTGGGTCCTCATCCCATTCTTAGCCAGGTAGCTCCGCGAGTTTCTGGGCTTCGGGGTCCCCATTTCAGGAGCGAGTCGCGCCTCGATATGATGCCCGTCATGCGGGTTTTCGCCCCCATAGGCATAGCTTTCGGCAGAGGAAGGTCGACATGAGGTCCGCCGGCTCGGCCGCTCCGCCCGTCGCTCCGGCCCGAGAACCGATCCGGGAATCGCCCGAGGCCGTCCCGGCGCGAGAGATTCTCACGCTCGCGGGTCTGGCGGGAGCCGCGGTTTTCATCCTCTTTCTTCTCTGGGCCGGAGTCGAGCAGTCGATCGGGCTCCCCGACGCCGTCCGAGACCGCTTTCACTACGTCCGGGGCGTTTCGACGAGCCTCCTGACGGGGCTCTTCGTCGGAACGCTCGCCTGGCGTCAGCAGCGCCGACACAAAGAAGAGCTGCGATCGATCGCAGCCAGGAGCGACCGGGACGCGCACGAGGCTCGCGCTCTCTTGCAGCTCGTCGTCGACAACACCCCGGCAGCGCTCGTCGTCCTCGACTGTGATTTCCGCATCGTCCAGGCCAATCGGACTGCCGAGCGCGTCCACGGCCGTGATCTCGAAGGCCACCGCTGCTCCGACGCGATCGCGGCGTGCACGCAGATGTGCGGGGAGTGTCCGGCCGCTCAGAGCTTCGAGCACGGGATCTCGTCTCCCGAGGCGCGTTCGCTCACCGACCCACGCACCGGCGAGATGCTTTCGGTCGAGAGCCACCCGCTCGAGCTGCCGGATGGCCGGCGGTACGTTTTGCTCGTCGAGAGAATCGTCACCGAGCAGAAAAAGCTCCAGGCCCGGCTCATCCACCAGGAAAAGATGGCCGCATTCGGGCTCCTCGCCGCCGGAATCGCGCACGACATGGGGAACCCTCTCGCCTCCATCGAGATGCAGCTCCAGCTCGTCGACGAGAGCCTCCTCCCCGGCGAAACGGCCGGCGTCATGCAGACGGTGAGGCAGGAGGCCGCGCGCCTGAGGCGGATCCTGCGCGAGCTGGTCGACTTCGCCAGGCGCCGAAGAGACGAGGCGAGCCTCGTCTCCGTCCAGTCGGTCGCGGAGGATGCTCTTCGCCTCATCCGGCACGATCCGAGGATGGGGAGAGTCGAGGCCTCGACGGTCTTCGATCCGGAGGCGCCGCCCGTCTCGATCGTGGAGGACCACCTCATGCAGGTCGTCCTCAATCTCCTGATCAACGCGCTCGACGCGATGCCCGAGGGTGGCACGCTCCGGATCGAAGTGCAGGCCGCGGGACGCTCGGTGGCGTTGCGGGTCCACGACTCCGGGCACGGGATGGAGCGGCAGGTTCTGGCGCGCTGCCTCGAGCCCCTCTACACGACGAAGGCGCCGGGCAAGGGGACGGGTCTCGGCCTCAGCATCTCGCGCGACATCCTTCTCGAGGTCGGGGGCGGTATCGAGCTGCACAGCGTCCCCGGCCGCGGGACCACGGCCGTCGTCACGCTGCCCTCGGCGGTGGCGGTCGACCCGGCGCGCGTCCCCGAGAGCGCGCTCGCGGACGCAACCTCCGTCGGGGTCCATTGAGCGGGGCACGGCTCCTCGTGGTCGAGGACGAACGCGCCCAGCGCGATGCGCTGGCCACGTACTTGACGCGCCAGGGCTACGTCGTGGACGCGACCGGCACGGGCGAAGATGCGCTGAAGCGGCTCGCGAGCGGCTCCTATGCGCTTCTCCTGACGGATCTGCGCCTCCCCGGAATCGACGGCCTCGCGGTCGTCCGCCGGGCGCGCGAGCTGGACGAGGAGATGGGTCTTCTCTTCATGACGGCCTACGCCTCCGTTGAGTCCGCGGTGGAGGCGCTCCGCATCGGCGCGCACGACTACCTCCTGAAGCCGCTGATTCTCGAGGAGGTCGCGAGGAAAATCGCGAGCCTTCTCGAGCATCGCGAGCTCGTCCGCGAGAACGCCCGGCTCCGCCGGATCCTGCAGGAGCACGATCCGGAGACGGAGATCGTGGCCTCGTCGGCCGCCATGCAGGAGGTCATGTCCTGGGTCAAGCGCGCCGCAGCCTCTCGCTCGACGGTGCTCGTCACGGGTGAGACCGGCACCGGGAAGGAGCTCGTCGCGCGGGCCATCCACTCCCTCGGCCCCGCGAGTAGTGCGCCGTTTCTCGCCGTGAACCTCGCCGCAATTCCCGAGAACATGGTCGAGAGCGAGCTTTTCGGCCACGAGCGCGGCGCCTTCACCGGCGCCGACCGCCGCCGGGAGGGGATCCTCCGTTCGGCCGGAAGCGGCACGGTCTTTCTCGACGAGATCGCCGAGCTGCCCGTCACGGTCCAGGCCAAGCTCCTCCGCGCGCTCGAGGCTCGCGAGGTGCAGCCGCTCGGGAGCGACCGGACCGTCACGTTCGAGGCGCGCCTCCTCGCGGCAACGCACCGCTCGCTCGATGCGATGGTCGGGGACGGACGCTTCCGCGAGGACCTCTTCTACCGCCTCAACGTCCTGAGGGTCCACGTGCCGCCGCTGCGCGAGCGGCCCGAGGACATCCCCGGCCTCGTTCATCAGCTCCTGCGCCGTCACGCCCGGCGGAGCGGCCTCCCCGCGCCCGTCGTGACGGCCGAGGCGATGCGCGCCCTCTGCGCGGACCCGTGGCGCGGCAACGTGCGTGAGCTCGCGAATGTCCTCGAGCGCGCGCTCATCCTCGCCGACGAGGGGAGGATCGACGTGGACCAGCTCCCTCTCGAGGTCCGAAACGCGGTGGGCCCGCGCCTTACGCTCCTCGACGCCCTCGACCGGTTCGAGCGGGGCTACATCACCCACGTCCTTCGGCTGAGCGGCGGGAATCGCGAGAAGGCCGCGGACGAGCTCGGCATCTCGGGGGCCACGCTCTACCGCAGGCTCGAACGCTTCGGGATGAAGGGGCAGGAGCTCGCGCGAGGCGCACGCGGCCCGGGCCAGCCTCCCGCAGCCGATCGCTCTCAACACTGAGAGGCTCCCGCCCGCGTTCCTCTCAGAGCTGAGAGTCGTCGCCCACGATTCGCGGCGGGCTCTCGCGCGTAAAGCCTTTCTGGACAGCACTTCGAAGCACGCTTCGCGCATGGAATGTTGCTTGCTCTTGTTCGGGCGAACGCCTATGCGAATTTCCGCTCGTGTTCTCAGGTCTTCCCCCGTCCTCCTCGTGGCCATCGCCGCGGGAGCGCTCGCGCAGACTCCCGCCTCGCCGCCCGGTTCCGCGGCATCCGCGCCGCCAGCGACGACCGGCGTCGCGCCTGCGTCCGCTGACGCGGTCCAGAGCCCGGCCGAGGACCTCTTCTCGCGGAAATGCGGCTCCTGCCACACCATCGGCAAGGGGGTCCGCGTCGGCCCGGACCTGAAGGACGCGCACAAGCGCCGCAGCCACGCATGGCTCGAGGCCTTCGTCGTGGCGCCGAGCACGATGCTCGACACCGATCCGGACGCGAGAAACCTGCTCGCGGACTTCAAGGGCGTGAGGATGCCGGACCTCGGCCTTTCGGCCAAGGACGTGACGTCGCTCGTCGAGCTCATCGCACGCTGCTCGTCCGCGCCGTGCAACCTCGCGGGAAAATTCACTCCGGCGACTGTCGCGACCGACCGCGACATCGCGCGCGGCCGGGACCTCTTCCTCGGGCTCCAGCCGCTCAAGGCCGGCGCCGCGCCGTGCCTCTCGTGTCACACGGTCCGCGGCGTGAAAAGCGCCGTACCGGGCGGGACCCTGGCGAAGGACCTGACGAACGTCTTCGCGCGGCTGGGCGACGAAGGGCTCGACACCGCCCTCGCGAACCCTCCTTTCCCGCTCATGAACAAGCTTTTCGCCGAGCGCCCCCTCGATCCCGCCGAGGTCTTCGCCCTGCGCGCGTTCCTCTTCCAGGCGAACCGCGGCGGCGAGCCGGCGCGGGAGAACCCGCTGAGCGTCTTCCTGATGGGCTCCCTCGGAGCGGTCGGCGTCCTGATCACCCTCAACGCCGCCTGGGGACGGCGACTGAGGGGCGTTCGGCGGCCTCTCGTGAAGAAGCAGAACGGCGCAACGCCGGGGAGACACGCGACGTGAAGTGGATCAAGGATCTCGTCAGCCCGAAGACCCGCTCGTGGGAGGAGTTCTACCGGAACCGCTGGCAGCACGACAAGGTCGTCCGCTCGACGCACGGCGTGAACTGCACCGGCGGGTGCTCGTGGAACATCTACGTCAAGGAAGGGATCGTCACCTGGGAGATGCAGGCGGTCGACTACCCCCTCATCGACCGCTCCCTCCCGCCGTACGAGCCGCGCGGCTGTCAGCGCGGCATCTCGTTCTCCTGGTACCTCTACTCCCCCATCCGCGTGAAGTACCCGTACGTGCGCGGCGCGCTCCTCGACTTCTGGCGCGAGGCGCGTGCGAAGCACGAGGATCCCGTCGACGCGTGGGCGAGCATTCAGGCCGATCCCGAAAAGCGCGCCCGTTATCAGCGCGCGCGCGGCAAGGGAGGCTTCCGCCGTGTGAGAATCGACGAGGCGATGGAGATCGCCTCGGCCGCCAACGTCTACACGGCGAAGAAGCACGGACCGGACCGGGTGAACGGCTTCTCGCCGATCCCCGCGATGTCCATGCTCTCCCATGCCGCCGGCTGCCGCTTCCTCCAGCTCTTCGGCGGGGTGAACCTCTCGTTCTACGACTGGTACTCCGACCTGCCCCCCGCGTCCCCCGAGGTCTGGGGCGAGCAGACCGACGTGGCCGAGAGCGCCGACTGGTACCACTCCAAGATGATCGCGGTCGTCGGGTCGAACCCGAACATGACGCGGACGCCCGATTGCCACTTCCTCCCCGAGGCGCGGCACAACGGCAGCAAGCTCGTCGTTTTCGCCCCCGACTTTTCGCAGGTCTCGAAGTACGCCGACCAGTGGGTCCCGATCCACGCCGGG
>JBBQRP010000026.1:0-48782 GCA_038214715.1 Thermoanaerobaculia bacterium | reverse complement strand
CCGTGCACCAGTAGATGTCGTCTTCCTTCAGGTCGAACACCCACTTCGTCGTCGCGTAGCACGCCGTGAGGTACCCGCCCGTCGTGTGGACGATGCCCTTCGGCTTGCCGGTCGTCCCCGAGGTGTAGAGGATGTAGAGGATGTCCTCGGCGTCCATCTTCTCGGGCTCACACCAGACGGGCGCGTCCGCCATGAGCCGGTGCCACCAGTGGTCGCGGCCTTCCTTGACGTCGATCGCGGTGTGCGTCCGCATCACGAGGACGACGTTCTCGATCGTCGGCGTTCCGAGGAGGGCTTCGTCGGCGATCTTCTTGAGCGGCACGACGTTTCCCCGGCGCCAGCCCCCGTCCGCGGTGATCAGCAGTTTCGCGCCCTGGTCATTGATACGGTCGCGGAGCGCCTCGGCCGAGAAACCGCCGAAGACCACGGAGTGGATCGCGCCGATGCGCGCGCAGGCGAGCATCGCGATCGGGAGCTCCGGCACCATCGGAAGATAGATCGTCACCCGGTCGCCGCGCCGGACCCCGAACTTCTTCAGGACGTTCGCGAACCGGTTCACTTCGATGTAGAGCTCCCGGTACGTGAGGGTCCGCCGGTCGCCTGGCTCTCCCTCCCAGATGATCGCCGCTTTCGTGCGGCGGTGGCCGGCGAGGTGCCGGTCGACACAGTTCACCGACGCGTTCAGCTTTCCGCCCGTGAACCACTTCGCGTGCGGCGCCTTCCAGTCGAGAACCTTTTTCCACGGTTTGTCCCACTGGAGCTCTTTCGCGAAGGTCGCCCAGAACTTCTCGATGTCCCGCGTGCCCGCGCCATAGACCGAGCGGGACTTGACGTTCGCCGTCTTGACGAACGCCGCCGAGGGCGCAAACTTGCGCTTCTCGCTCAGGAGAACGTCGATCGGAGTGGACGTCGAAGGTACTTCGGGAGGCTTCCTGCCAGATTCCTTCCTTGCCATGTGCTTGCTCCTTAGCGATTTGCGCTGGACCAGCCGGAAGCATGGGGACGCTCCGGGCTCACGCGGGGCGGCGTACGCCCCGCGGAGCCGCGCGAAGACGGGTCAGTAGTAGAAGACCTGGAACTGAACCGTGTACTGGTTCGTGGTTGCCGTGACGAGGTCGTTCGGGAGCTCCTTCCTCGTAAAGCCCGCCTTGATGTTGAAGTTCGATCCGTACGGGTACCAGCCGAGCCCGACCTGGTAGAAGTTCTTGTTGAGCTTCTGGTTCACGTCGTCCTGGTACTTCTGGAGCTCGTAGCGGAGGAACGGCATGACCTTGGGCCCGCCGAGGAAGACGCCGGTCTCGAGAAAGAGAACGTCCTGCTTGAAGAGGGCGGCCGTCGGGAACGTGGCGCCGCCGTCGTAGCGTATGTAGTCGGCCTGGGCCGTAAGGCCATTGCCTTTCCCGACCGGGTAGTCGAAGAAGACGTCGGCGGCGTAGGCCGTGTAGTCGCCCTGGTTGTCGAAGCTCGCTCCGATCGAGAGGATCTTCTTCTTGCCGAAGTAGGTGCCCGGGTAGAACTGGACCTTTTCGACGTCGAGGAGGTTGTACTGCGCCCGACCCGAGAAACGGAACGAGTTCTTCACGCCTGGCGCGCGGAAGCCGGAGTAAACGCCGGCGCGGTACTCGAGGTGGTCATCCGCGAAGTAACCCTTCGCCTGGAATCCCGTGTCGCGTCCGACGGACGACTGGGTCGGGGCGTTCTCCTGGAAGGACCAGGTCCCGTAGTCCATCGAGACGAGGTTGACGGCGCTCGAATTACAGTTGCGGCAGAGCGGGATGAGGATCAGTCCGCCCTGAATCGCGAACTCGTTCGCGATCTTCCATTCGAGATACGCATCCTGGACGACGAACCCGGTGCTCGGCGCCTTGATGCCCGTCGTCCCGCTCGTGGCCGTCTGGGTCGACTTGCCGAGATTCGGGTTGTCGGTCATGAAGAAGAACGTCACGTCCTTGGCGACCTGACCGCCGAGGAACAGACGCGCCCGGCGCAGAAAAAGGTTCTGCTGGAAGCCGGCGGTATCGCCAGCGGCGTTCGACTGGCCGTTCCAGTCCGCCCAGCCCTGCAAGAGGACGCCGAGGCGGAAGTTGACGGTGTCGTTCACCTTGACGATGGCCTGTGCGCTCGCCACTCCGGGCAAGAGCGCGACGAGCACGGCAAGGGCAACGAGGACGAAACGATTCACTCTGATCCTTGAACGCACACCTTCCTCCTTCACGTCAGCACGCCTCGAGCGACACGACTGGAGCGCATCTATGGGAAAACGATAAACATCAGGTGGTTTGCGCGTCAACAGGAATCTTGCCCGGCCGCATGATGCACTTGCGTTAACGCCGAGCCGGGTTTTTTCTTGACTTGAGCCGGGAGTCTGAAAGACTTCGCACAAGTTCTGCTTCGCGTGAAACCAGGTCCAGGAGTTCGCTCCGCACACGAGTACGGCGGCGCCTCAGCCTTGTCGAAGGCCCGTGTCGTCCGTCACAAAAACGCGGGGTGTTCTCCAGCTCAAACGGCCGAAAGGCCACAGGATGGAGGGAATCGATGAGTACTGCGGCACCCGCGGAAACCGGCGCGAGGACCATCTCGGCGGCTGAGGAAAGACGAGTCATCATTGCGTCTTCGGTCGGTACGGTCTTCGAGTGGTACGACTTCTATCTTTACGCGATCCTGGCACCGTTCTTCGCGGCTCTTTTCTTCCCACCGGGAAACCAGACCGCGGCGCTCCTCGGAGCATTCGGAGCCTACGCGGCGGGTTTCCTCGTGCGGCCGTTCGGCGCCCTGATCTTCGGGCGCGTCGGCGACCTCGTCGGACGCAAGTACACGTTCCTCGTGACGATCGTCGTCATGGGTCTCTCGACGGTTTTCGTCGGCTTCCTGCCGACGTACAAATCGATCGGCTTCATGGCGGCAGTCCTCCTCGTGCTCCTCAGGCTCGCGCAGGGTCTCGCTCTCGGCGGCGAGTACGGTGGCGCCGCCACCTATGTCGCGGAGCACGCGTCGGACTCGAAGCGCGGGTACGCGACCTCCTGGATTCAGACGACCGCGACAGTCGGCATGCTCGCGTCGCTCCTCATCATCCTGCTTTGCCGCGTCAACATGTCCGCGGACGCGTTCAAGAGCTGGGGCTGGCGCATTCCCTTCTGGCTGTCGATCCCGCTCCTCATCATCTCGATCTACATCCGCGTCAAGCTCAAGGAATCGCCCATCTTCACGCGCATGAAGACGGCGGGGAAGCGCTCCACGTCGCCCCTCAAGGACAGCTTCCTCAAGTATCCCAACAACAAGTACGTGGCGCTGGCGCTCTTCGGCGCGACGATGGGGCAGGGCGTCGTCTGGTACACGGGCCAGTTCTACGCGCTCTTCTTCATCCTGATCTACCTGAAGCTCGACTTCGTGCCGACGTATCTCCTCATCGGCCTGTCGCTCCTGATCGGGACGCCGTTCTTCCTCGTGTTCGGAGCGCTCTCCGACAGGATCGGACGCAAGAAGATCATTCTCGCGGGCTGTCTGATCGCAGCGCTCACGTATTTCCCGCTCTTCAAGGGGCTGACGCACTACATCAACCCCGACCTCGAGGCCTACCAGCAGAACACGAAGATCACGGTCTCGGCGACGGCGTGCAACTTCCACATCTTCGTGATGCCGACCACGGTGTTCACGCCCTGTGACAAAGTGAAAGACTTCCTGGGTAAAGGCGGCCTGTCCTTCGAGTCGTTGCCCGCCGAAAGCGGCAAGGACGTCGTGACGAACATCGGGAGCATCCGCATCGAAGGCTGGGACCAGGCGAAGTTCACCGAGGCCCTCAAGACGACCGGTTATCCGACGAAGGCCGACCCCGCCAAGGTCAACTGGTTCATGGCGGAGCTGATCCTCGTCCTCATGGTCATCTACGTGACGATGGTCTATGGCCCGATCGCCGCGTTCCTCGTCGAGCTCTTTCCGGCGAGCATCCGGTATACCTCGATGTCGTTGCCGTACCACATCGGGAACGGGTGGTTCGGAGGAATGCTGCCGCTCCTCGCGACGGCGATGGTTGCCGCCGCGGGCAACATCTATCAGGGTCTCTGGTATCCGATCATCGTCGCGGCGATTACCTTCGTCATCGGAGGCCTGTTCCTCCGCGAGACGAAGGACGTCAAGATTCACGACGAGTTCTGATCGCACCGGTACTCATCTCCTCATCTTCTTCGGCCGGGCGGACTTCCCGCCCGGCCTTTTCCTTCGAAGACCACCTGAGGCCCCGTTCCACTAGACTCGCCGGATGGCGCGCGAAGCGGGACGGCCGGCGGGTTTTCTCCAGCAGTTCCTTCGCACGGAGGCGGCGTCGGGCGTGGTCCTCCTCCTCGCGGCGCTCGCCGCGGTCGCCCTGGCAAATTCCCCGCTCCATTCGGCCTATCACGCGGCCACGCACGCCGCCCTTCGCTTCGGGAGCGGGATTTTCCGGGTCGACACGACTCTTTCCCACGCGATCAACGACGGGCTCATGGCGGTCTTCTTCCTCGTCGTCGGCCTCGAGATCAAACGCGAGGCCCTGACTGGGGAGCTTTCGGGGAAAGGCGCCGCTCTCCTTCCCGTCGCTGCAGCGTGCGGGGGAGCGCTCGTGCCCGCGCTCATCTACGCCGCGTTCAACGCCGGCACGGCGGCCTCCCACGGCTGGGGAATCCCGATGGCGACCGACATCGCCTTCGCCGTGGGCGTCCTCGCGCTCCTCGGCCGGCGCGTGGCCCCGGCTTTCCGCGTTTTCCTGACGGCGGTTGCAGTCGTGGACGACCTCATCGCGGTCCTCGTGATCGCCGTCTTTTACACTTCGGGCCTCGACGTGCGGGCGCTCGGCGTCGTCGCCGTCTCGGTAATCGCACTCGCGGCGCTGAACGGCGCGCGCGTCCGCACGCTCCTACCGTACCTCGCCATCGGAGCTGTCCTCTGGGCCGCGATGGCGCGCTCGGGCGTCCATGCGACGATCGCGGGCGTGCTCCTCGGGATGGCGATCCCCGCAGACGGGGGAGACGACTCCCCGCTGCGCCGGCTCGAGCGTGCCCTGCACCCCTGGGTCGCATGGGGAATCGTGCCCCTGTTCGCGCTCGCGAACGCGGGAGTGACTCTTCCGCGGGGCCGGATCGGCGCGATTCTCACGTCTCCGGTCGCGCTCGGAATCGCACTCGGCCTCTTCTTCGGCAAGCAGATCGGGATCTTCGGAACGACGATCCTCCTCGCGCGGCGCGGCATCGGCGCGCTGCCCCGGGGACCGGGCTTCCTCCGTACCTTGTGGGGAGTCGCACTCCTCGGCGGAATCGGGTTCACGATGTCGCTCTTCGTGAGCGGCCTCGCGTTCGAGGACGCGGCGACTACCGACGCGTCGAAAGCCGCGATCCTCGCGGGCTCCTTGATATCGGGTCTCATCGGTGCGTGTGTTCTCGCGAGCATCCGGGAGCCGGTGGCGGCTTCGGCTGCCCCCGGTTAGACTCTGCGCGCGCGATGGCGATCTTCGGAAAGAAGGGCGGTCCGGCCCCCGAAGGGCTTGGAGAGCCCGCCCCCCGGTCCTCCCTCATTGGCTCTCTGACCCGCATCCAGGGAGTTCTGCTGGGCGACGAGGACGTCCGCGTCGAGGGCCGCGTCGAGGGCCGCGTCGAGGTTTCGAAGGCTTTCCGGGTCGGTCTCGAGGGCGTCGTTCTGGCCGACGTGGCGGCGGCCACCGTGGCGATCGCCGGGCGCGTCGTCGGGAACGTGTGCGCCCAGGAGCGCGTCGAGCTCCTCCCGACCGGAACTCTCGAAGGAGACATTCACGCTCCCCGCATCGTCATCGGCGAGGGAGCCCGATTCACGGGTCGTATCGACATGCGCGTCCGGGCCGGATCCCCGGCGCTGTCGCGCTGACCCTGCAGCGAAAGGAACGCGTCACCATGGCCTCGTCCGTCCCCGTTCATGGAAACTGGATCGCCGGAAAATGGGTTCCGGCCCGCTCCGGCCGCACCTTCGAGAACCGCAACCCTGCGGACGTCACCGACCTTATCGGCCGCTTCGCCGACTCCGACGAACGCGACGCGAAGGACGCGGTCGACGTCGCCGCCGAGGCGTACAGGTCATGGCGCCTCGTGCCGGGCCCCCAGCGGGGCGAGATCCTCTATCGCCTCGGTGAGATCCTGCGCGACCGCAAGGAGCAGTACAGCCGCGACATGACCCGCGAGATGGGGAAGGTGCTCAAAGAGGCGCGGGGAGACGTCCAGGAGGCCATCGACATGGCGTTCCTGATGGGCGGCGAGGGCCGGCGCCTGCACGGCCAGACGACGCCGTCGGAGCTGCCGAACAAGTTCGCGATGTCGGTGCGGTCGCCGATCGGAGTCTGCGCGTTCATCACGCCATGGAACTTCCCGATGGCGATTCCGGCCTGGAAGACGACCGCCGCGCTCGTCTGCGGGAACACGGTCGTCATCAAGCCCGCCACCGATACGCCGCTCTCCGTCGTGAACTTCGCCCGCGCGCTCGAGGACGCGGGGCTGCCCGCCGGAGTCTTCAATATCGTCTCCGGCGGCGGCTCGAAGGTCGGAATGCCGCTCCTCAAGGATCCGCGCGTCAAGGTCGTGTCCTTCACCGGGTCCACCTCCGTCGGCCAGACGATCAACGAAGCCTGCGCTCCGTCCTTCAAGCACGTCCACCTCGAGATGGGTGGGAAGAACCCGATCATCGTGATGGACGACGCGGACCTGGATCTCGCGGTCGACGGCTCGATATGGGGCGCGTTCGGGACCAGCGGCCAGCGCTGCACCGCGTCGTCGCGCCTCCTCGTCCACAAGAGGGTCGTGCGGAAGTTCACGGCCATGATCGCGGAACGCGCGAACGCCCTGAGGGTCGGGAGCGGCCTCGACGAGAAGAACGAGATGGGGCCGTCCATCAACGAGAGCCAGCTCGACACGGTCCTCGACTACATCTCGATCGGCAAGGCCGAGGGCGCCAAGTGTGTCGCGGGGGGCCGCCGACTCGCGGGAAAGGCTCACGAGAAGGGCTGGTTCGTGGCGCCCACTGTCTTCGGTGACTGCCACCGCGGAATGCGTGTGGCGCGCGAGGAGATCTTCGGACCCGTGACCTCGATCATCCCGATCTCGTCCCTGGAGGAGGCCATCGACGTCGCGAACGACAGCGAATACGGCCTCTCGTCCGCGATCTTCACGCAGGACGTGAACAAGGCGTTCGTCGCGATGCGCGACCTCGAGGCCGGCATCTTCTACGTGAACCTCCCCACGATCGGCGCCGAGACCCACCTCCCGTTCGGCGGGACGAAGAAGACAGGCAACGGACATCGCGAAGCGGGCCTCGCGGCGCTCGACGTGTTCAGCGAATGGAAGTCGATCTACGTCGACTACTCGGGCACGATCCAGAAGGCGCAGATCGACGTTCCCGCCGGCCAGGGCCCGAAGGCGAGAAAGAAGGGTCAATCATGAAGATCGGTCTTCCGAAAGAGATCAAGGACAACGAATACCGGGTGGGCCTCGTCCCGGCGGGCGTCAAGGCGCTCACGTCCGAGGGGCACGACGTGCTCGTCGAGACGGGCGCCGGAGCGGGCTCGTCCTTCACGGACGACGAGTACCGGACCGCCGGCGCCCGGATCGGAAAGGATGCGGGCGAGGTCTGGGGGTTCGCCGAGATGATCGTCAAGGTCAAGGAGCCCATCGCGCCGGAATACCCGCGGCTCAAGGACGGTCTTCTCCTTTTTACCTATCTCCATCTCGCCCCGGACGCGAAGCAGACGGACGCGCTCGTTGCGAAGAAGGTGACGGGCGTCGCCTACGAGACGATCGTCGGCCCCGGCGGAGGACTGCCGCTCCTGACGCCCATGTCGGAGGTCGCAGGGCGGATGTCCGTGCAAGTGGGTGCCGCGTGGCTCATGAAGCCGAACGGCGGGCGCGGAATCCTTCTGGGCGGCGTGCCGGGCGTGGCTCCCGGCGAGGTCGTCATCATCGGTGGCGGCGTCGTCGGCCTGAACGCGGCGAAGATGGCCGTGGGGCTCGGGGCCCGCGTGATCATCATCGAGAAATCCGCCGAGCGGATGGCCTACCTCGACGACATCTTCGGGAGCCGCGTCGTCACGCTCGCGTCGAATCCCTACACGCTCGCCGAGAACGTCGCGCTGGCGGACGTCCTCGTCGGCGCGGTCCTCATTCCCGGCGCGGCGGCCCCGAAGCTGGTCTCGAAAGACATGATCAAGACGATGAAGAAGGGATCCGTCGTCGTCGACGTGGCCGTCGATCAGGGCGGATGCTTCGAGACGACGAAGGCGACCACGCATTCGAATCCCGTCTACGACGTGGACGGCGTCCTCCATTACTGCGTCGCGAACATGCCGGGCGCCGTGCCGCGCACGTCCACGCTCGCGCTCACGAACGTGACGCTCCCGTACGCCGTCCAGCTCGCGCGGCACGGGTTCAAGAAGGCGATCGCCCGCGACGCGGGGCTGAAGGAAGGCGTCAACACGTTCGCGGGCCACATCACGTGCGAGCCTGTCGCCACGGCACAAAAGAAGACCTACACGCCTCTCGACACCCTTCTCGCCTGAGTCCGGGCCGTCATGGAGCCGCCAGGCCCGCGGCATCGAGGAGGCCCGCGAGATCGGCGGGCAACGGCGCGACGAACGTAAGCCGCTCCTTCGTTTCGGGATGCGTGAGCGTGAGCCGCCATGCGTGGAGGGCCTGGCGCGGAAAGCCGCGGCAGGCCTCGCGCAGCGCCTCGTCCTTCATCCCCTTCCAGCGGGGCGAGCCGTACACGGGGTCGCCCACGATCGGAAGATTGAGCGCCTTGAGGTGGACGCGGATCTGATGCGTGCGGCCCGTGACCAGGGTGCACTTCAGGAGAGTTGGACCAGACGAGGAAGATGAAGACTCGGAGAGGATTTCGTAGAAGGTAATCGAGGCGCGCCCTTCGGTCTTCGAGGTCGACATGCGCTTGCGGTCCGCCGGATCACGCCGGATCGCAAGGTCGATCTTTCCCTTGCGGAGCGTGGGACGCCCATAGACAACCGCCAGATATTCCTTTTCCAGGGTTCTCTCTTTGAGCGCCCTCCCGAGAACCGCCATCGCGCGCTCGGTCTTCGCGATCACGAGGACTCCGGATGTGTCCTTGTCGAGCCGGTGGACGAGGCCCGGGCGGTCCGCGGGTCCGGCCCAGTTTTTCGAGTGAAAGAGCAGTGCGTTGACGAGGGTGCCATCCCAGTGCCCTGCCGCGGGATGCACGACGAGGCCGGGAGGCTTGTTGAGAACGAGAATCTCGCGGTCTTCGAAAATGATGGAGAGGGGGATGTCCTGTGCGACGATTGCCGTCTTCGGCGGACGCGGTGGTGGCAAGACGATTTCAATTTCGTCCCCGGTCTTCACCTTCTCAGAAGTCTTTCCGGGTGTTCTTCCCCCTATGGTCACATTCCCGCTGTCGATCCACTCCTGGATCTTCGTCCGTGAGGCCTCGGGCAGGTCGTTGAGATGCCTCAGGAGGACGCGGTCGAGCCTCTCCCCGGCGTCGCCCCGGTCGGCGCGGAAGGTGCGCCGGGGCCCGTCGCTCACGCCGCGGCGGTCGCGGGTGCCATCTTGCGACGCGCCGCCCAGATCCCGGCCGCGGCCACGACGAGACACAGCGCGATGAACTGCGACGTGGACATCACTCCGAAGACGGAGCCACGCGGGTCTCCACGGAAGATCTCGATCGTGAACCTCAGGACCGCGTAGCCGAACAGGTAGCGCACGAACGTCTCCCCGGAATACCGGCGGCGCTCGAGCACGAGGAGGAGGACGCAGAGCGCGAGCGTCCCGACGGCCTCGTAGATCTGCGTCGGGTGTAGCGGAATCCCGAGCGGCACACCCACGTTCTCGTTCGCCATCGGGTTCGAGAACGTGATCGCCCAGGGGAGCTCGCAGTGGCGGCCCCAGCAGCAGCCCGCGAGGAGGCACCCCACGCGGCCAAGACTCTGTCCGAGCGCGATCGACGGCGCCGCGGCGTCCGCGAAACTGAAGAAGGGAATCCGGCGCACCCGGAGAAGGATCGCCGTGCCGACGACCGCGCCGAGGAGGCCTCCGTAGAAGACGCCGCCCGCCCGCGCGAGATCCTTCAGACCGTCCCAGGATGCCACGTAATGCGGCCATTCGACGATCACGAGCAGCAGCTTCGCGCCGAGGAGGCCCGACAGCAGGAGCCAGATCCCGACGTCCGACGCGGAGTCCTTCTCGATCCCGAAAGCGGGCGAACGCTTCCTCAGGAGGGCGAGAGCCGCGAGGAATCCGAGCGCCATCATGACGCCGTAGCTCGGCAGCGCGAACGAGCCGATGTGAATCAGTTCTGGATGCATGTCTCGGGTTCCTTGCCCGGATGGCGCCAGATGTCCCAGGCGAGAAGGACGACGCCGACGCTGATCGCGCTGTCGGCAACGTTGAAGGAAGGCCATTCCCACCGGTCGACGTAAAACCGAAGGAAGTCCGTGACGGAATGGAATCGCATCCGGTCGATCAGGTTCCCCACGGCCCCCCCGAGAACGAGAGCGAGAGCGGTTTGCAGGCGCGTGAGCGCGGCGGGAGTCGTCAGCGACCATGCGAGGACGGCGAGGAAGACGGCGCCGGCGACGAGCGTGAGGACGGTCGTGCGTGCGGGCGAGCTGAGCGAGGCGAACATACCGAACGCCGCACCCGTGTTCTTCACGTGCGTGAGGTCGAAAAACCCTCGGATCACCGGAATCGTCTCGTGCAGCGGAATGCGCGCGGTCACGATCGCCTTCGTGATCTGGTCCAGAGCCACGACGGCGAGGGAAATCCCGAAATAGAGGAGCCGGCGCGGCACGACGTGATTCTACTCGCCGACCACGGCGCGGCAACGGGCGCAGATTCCGTCGTCCCCCGGCTCGACGTCCCGGCGCACCTGCCAGCAGCGGGGGCACTTCGCGCCCGAGGCCGGGCGGGCGGATGCGGAGAGAGCTTCCGCGCCCTCGACCCACTCGACCGACGACGCCCCAAAAACGTCGGCGAGTTTCTCTTCTGAAAGGTGAAGAAGGGCCAGCGCGCGGTCGACGTCCTCGCTGCGCGCGAGCGCGGCGACAGCCTGGGACGCGGAGCCGACACTCCCGTCCCTTCGGAGGGGCTCGAGCCGTGCGAGGAAGCCCGCCCGCAGCGAGAGCAGCGCTCCCCACGCCTCTCTTTCCTTCGCAGAGAATTCCGGAAGCGTGAGATCGTTCCAGCTCCTCAGGAACAGCGAGGCCGGGTCCTTTGCGTTCTCCGGCAGAGATTCGAAGATCTCCTCGGCCGTGAACGGACAGATGGGACAAAGCGCCAGGGCGATCGTCTCGACGAGCCTCCATGCCGCCGTTTGCGCCGAGCGGCGCACGGGGTCGTCGGGCGCGAGGACGTAGAGCGCGTCCTTGCGGACGTCGCACCAGAACGCCGAGAGGTCGGTCGTGACGAGGTCGAGGAGGCGGCGCGCGACGCCGTGAAACTCGTAGCGCGCGTACGCGTCGCGGGCCTCCCGCGCGAACCGTGCCGCGGCGTCGAGGACCCAGCGGTCGAGGGGCTCGAGCCGGGCGTGGGGCACGGCGTCCTTCGAGGGTTCGAAGTCGAACAGGTTCGACAGCAGGAAGCGTGCCGTGTTCCGGATCTTCCGGTAGGCCTCGGCGGTGCGCTGGAGGATCTCCTTCGAGAGCGGGTCGTCGTTCGTGTAGTCGAGCGACGCGACCCACAGGCGGATGACATCCGCCCCGTCCGTCTTGAGGAGGTCCTGCGGCGCGATCGTGTTGCCGACGGACTTCGACATCTTCTTTCCTTCGCCGTCGACGACGAACCCGTGCGTGACGACCGTGTCGAAGGGCGCCCGGTCCGTGAGCGCGACGGACGTCAGGAGCGAGGACTGGAACCAGCCCCGGTGCTGGTCGTGGCCCTCCAGGTAGACGACGGGCGTGAGGGGGTTCGCCGTGTAGGGGTCTGGCAGCCCGTAGTCTCCCGAGCGCAGGACGGCCTCGTGCGAGACGCCGGAGTCGAACCAGACATCCAGGATGTCCTTGAGCTTCTCGAAGCTCGTTCCTCCGCAGCGGGAGCAACTCGATGGGGAAGGGGAAGAATTGCTTAGAAAGTAGGAGGGAGGGAAAGCGTCGTCGTACCAGGCGTCCGCTCCGTGCTCGCGAAAGGTCTCTCTTACTTTTTCGAAGAAAATCTCTCTCTCCCTCTTTTCCTTCTCGCTCACACTTCCGCCAACCGCGGGGAAATGGGAAATCAGGCCTCTCGTCTTGCAGCTCATGCAGCGCAGGAACGTGATGGGGGAGCCCCACCGGCGCTGTCGGGATATCGTCCATTCGAGGCGGTTCTCGACCATCGCCCCGATCCGGTTTTCACCGAAGGGCGGCACCCACGCCACGCGCTCGTGGATTTCGGCGAGGGCCTTCTCGCGAATTCCATGGAGGTCGATGAACCATTGGTTCGTGGCCCGGAAGATGACCGGGTTGTGGCAGCGCCAGCAGTGCGGATAGCTGTGCGACGCCTTCGAAGCGGCGAGGAGCCTCGCTCCCGATGCGTCGCCCTCGCGGAGCGCCTCGAGGACGGCCGTGTTCGCGTCGTCCAGAGGCGTCTTCGGAATGACGACGCGTTTGCCGCGGAATGCCTCCGGAGCGTTCGCGTCGTAGTAGCCGCCTTCGTCCACGGGGCTGAGCGCCGGATCGTCCACCTTGTGTCCGGCGCGCCTCACGACCTCGTAGTCGTCGCGCCCGTGACCAGGCGCCGTGTGGACGAGACCCGTGCCGTCCGTCGTCGAGACGTGGTCGCCGACCAGGAAACCGAAATTGGCGAATGGGTCGGACGCGAACGGGCGGGCGTAGCGCAAAGCTGGTGACGCCCCCGCGATCGCCTCGCCGTTCTTCTTCGAATGGGGAAGAGGGGTGGCGTCCGTCCAGCCAAGAGCGACCTTCACCTGCGGGACGAGCGCTTCGGCGACGAGGTAAGCCGCGCCCGGCTCGGACTCCCTTTTCAGGAGCACGTATTCGATCTTCGGACCAAGAGCGATAGCGCGATTCGCGGGCAGCGTCCAGGGCGTCGTCGTCCACACGAGGGCGTAGATGCGTGGCGACGCGGCAGCCCGCAGAGCGGCGCCCCACGCGCCCTTCGAAGAAATCTCTTCCAACGGGATTCCGACGTAGATCGACCAGTCCGTCTTGTCCTCGTACTCGATCTCGGCCTCGGCGAGCGCCGTCCGGTCGTGAACGCACCAGAGCACCGTCTTGAACCCGAAAGAGACGAGGCCCTTGCCGACGAAACGGCCGAAGGAGCTCGCGATCACCGACTGGTACGAGAAGTCCATCGTGCGGTAGGGCTTGTCCCACGCGCCCAGGATTCCGAGGCGCTTGAAGTCCTCGCGCTGCGCGTCGATCCACTTTTCGGCGAACTTCCGGCAGGCGAGCCGGATCGCGACGTCCGTCATCTCGCGCTTTTTCGACCCGAGCTCCTTGTCCACGTTGAGCTCGATGGGCAGGCCGTGGCAGTCCCAGCCGGGCACGTAGGGCGCATCGAAGCCCGCGAGCGTCCGGCTGCGGACGACGAGATCCTTCAGGATCTTGTTCATCGCCGTGCCGATGTGGATCTTCCCGTTCGCGTAGGGCGGCCCGTCGTGGAGGACGAAGGGCGGCGCTCCCTTCCGGGCGGCCCGGATGCGGCCGTAGAGGTCCCCGTCCTGCCACCGGGCGAGGCGCGCGGGCTCCCGCTTCGGAAGGTCCGCCTTCATGGGGAACTCCGTCTTCGGGAGGAGGAGCGTGGATTTCCAGTCGCGGCCCATGGGAGGCGCGGAGGTTACGCGGTCGTTCCGCGCCCGGCAACCCGCGCGGACATTCACCTTCCCGAGATCGAGGCCGTAAACTGCGCGCGGCATGGAGAAGATCCTCACCGGCATCGTCGGGTGTGGCTATCTGGGGCGCCATCACGCGCGGATCCTGACCGAGCTCGAAGGCTCGCGGCCCGTCGGATTCGTGGACTCGGACGACGCGGCGGCCGCAGCGATCGAGGCCGCGCACGGAGCGAAGGGCCTCGTGCGGAGAGGCTCCGTCAAGGAATTGCTGGAAGCGGGCGCGCGGGCGGTCGTCGTCGCGTCGCCGACATCGACTCATGCGGCCGTGGCGGAAGAGCTGCTTGCAGGCGGCGCGGACGTGATGGTCGAGAAGCCGATCAGCGTTACGCTCGGCGAGGCCGACCGCCTCGTCTCCCTCGCGCGAGCCACAGGGCGGATCCTGCAGATCGGACACATCGAGCGCTTCAATCCAGCCGTCGCCGCCGTCCGGCCGCTCGTCACGGACGTCAAGTTCATCGAGGCTCATCGGCTCGGAGTCTTCGTGCCACGCGCCCTCGACGTGGACGTCGTTCTCGACCTCCTCGTCCACGATCTCGACATCGCGCTCGATCTCGTGGGCCGTCCGGTCGTGGAGATCCGGGCCGTGGGCGTGCCGATCCTGAGCGACAAGATCGACATCGCGTCCGTCCGGCTGTCTTTCGAGGGCGGATGCGTCGCGAACCTGACGGCGTCGCGCGTCTCCCAGGAGAAAACACGCAAGTTCCGGTTCTTCCAGCCCGACTGGTATTTCTCGCTCGACACGCAGAACCGCGACGTGACGGCGTTCCGCCTGGACCGTCTGAGCGGCCCGCCACGCATCGTGCCCTGGCCCGTGGCCGTCGAGCCGGCGGACGCGCTCACGGCCGAGGACGCTGCGTTCCTCAAGGCCTGCGCCGAAAGGAGCGAGCCCGAGGTCACGGGAGAGGCGGGCCGCGCGGCGCTGAAGCTCGCACACGACATCCTCGAAGAGATGGGGCGCGGCCGATGAAGAAAGACACTCCTGCTCGGAAGAGAGAGGGAAGGAAGAAAATCTCTTTGAAGGGGAAGGGGGAGAAGAGGGAAGAGAGACGCATTGGTCTCGTGGGTGGTTCCGGTCTGTATTCCCTGCCGGGACTCGAAATTTCCTCGGAGGTTCGTCTGCCGACGCCATTCGGCGCGCCATCCGACTCTTACCTTCTCGGAACTCTCTCTTCCGTTCCCGTCGCGTTCCTCGCGCGACATGGACGCCACCATTCCTTGCTGCCCGGGGAAATAAACTACCGCGCGAACATCTGGGGCTTCCGGAAACTCGGCTGCTCCTGGCTGCTTTCGGCCTCCGCCTGCGGCTCGATGAAGGAAACATACCGGCCGACCGACATCGTCCTTCCGGACCAGTTCATCGACCTCACGAAACGTCGCGTCTCGACGTTCTTCGGAGGTGGCTGCGTGGCGCATGTGTCCTTCGCGCACCCCGTATCCGCGGTTCTCCTCGACGCGCTCGGCGCGGCGGCGAAGGCGGAAGGCGCCGTCTGCCACCGGGGTGGGACGTATCTCTGCATGGAAGGGCCGCAGTTTTCGACGAAGGCCGAATCGCTTCTCTACCGGTCGTGGGGAGTCGACGTGATCGGCATGACGAACGCGACCGAGGCGAAGCTGAGCCGTGAGGCGGGGATCGCCTACGCCTCGATCGCTCTCGTGACGGACTACGACTCCTGGAACGAAGAGGAGGCCGCCGTCACCGTGGAGGCCGTCCTCGCCGTCCTCGAGCAGAACGCCGGCACCGCGAACCGCGTCCTCGCGCGCGCGGTCCGGCAGCTCGACCCCACCCGGCAGAGCGACTGCGCGAACGCCCTCGAGTGGGCAGTCCTCACCGCAAAACAACGAGTGCCTCCGGCCGCCGCGAAGCGGCTGGCGCTGCTTCTCGAGATCCCGAGGAAGTCGAAGTGAAGAAAGCGACCAGATGACCGCACGCCGCATCGTCGTCACCGGTTCCGTCGCGTACGACTACCTCATGACGTTTCCCGGAAAGTTCCTCGACGTGGTCGTGCCCGACCGGATGGAACGCCTCTCCGTCTCGTTCCTCGTCGATTCCATGCGCAAGGTGCGGGGCGGAGTCGCGCCGAACATCGCCTATACGCTCGCGCTCCTCGGTCTTCGTCCCGTCATCATGGCGACTGCTGGCGTGGACGCGCTCGACTACAGTCGCTGGCTGGCCGAGCAGGGGGTGGACACGTCGAGCCTCCACATCTGCGACGACCTCTACACCGCCTCGTTTTTCGTCTCTACCGACGAGGTGCAGAACCAGATCGCGACGTTCTACACCGGAGCGATGGCGCGGGCGGCGACACTCTCGTTCCGCGACCTGTCGCTCGGCGCCGTCGGTCTCGCCGTCATCTCCCCGAACGATCCGGCGGCGATGTCGAAGTACGCGAAGGAATGCCGCGACCTCCACATCCCCTACGTTTACGATCCGAGTCAGCAGGTCGCGCGCCTCTCGGGCGGCGACCTCCTCGAGGGCGTGAAGGGCGCGGCGGTCCTGATCGCGAACGAGTACGAATTCGGCGTCATCGAGAAGAAGACGGGCCTTTCGGAGGCGGAAATGCTCGAGCACGTCCCCGCACTGATCGTCACGCGCGGCGCGGAAGGCTCCACGATCGCGCTCCGGTCCTCCGCGTCCGGAGCCGCGGACAGACCCCCGACGATCCGGATCCCGCCCGCACGGCTTCGCGGTCCCGCGGTCGATCCGACGGGCGTCGGAGACGCCTTCCGCGGCGGCCTCCTCGCCGCTCGGGAGCGGGGCCTCCCATGGGAGGTCGCGGGGCGCGTCGGCAGCGTGGCCGCCGTCTACGTTCTCGAAGCGCTCGGGCCTCAGGCCCCGCGCTACACGATTGCCGACTTCGTGGCCCGTTACTCCGATAATTTCGGAGCCGACGGCGCCCACGCGGATGTCCGCGCCCTTCTGCCCCGCGCGGGCTGATACAATCAGCGGTTCCATGAAGGCGATCGAAGGCAACCTCTCCTCCCTGGGCCGCCGGTTCGGAATCGTCGCGGCCCGCACGAACGACCTCGTCGTCTCGCGCCTCGTGGAGGGCGCGCTCGACGCGTTCCGCCGTACGGGTGCCGCGGACCAGGACGTCGTCCTCGTGCGCGCTCCGGGAGCCTGGGAGATCCCGCTCGTCCTCCGGGACCTCGCGCGCTCGGGCCGATTCGACGCGCTCGTGGCCCTCGGCGCTGTTCTGCGCGGCGGAACGCCCCACTTCGAATACGTCGCGGGCGAGACGGCGAAAGGCGTCTTCCAGGTTTCTCTCGAGCTCGACCTCCCGATCGCGTTCGGCGTCCTCACGTGCGACACGCTCGAGCAGGGTCTCGAACGGTCAGGAGCGAAGGGCGGCAACAAGGGGTTCGAAGCGGCCATGGCCGCCGTCGAGGCCGCCGACCTTCGTGCGAACCTGAAGAAGGCTCCCGCGAAGTCTTCGCGATCCGCGCGCTGACGGCCGGGCGTACGGGACGCGCATGAGCGGCCGCCGGCGGAAGTCCCGAGAGCTGGCGCTTCAGCTCCTCTACCAGAACGACCTCGCCGGGACGCCTCCCGAGGAAATGTTCCTGCGGACGGAGGAATACGCGCTCGCGCGCCCCGAGGTCCAGGAGTACGCGCAGCGCCTCGTATTCGGGACGCTCGCGCGGCGCGACGAGCTGGACGCGAAACTCTCGGAGCGGTCGGAGCACTGGAGGCTCGGGCGAATGGCGGCCGTCGACCGAAACCTCCTCCGGCTCGCGCTCTACGAGCTCCTCTTCGAGGAGGACACCCCCGACGCGGTCGTAATCGACGAGGCCGTCGAGATCGCGAAGAAATTCTCGACGCCGTCGTCCGGGCCGTTCGTGAACGGCGTTCTCGATGCAATCCGGCGCGCGACCTACGGCCCCCGGACTCCCCCGAAAGAGACCGGCTGATGCGCACCGGGACAGCGCACTGGTCTTCCGTCGCCTTCGCCCCCGTGTTCGCGGCCGTGCTCGCCGCCGCGCGCGCAATGTCCGCCGCGGACGCTCCCGAGGCGCAGGAATGGGCCAGGTACCGGCTGGAAGGCCCCGCGCCGTGGCGCTACGCACGCGCCGTCGAAGGCCCGGGCTACCGCATCGCCCTTTCGTCTCCGGACGGGCGTTCCCTCGAGGCGCGGGTCGAGGTCGTGGCGTCGCCCCTCCTTCGCGACGCTCCTTTTCCTCCACCGCCCGCAGACCTCTCCTCCGAGGCGCGCGAAGTCCTCGCGGAGCCGCTGCCCGAGGATCCCGCAATGGAATCGCTCTCCCGGCGCCTCCTCGAGGGCTCCCGGACGACCCTCGAGGCCGTCGAGCGCGTGGTCGCCTTCACGGCGAACCGGATTCGCTACGCGCTGCCGGACGGATCGGCGGAGAGCGCCGCGGCGACGCTTCGCGCCCGGAGAGGCTCGTGCGTCGGCCGATCGCTGCTCGCGGCCGAGATTCTCCTCAGGGCCGGCGTGCCCGCCCGGCAGGTGACGGGAATCCTGGCCGCGCGTCGCGCCCGCGAGCTCACGCCCGAGTCCCGGACCGTCTTCAATGCGGCGCTCGGCGGCGTGCGACACCGCTGGATCGAGGTCTACGTTTCCGGCCTCGGCTGGGTCCCCTCCGACCCGGGCGGGCTCGCGAACACGGTCACGGCGCGGCATCTCGCGCTCGATCGGCAGCCTCCCGCGGGGTACCACGTGGAGGTCGCCGGCCGTTCCGAGGAGCTCAAGAGGCCCCTGCTCGACACCGTGGAGGGCGGGGTCACGCTCTACCGGCCGCGCGGCGCGAGCATCGTCGAGGCAATCGAAGGCGCACCTCTCGATCCACGCGCGCTCGCGGGACCCCCGCGCCGCTGACACGGATCCTCGGGTCGTTTACACTCGCCGGCTCGATGAGCAGCACGGCGCCCACGACGAAAAGCGAAGAGATTCTCAGGATCGAGGCGAAGTGGCGCGAGCGCTGGGAGCGCGACCGCGCGGCGTTCGTCGACACGGCGAAGCCCGCGGGCGAGGGCACCTACCTCCTCGTCATGCTTCCCTATCCTTCCGGGGACCGGCTGCACGTCGGGCACGCCCGCACGTACTTCCTGACCGACGCCCTCCACCGCTTCCTGAGGCAGACGGGAGTTACGGTCTTCTGCCCGATGGGCTGGGACGCCTTCGGGCTTCCGGCCGAGAACTACGCGATCCAGAAGGGCATTCACCCCCGCACGTCCACGCTCGCGAACATCGCGGCGATGAAGGAGCAGTTCCGGTCGTGGGGCGTCCTCTACGACTGGACGAAGGAAGTCACGACCTGCGAGCCCGAGTATTACCGCTGGAATCAGTGGTTCTTCCTGAAACTGTTCGAGAAGGGTCTCGCGGTCCGGAAGAAGGCGGCGGTCAACTGGTGTCCGTCGTGCCTCACCGTCCTCGCGAACGAACAGGCCGATGGGGGAGTCTGCGACCGCTGCGGAACGCCCGTCGTGCCGCGCGAGCTCGAGCAGTGGTTCCTGAAGATCACCGACTATGCCGAGCGCCTCCTGGAGGGCCTCGACACGCTCGCCGACTGGCCCGACAAGGTCGTCACGATGCAGCGCAACTGGATCGGCAAGTCCACGGGGGCCGACCTCGATTTCGCGATTCCGTCGCTCGCGGAGAGCGTGCGGGTTTTCACGACCCGTCCGGACACCGTCTACGGCGCGACGGCGCTCGTCCTCGCGCCGGAGCACGCGCTCGTCCCGCGCCTGCTCGCGAACCACCCGCGGAAGGCAGAGCTCGAAGCATGGGTCGAATCCATCCGCGGCCAGGAGCGCATCGCACGAGAGGCAGAGGGAGCCGAGAAGGACGGCCGCGACACGGGCGTCAAGGCGGTGAACCCGTTTACGGGGAAGGAAATCCCGGTGTGGCTCGCGAACTTCGTCATCGCCGACTATGGCACGGGCGCTCTGATGGCGGTGCCCGCGCACGACACGCGTGACTTCGACTTCGCAAAGAAGTACGGGATTCCGATCGTTCGGGTGATCGAGGAAGAGAAGAAAGAGAAGAAAGAGGATTTGCTTAGAAAGGAAGAGGGGGAGAGTGCAACGGCTCCTTCAGCTGCATATACGGGAGAAGGCCGCGTTATTGCTTCCGGACCATTCTCAGCAAAATCTTCCTCTTCCGCCCGTGAACTGATCGCCCAAGACGCCGCAGAGAGAGGGATTGGCGGCCCTAAGGTCAGGTATCGCCTCCGCGACTGGCTGATCTCCCGCCAGAGGTATTGGGGCACGCCGATTCCGATGATCCATTGCGAGAAGGACCGGTGGGTGCCGGTGCCCGAGAAGGACCTGCCCGTCGTCCTGCCGCCCGACGCGCCGTTCACGGGGAAGGGCGGAAACCCGCTCGAGAAGGTGGCCGCGTTCGTGAACACGACGTGTCCGAAGTGCGGCGGCCCCGCGCGCCGCGAGACGGACACGATGGACACGTTCGTGGACTCGTCCTGGTACTACCTGAGATACGTCGACCCGAAGAACGCAACGGCCCCTTTCGATCCGCGGATCGCGAAGGAATGGACGCCCGTCGACCAGTACATCGGGGGAATCGAGCACGCGATCCTGCACCTCCTGTACGCGCGTTTCTTCGCGAGGATTCTGAAGGATCTCGGGCTCGTGGCGTTCGAGGAGCCTTTCTCGGCGCTCTTCAACCAGGGGATGATCACGCGCCAGTCGCCGACCGGGCGCGTCGAGAAGATGTCGAAGTCCCGCGGCAACGCCGTTTCCCTCGACCCTCTGATCGCGGAAAAGGGGGCCGACGCGGTTCGGGCGTTCGTCCTGTTCCTCGGGCCGCCGGAGAAGGACGCGGAGTGGAACGACGAGGGCATCAGCGGACCCGAGCGTTTCCTCTGGCGGGTGAGGAGCACGGTAGACCGGTTCCTCGAGTCCGGGGCCGACCCGCGTGGAACTCCCTCCGCCGCGGACACGCCCACGGCACGAGCGCGCCACATGGCCGTGAAGAGGATCACCGAGGACTTTCGGGCGTTCTCCTTTCACACGGCTGTCGCCCATCTCATGGAGCTCCTGAACGGCGCAACCGCTCAGGTAGGCGATCCCGGCGCGGACGCGGGCGAGACGGCGACGACCCTGAGGACGCTCGTGACGCTCCTCCACCCGATAGCCCCGCACCTGTCCGAGGAGCTCAACGAGAAGATGGGAGGCGAGAAGAGCCTCCTCGTCTCGGGCTGGCCGGCCTGGGATCCGGCGCTCGCGGTCGAGGAGTTCGCCTCGATCGCGGTCCAGATCTCCGGAAAGGTCCGCGCCGAGCTCCGGCTCCCGAGGGGCTCGTCCGAGGAACTTGCGATCGCCGCGGCCGTATCGAACGCCACGGTCGCGAAATGGCTCGAGGGCAAGCAGCGCCTCAAGACGATCTGGGTGCAGGACCGGCTGCTGAATCTGGTCGTCAAGTGAGACCGCTCGTCTTCCTGCTGGCGCTGTCGACCGCGGGTTGCGGCTATGCGCTCGTGGGGACTGGCTCGAGCGCGCTTCCCACGACGGTAAAAACCGTCTATGTCGCACAGTTCGTCAACGACACGACGGTCGTCGGCCTCGAGCAGCGGCTCACGGACGCCGTCATCCGGGAGCTTTCCGCGCGCGGACGACTGAAGCCCGTTTCGGACCGGGCGGCGGCGGACTCGGAGCTCGCGGGACGCCTGACGGCCTGCAGCGTCGCCCCCGTACGTTTCGACGCGAACGGAATCGCGGTCGAGTACCAGGTCACGGTGACGGGCAAGCTCGTCCTGACGGAGAAGGCGACCGACAAGCCGATCTTCGCCGAGCCCGCCTACCTTTTCCGGCAGCCTTACACGGTGCCGTCGAGTGCGAGCTCCTACTACGACCGGGAACGGGAGGCCATCGACGCGATGGCCCGCCCGTTCGCCCAGAACCTCGTGACGACGATCCTGGAAGGATTCTGACCGGGGGGAGAACCTACTTCTTCGCGCTCGATGCCTTCGCTTTGTTCACGGTCTTCGAGATCCGTGACTTCAGGCGGGAGGCGGTCTTCCTGTGGAGGACGCCTTTGCGGACGGCGACGTCGAGGTCCGACACAGCTTTCGAGAGGAGATCGCCGACCTTCGCGGCCTCGGTCTCCGCGGTCTTGCGCAGGTGCTTCACGACGTTGCGGACCTTCGTGACGACGGACCGGTTGCGGACGCGACGCCGGTCGCTCTGCGCGGCCCGTTTCTTGGCTTGCTTGGTGTTGGCCATGGAGTTCGGTGTGTGCCTTTCTGTCTGACTTCTTCTCGGACGCGGGGATCAGCGCGAGTCGCCGCCGAGGGACTTGAGGCGCTGGCGCGCGCTCTTGGCCTCGTCGGACCCGGGAAACTGATTGACGACGAAGTTGAGCTCGACCATCGCCTGTGCCTTTTCCCCGAGCTCAAAGTGCGCGATGCCCTTCTTGAGATGCGCGGCGGGGGCCTTGTCGCTCTGGGGATAGGACCGGAAAAGCCTGTCGAACGAGGCGATCGCTTCCCGAGGTTTTTTCTGCGCTGACCAGCACTCGCCCGCCCAGTAGAGGGCGTCGTCGGACAGGTCTGTCCGTGGGAACTTGTCGGCGTAGTCCTCGAAGCCCTGGCGCGCGAGGTCGTAGCGGCCCCGCTGGTAGTCGGCGGTCGCCTGGGCGAAGAGGTCCGCGGGCGTGATTCCTCCCGGTCGCGGGCCCGAAGGCGGCGCCTGGACGGACCCCGGGGCGAAGGGGGAGGCCACGCCGGCGGCGGGACTTCCCGGGATGGCCGATCCCGGCGACGGGGCCGGTGCGCCGGCAGCGGGCGCGTGAGACTGCGACTCGGCGATCTGCTGGGAGAGCTGTGTCAGGCGCCGGTTCGCGTCCTCGAGCTTGCCGGCGAGAGACTGCATCTCCCGGGTCAGGTCGTCGAACTTCGTACCGAGGTCCGCGTTCGAGCGCAGGAGCGTTTCCGCCTGCTTCGCGAGCCGTTCGCTCAGCTTCGCGACCTCGTCCTTGGAGGACGATTGCTTCGCGACGACGTCGACTTCCTTTTCGACCGTCGAGATGTGCTTGTGGAGTCCGTCTATGTCGCTGCTGCTCACGCAGCCCACGGCCGCCGCGAGGAAGCCCGCGGCGGCGAGGGAACGGAGGGCGCGCGACCGAGTTGCGCCGTTCACTTCCTCCCCGTTCATTTACCGGTGACGACGAAGTGCGCGCGGCGATTCTTCTGCCACGAATCCTCGTCGTGTGAGGTGGCGAAGGGACGCTCCTTGCCGTAGGAGACCGTCTTCATCCGCGACGCGTCGACGCCGAGGGAGACGAGATAGTCCTTCGCGGCGTTCGCACGGCGGTCGCCGAGCGCGAGGTTGTACTGCGCCGTGCCACGCTCGTCCGTGTGGCCTTCGATCGTGAACTGCACGGACGTGTACTTCTTGAGCCACGTCGCGTTCGCGGCGAGGGCGTCACGGGCGTCGCCGCGGATGTCGGCCTTGTCGTAGTCGAAGAAGGCGGGCTTGAGATTGCCGCTGAGCTCGGCGACGGTCCTTCCGAGGAGCCCGTCTTCGACCTTCGGCGTGGGCTGCGGCGTCGGCGTGACCTGGGGCTCCACGGTGACGACGGTGGGTGTCGAAACCGGAGCGGGGGTCGGCGCCGGCGCCGGCGTGGCCGCTGGCTTGTTGGAACACGCCACGATGAACGCGACCGCCACGAGCGCGATGGAACCGGCCTTGAGGGAATACTTCATGGAATCGAGCCTCCGTTCGTTGCTGGGTTGGGGGGAGTGCCGCACGGCGACTCCCCATGCGGCTCCTATTCTAGCGTCTTGACCCACGAGGGGGAATAATTGTTCCCGGAAGAGGTCACGATGCGCGCGCTTCCGCTGCCGTCGGCGTTCCCGACCGCGATCTGCGTGGAGCTGCCGCGCTGCACTTCCCAGGCGATCTTCGACCCGTCGGGCGACCAGGTGGGGCCTTCGTGCGCGCCCGGGCCGCTCGAAACCTGAACGGTGCGGCCGGACGCGAGGTCCATCACACAGATCTGGAAATCGCCCTCGTTCCGGCAGGCGAACGCGAGACGACCCCCGTCGGGCGAGAACGCGGCCTCGTCGTTCCAGTTTCCGGCCTGCGTCACGCGCCTCACGTTCGCGCCCTCGAGATCCATGATGAAGATCTGCGGCGAGCCCTGCCGGTTCGACGTGAAGGCGATCTCGCGCCCGTTCGGCGACCAGCGCGGCGTCGAGTCGATGGCCGCGTTCTCGGTGAGGCGTTTCAAGCCCGAGCCGTCCGTCTGGACGGTGTAGATTTCCGTGTTGCCGCGGACGCTGCCGCAGAACGCGATCGTCCGGCCGTCCGGGGAGAACGAAGGGGAGGCGTTGAGCTGGGTCGGGACGGGAATCGGACGCTTGCCCGTGCCGTCCTTACCGATGAGCCACAAGCCCGGCGTGTCCTTCTCGTAGGACTGGTAGACGATCTTCGTTCCGTCCGGCGACCAGTCGGGCGCGAGAGACAGCGTGCGGGAGTTCGTGATGCGCCTCTGGTTGTCGCCGTCGAAATCCATCGTGTAGATCTCTTTGACGCGCGGCTCGTCCCGGTCCGAAGAGAACGCGAGCTTCGTCAGGAACGGCCCCGGTCTGCCCGTGAACTGCCTCACGAGATCGCTCGCGAGAGTGTGGGCGATCCGCCGCGCCGCCCGGGGTTCACCGGTGTACTTCTTCTCGAGGATGGGCTTGAGGGTTGCGAGGTCCCACAGTCTAGCCTCGACGACGACGTTCGTTCCCTCGGGAGCGAGGTGGGTGTCGAGGAGGAACTGAGCCGAGGTCGCTTTCCAGGAGTCGCCTTCCTCGCGGGTCTGGGGCGGCCGCATTCCCTTCGGGTAGAGAGCGGGGTCGGCTACGACGAAGACTCCCGAGCCCGCGAGGTCGTCGACGAGCGTGGTGTAGAAGGGATCCACGGCCTTCGTCTGCAGGTCCGTCTGGAGCGGCGCGCTCGTCATCGGAATGGCGAGCGGGCGCCGCGAGGCCGTGCCGCTCGTGATCGAGAGGTCGATGCTGGAGGCCTGCGGGAAACCGGAGGGCGTGGTCGCCGTGGAGGGCGATGAGAGGGGAGCCGGGGCCTTCGGCGCCTGTCCGAGAACGGGGGCGACAAAGAGAAGGGTAGCGGCAGCCAGCAGCGCGCCGCTTCCGCCGCGGAAGCGCTTCTCTCCTCTTCTTCCCTTCAAAGAAATCTTTTCTTCGTCTTCGACTTTCACTTGCAAGAATTTCCCCTTTACTGAAATTTCAGGTGCACGCCGAGCGAGTCGTTACGGTAGTCGGGCGGGAGCGGCGGAACGGGGTTCGCCGCGTATACGGCGCGTGCCGCGGCGCGATCGTAGTAGCTCACGCCGGAGGTCGTGTCGACCTTGACGTCCGTGACCTGGCCGGAGCGGAGAATGCGGAACGAGACGACGCAGCTCGCTCCTTCGGCCGACTCAGGCTTGAACCAGTTCGCACCGATCAAGGAGAGCAGCTGGTCGACGTAATAGGCGAATGGAAAGTCGGCGTCGAGGGACGTGACGGAGGCTCCGAACGAGACGCCCGCTCCGGTGGCCGTGCCCGTCGCGGTGCCGGCGGCCGTTGGCAGCTCGAGCGCGGGCCCCGCCGCCTTCGGGCCGGGTGCCGGGGGCTTCTGCTTCTCCGCTTTCGCCGGCTTCTTCGGCTCGGGCATCGCCTTGGCCGAGGGAAGGATCTTCTCCGCTGGCTTCTCGATGACGGGGCGCGCCTTCGCGGCAGCCGCGGGGGGCTCGACGGGGGCGGCGACCGGCGCGGGCGCGGCCTGGGGGCGGCCGAGCGACGCCGGACTGACGACGCGGACGGGGAGGGACATGGGGACGAAGACGGGCGCCTTCCGCGGACGCCCGACGAAGAGCAGCATCGCGAGGAACGCGCCGTGCGCGAGGACGGAAACCGCCGTCGTCAGCCCTCGGGGGGCGCGGCCGCTGCGCGCACGCCGTTCCAGGATGTCGGAGACGGTCAGCGGCCCGGGAAGCGCGGCCGCGCGGGTCGTCACGGAGCGCCCTCGCTCTTGAGCTCCGTGACCATTCCGAGGCTCTCGACGCCGAGGCGGTTCAGGGTGTCCATGGTCTCGACGACGACGCCGTACGCGAGATTCCGGTCGGCCTTCAAATAAACGGCCTTGTCGCGCCGGCGCGAGAGGATCAGATGGAGCCGCTCCCTGAGCTGCGATTTCGGGATCGGCGTCTCGTTCAGGTAGTAGTTGCCGTTCTTCGTGATCGAGAGGATGAGCGGGTCCTCGGGCGTCTTCGGAAGGTTCTGGGCCACGGACTTCGGCAGCTGGACCTCGACGCCCTGATGCAGGAGCGGAGCGGTGACCATGAAGATCACGAGGAGCACGAGCATGACGTCGACGAGCGGCGTGACGTTGATGTCCGAGAAGGCGTCCGCGTCGTCGTCGAGCTTGAATGTCATCGTCCGGCCTTCAGGTGAAGTGGCGCTCGGCCAGGTTCATGAACTCGAGGGCGAAATCGCGCATCTCCGCGCGGGCGACCTTCATCTTTCCGCCGAAGTTGTTGTAAGCGATGAGCGCGGGCACGGCCGCGACGAGGCCCGCCGCGGTGTTGATGAGGGCCTCCGCGATCCCGGGCGCCACGACCACGATCGAGGTCGAGCCTTTCTGTGCGATCTGCGAGAACGAGATCATGATGCCCATCACGGTCCCGAAGAGTCCGATGAAAGGCGTGGCGGACGCGGTCGTCGCGAGGAACGAGAGCCCCCGCGTCAGACGAGTCGTCTCGACTCCCGCGGCGCGCTCGAGGGCGCGCTCGATCGATGCGAGGCTCTTGACGAAGAGGCGGCCCGTGTCCGCGGGCGCGACCTCGCGGCCGTCCTTCACCTGCTGGTCCAGCTCCGCGTATCCGGCGCGGAAGATGCCCACGAGAGGGCTCGCTTCGCACTTGTCGCAGATCCCGAGAACGTCGGCGAACTTCCGGCTCTTGCGGAAGTGACTGAGGAACGCCCGCGAGTCGGACGCCGCGCGTGAGAAACTCCACAGCCTGCCGATGATGATTGCCCAGGACGCGAGCGAAAACACCGCGAGAACGATGAGCACGGCCTTGGCCGTTGGGCCCGCCGAGAAGAAAAGCTGGGCAATGTTCGAGCCGCCGGCTTCCGTCATGGTTTCGTGTGACTCCCTCTCGGGATGCGTTCCGCGACGGACCCGTCCAGGGCCGTCCCGTCAAGGTAGCATGGAATCTTCAGGCCGGTCAAAGCGTTGGACCACGTGCGCCGCGGCTCTCGCCCTCCTCGCGGCGTCTCTCGCGACGCCTTCCGCGCGGGCCGCGTCGGACGACTCTCTTCCCGCCGACGTGATGCCTCTCTCCGGCGTCCGAACCGGGATGAAGGGCTACGGTCTCACCGTCCTCCGCGGCTCCCTGATCGAGCGCTTCGAAGTGGAAGTCCTCGGGATCGTCCCGAACACTCTCGGGCGCTCGCAGATCATCGTCCGTGTGAGCGGGCTCGGCCTCGAGAAGACCGGGATCCTCGCCGGGATGAGCGGGAGCCCCGTCTACTTCGAGGGCCGCCTCGCGGGCGCCGTCGCCGCGACGTGGGGATTCGCGAAGGAACCCGTGGGTTCCGTCACGCCGATCGAGTCGATGCTCGCGATCGAGGGCGGCGAGAGCGCGCCGGTGGCTGCGGCTGCCGGCGGGGCCGCGCGGGAGCGGAGTCGGGGTCCCGCTGTTTCGCCGGGCGGATTTCAGGCGTTCGTCGCGACGCTCGCACTCCCCGACGACGAGAGGCTTCTCGCGCTCCACCGCCTCGTCGATGCACACAAGGCCCCGGGCGGCCCCGCGTCGGGGGGACTCCTTGCACCCGTCTCGTCGGGTTTCCCTGGCGAGACGCTGTCACGGTGGGGCGGGGATCTTGCGCGCCTCGGCATTCCGCTCGCCTCGGGACCGTTGCCCGCGCTGCCGGGCACCGCGCTGCAGACGGCCGAGCGGGCGCGACCCGCTTTGGTCATCGCGCCCGGCTCCGCCGTGACCGCCCTTCTGATCGACGGCGATCTCCAGCTCGGGGCGACCGGAACGGTCACGCGCGTGGAGAAGGACGGGAGGTTTCTCGCGTTCGGCCACCCCTTTCTCGGAGCGGGGCGGATCGACCTTCCGGTCGCACCCTCGGAAGTCGTCACGGTTTTTCCGAGCGCCATGCTTTCCTTCAAGCTCGCCTACGCGCTCGCGCCCGTCTATCGCCTCACGGACGACCGCGACAGCGGGATCGCGGGGCGGACGGACCACAGCGTGCCGTTCCTTCCCGTGAGCTTCCGGCTCGAGTCCGGAGGACGCACGCGGAGCCTCTCGTGGGGCGTCGCGCGGGAGACGGCGCTCCTCCCGATCCTCCTCTCGGTGTCTTTGGACGCCGCTCTCACGACGCTGGACGCGACGCCGGCCGAGAGAACGCTCAAGCTGCGCGTGGCGGTCGGAACGAAGGCTGGATCGTTCGTCTACGCGGACCAGATGACGGGGCCGCGCGCGAAGGAGCTCGCCCTCCTGACCGCGAACGTCCTGACGGGGCTCGTCGCGCAGAACGAATACGAGGAACCAGGCATCACCGGCGTGGACGTTTCGATCGAGAGTGCGGCCGGCGAGAGACGCCTGAGGGTGCTGGACGCCGCTCTCTCGTCGCGAAAGGTGGCGCCCGGCGACACGCTTCACGTCTCCGTACGTCTCGCGGATCGCCGGGGCGGGATCGAGACGCGGATCCTGCCCCTCACGATCCCGAAGGAAACGCCCGAGGGGCATGCCGCGGTTCTCGTCGGAGACGGCAACGCCGCATCGAGCGCCCGGATCGCCGCACAGCCCGCCGAGCCGCGGACCCTCGCGGGGCTGCGCGAGGCGATCGCGCGGCTCGTTCCCGCCGACCGGCTCGCGGCAATGCTGCTCGTGCCGGCGCGCGGGGCGACCACCGGCGACGCCACCCTCACGGCGCTCCCCCCGTCCTTCGCGCTGGTCCTCTCTGAGGCGAGCGACGGGAGCCCGAGGCCCTCGGTCCCCTCACGCATCCTCGCCGAGGAAATCCTCGTCCTCGACCGGCCCGCATCCGGCTCCGTGCGCCTCGCCCTCGAGGTAGAAAGGCCCCGCCCCTGATGATGCGACGCTTCCCGCTCGCCCTCGCCTCCCTCGGTCTCGTCGCGGCCGTCCTCCCGGCCGGACCGCGCCTCGCCGCGGCGACCCCACGCATCGCCGTGACGGCGGGCGCGCGCGACTTCCTCGCGGGCGACGCGAAGGGCGTCGCGGTGTCCGCCGACGGACGCCTCACGCTCGGCGCGGCGCTCGCGCCCCGCGCCTGGCCGGACGACGCCGCGGACGCCGCTATTTTCGCCGCCGCCGCGGACGGATCCGGACGCGTCTTCATCGCGACCGGAGGCGGTCTCGGGCGTCTCTTCGTCTCGACAGGGACGGGCGTGAAGCTGGTCTTCACATCGCCCGAGCCAAACCTCACCGCCGTGGCCGTGGCGCCGGACGGCTCCGTCTATTGCGCGTCCTCACCGAACGGAAAGATCTACCGCGTCGATCCGAAGTCGACGAAGGCCGGAACCGTCGTCGGCGACCCGAAGGAATCCGCGATCTGGGCTCTCGCGTTCGCGAAGGACGGCACGCTCTACGCGGGCACCGGGAACAGGGGGCGCGTCTACCGGAAGACTCTCTCGGGCGCGGTCGAGCTCTTCCACGAGATCGAAGACGTGGGCGTGCGCTCCCTCGCGGTCGGGGCGGACGGAACGGTTTATGCGGGCACGTCCGATCGCGGACTCGTGGTCGCGCTTCCGCCGCGGGGAAGCCCGCGGACACTGCACGACTTTTCTCGTCCCGAGGTGACGGCGCTCGCCGTCGATCCCCGCGGCGTTCTCTATGCCGCGGCGTCGCAGCTCGACCCCGTGTCGGGGCGGCCCGCGCTCGTCGACCTGCGGCTCAGGCCCTCTCCGACGCCCACACCGCCCCCGCTGGGGGCGGAGGAGACCCCCCGCGGCTCGGTCGCCGTGTCGGCGTCCACGTCGATCGCGCGTCCCGTGATCGAGGTCCGCTCGGCGAACAGCTCCGAGATCGCCATCATTCAGCCCGACGGTTTCGTCGAGCCGGGCTGGCTCTTTCCGGAGGAATCGATTCTGGGGATGCGTCTCGACGCGAATGGCGCGCTCCTCGTCGCGACCGGGCCCAAGGGGCGCGTGTACGAGTGGAAGGACCGCGGCGTGCGCCTCGTGGAGTCCACGGGCGAAAAACTCGCGCTCGCCGCGCCGGCCGTCGGTTCGGGCTTCGCCGTCGTGACGATGGGCGCGGCCGGGATCCTGAGACCGGACGCGACCTCGACACCGTCCGGCACGTTCACGTCCGCGGTGAAAGACGCTTCGCGCCAGTCGACCTTCGGCCACCTCCGGTGGGAGGGGCGCGTGCCGGCAGGAGCCACGCTCTCGTTGTTCGTAAGGTCCGGGAATTCCGAGAAGCCGGACGCGACGTGGTCCCCCTGGATCCCGGTCGGCGAGGAGGGACGCGGGACGCCTCCGGTCGCGCGTTTCTTCCAGTGGAAAGCCGAAATGAAAGCGTCCGCCCGGGGAGAGTCGCCCGAGCTCGAGCGCGTCGAGCTCGCCTACGCCGAGCGGAACGCACGCCCGGTGCTCGAGACTCTCGCGCTCCTCGAACCCGGCGCGGTCTTCTCCCGGAGCGGCGCGGGCCTCGGAGTCCTGTCGGTCGCGAATCCCGACGAATCCGGCATTTACTCGGGGCTCGAGACACCTCGCGAAATCGTCGGTGACGGGCCGGGAAAACGTCTCTTCCGGAAGGGCTATAGGACGCTGACCTGGAAGGGGACGGATCCCAACGGCGACGCGCTTCGCTACGAGGTCGAGGCACGCAGGGAGGAGGGATTCGCCTGGTTTCCGATCCGCAGGGACCTCGAGGACACGTACCTGTCGTTCGACTCGACGGCCCTCGCGGACGGACGCTACCGGTTCCGGGTCACCGCGTCCGACCGCGTCTCGCAGCCCGAAGGAGAAGCCCTGACGGCGCGCGAGGAAACGGGCGTCGTCGTCGTCGACAACACGCCCCCCGTGCTGCAGGTGGAATCGAAGAAAGCGGACGGAGGCGCGGTCCTCGTGACGATCCTGGCCACGGACGCCCTGTCTCCCGTCACGAAGGCCGAGGGCGCCGTGAATGCGGACCGTTGGCGCCTTCTCGCGGCGGCGGACGGCGCAGCCGACTCCCCGGTCGAGCGTTTCGTGTTCCGTGTGCCGAAGCCCTCCGGACCGGCCGTCCTCTCGGTACGCGTCCTCGACGCGGCCGGTAACGTCGCCTCGATCTCCGTGGAGTGGCCGTTTTGAGACGGGCCGCGCTCCTCGCCGCGGCCTTCGCGCTCGCGGCCTGCGGCGTCCGGGGCAAGAGCCAGGACAGCGTCGTCCGGCGGCGCCTGGACGGCGAGCCGAAGACCCTGAATCCGATTCTCGCGACGACCGACTCCGAGCAGGTCGTCCTCGCTCTCCTCGAGCGGAACCTCCTCGACTACGACGACAAGCTGAATCTCGTGCCGGGCCTTGCGGAGGAGGTCTCCGACTCCCCGGATCACCTCGTCACGACGATCCGGCTTCGCAAGGACGCCCGCTGGGAGGACGGCACGGCCGTCACGTCGAAGGACGTCGTCTTCACGCTCGAAACGCTCCTCGATCCCGGAATCCCGGCGCTCACGAGGCGCCCGCTCTTCGACGGCTTCGTCAAGGCCGAGGCCGTGGACACGCAGACGGCTCGCGTGACCTTCCGGACGGCGTTTGCGGGCCGGCGAGACGCCTTCAACCTGCCGCTGCTCTCTGCGGCCGCGTGGGCCGGCGGCGACGTGGCGACGCATGCGCGCAACCGCAATCCCCTCGCGAACGGTCCCTACCGCCTGGGCTCCTGGGAAGCCGGCCGAACGCTGACGCTCGTTCGGAACACGCAGTACTTCGGCGAGAAGGGCGGCCCGGAGCAGTTCGTCTTCCGCGTCGTCCCGGAGACGGCTCCCGCCTTCGCGGCCCTCCTGGCCGGAGACCTCGACGAAATGCGCCTGACCGCGGCCTTGAAGAAGGAGCTCGACGCGAAGAGCGGGACCTCGGGCCCCGCGTCGCCCAGGGTTCTGACCTTCGACGAGCTGTCGTACGCGTACCTCGGCTGGAACAACCGGCTCCCGATCTTTTCGGACCGCCGCGTGAGACGCGCCCTCACGATGCTCGTGGACCGCGAGAGCATCAACCGCAATCTCTTTGGCGGCCTCGCGAAGATCGCAAACGGGCCGCTTCCGCCCGCGCACTGGGCCTGGAACTCATCCCTCGCGCCCTGGCCGTACGACCCGAAGGCCGCCGCTGCCCTCCTCGACGAGGCGGGTTTCCGGAAGGGAGCGGACGGCGTGCGCCGGAAGGGGACGCTCCGGCTCGCGTTCACGCTTTCCCTGGGGATGGGCAGCGACATCCAGCGGCAGATCGTCGAGCTGGCGCAGCAGTCCTTCCGGAAGGAGGGCATCGCGATGGAGATCCGTCCGCTCGAGTGGGCCACCTTCGCGACGAAGATGGACGCGGGCGAGCTGGACGCGTGGGCCGCCGCGCTGAACCTCGACCCGAACCCGGATCTCGCGGTGAGCTGGCATTCAAAACAGGTGCCTCCCGCGGGACTGAATTCGGCGTTCTACCGGAACCCCGAGGTGGACACGCTCCTCGATCGCCTCCACACGACATTCGACCGCGAGGAGACGCGCGACCTCCTCGGGAGGGTCCAGGTCCTCATCCACGAAGACGAGCCCGTGACGTTCCTGAACATCCCTCTCACGAAATGGGGACTGTCTTCGAGGCTGACGGACGTGAAGACCTCCCCGATCGGCCTCTTCGTGTTCTGGCCGGGGGCCGCGGGCTGGCGGACCGCGGCGGCCCGAAGCCCGATCCAGTAGCCGCTGGCCGGATGCGCGCCTCCCCCTTCGAGCGCTCCGCGCCCCGCGAGAGCGGAGCGCCGAAAGACTTCCTGAGGCGACGCCTCGTCGCGCCCGTCACGGCGCTTCTCGCGCAGGGCCTTTCGCCGGACCGCGTCGCCCTCACGCTTGCGATCGGGATTGCGCTCGCCGCGTTTCCGATCATCGGGATGACGACGTTTCTCTGTACCGTGTTCGCCCTGGCCCTGAAGCTCAACATGCCGCTCATCCAGGCTGTCAATTACCTCGGAGCCCCGCTCCAGCTCGCGTGCCTCGTTCCCTTCGTCCGGCTCGGAGCCCGCATTTTCGGAGGAGGGGAGGGCGCGCGCTTCACCCTTCCGCAGATGATTTCGCTCGTTTCGCACGAGCCCCGGCGGGCATTCGAGGTTCTCTGGCTGAGCGGCCTGCGAGCGGTCGGGGCCTGGGCGCTCGTCGCTCCGTTCGCCGTGGCGGCGCTTTACCTGGTTCTCAGGCCGATTCTCGAGAAGGCCGCAAGAAGGCTCGCCAGAGCCCCGCGCGCCCCGAGCGCTCCGGCCACGTAACATCCGCCCATGCTCCGATTCGCGGTCCGGCGGGCGGCCTCCGCCGTTCTCACGCTGCTGGGCGTCCTCGCGCTCGTGTTCTCTCTGGTCACTGCCGCTCCCGGCGACGCCGCGGCCCTCGCGGCCCGGGCCGCTGGAAACCGTGCGACGGCCGTATCGCCCGAGTCACTCGCCGCCTTCCGCCATCTCTACGGGCTCGACCGCCCGGTCGCCGAACGATTCGTCACATGGGCCTGGCGCGCCATCCGTCTGGATTTCGGGCGCTCGCTCGTCGACGGACAGCCCGTCACGGCGCGCGTCGCCCGCGCGCTGCCGACGACGCTCTTCCTGAACTCGGCGGCGCTCTTCCTCGCCTGCCTCGTCGGCGTGCCCATTGGAATAGGCTCGGCGCGGATGCCGGGAGGCACGCTGGACAGAGTCGCGGGCCTTCTTTGCGACGTCCTCTTCTCGACGCCGACGTTCGTTCTCGGTCTTCTCCTGCTCCTCGTCTTTTCGGGCTGGCTCCGGGTGACGCCGCTCTTCTCCGACTCGGAGGCGGGAATTCGCGGGTTCCTGCTGCCCGTCGCCACGCTCACGCTCGCATCTCTCGCGCTCGTCGCGCGTTTCACGAGGGTCTGCGTCGCGGCGGCGCTCGCCGACCCGGCCGCGCTTGCGGGAAGGGCGCGGGGCGAGGGGCCGCCCGCGCAGATCCGGCGCGCGCTGCGCCGCTCTTCGGCGTCCTTCGCGGCCCTGGGGGCCGCGATCGTGCCGACGGTCGTGGCGGGCTCGATCCTCGTCGAGCGCGTTTTCTCCGTGCCCGGAGCGGGAGGGCTCCTGGCCGAAGCGGTCTTTGCGCGCGACCTGCCGACGGTTCTCGCCCTCACGCTCCTTTCGGGCACCGCGGTCGTTCTCGCGTCTCTCGCGGCCGATTTCGTCACCGCGGCTCTCGATCCGCGGACGGTCCGCGGCGCCTTAAACCCCGCGGTCGGAGCGGCTCCGTGACATCCGCCCGATCCGCCCTCCGCCGCGCGGGGATCGCGTTCGCGCTCTTTCCGCTCGTCGCTCTCCTCGCCCCGCTCGTCGCACGCGAGAGGCCCTGGGTTTCCGGCCGCGGGGGCGAAGCGGTCCTCGATGCGCCGGTGCCGTTCGATCCAGATGGGATCGATCTCGACCGCCGGCTCTCGCCTCCGGGGAGGCGGCATCTCTTTGGCACCGACGAGCTCGGACGGGACGTGCTCGCCCGCGTCGTCCATGGCGCGAGGCTTTCCGTCGCCGCGGGTCTCCTGGCTTCGGCTCTCGCGCTCGGGCTGGGCGCGTTCCTCGGGACGCTCGCGGGCTGGGTGGGAGGCCGCACCGATCGTGCCGTGCTTCTCCTCCTCCAGATCGTCCAGGCCCTTCCGGCGCTCGTCCTCGTCCTCGCGGGGGCCGCGTTTCTGACACCGTCTTTTCTCGTGGCCGCGCTCCTCATCGCCCTGACCGGCTGGACGGATGTGGCGCGGCTCGTGCGCGCGGGCACGCAGCGCCTCAGGAACGAGGCGTTCGTCGACGCCGCGCGGGCCGCCGGCGCCTCGGACACGCGGCTCCTCCTCGTCCACGTCCTCCCGCACGCCCTCCCTCCCGCCATCGCGACGCTGCCGTACGTTCTCGGCTCCGCCGTGCTGACCGAGGCCGGCCTCTCCTTCCTCGGGCTGGGTGCGCCACCTCCCACCGCGTCCTGGGGCCGAGCGCTTGCCGAAGCGCGCAACCTCCTGCCGGGCGCGTGGTGGTGCGTCGTGCCCCCGGGCGTCGCGCTCTTTCTCCTCGTCTTTTCGGCCCGGCGGCTCGGCGACGCGTTCCTCGGAAGGCGCGGGGACGTACAATCTCGTCTCGCGTGAAGCGCACCGCCGTGTATCCGGGCACGTTCGATCCGATGACGAACGGCCATGTCGACCTGATCCGGAGAGGCTGCCGCCTCTTCGATCGCGTGCTCGTCGCGGTTCTGATCAATACGGAGAAGTCTCCGCTCTTCACGGTGGAGGAACGTCTTCACATGATCCGCGCGATCTTCCGGCGCGAGCCGAAGGTCGAGGTGAAGTCCTTCAAGGGCCTCCTCGTGAAGTTCATGAGAAAGGAAAAGGCCCGCATCGTCGTGCGCGGGCTACGCGTCGTCTCGGACTTCGAGCACGAGTTCCAGATGGCTCTCATGAACCGCCGCCTCGGCCCGGAGGTCGAGACTCTCTTCCTGACCCCGAAGGAGGAGCTCTCCTACACCTCGAGCCGGCTCGTCAAGCAGGTGCACCAGCTCGGCGGCAACGTGGCGGGGCTGGTTCCGGCCCTCGTCCAGCGGGCGCTCGAGAAGAAAGTCCCGAACGACTTCTAGTCCGGTCCGGTCCGCCACGCCTCGTGGCATGCCGCGCTGGGAGTTAGGGCGCCGCGAACGACCGGAACGCCTGCGCGATCCGCTCCGGGACGCTGCGAGGCCTGCCGGTGCCGTCCAGGAAGAGATGCTGGGTCTCGCCCTCGGCCGCGATCTGCCCGTCCGGCAGCACGACCTCGTAGGCGAACGTGCAGCCCCGGCTCTTCAGCGCCATCATGCGTGCCCTCACGATCACCGTGTCGCCGTAGCGGACGGAACGCCGATAACGCACGCGCACGTCCGTCACCGTGATGAACGAACCCTCCGCCTCCATGCGTGGGTACGGATAGCCGGCGCGTTCGCAGTACGTCGTACGCGCCACCTCGAACCAGATCACGTAATTGCCGTGGTAGACGACGCGCTGGGCGTCGGTCTCGGCGTAGCGCACCTGGATGGACGTGTCGACAGAGGGAGGCGAGGCACTCACGATCCCCATAGACTAGACGATGCCGATGAATGCGCTCTTCCGAGGGGACGGCTGGGGATTGCAGGACGGGGGAGAACCGCGGAGAGAACCGGGGATTTTCTTTGAAGGTGAAAAGGGGAGTCTCCGAGCCGAGAGGCCGGAGCAGGTGCCCGGCGTCCTCTCTGCGCTCGACGAGATCGCCGCAAGCGGGGATCCAAGCCTCCTCGCCGCGGGGTTCATCTCCTACGAAGCAGGCGTCTTCCTCGAAGGCTCGACGACTCTCGTGCGACCGCATGACTTTCTTCCCTTCGCGGAGTTCACGGTCTTCGACACCCGCCGCTCGGCCGGCAGCCGACCCCCGCCGGTTTCCTCGACCGGTTCTTCATTCACCCTCAACGAGTCTTCGGCCGCTGAGCGGTCGCTCTCTTCGCACGAGTGGACGCGTGATGTGGAGGCCATCCGGGACGGCATCGCGCGCGGCGACGTCTATCAAGTCAATCTCTCTCGCCGGACCCGCTTCCCGGGCCGCGTCGATCCGTTCGCCCTCGCGCGCGCCCTCGATGCCGACAACCCCGTTCCTTACGCTCTCGCGCTCGACGGGGACGGCTGGGCCGTGGTTTCGAATTCGCCGGAGCTGTTCCTCGACGTCGATCTCGCGGCGCGGCGCGTCGTCACGAAACCGATCAAGGGCACGATCGAACGCGCCGCGGAAGCGCGCGCCGACGCGGACCTCGGAGCCCGGCTCCTGGCCTCGCCGAAGGACGCCTCCGAAAACGTGATGATCGTGGATCTCCTCAGGAACGACCTCGGGAAGGTGGCCGAGCCCGGCAGCGTGCGCGTCGCGTCGCTCTGCGCGTTGACGTCGTTCCGCCACGTCCACCACCTCGAATCGACGGTGGAGGCGAGGCTCCCGTCCGGCGTGCGGCTCTCCGACGTCCTGCGTGCGACGCTCCCCGGCGGGTCCGTCACCGGCGCCCCGAAGCGCGCGGCGCTCGGATTCATCCACCGGCTCGAGCCGGTCGCGCGCGGCGCCTACTGCGGCGCGGCCGGTTTCGTGAGGGGGGACGGCCGGGCCGTTTTTAACGTGGCGATCCGCACCGTGGTTCTCGGCGGGGATTCAGTCGATTACCACGCCGGGGGAGGAATCGTGTGGGATTCGCGGCCGGACGCGGAGTTGAAAGAGGTGGAATCGAAGTCGCGGGAGTTCGAAGCGGCGATGGCCGCGCTCGCCGCCGGAAAGGTGAACGATGGCCGTTGAATACGCTCCCGTCCGCTACCTGTCGCCCGCGGTCCAGCGCGGTTTCGGATTCTTCGAGACGGCGCTCCTCGCGGGGAGGCGCGCGGTCCTCTGGGAGGCGCATCTCGACCGGATGAACCGGATCCTGACGGGCCTGGATCTTCCGAAACCCTCGCGGACGCATCTGAACGAGGCCGCGCGGCGGGTCCTCGACGCGTCGCCCGCCGCATCGAAGGTGGAACAAAGAGCGCTCCGCCTCACGTGGTTCGCGGAAGGAGACGACCTCGACGACACGGCGTCGTACCGGCTGGAGGCCCATATCCTGCCGATCCCCGAGAGCCGCCTCGCCCGCCGCAAGGGCTCGCATTCCGTTTCGCTTCCCCTGGATCTCCAGCGCGACACGCCCGGCGTGAAGTCCACGAGCTATTTCGCCGCGATCCAGGGCGGGCGCCTCGCGCAGAAGGCCGGAGGGGACGAGGGTCTCCTTCGGTCTCTGGACGGGCATTACCTCGAGGGAACGACGACCGGCCTCGCGGCGTGGAACGGGGGAGCGCCCGTGCTCGCGCCGAAGGGCGTCCTCCCGAGCGTCACGGCGGCCGCGTTTTTCGACGGCGCCGAGGGCACCGCCCCGCTCACGGCGAAGACCCTCCGGGACGGGGCGCTCCTCCTCGGATCGCTGACGATGGCGACGCCCCTCCTGACGCTGGACGGCGCGGCCTGCGCGCAACCGCCCGCGATGCTCTTGCGCGTCGCCGCGTTCAACCGGCAGCTGCTCGAGGATCCCGTCTTTGGCACGGAGCTTTAGCAGGGACTACACTTTCTGTCTTATGGCCAAGCCCCGCTCGACCACCGCGCCGCGCTCCTCCCGCCACGTTCTCTTCACCGGCTTTCCGGGCTTCATCGGGGCGCGCCTCATTCCGAGGCTCCTGGAGCTCGAGCCCGGCACGACGTTCCATTGCCTCGTCCAGGAGAAATTCCTGTCGGCCGCCGACGCGTCGGTCGCCACGCTCGCCGCCGAGCATCCGGGGACGAAGGGACGCATCCGGCTGGTCGTCGGCGACATCACGTCTCCCGGCCTCGGCCTCGCCGCGTCGCAGGCGAAGGCGCTCCTGAAGGACCTCGCCGGCGCTTTCCATCTTGCCGCGGTCTACGATCTCGCCGTCGCGCGCGACGTGGGCCTGAGGATCAACGTCGAAGGCACGAAAAACATCCTGGAGTTCCTCTCGGGTGCGCCCGAGTTCGAGCGCCTCGACTACGTGTCGACCGCCTACGTCTCCGGAACTGCGGTTGGAACGTACCGCGAGACGGACCTCGACGTCGGGCAGAAGTTCAAGAATCACTACGAAGAGACGAAGTTCCGGGCCGAGGTTGCCGTGAGGGAAAGCGGCGTTCCTGCCGCGGTCTACCGGCCCGGAATCGTCGTCGGTAACTCGAAGACGGGCGAGACCGCGAAGTTCGATGGGCCTTACTTTTCCCTGAACGCCATGGGCGTCCTCCCGTCGCCCGGCGTCTTCATCAAGGTGGGAACGGGAAACGCGGAGGTCAACCTCGTCCCGGTGGACTTCGTCCTCGAGGCGATCGCACGCCTCTCGACGTGGCCGGGGGCGATCGGAAAGACGTACCACCTCACGGACCCGGTCCCGGCAACCGCGTTCGAAATCGAGGAGATGTTCGCGAAGGCACTGGGGAAGTCATTCCTTTACGTGCCCGTTCCTCTCGTCGTCGCGAAGCTCCTTTTCGCGCCAAAACAGATCCAGAAGGCGTTCGGCATGCCCGTCGAGTCTCTCGACTACTTCGACCATCCCGTTCACTACGACGCGAAGCAGGCGACCCGCGACCTCGCGCGCTTCGGCGTCGCCTGCCCGCCCTTCGCCGACTACGTCCAGAGGCTCGTCGCGTTCTGGCGCACGAAGAAAGACGTCATCACGCGGGGAGCGATGATTTGAAGTCTCCGTTTCCGTTCACGAGCGCCCCGATCATCGACGGGCAGGACGTCGTGACGGACGAGTCCTTCGCCGCCGTGAACCCCGCGACGGAGGAACCCTTCGCGGACGTGTTCCGCGCGGGCCCGCGCGAGATCGGGATGGCGGTCGCCTCGGCGCGCAAGGCGTTTCAGTCCTGGTCCCGGACTCTGGTCGCCGCCCGGCAGCGACACCTCGCGCGACTGCTCGAGGAGATCCGGCGCGCCCACGAGGACATCGCGCGCCTCATCGCGACCGAGCAGGGCAAGCCGGTGGGAGAGGCGCGCGCGGTGGACATCGTGCCCGCGGCCGACACGCTCCGGTACCTCTCGCGGCACGCCGGCGAGCTTCTCGCGGAGCGTCCGATCGACTACGCACAGATTCTCTTCGCCCACAAGAAAGGCAGCTACCGGTTCGAGCCGCTCGGTGTGATCGCGGTCGTGACGCCGTGGAACTTCCCGTTCGGGATCCCGTTCGTCGAGATCGCGGCGTGCCTCGCGGCGGGCAATACCGTCGTCCTGAAGCCCGCGTCGGCCACGGCGCTCACCGGGCTCGCGGTTGGAGATCTCTGCCGGCGCGCGGGCCTCCCGCCCGGCGTCGTCAACGTCGTGACGGCCGGCGGCGCGGACACGAACGCCCTCGTCGAGCACCCGGGAATCGCGAAAGTGCTCTTCACGGGATCCGTGGCGACCGGAATCGAGGTCATGCAGCGAGCGGCGCGCAACCTGACGGGCGTCGTTCTCGAGCTCGGAGGCAAGGACGCCGCGGTGGTCGCCGCGGACGCGGATCTCGACCGGACCGCGGCCGGGCTCGTCTGGGGCGCGTTCGTGAACGCCGGCCAGACGTGCGGCTCCGTCGAGCGCGTGTACGTCGTGAAGGAAGTCGCCGACGAGCTTCTCGTGAAGATCGTGGCGCGCACGAAGGCGCTCCGGATGGGCGATCCGCTCTCGGCGACGACCGACATGGGCCCCCTCACGACGGTTGGCCAGCGCGACCTCGTCGAGGAGCACCTGAAGGACGCCGTCTCGAAGGGCGCGAGGATTCTCGTCGGCGGGGAACGTCCGCGGGCGAAGGGTTGGTGGTTTCCGCCGACGGTCCTCACGGGCGTCGACCACGCGATGCGCGCGATGCGCGACGAGACGTTCGGCCCGCTCCTGCCCGTCATGGCCGTGGATTCGCTCGAGGAGGGGATCCGCCTCGCGAACGACTCGTCCTTCGGCCTCACGGCGTCGGGGTGGACGCGCTCGCGCCGGACGGCCCGGCGGCTCGCGGAAGAGCTGCACGCGGGCACCGTGACCATCAACGACCACCTCTTCTCGTTCGGCGAGCCGACCGCGACGTGGGGGGGCGTCAAGAAATCCGGCCTCGGCCGTAGTCACGCGGGGTTCGGCCTCCACGAGCTCGTCAACATCAAGCACGTGAGCATGGATCTGGGTAACGCGCCGGCTATGCCGTGGTGGTACCCATACGACGCCGCGTTTCACGCCTTCACGAAGAGCGCCTTCGGGACCCTCTACTCGAACGATCCGCGCACGAAGGTCCCGGGAGCTCTCGGGCTCGTCGGCAGCGGCCGCTTCTTCGGGTACGTGAAGGTCTCGACGCTCGCGACGCGTCTCGGGAAGGTGTTCTGAGCGTCGCTCGCCCCGCGCCCATCAGCGGCGCTGGACGTCCTCCGTAGAATCGAGCCGTGGCACCGGCACCGGATCTCTCGCTCTATCCCGACCAGCCGGGCATCTATCTCTACAAGGACGCGAAGGGAAAGATCCTGTACGTCGGCAAGGCGCGCTCGATCCGCAAGCGCCTCGCGTCGTACTTCAACGCCGGCCCGCGCCACCCGAAGACCGAGGCCCTTCTCGCGGAATTCGAGACGATCGACACGGTGGTTGCGACCACCGAAAGCGAGGCGCTCGCGCTCGAGAACGCCTTCATCAAGAAGCACAAACCGCGTTACAACATCCTCCTCCGGGACGACAAGACCTACCCCTACATCAAAGTCACGACCGGTGAGGACTGGCCGCGTGCCTTCGTCACGCGGCGCGTCCTGAAGGACGGCCACAGCTACTTCGGACCCTTTCTCCCGGCCCGCACCTGCCGAGGAGCGATGAAGATGGTCCAGCGGATGTTCCAGGTGCGGACCTGCCGGATCGAGATCGACGGCAAGCTCCCGCGGCCGTGCCTCTACTTCGACATGCACGCCTGCCTCGGGCCGTGCGTCGCGGGCCTCACGACGAAGAGCGCGTACGACGACGCGGTGCAGGACGTCCTGCTGTTTCTGTCCGGACGCAACGAGGAGCTGACGGCTCGGCTCGAAAAGAAGATGCGCGCGGCGGCAGCGGGGGAGAACTTCGAGATGGCGGCGGCGTACCGGGACTGCCTCCGCACGGTCGAAGGGCTCGCCGAGAAGCAGCGCGTGCAGTCGACGACGGGAGAGGACGTGGACGTCTTCGGAGATTTCTTCGATGGAGGAAATCTGGCGATCTCCGTTCTCCTCGTACGCGGAGGCGTGATCCTCGATTCACGCGAGTACTTCTGGGAGGGAATCGGTGAGATTCCTCCCGAGGAGTTCTGGGTTTCGCTCCTTTCACAGTATTACGACGCCGTGGCTTCGAGCTTCCTTCCCAGGGAGGTCTTTCTCCCCGAGGACATTCCTGACGATTCGCTCGAGCCGATCGAGGCATGGCTCACGGAGCGCAAAGGGTCGCGTGTCACGATCAAGACGCCGCGGCGCGGGGCCGCGTTCGAACGGGTGCAGATCGCCCGCGACAACGCGCGGGAGAACCACCTGCGCCGATTTCGGAGGGTGAGGGAGCGGGGCGAGAAGGCGACGCTCGCGCTCGCGAAGGCTCTGGATCTCGACCGGCGCCCGTCCCGGATCGAGTGTTTCGACATCTCCCATCTCCAGGGGACCGAGACCTACGCTTCGTGCGTCGTGTTCACGGACGGGGAGCCCGCGAAGGACGAGTACCGCCTGTTCCGGATCGACCGGCCGGGAATCGACGACTTCGCGTCGATCGCCGAGGCGGTTTCACGCCGGTACGCAAGGGCGAAGGAAGAGGGGAGGGCACTGCCCGACCTGCTCCTGATCGACGGAGGGAAGGGACAGCTTTCCGCCGCGCTCGGCGCGCTCGACCGCATCGGGATCGAGATCCCCGCCGCCGGCCTCGCGAAGCGCGAGGAGCAGGTGTTCGTGCCCGGCAGGTCCGCTCCAATCGTCCTCGCGCGGACGAATGCCGGCCTCAAGCTCCTCCAGCGCGCCCGCGACGAAGCGCACCGGTTCGGGCTGAAGACACACCGGAGGGCGCGCGGAAAACGCGCGCTCGAGAGCCCGCTCCTCGCGATCCCCGGTCTGGGTCCGGCACGCGTCCGCACGCTTCTTTCCGCATTCGGAGGCGCCGACGCCGTACTCGCCGCGACGGAAGAAGCGCTCGCCGCAGTCGCCGGAAAGTCCGTCGCGGCGAGGATCGCGCGCTTTCGTGGGAAACCGGCCGCCGAAAGATCCCCAGCCGCTGCTACACTTTCGGAGGAATGACGCCCTCAAACAGCGACAGCCGCGTCAAGATGTTGACCGGAGGGTCTCTCGAGCGCAGTCCGTTCTCCGAGGTCGTCCGCAACCTCTATCGGGAACGCGCGACGGCGAGGGTGCTCGTGTCGTACAAGGGGGAGGAACGGACTTTCTCCTTCGACCGGGGACAGATTCTCTTCTCGAGCTCGAATCGCGAAGCCCAGCTCGTGGGCGAGCTGCTCAGGACGTTCGGCCTCGCGGACGAGAACCTGCTGCTCTCGGCGTTCGAACAGGCACTGAACGAGCCGGGGCAGGGCCTCGCCCGCGCTCTCACGGAATCCGGGGCGGTGCCGGACTACGTCGCGGAGGCGGCCGTGCGGGCACTCTCGGAGCGGCTGTTTTTCGACACGTTGAAATGGACGACCGGCGTCTTTACCGTGACGCCTCTCGGCGAGGCGCCGGCCGTGCCGGCGAAGATGGACCGGCCGACCGGGGGGCTCCTCCTCGAAGCGCTCCGGCGCCTTCCGGCCCCTGCGTCGCAGCTCAATACGCCCCTCGATCCCGGCTCACGGCCCATCTTCGCGCCCGACCTCCTTTTCCGTTACCAGGCCATCCTCGTCTCATCGGCCGAGGCCGAGGTGCTTGCAAAGGTCGACGGCGTGACGACGGTCGAGCAGATACACCGCGACCAGCGCCTCGTGGCCCGGCTCGCCGCCGTGGGGCTCCTGAAGCTCGTCGCGCAGGGCCGGCCCGTCGAAAGGAGCGGCGTGGCGGAAGGCCCCCTCTTCCTGAACGTCGAGATCTCGGGCGCCCAGCCTCCCGCACGCGTCGCCGAGCAGAACGAGATCCAGCGCGAGCTCGTCTGGAACACGTACCGCCGGCTGGACTGGGCCTCGCACTACGATCTTCTCGGCGTCGAGACGACTGCTCCCGCCGAGGTCATCGCGAAGGCTCTCCACGAGCGGGCCCGGCTGTTCCACCCGGACCACCACATGAAGCCGCACCTCGCGGACGGCCGCGAGGCGCTCGAGGCGCTGTTCGCGAGCCTGCGCGCCGCCGAGCGGACGTTCCGGAGCGCGGACAGCCGTCTCGACTACGACCGCACGCTCGAGGTGAGCGCGGACACGATCGCGCTGCCGGGAACGGAGCCCACGCTGGAGGTTCAGAAAGAGATCGCTCGCAAGAACTACACGCGCGCGAAGGTCCTTTACGAAGAAGAGGACTATTACCCCGCCTACGAAATGGTGCGCCAGGCTGTCGAGTTCGACCCGAACCAGAAGGAATACTGGGTTCTCCTCGCCCGGATCCAGCGAAAGAACCCCAAGTGGGTCCGGCATGCGACCGAGACCATGCGCCGCGCCGTCAAGTTCATCCCCGAGAACGTCGAATTGTGGTGGGAGCTTTCCGAGGCGTGCCTGACCGAGCGGAACGAACCGGAGCGCGTGAAGGCTCTCAAGGAAGTCATGCGGCTCGATCCCGCGAACCGGCGAGCCCAGGTCGCGCTAAAGGACATCACCGCGAAGGCGGCCCGGTGACGGGCGGCATCCTCCAGCTCTTCGGCACGGGCCTCGGACTATCCGCGGCGGCCGGCCTCAATTCCTACGCGGTGCTCCTCGTCTACGGCGCGATGGCGCGGATGTTCCCCGAGGACTATCCGGGCTCGATCGCGCACCTTCTCGGCTCGACGCCGGCCCTTACGGCGGCGGCCATCCTCTTTCTCCTGGAGTTCTTCGCGGACAAGATTCCCGGCCTCGACCACTTCTGGCACCTCCTCCATTCCTTCGTGCGGCCTCTCGTCGGCGCGCTCGTCGCGATCGGCGCGGTCCAGCCCGAAGGGTCCACGTTCCTCGCCGTCGTGGCCGGAGGGTCGGGCGGAGCGGTCGCTCTCGTCTCCCATCTCGTGAAGAGCGCGACGCGCCTCACGTCAACGGCCCTGACGGCGGGGATCGCGAACGCCGGACTTTCCCTCGCGGAAGACATCCTCGCGTTCCTCCAGAGTTTCGTCTCCATCTTCCTCCCCTTCGTCGCCCTCCTCGTGGTCGTCGCGGTCGGCTTCCTCTTCGTGCTGACCGTTCCGCGCATGGCCCGGTCGATCGATTTATTCGGCCGCCGCAGGTCCGGTGGGCCGCCCGCGGCCGCCTTCGCCCTGCTCTTCCTCTCCTCCGTCGCGTTCGGCGCGATGCCGGACGAGCCGCTCGCGGCCGTGAGCGGCGTCCCGCGGGAACTTGCTGGAGCCAGAGACATCGCGCGCGTCGACGGGGACGCACGCCTCGAGCGCATCCTTCTCGTCCTTCCGCACCGCAATTCCGGAGAGCTCGAGCGTCTCGTCGCCCGGCAGCAGGATCCGGTGTCCGCCGATTTCCGGAAGTGGCTTTCACCCGCGGAATTCGAAGTGCGCTTCGGCGCCTCGGACGATGATGTCGCCGCCCTGCGCACCTGGCTGACGGAACACGGCCTGGACGTCGAGGACGTACCGCGGGGCCGCGCGGCCCTCGTGTTCTCCGGCCGCGCCCGCGACGTCGAGAGCGCGTTCGACACGGAGCTTCACGAGGTTTTCTCCGGGGGGCTCGTGGCTCTCGCGAACGTCCGTCCGGCCCGGCTCCCCCAGGGGCTCGCACGGCGCGTCGTGGGTGTTCTCTCGCTGAATTCGTTCCCGCGGCGCCGCCCGCTCGCGCGCCGCGCGCCGCCGAAGCCCGCGAACACCACGGGAGGCAGTCACTACCTCGCACCGGCAGATTTCAGCTCGATCTACAACGTCGACGCTCTCTACGCTTCGGGAATCACCGGAAGCGGACGAACGATCGGCCTGCTCGCCGAGACGAACATCAACGTTTCCGACACGACGTTCTTCCGGCAGTACTTCGGCCTCCCCGCGAACGACCCGATCGTCGTCCTGAACGGACCCGACCCCGGAATCGTCAAGACACCGATCGACGACGAGCTCGAGAGCAATATCGACGTCCAGTGGGCGGGAGCGGTCGCGCCGGCGGCGCGCACGCTTCTCATCGCCTCCCAGAGCACGGCGACGGCGTACGGTACCGACCTCTCGACACTTTACGCGATCAGCGCCAACGTCGTGGACGTCCTCTCCCTCTCGTACGGCGGGTGCGAATTCGAATTCGCGGACGTCGATACCGCGTTCTTCACGAACGTGTGGGCGCAGGCGGCCGCACAGGGAATCAGCGTCCTTGTGTCGTCGGGCGACGACGGCGTGAACACCTGTGCCTCGACGTCGTCGGTCGCGAGCCCGAACGGACTCTGCACGTCTCCCTACGCGACCTGCGTCGGGGGGACCCAGTTCACGGACAATTCCTCGACGTACTGGAACTCCACGAACGACGCGACGACGAAGAAGTCCGTCAAGGGCTACGTGCCCGAGACGAGCTGGAGCGGAAGCGGGGGAGGCAAGAGCACGTTGTTCTCGCGCCCTCCGTGGCAGAACGTCTCGGGCTTGCCCGCGGACGGGGCCCGCTACGTGCCCGACGTTTCCCTCGCCGCGTCGCCTCTGACTTCGTACTTTGCCGTCCGCGGGCACACGACAGGGACCACCGGCCTGCTCCAGAACTACGGCGGGACGTCATTCTCGGCGCCCGCGTTCGCCGGCCTCGCGGCTCTCCTCTCGCAGAAGGCGGGAACCCGTCTCGGAAATCTGAACCCGCTTCTCTATGCCGTCGGGCGGGCGCAGTACGGCACCGCCAACGGGTCGTCGCCGCCGCCCGCGATCGATGGCCCCCTTGCCTTCAACGACGTCACGACCGGGAATAACGCCGCGCCCGGACTAAGCGGGTTCGCCGCGGGACCCGGATACGACGCCGTCACGGGCCTCGGCTCCGTCAACGCGTTCGCGCTCGCTTCCGCCATGTCTTCTCCCGCCCCCGCGTCCACGGAGTTCACGCTCTCAGCGAGTCCGGCGACGCCCGCGCTGTCCCCGAGGGGAAGCGTCGTCGTGAACCTCGCGTTCGCGCAGGTCGGAGGGGGAGCCGCGGACGCCGTCGCCACGGTCACGCTCAGCGGCCTTCCCTCCGGCGTGACGCCCGAGTTCCGGCCGGGGAACGCCTCGAATCCGGTGACCGGCGTCCTCTCGCGGACGGAACCCGCGACCTTGACCCTGAGCGCGACCGCCGGAGCCGCGGCCGGCACGTATCCCCTGCGACTCGAAGCCACGTCGGGATCCGTCGTCCATGCGCTCACCCTGTTCCTGACGGTCGGACCGGGGCCCGCGGCGCCGCCCTCCGGTGTGGTCGTTCAGGCGCCCGTCGTTCTCGACGTCTTCGGTGCCGCGTCGTCCCACTACACGTCGGATTTCGTGGCGGTGAACCGCAGCACAACGGATGCGACGCTCATCCTCGCCTTCGTCCCGGCCTCGGGCACGCCGGGCGCGGGCGGGCCCGCGATTGCGCGCGCGCTTCCGGCCGGGAGGCAGCTCTACGTTCCCGACGTCATCGCGTTTCTGGCCGCGAACGGCTGGACGCTTCCTTCGGACCACACGACGAAGCTCGGAACGTTCTTCGCGACGTTCGCCGGCGTCTTCGATCCAAACTTGGTCTTCGCCGGCTCGCGCACCTCGACGCCGAACCTCTCGACAGCGGTCGGCGGCGCGTTCGGCACTTTCGCATCCGCGGTTCCCGCGGGAAGCGCGACGTCCACCGCAGACGCCTGGATCTACGGCCTCCGCGAAAACACATCCTTCCGCTCGAATCTCGCGATCGTCCACGCGCCCGGGACCGCAACGGGCGCGACCTCCGGGCCCGTGTCGGTCGAGATCCAGGTCTTCGACGGCGACAGCGGCGCTCCCGTCGGAGCGCCTCTCGCGCGCACGCTCCAGCCCGGAGAGTTCGTCCAGTACAACTCCGTCCTCGCAACCACCCCGACGGGCGTCACGAACGGCTACGCCCGCCTCCGTCGCACGGCGGGAACCGATCGTTTCATCACGTACGGCGTCGTGAACGACGGCGGCAGCGCCGGCGGCGGCACATCGGACGGGAGTTTCCTCTCCGCGAACGCGACGGAGGGTCTCATTCCGATCCTCCTCGACCTGCCGGGGCCCCCGCATTTCACGACGGACCTGACACTCACGAATCCGACGGCGGCGTCGGTCACCGTCACGCTCATCTACACGGCGGCCGCCGCTTTTTCCGGGCAGGGGAGCGGCATCCGGACGGTCTTCCTCTCGGCGCGTCAGCAGCTGGTCACATCGAACGCCCTGACGTTTCTGAGGGGGCTTGGACTTGCCATCCCGATGACGGGCAACCAGGGGGGCACGCTTCTCGTGCGGGGCGCCGTCGCCCTGGCCCGTACCTCGAACCCGAATCCCGACACGGCCGTCGGAGGCTCGTACGGCCTGTCGTATCCGGCGGTCGCTAACGCGGCGCGTGCACACCGCGAAGCCTGGGTCTACGGCCTTCGCCAGGATGCGGACGTGAGGAGCAATCTCGCGATCGCCGACGCCCGGATCGACAGTCCTACCCTGGGGGCGCCAATCTCCGCCGAGTCTTACATCGTCGACATTTTCGATGCCGACACCGGCTCCTCGAGCCCCGTCCAGACGTTGACGATCACCCTTGAAGCCGGACAATGGAGCCAGGTAAACGGCATCCTCTCGGGCGCGGCGATCGCGCACGGCTACGTCCGCGTGCGCCCGTCATCGGAGAATTCGGACTTCGTCGTCTACGGCGTCGTCAACGACGGGCCCACGGCGGGCTCGCGCACGTCGGACGGCTCGTACGTCCCGATGGTCGTCATCAACTGATATCCTCGTCCCGACTCGGGCCGGACAGGCGGTCGCCGCTCTCGACGCTTCGGCGGAAGGAGGGGAGGAAAGTCCGGACTCCCGCGGGCAGCGTGCCGGAGAAATTCCGGTCGGGGCAACCCGAAGGAAAGTGGCACAGAAAACAAACCGCCGACGCGCCGCAAGGCGCAGGTAAGGGTGAAAAGGTGCGGTAAGAGCGCACCGCGGTTCCGGCAACGGGACTGGCAGGCGAAACCCCACGCGGAGCAAGGCCAAATAGGGTGACGGAAGGG
>JBBQRP010000025.1:0-49812 GCA_038214715.1 Thermoanaerobaculia bacterium | reverse complement strand
AATTCCCCACTGCTGCCTCCCGTAGGAGTCCGGACCGTGTCTCAGTTCCGGTGTGGCCGATCACCCTCTCAGGCCGGCTACCGATCGTTGCCTTGGTGGGCCATTACCCCGCCAACTAGCTAATCGGCCGCGGTCCCCTCGAAATGCGCCAGGTCTTACGATCCCCGGCTTTGCTCTTTCGGGCCCGAGCCCAAAAGACCATATGCGGTATTGTCCCGAGTTTCCCCGGGGTATCCCCCACATTCCGGCAGGTTAACCACGTGTTACTCACCCGTTCGCCGCTTTACTCAGGTATTGCTACCCTTTCGCGCTCGACTTGCATGTGTTAGGCACGCCGCCAGCGTTCACTCTGAGCCAGGATCAAACTCTCCAGTTTTTTTCTGAAGTTTTGAAGTTCAGGCTCTATGTTTTACGACGTCCCGAAGGCAGTCGGCACCGCAGCGGGCTTGCGCCCTCCACGTTGCGATTTCGGAGCTGGTTTAGAAGTGCTCCAGGAACCCGGGCTCGCGCCCAGGACCCCTTTTGGCTTCAAGCTGTCCGCCGACCTTGCGGCCGTCGGAAAGCTCCTCAAAGGATTCACGTAAACTGTTCAATCCGCATCTGCTTTCGCAGACGCGTACTGATGTCTCTGTTCAGTTTTCAAGGAACCGGCGCCGTCCAGCGGCAGGGAGGCGGATACTGGCAGAAGCCCTCTTCGGCGTCAAGCGGAAAGTGAATATGACATTCACTTTTCCCACTTACCTCTGAACTTTTCCGTTTTCCGAGCCGAAAAGAGCACACCCCCTGCGCCGCCGACGCCCGAGGGGGTCCGAAAGATAGGCCCGATGAACGGTGGCGTCAAGGGGATTGCACAGAGAGCAGGGCAAAAAATGCACAGGAACTCTAGGAAAGCTCTGGGAATCGACCGGTCCTGAGTCGAATCGGGTGGAAGGCACGGTGATGGCGGCTGTATTCCGAGGTCGAACCGAGCCGTTGGTGCGAAATGGGCATGGCGAACAAGCGCTCGAAAAGAACAGACGTCGACGAAAAGCATCGGCCCAATCTGTTGAAACGGAACGCCTTCGGAGGGCGGGGCCTCCCGACCGCCGCAATCGCGCCATCCTTTTTTAGAAGCTGATCAAAGGTAGGGAATTGGCGTTCGAGGGGCAATCCCTCGAAAGAGGGATTCTCAGGAGCTCGGATGGGCGTCTGCAAACAGTATGGACCGGCCCGAGACCCTCCATCCACCCTCGAGAACGCGCCCCACCGAGTCGACATAGAGAGCGTGCTCGATCGGCAGGAGCCGAGCCGCGAGCGAGGCTTCCGTGTCCCCCCCGAGGACGGGAACGATGGCTTGCCCGACGATCGGGCCCGTGTCGGTTCCCGCGTCGACGAAGTGTACGGTCGCTCCTGTGACGCGCACGCCGTAGCGAACGGCCTGCCCCTGCGCGTGGAGACCGGGGAACGAGGGCAGGAGCGACGGGTGAATATTGAGGACCCGGAGGGGCCACCGCGATAGGAAATCCGCGGAGAGGATCCGCATGAATCCCGCCAGGCAGATGAGATCGATGTGAGCATCCCCGAGGGCGGCGACGAGCTCCGCCTCCCGCTCGATGCGCGTCCCTCGCCGTCCCGCCCCGATCACCTTCGAAGAAATCCCTCTTGCCTGGGCCTTCTCGAGTCCTTCCGCTGTGGGAACGTCCGAAGCCACAAGCACGATCCGGCCCGGGATCTTCCCTTGGTCGCAGGCCTCCGCCAGCGCGTCGAAGTTCGAGCCCCGCCCCGAGAGCAACACCGCGAGACGCGCTGGCAACGAACAGAGGGGCCGGGGTGTCGGGGCTGAGGCGTTCACGGCTCAGGCGAAGCGAACCATTCGCGCGCCCTTCTGAACCCGCCCGATCTGCTTCCAGTCCTCCCCGCAGGCGTCCAGCCGGTTCTTCACCTCGAGGCCCCGGGCCGGCGGGACGATGAGGACCATCCCGATGCCGCAGTTGAAGACGCGCAGCATCTCGGACGGCGAAACGCGCCCCTTGTCCCGAAGGAACTTGAAGAGAGGCGGCCAGCTCCAGGCCTCGGGGTGGATGACGACGTCGAGCTCAGGGGGCAGGACGCGCGGGAGATTGTCCGGAAAGCCACCGCCCGTGATGTGGGACATGGCCGAGAGAAGAAGATTTTCTACGAGTGGAAGAACGCAGGAGAGATAACTGCGGTGCACCGCGAGCAGGGCCTCGGCGACCGTCTGGCCGCTGAGCTCCGGCACCGCCGTTTGCGGCGTCATCCCCAGACCTTCGAAGAAAATTTTTCTGGCGAGAGAGTACCCGTTGGTGTGAAGGCCGCTCGAAGGCAGGCCAATGAGCAGATCCCCTTCCGAGACTTTGCTCCCGTCAAGCAGCTTGGGCCGGTCCACCGCGCCTACGATCGTGCCCGCGAGGTCGTAGTCGCCCTCGGTGTACATCCCCGGCATCTCCGCCGTTTCGCCGCCCAGGAGCGCACACCCGTTCTCTCGGCAGGCTTTCGCGACGCCCTCGAGGACCTGGCCCACGATCTCGGGCCGCATCTTCCCGGTCGCGATGTAGTCGAGGAAAAAGAGGGGGCTCGCGCCCTGGACGAGGATGTCGTTCACGCAGTGGTTCACGAGATCCTGCCCGACGGTGTCGTGGATTCCCGCGGCGATCGCGACCTTCAGCTTCGTGCCGACCCCGTCCGCGGAAGCCACGAGCAGGGGATCGGACATCCCCGCGAAGTCCGGACGGAAGAGGCCGCCGAAGCCGCCGACGTCCCCGACGACGCCCTTCGTGAACGTGGATCGGATGGCGTCCCTCGCGCGGGCGACGGCGCCCATCTTCGCGTCGATGTCGACGCCGGCATCCGCGTAGGACATCGGGCGGGGCTCCGTCACGGCGCCGATCCTAGCAGCGTCAAAAGGCACCGACGAAGGCCGCCCAGCGCCGCGCAGCGTCTTCGGCGGAAAGAGGCACTCGCACGACCTTGTCCGGGGACGTCTCGCCGGAGACGAGCTCGAGATCGGACGGCGCGAGGCCGAACGTCTCGGCCAAGAGCCCGAGAACGTCGCGATTCGCCTTCCCCTTCTCGGGCGGCGCCTTTACCGAGAGCTTGAGCGCGCCGCCGTGGACTCCGAGGACCTTGCGGCGCGATGCCCCGGCCGAGACGCGGAGACGGAGCCGTACGCACCTTCCGCCGGACTCCGGCACGAACTCGGGCGCGTCGCCACCAGACGGGGCCGATCCGGCCACGGACGTCAGGTCTTGGCCGTGCGGACGAGCCGCGGGAAGACCTCGGCCGGCCTGTCTCCGGAAACGTCGGAGGGTGGCCCGTCCGTGGGGAAGAGCGTCGCCTGCGGATCGGGGAGCGTGAGCGGGACCGGATACGTTCCCGAGAAACAGGCCGCGCAGGAGTCGTTCTCGGAGCGCCCGAAGGCCGTGAACATCCCGTCGAGGGACAGATAGCCCAGAGAGTCGGCCTCGATGAACTTTCGCGTTTCTTCGAGGTCGTGCGTCGAGGCGATGAGCTCCTTGCGCCGCGGCGTGTCGATTCCGTAGTGACAGGGGTTCTTCGTCGGCGGAGACGACACGCGCATGTGGATCTCGCTCGCGCCCGCGGCGCGCAGCATCTTCACGATCTTCTTGGACGTCGTGCCGCGGACGATCGAATCGTCCACGAGGATCACGCGCTTTCCGGCCACGACCGACCGCACCGGGTTGAGCTTCACCTTCACGCCGAAGTGCCGAATGGACTGCTTCGGCTCGATGAACGTCCGCCCGACGTAGTGGTTGCGTACGAGCCCCATGCCGTAGTGAATGCCACTCTCCTCCGCGTAGCCGAGCGCCGCGAAGACACCGGAGTCCGGCACCGGGACGACGACGTCGGCCGCGACCGGGTGCTCGATCGCGAGCCGCCGCCCGAAGGAGCGCCTCGAGTCCGCGACGGACTTCCCGAAGACGTTGGAGTCCGGACGGGCGAAGTAGACGTGCTCGAAAATGCAGAAAGCGGTGCGCTGCCCCATCGCGAACGAAGCCGAGGCCGTTCCGCCGGCATCGAAGACGACGATCTCGCCTGGCTCGACGTCGCGCAGGGGTTCGGCGTCGATGAGATCAAAGGCGCAGGTCTCGGACGCGACGACGCGCGCGTCGGGCTCCCCCTCGATCCGCAGTCGGCCGAGCGTGAGCGGGCGGATGCCCTGAGGGTCGCGCGCCGCGATCACCCGGTTCTTCGCGAGCAGAACGATCGAGTAAGCGCCCCTCACCTTCGAGAGCGCCTCGCGCAGCGCGCCCACGACGTCCTCCACGCGCGAACGTGCCATGAGGTGCAGGAACACCTCGGTGTCCGAGCTCGTCGTGAAGATCGAGCCTTCCTCCTCGAGCTCCGCGCGGATCTCGCCGGCGTTCACGAGGTTGCCGTTGTGCGCGATCGCGAGCGGACCCTTGTTCGTGTTGTAGACGATCGGCTGCGCGTTCTCGAGGCGGGACTCGCCGGTCGTGGAGTACCGCACGTGCCCGATCGCCGACGAGCCCGGCAGACGCGCGAGGCGGCTCTCGTCGAAGAGATCGGCCACGTAGCCCATTCCCTTCTCGACGGACATCCTCGAGCCGTTCCACGTGACGATGCCGGCAGACTCCTGCCCGCGGTGCTGCATCGCGTAGAGGCCGAGGTAAGTCAGATTCGCGGCGTCCGGATGCCCGAAAATGCCGAAGACACCGCACTCGTCGCGGAACTTGTCGTCGCCCTCGCCGCCGAAGCCTGCCGACACGACCCGAGTCTAGTCTGTAAACGGAGAGGACAGGAAGGGCGTCCAACCCGGCATGGGAACGCCGCTCAACTCGCGTGTCTTCGTCTCCGCCGCGTTCCTCGCGCTCGTGGGCTGCTCGGGCGCGAGGCCCTCGGGAACCGCCTCCGCGCGGCCGGCCGTCAAGGTCCCCGCAAACGGCTGGAGTGAAGAGAAGCAGGCCCGGCACGCGCTGGACCGGCTCGGCTATGGCCCGCGTCCGGGCGAGAGCGGCGACGTCGCCCGCCTCGGCGTCGGCGCCTGGATCCGCGGGCAGATGGACCCGCCACGCACCGAGGACGCCGCCCTCGAGGCGAAACTTCGCTCGCTTCCGTCGCTCGCCATGACCGTATCGGAGCTTTTTCGCGAGTTTCCGCGCCCGCAGGACGTCGCGCGGGCGAATGGGATCGAGAAGGACGGGCCCGAGGCGCGCGAGAAGCTGAAAGGCCTGCTCCCGGCCGGCAGACGGCCCGCCGTCATCGCGCAGCAGCTCGCTGCCGCGAAGCTCGTCCGGGCCGTCGAGAGCCGCCACCAGCTCCAGGAGGTCCTCGTCGACTTCTGGTTCAATCACTTCAACGTGGCCGCAGACAAGGGCCAGGACCGTTGGATGGTGGGCGCGTACGAGCGCGATGCGATCCGCCCGTTCGTCTTCGGCCGGTTCCACGACCTGCTTCTCGCCACGGCCTCGCATCCGGCGATGCTCTTCTACCTCGACAACTGGACGTCGTCGTGGAACGGCGCCGAACGTGGGGCGGCGGGGATCCGGCGTCGCGGCGGGATCAACGAGAACTACGCGCGTGAGCTCCTCGAGCTCCATACGCTCGGCGTGGACGGCGGTTACTCCCAGGACGACGTACGCGAGGTCGCGCGCTGCTTCACGGGCTGGTCCATCGTCCCCCCACGCGGCGCGATGGCGGCCGCGAACAAATCGAAGAAGGCCGGGGCGCAGCCGGATCCTGAGCCGGGCACGTTCGTGTTCCGTCCGCGGGCGCACGACCCCGGCGAGAAGAGAGTGCTCGGAGTCGTGATTCCGGCGGGGGGCGGGCGGCGCGACGCAGAGCTCGTCCTCGACCTCCTCGCGCGGCACCCCGCGACGGCCCGCTTCGTCGCGGCGAAACTCTGCAGGCGGTTCGTCGCGGACGACCCGCCTCCGGCTCTCGTTGCCCGCGCCGCCGGCGTCTTCACGCGCACGGACGGCGATCTGCGCGCCGTGTACGCCGAGATCTTCTCGTCGGCCGAGTTCTGGTCGGACGCGGCGTTCCACGCGAAAACGAAGACGCCGCTCGAGCTCGCCGCATCGTCGATTCGCGCGCTCGGGGGCCGGATCGATCCGGCCCGGGCGGCCCCCCTCGTGCGACAGGTCGCGCTCATGGGGCAGCCCCTGTACGAGTGCCAGCCGCCGACAGGCTGGGGCGACACCGCCGAGTCGTGGGTGGGCGCAGGTACGCTCATGAACCGGCTCACGTTCGGTGCCGCGCTCGCGGGCGGGAGGTTCCCCGGCGTCGCGGGGGACTCGGCAAGGATCGCGCCTGACGCCCGCGACCCCGTCCCTGTCGCCGCGCTCTATCTCGACGAACCCGACTTCCAGAAGAAGTGACGGCGGAAACACGAATGGACGCCCGCCACGATCGCCGTTTCTTCCTGAAGTCCTCGGGGCTCGCGCTCGCGACCCTCGGATTCGCGCCCGGCTTCCTGCGGCGCGCGCTCGCCGAGGCGCCGGCCGGACGGCGCAAGGTCCTCGTGACGATTTTCCAGAGGGGTGCCGTGGACGGGCTCTCGATGGTTCCACCCGTTGCCGAAGCGGCCTACTCCGCCGCGCGCCCCTCGATCGCGATCCCTCCTCCGGGCTCCGGTCAGGGCGCGGCGTTCGACCTCGACGGCCACTTCGCGCTTCATCCCGCGCTCGCGGCGCTACGGCCTCTCTGGATCGAGGGCTCTCTCGCGATCGTGCACGCGGTCGGCTCGCCCGATCCGACCCGCTCGCACTTCGACGCGCAGGATTTTCTGGACGCGGGGACGCCAGGCGTGAAATCTACGTCCGACGGCTGGCAGAACCGGTTGCTCCAGGAACGACCCGAGCCCGGGGCATCGGCTTTCCGGGCCGTCGCGCTCCAGCCGAACCTCCCGCGCTCTCTCGCGGGACGGGCCCCGGCGCTCTCGATGGGTGCGGTCTCCGATTTCGGCGGCCGCGCCGGAAAGAGCGGCGAGGCTCTTACGGCGCGCCTTTCGCGGGATTACGCGGCGGCCGCCGACGGCGGCCTGCGCACGACCGGGCGCGAGGCATTCGAGGCGCTCCGTGTCCTTCGGGAAGCGAATCCCGCCCGCTTCACCGAGGAACACGGCGCAGCGTATCCGTCCGCTCCGATCGGCCAGCGCCTCAAGCAGATCGCGCAGCTCATCAAGGCGGACATCGGCCTCGAAATCGCCGCGACGGACTGCACAGGATGGGACACGCACGCGGGGCAGGGTTCCTCGACCGGGGCTCTCGCGACGAGACTCGGCGAGCTGGGCGACGCGCTTTCCGCGTTCGCGGGCGATCTCTGCGAGCGGATGGCCGACGTGTGCGTCGTCACGATGACGGAATTCGGCCGCACGGTGAAGGAGAATGGAACTCGCGGGACCGACCACGGGCACGGCTCCGTCATGCTCGTCCTCGGAGGCGGCGTCCGGGGCCGGAGAGTCGTCACGCGCTGGAAGGGCCTCGGCGAGGCGAACCTCTTCCAGGGACGCGACCTCGCCGCGACGACCGACCACCGCGAGGTCCTGGCCGAGGTCCTCGCGGCCCATCTCGGCGTCGCGGACCTCGGGAAGGTCTTCCCCGGCTTCGCCTCCGGCCAGGAGCAGCGCGTCAGGCTTTTTTGAGGTCAGTTGATCTTCGTGTCGCCCTTCTCGAGTTTCGCGATCGCCTCGGCGAGCACCTTCTTGTTCGGCTCGTCCGGAGCCTGCTTCAGCGCGAGTCGCCCTTCCTCGAGAGCCTTCTTCGCATCCCCGACGCCTGCGTAGCCGCGCATGAGCCCGACGTGGACGGGCCACTGGTTCGGGTAGCGCTTCGCGTTCGTCTGGAAGATCCCGAGCGCCTGCCGGGCCTTGCCTTCGGTGAGGAGGCCGCGACCGACCTGATGAATCTGGATCGCGGTCGCCCCCGGGAGGTTCACGGCCTTTTCCCACGTCTTCGCGGCCTCGGCCTCCTTTCCGTTCATGGCCTCCGCGCGCGCGAGCGTCGTCAGGGCGAGCACCTCGCCTTCACCTCCGAAGTTCGGCCCGGCCCCGCGCTGCGCCCAGTCGAGCGCCTCCGCGGGCGCGATCTTGTTGCGCAGCGCGTAGTCCGCCGCCTGCTGCCAGTTGCGCCAATTGAACCCGGTGTAGCCGCGCAGCTCGTTTTTCATTTTCGCGATCCAGCGCGCGGGCGCGTCGTCCACCGTGATCGCCATGGGGACCTGGAGATCCTCCCACTTGAGGGCCACCGTCGCCCTGGCCGGTTCGCGCTCCGTGAACTCGTAGCTCAGCCACTCGTGGTACTCGCTCTTCGCGGGCTTCGCCGTCACGCGCAGGACGTCTTCTTTCGGGTCGTACCAGTAGCTCCCCCACGACGAGGTGTTCTTCGAGAAGATGAACGTCCACTCGTCCGGACCCGTGATCGCGAAGAGCCCGTAGGACCCCGCCGGAAGGGACTTGCCCTGAACCTTGATCTCGCCGGTGTTCGTGAAGACCGTGCCCTCGTTCGCGCCCGCGCGCCACGGGCAGGACTTGCAGTCGTTGAAGTCCAGCTCCGTGAGCCCGTAAGGAACGAGGCCGCCCCAGATCTTGCCGTGCCGGTCGTTTCCCTTCAGGACGACCCGCGGGCTTGCATAGGAAATCGAGACGTCCACCGGACCGACCTGCTGCGAAACGGAAGCTCGCTGGTTGTCGCCGCTCGCCGGGAGGTAATGCGGCTGGGCGGTGACGGGACCGGAAAACACGAGGACGAATGCGGCGGCCGCCGCGAGCGCAAAGGCCCGGAAGGTTTGTTTCATGGAAACTGATACGCAGCGGGAAATGTTGGGTTTCCGGGACGATGAAAAGTCGAGGGCCTAAGCGGATCTTTTCTTGTCTCCGGACCTGCAGCGCGCGAGCATCGCATCGAACATTCCCGGCGTCAGCCTTCCCGTGAAGGTGTTCTGCTGGCTGACGTGATACGAGCCGAAAAGGAGGAACCGTCCCAGTCGGACTTCGGCGCCGTGGCCGAACGTCGGCAGGGGCCTGGGCCGGACCGCACCGTTCGCGACGAGCGCCTCGATCGAGGCCCGCCACCCATGGGCGCCGAGCGCGAGAACGACGGCGAGCCGCGGAAGGGCGGCGATCTCGCGCTCGAGGAAGGGACGGCAGCGGGCAAACTCGGCCGGAGTAGGCTTGTTGTCTGGAGGCGCGCACCGCGCGGCGGCCGAGACGTAGGCTCCCATGAGCCGGAGCCCGTCCTTTCGCGACACCGAGAGCGCCTGGTTCGCGTAGCCCGAGCGGTGGAGGGCCGCGAACAGAAAATCGCCCGAGGCGTCGCCCGTGAAGATGCGACCTGTCCTGTTCCCTCCGTGGGCCGCGGGCGCGAGGCCGACGACGAGGAGCGCCGCCCGGGGATCCCCGAACCCCGGTACCGGCCGCGCCCAGTATTCCTGTCCGCGAAAGCGGCGTGGGGGCTGGGCCGCGGCAGCCTCTCGCCACGCGACGAGGCGCGGACAGGCGCGACACGAGGCGATCTCCTCGGCGAGACGCCTCAGGGCACCGGGACCGTGCGCGTGCTTCAGCGCTACTTCTTCTTGGGCGCGACGGCCGTACTCGTGGCCTTCGCGGCGGCATCCTTCGCCTTGTCGGCGGCCTTGTCGACCGCGTCCACTGCCTTGTCGGCGGCCTTGTCTATCGCGGCGGCGGCCGTGCTCGAAGCGACGACCGCGGCGGTCCTCGTCGTGTCCGCGGCCTCACTGATCGATTTCCCCGTCTCCGCGGAGGCCGTCTTCGCCTTCTCGACGGCGTTGTCAACCGCTTTGTCCGCGGCGGCACCGGCTTTTTCCATGGGGCCCTTGCCGCCCACATTCTCGTCGGACTTCGCGCAGCCCGAGAGCACGAGGATCGAGGCGGCGGCAACGGCCAACGCGCTTCCGAATGACCGGCTCATCGTGATTTTCATGTCGTGATCTCCTTAGGACGCGTTTTCGGCGTTTCCGGCCTCGCGGAAGCGCGTCGTTGAATCTCCAGCAGGAATGCGGCGCGTAGAAAATACGAGAAGGAATGGAGAAACGCAACGGAGAACCCCACGAACCCGTCGAGGAACCCCGCGCGCAGGACGAGAAATCGGAAGAACTCCACGAACGGGCGCAGGAAGAGTAGCGACACGCTTCCCCGCACGCCCCGATCGTATCGGTCCTCCGCTCCGAGCCGCGCGTACGTGGACGCCTTCCGGAGAGCGTCCGAGAGATCCCGGTAAGGATGGTGAATGATGGGCGCGTTCAGCCTGCCGGTCGGGCCGTCCACCTCGAGCGTTTCGTGGACGCGGCCGCCCTCCGCCCGCAGCCCGCGCGACCGCCGCCCCAGCCGCAGCTTGAGATCCGGATACCACGTGCCGTGCCGGATCGGGCGGCCGGAAAAATGCGACAGTCGGGGCATCTGATAGCCGTCGACGGCCGGGGCGTTTCTCCCGACGACGTCCTCGATCTCGGCGCGGAGCGCCTCCGAAATGCGCTCGTCCGCGTCGAGGACGAACGTCCAGTCGTGAGTCGCCTCCGCGAGAGCCCGGTTGCGGGACGCGACGAAGCCTTCCCAACCGATCGAAACGACGCGCGCGCCAGCGAGACGCGCGACGTTCATCGTCCCGTCCGTCGAGCCCGTGTCGGCGACGACGATCTCGTCCGCGAAGTCGGCGGACGCGATCGCCGCACCAAGCCGGTCCCGCTCGTTTTTCGCGAGAATGACGACTGAAAGCGGCAGCCGCACGGCGGGACATTAGCAGGGGCGAAGGCCCTCGGCGCTATCCTCCCGTGCGTGAGGCTGCTCGCCCTCGACCTCGGTCCCGGCTTGCGGGGAGGCCAGGGGCAGACGGCCCTCCTCCTCGGTGAGCTCGCTCGGCGCGGCCATGAGATCCGGTTCGTCGGGAAGCGCGGGGCTCCGCTCGCGGAACTCATCGGGAGCCGCACCGGGATCGAGGTCGTCGATGCACCCGCCGGTCCCGAGGCGTCGCCAACCCTGCTCCTCGCCGTCGCGCGGGCGGCGCGACTCTTCCGGCCGGAAGTCGTCTACGCCGGCGACTCGCGCGGACACGGGGCCGCGGTCTGGAGCCGTGCGTCCGCGGCACGGCCGCTCGTCGTACATCGGCGCGTCGCCTTTCACCCATCGGGCCACCCGCTTTCCCGCGCGAAGTACCGCGCGGCCGATCGGTTCCTCGCCGTCTCGAATGCCGTCCAGGAAACGCTCGTCGCGGCCGGAGTCGAGCCGCGAAGAATCGTCGTCGTGCCGGACGGCCTCCCGCCGCGCGCGTTCATCGAGGCCGCGATCCCCTCCTCTCCTCCCTTCCGCCTCGTGCACGTCGGCGCCTTCGACGGACGCAAAGGCCAGGGGACGGCCCTCGAGACCCTCGCCCTCCTCGTGCGGGGCGGGATCGACGCCACCCTCCTTTTCCTCGGAACCGGCCCGGACCAGCCCGCAGTTCACGCCCGCGCCGCGGCGCTCGGAGTCGGAGAGCGCTGCAACTTCGCCGGGCAGGTCGACGACGTGCCCGCGCGGCTCGCGGCGAGCCACGTCCTCCTCCTGCCGACGGACAGCGAAGGAGCCCCGCTCTCGCTCGTCGAGGCGATGGCCGCAGGCTGCCCGGTCGTCGCGCACGAAGTGGGAGGAGTCTCCGAGGTCGTCGCCGGAGGAGCGGCCGGCGTCCTCGTCCCGTCGCTCTCTCCCACCGAATGGGAAGCGGCCGTGCGGGAGCTCCTCCTCGACCCCGGCCGCCGTGCGCGTCTCCGCGAGGCGGGGCGCGCTGCCGCGGCGGGCCGCACCCTCGCGCGGACCGTGGAGCGCGTCGAGTCCGAGCTCCTTCTCGCGCTACGGGAGGACTCGTGAGGACGCTCGTCCGCGCGACGAACTGGGTCGGAGACGTCGTGATGTCGCGGCCGGCGCTGCGTGCCCTGAAGGCGTCGGATCCGGGTGGCCACCTCGCCGTTCTCGCCCGCCCGTGGGTCGCCGACCTCACCCGGCTCGCGCCCGAAGTCGACGAAGTCCTCGTCGACAAGGTCCGCGGACGGCACGAAGGCGGCGCCGGGCGCGCGCGTCTCGCGGACGAGGTGCGTGCCTCGGGCTTCGATCGCGCCGTGATCCTCCCGATGAGTTTTTCGTCGGCGTTCCTCCTCGCCCGCGCGGGCGTGCCCGAGCGCATCGGCTACCGGGGCGAGGGCCGCAGCATCCTCCTCACGAAGGCGATCCGGCCGCGCCTCGCTCCCGGCACGCACCAGGTCTGGAAGCACCTGCGACTCGCCGCGGCGGCCGGCGCCGCGGCGGCCACCGCGGCCGAGGCGGCTCCCGACGTTTCTTGGGCGGCGCCGCCGGAGCTCCGGGAGGCCGCCCGCGAGCGTCTCCTTGCGGCGGGCCTGAAGGCGGGCGCGTTCGCCGCCGCGCACGTCGCGTCCTTCGAGCACGCCGCGAAGCGCTGGGGTCTCGACCGCTTTGCCGCGGTGTTCGACGAGCTCGCGGAGCGGCACTCTCTCCCGGTCGTCCTCCTCGGAAGCGCCGGAGAGAGCGAGGTGAACAGCCGCATCCGCACGCTCGTAAAGCGCGCGCGCGTCTTCGACCTCTCGGGCGCGACGGCGCTGCCGGAGGCTCTCGGCGTCCTCGCCGAAGCATCCCTCTTTCTCGGGAACGACTCCGGTCTCGCGCATCTCGCGAGCGCGGCGGGCACACCGTCCGTCGTCGTCTTCGGTCCGACCGACCCGGAGGCGACGCGCCCGTGGGACGGACCGCGCGCCGACGGAAAGCCGGTCCGTCTCGCGCTCGCGCGCAACCGCGTCCTCTGCGCGCCCTGCCGTTTCGCGGTCTGCCCGATCGACCACGCGTGCATGGCGGGCCTGACCCCGGCGCGCGTCCTCGCGGCGATCGAGTCCGTGCTCGCCGCCTAGCGGTACTTCCGGGTCCCGATCGTGACGGCGCGAACGTACAGCGTCTCGCACGCGCCGGCGCCGGTATCGGTCCGCGAGAGGCTCGTCCTCCAAAGGAAGCCGCCCGGGCCGTCGATGTCGACGAGATCCCCTTCGAGGCGGACGACGTCTCCCCGGCGCACGAGCGCGAGCGCCGCCCCGACGCGCGGCGAGGCCGGGATCAGATGCGTGTTCGCGGAATGGCTCGCGACGTACGCGAGGTCGAGCGATCCGTCGTGCGTCGACCACAGGTAGAAGCGCCCCGTCTGCGTGAACGACACGTGAGACCATGCGGGATCCTTCGTCACGGCGCCCCACGTCAGGACGAAGTCCCAGGGGAGCAGGCTTCCCGCGGCTCCCTCGCGGTACCGTTCGGTCGCTCCGACGCGCGCAGCGACGTCGTAAGCGGCCCGCGGCGCGAAGCGATACGTCCTTCGGCCGCGCGTTTCGGCGAACGGCTCGCGAGACGTGTCCTGCTGAACGGGCTCCTTCAGTTCGTTCGGCCGCGGCGCGGCCTCGGACGCCAGGAAGGAGAGCCGAACCGAGGGGACGAACCGGTCGACCGCGAGCCACACGACGATCGCGATCGCCGCCGCTTTCAAGACGGCCCTCGTCCGGCCCTCCATCCGGCCTCAGGCCCTCCGGCCGCGCTCTTCGTCCACGAAGCGGCAGATCAGGTGCAGGGCGGCAAGATGGAGCTCCTGCACGTGCGCCGTCTCGACGGAGGGCACGACGATCCCCACGTCCCAGCGCCCCGCTTCCGCGCGGCCCTTTTCGCCCGTGAGCATCACGGTGGCCAGCCCGCGCGCCCGGGCGGCTTCGAGACCCTTGAGGACGTTCGGGCTCTTCCCCGAGGTCGTGAACCCGAGGGCCACGTCGCCCGGCTTCCCCAGCGCCTCGATCTGCCGCGCGAAAATCACCGAGAAGTCGTAGTCGTTCGCGCACGCCGTCAGGATCGCGATGTCGGCCGTGAGCGCGACCGCCGGAAGCGCCGGGCGGTCGTCCCTGTAGCGCACGACGAGCTCGGCCACGAAATGCTGGGCCTGCGTCGCGCTGCCGCCGTTCCCGAACGCGAACGTCGTGCGGCCGGCGAGGGCGGCGTCGGCCACGAGTCGCGCCGCGCCATCGACGGAGGGTCCGATGGAGGCAGTCGCACCCGAGGCCAGCGCCGCCAGATCGTCGAAATACGCGAGCATCAGCGTCCGCCTTTCAGGCGCGTGACCATCGACGAGGTCGACCGGCCTTCCACGAGGGGAACGAGGACGACGTTCCCGCCGTACGAGCGCACGAACCGCGCGCCGACGACGGACTCTTCGGTGTAGTCGCCCCCCTTGACGAGCGTCTGGGGCCTGAGCTCGCTGATGATCGCCTCCGGTGTGTCCTCGTCGAAGATCACGACGAAGTCGACGGCGTCGAGGCCGCCGAGCACCTGCGCCCGGTCCGCCGCGGAGAGGATCGGTCGCCCCTCGCCCTTGAGTCGTGCCACGGACGCGTCGCTGTTGAGGCCGACGACGAGGAGGTCGCCGCCCTTGCGGGCCTCGCGGAGGAGCTTCACGTGGCCCGGGTGGAGAAGGTCGAAGCAGCCGTTCGTGAACACGACCTTCCGGTGCGCGCGCCGGAGCATCGACGAAAGCGCGGGAACGTGAGCGCGGTCGACGAGCTTTTCGTGCGGGCCGGACGGCGCGCCCTCGAGGAGATCGGCCCAGTGGACCGGAGCGGTTCCCACGCGCGCGACCGCGCACCCGGCGGCCCGGTTCGCGACGGCGGCCGCATCGAAGAGACCGAGGCCGCAGCCCGTCGCGACCCCAAGCGCCGCGAGGACGGTATCCCCCGCGCCGGTCACGTCGAACACCTCGCGCGCGTGAGCCGTGATCCGCCGGGGCTCCTGGCCGCGCTCGAGGAGGAGCATGCCGTCTTCCGAGAGTTTCACGAGTACCGCCTCGAGGGCGAGCTCCTCCAGGAGCCGCGCGCCGAGGCGCGCGACCGCCGGAAGATCCCGTGCGGTCTCGCCCGTGACCGTCTCGAGCTCGCGGCGGTTCGGCGTGACCATCGTCGCCCCCCGGTAGCGAGCGTAGTCGCGTCCCTTGGGGTCGACGAGCGCCGGGATTCCCTTCCGTCGCGCCGCGTCGAGAAGTGCGGCCGTGAGATCCGGGGTCAGCGTGCCCTTCGCGTAGTCGGACAGGAGGAGCACGTCGGCGGCGTCGATCGCACCCTTTACGGCCGCGAGAAGCTCCCGCCCGGCGGCCGGCGACAGCGACGACGCGAGCTCCTCGTCGACCCGCAGCATCTGCCGGCCTTCCGAGACCATTCGTCGTTTCACGGGCGTCGCGCGGAGCGGATCCACCACGATCGTCCCCGACGCCCCCGCGAGCGACGTGAGACGCCGCGCGAGCCAGGCGCCCTCTTCTCCCGGCCCCACGGCGCCGAGCGTCACGACGCGCGCCCCGAGCGTCGCGAGATTCTCGACGACGTTGCCGGCCCCGCCCGCGCGCCGGCTCATCGCCGCGAGAGAGAGCAGAGGTACGGGCGCTTCCGGCGCAACGCGCTCGACGGAGCCGGTCCAGGTCTCGTCCAGCATCAGGTCGCCGGCCACGGCGACCGTGACGGTCGGCGCCGCCGCCGCGAGCGCGGCGATCTCACGCGGGGTCACGGCGACCTCCGCGGCGGACGTCGGAAAGGCGGGCGGGACAGGAGCTGATCGAGCGCATCGGCAAGTGTCGTCGCGAGTATCGCACCGGGCGCACGCGCGAGAACGAGCGCGCGCTCGCGCCGCCCGTGCCCCGTGAGGACGTGCGCCGCCGCCGCGCCGAGCGCGAGCCCCGCCCCGACGTCGTCCCATTTGTCCCCGACGACCGCCGAGCGGCTCGCCGAGAGGCCCCGCGACCGTAGCGCACGTTCGTGGAGGAGCGTGCCCGGCTTTCGGCACCGGCAGCGGCGCCTCAGGGAAGCGACGGCTCCCTCGGGGTGATGGGGGCAGACGAGGACGCCCGCGAAGGGAACTCCGCGCGCGGCGTAGCGCCTCACGACCTCGGCATTCACGGCATCCACCTGTTCGCGCGTGAGGAACCCGCGGGCGAGCCCCGACTGGTTCGTTACGATGAAGAGAGCCGTGCCGCGCCGCGCGAAGATCCGGAGGCGCGCGGCCGCGCCCGGCGCGAGCCGTACGTCCTTCGGGTCGCCGAGGAAACCGCGCTCGATAACGAGCGTTCCGTCCCGGTCGAGGAACAGCGCGTCGAGCGCCGGGCGGCGCGCGCGCCGGGGACGGACGCCTTTCAAGGAGGCGGCGCCAGCGCCTTGCGGATCGCCTCGGAGAACGAGCTCTCCGTCTGCGGGCCGAGGAGGCGCGCGGCGAGCTCTCCCTTGCGGTCGTAGACGAGCGTGTAGGGCACGGTGCCGTTCCACGTCCGGTCGACGGCCTCGATGAAATGCTGGGGATCTGAGCTCTTCGCCTGCCAGCATACGAACGGGATCCTGCTCGCCGCGAGGAACTTCTGGACGTCCTGGGTCTTCTTCAGGGAGTCGGTCGACACGAGGGCCACGGCCACGTCTTTCGACGGGAATCGCTCCGCGGCGGCAACGAGGCCCGGCATCTCCTCGCGGCAGGGCTCGCACCACGTGGCCCAGAAATTCACGACCACGACCCGGCCCTTCTTCGCCGCCACGACGCGCGAGCGGTACTGTTCCGGCTTGACGAGCTTCACCGGCTCGCCCGCCGCGAGCCGGGCGGACGCCAGGGCGCCCGCGAGCCCTGCGGTGGCGAGAACGACCCGGAGGACGAACCTCACACGCGCTCGAGCGCGGAGGAAGAGAGGAGGAGCGCGGCGCGCGTGGGGATCTTCTTCATGTCCGCGCTTCGAGGAGTTTCGGGAATCCGGATTCGGAGAGAGCTCTCAGCGCGCTCGTTTCGATGTCGAACGCACGGACGCCGTTGACGGAGGCGAGGAGACGTCCCGGGACGACGCGGCCGAGAAGAGACGTCGCGACGCCGTAGCGGCGCCCCGCCTCCACGAGGTTGCGTTCGCGCCCCGCGGGGAAAGACACGACGGCGCGCCCCGCGCTCTGCGAAAAGAGAAGACGCGTGGAGGACAGAGGCGTCCTCACGTCGATGTCGGCCCCGAGGCCGTGGGGACCCATCGCCGCCTCGGCGAGAGCGATCGCAAGCCCCCCTTCGGCCACGTCGTGGGCGGACGTGAGCATGCCGTCCCTCACGGTCTCGAGCAGCAGGTTCACGAGGGCGCGCACGGATGCGAAGTCGAGAGCGGGGCACGGCCCTTCATCGCGGCCGAGGACGGTCGCGAGGTACTCGCTCGCACCGAGCTCGTCTTTCGTCGAACCGAGGAGCGCGACGAGGTCGCCCTCCCGCGCGAAATGGATGCCGACCGTCCGCGTGACGTCGTCGAGAAGGCCGACCATCCCGATCGTCGGTGTCGGGAGGATCGAGACCCCGTCCGTCTCGTTGTAAAGCGATACGTTGCCCGAGACGACGGGCGTTTCGAAAACGCGGCAGGCTTCCGAAATGCCCCGGATCGCGGCGGCGAACTGGCCCAGGATCTCGGGCCGCTCGGGGTTGCCGAAGTTGAGGCAGTCGGTGACCGCGAGCGGTTTCGCGCCGACGCACGCGAGGTTGAGCGCGGCCTCGGCGACCGCATGCGCCGCCCCCGTCTGGGGATCCGCGGCGACGTACCGTGGATTCACATCGCACGTCATGGCGAGGCCCTTCGCCGTGCCCGGAATGCGGATGACCGCGGCGTCCCCACCCGGGCCCGCGACGGTGTTCGTCCGCACGCTCCAGTCGTACTGCGTCGTGATCCAGCTCTTGCCGCAGAGGTTCGGGGACGCGAGAAGGGCGCGCAGGGCCTCCGCGTCGTCGGGCGCTCCGTCGAGGGAAACCGGCGTCCCCTCGGGCAGCGGCTTCGGGGCCGTGTACGGGCGTCGATAGAGAGGGGCGGACTCGACGAGAGGTGCGATCTCGAGGTCGGCAACGACGTCGCCCTGCCACAACAGGCGCATGCGCGGCTCCCGGCGGACGACGCCGATCGTCTCGACGTCGACGCCCCAGCGCCGGAAGACGGCCGCGACCTCGGCCTCGCGTCCCTTGTGGACGACGAGAACCATGCGTTCCTGGGACTCCGAGAGCATGAGCTCGTACGGCGTCATTCCGGACTCGCGCATCGGAACCTTCGAGAGATCGAGCTCCATGCCGACGCCGCCGCGAGAGCACATCTCGAACGTGGACGACGTCAGCCCCGCAGCCCCCATGTCCTGGATCGCGACGACGGCGTCGCCCTTCAGGACCTCGAGGACGGCCTCGAGGACGAGCTTCTCCACGAACGGATCTCCGACCTGGACCGTGGGGCGGCGCTGCGACTTCGCGTCGTCGAACACGTCGGACGCCATGGACGCGCCGTGGATGCCATCGCGGCCCGTCTTCGAGCCGGCGTAGAGCACCGGATTCCCTGGGCCGGACGCCTTCGCGCGGAAAATGCGGTCCTGGTTCACGAGGCCGACCGCCATCGCGTTCACGAGGATGTTCCGGTCGTAAGCGGGATGGAAGAACGTCATCCCCCCGACGGTCGGCACGCCGATGCAGTTTCCGTAACCGCCGATCCCGCGCACGACCCCGTCCACGAGGTCCCGCATGCGCGGCGCGCCCGGGTCGCCGAAGAAGAGCGCGTCGAGGATCGCGAGCGGGCGCGCGCCCATCGTGAAGATGTCACGCAGGATTCCACCGACGCCCGTCGCCGCGCCCTGGTAGGGCTCGATGAACGACGGGTGGTTGTGAGACTCCATCTTGAACACGACGGCAAGGCCGTCGCCGATGTCCACGGCTCCCGCGTTTTCGCCGGGCCCCTGGAGGACGCGCGGACCCGCGGTCGGGAACTCCTTCAGGAACGGCTTCGACGACTTGTACGAGCAGTGCTCGCTCCAGAGCGCCGAGTAGATGCCGAGCTCCACGAGGTTCGGATCGCGGCCGAGGATCTCCCGGATCTTCTGGAACTCGTCCGGCGCCAGGCCGTGCTCGGCCACGACGGCGGGGGTCAGGGGCGCGGCCGGGTTCGCCATCGAGCGCGTAGTTTAGCGGGTTCTCCGTGCCGTCAGGCCGAGGGGCGCCAGCCCCGGAGCGGCCGGATGACGACCTCGCCCTCGAGGAGAGCGAAGCGGACGGCCTGACCGATCCTCGGCGCGCCGGGAGTGTCGCCGTGGAGGCAGAGCGTGTCGACCTCGAGCGCGTGGAAGCTGCCGTCGGTCGTCTTCACGCGCCGTTCCTTCACGATCGTCATGGCCTGCGCGGCGGCCGCCCTCGGGTCCGTCACGAGGGCTCCGGGCTCGGTGCGGGGCACGAGGCTCCCGTCGGGACGGTACGCGCGGTCCGCGAATCCTTCCACCGCAACGCGCATTTCGAGCGCGGCTCCCCCCTCGAGGAGCTTCGATCCCGGAGACGTCACGAGGACGAGCCCGGGCGACACCGCATAGGCGGCCCGCGCGACGGCGCCCGCGACCTCCGGATCGCGCGCAGCCGCGTGATACAGCGCCCCGTGCGGCTTGACGCCGACGAGCTCGCCCTCCTCCTGCCGCACGATGTTGCGCAGCGTCGCGATCTGGTTCAGGAGCGCGAGCTCGAGCTCCTCGGGCGAGACGTCCTGCGGCGTGCGCCCGAAGTTCACGACGTCCTCGAAGGAAGGGTGCGCGTTGATCGCAACGTAACGGCGCAGCGCGATGCGCACGGCCTTCTTCATCGAGGCCGCGTCTCCGGTGTGGCCCCCGCACGCGATGTTCACGCTCGCCACGTATTCCATGAGCGGTTCGTCGTCGAAGCCCTCTCCGCCGTCGAAGTTCAGATCGACGGCGAAGCGCCCCTTCTGGCGATACTCGCGAACCGGCTTCATCATGTTCGGCCTCCGGCGAAGGAACGGAGACGGGCGTCCCGCGCGACGAGGAGCCTCCGTGCTTCGGTTACGGGGATTCTCTCAAAGCGCACGCTCCGCCCCGGCGGCGTCCGCGCGAGGAGGCCGAGATCGACGGCGGCGACGACCGCGATCTTCGGGTAGCCGCCCGTCGTCGGCCTCTCGGCGAGAAGAACGATCGGCTGGCCGTCCGCCGTGACCTGTACGGTGCCTCGCGTCGTCCCCTCCGAGGCGCGGGTGGCCGTTTCCTGGAGCCCGAGGGAAGGGCCCGTCAGCCTTAGTCCCATGCGGTTCGACTCGGGAGAGATCCGGAAGCGCGAGCCCCAGAACACCGCGCGGGCCGCCTCGTCGAACTCGGCCTCCTGCGGACCCGGAAACGCGCGCAGGGTTACGTCGTCGCCGGGCTCCGTCAGGTCCGCGGCAGCCTCGAGAAGCGGCGGCGCCCCGGGCGGCGCGGCGGCGAGGAAATCTCCACGGAGAAGCCGCCTGCCCTGGAAGCCGCCGAAGCGGGCCGAGAGGCACGTCGAGCGGCTGCCGAGCACGACGGGCACGTCGATCCCGCCCGCCACGGCGACGACGGCGCGAGCCGCGCCGCGCGCGGCCGTGAAAGACACGACGTCGCCGTCCTCGAGGGCGATCACTTTCCCCGGGGCCGGACCGAACGACCCTCCCGCCACCGCGACGTCGACGGCGCCCGACGCCCGCAGGACCGGCCCGACGAGCGTGATCTCGAGCGCGGCCGCGCCGTCGTCGTTTCCGACGAGCCTGTTCGCGAGCCGGAGTGCTTCCTCATCGAGGGCGCCGGCCACCGGCACGCCGAAAGCGCCCCATCCGTGGCGCCCGAGATCCTGAACCGTCGTCATCAGTCCGGTCTCGAGGACGAGGAGGCCCCTCGCGGGCGTCACAGGCGAAACCTCACTCGGTCGCCCGGCGCGAAGAGGAACGGAGGATCGGCGCGCAGGTCGAAGAGGCGCCGTTGTGTCGTGCCCAGAAGATTCCAGCCTCCGGGCGTGGAGGCCGGATAGATCCCGACGTAGGGTCCCGCGAGCGCGACGCTGCCGGCGGACACCGCGACGCGCGGGGTACCGCGCCGCGGCAGGTAAAACGCGCGGGGCAGTCCGTAGAGGTAGGCGAATCCCGGCGAGAAGCCCAGGAACCCGACCGTGAAGGTCAGCCCGGAGAAGGTCTCGAGAAACGCGGCCGGAGCGAGGCCGGTGCGCGAGCCGATCTCGTCGAGGTCCAGGCCGTCCGCCACCATGCGGATCTCGTGCGTGCGGGAGCGGGGCCCGGGTCCTCCCGGGCGGATCCGCTCGAAGACCCGCTCGAAAGCTCTCAGAGACTCGGGATCGAGTTCGGGCGTGCCCACGACGAGAAGGGTCCGCGCGGCCGGGACGACGTCCCGCACCCCGCGCAGCTTCGCGGCCTGAAGCGCCGCCAAGGCGGAGCGCACCGCTGCGTTCGCGGCGATCTCGTCGCCCGCGTATTCCAGGAGCCATGCGAATTCTCCGGCTTCCTTCATTCCACGCGCGCCCTCCAGAGGCTCTCGTCTCCCCGACGGCCTGCCGCTCGACGGCGGGAAAATCGAAGCGATTCCTCGCCGGGTGGTGGCGGCGGCCCTTCGGGGCCTGGCTCTCAGCGCGGGGCTACAAGGTCGTGCCTCAGAGGCCTGAAACCAGCCCCCATTCTAGCCGTCTCAGGGGACGAGGAATAGCGGGCTCGCCCGGCGCGTTCCCGACCCGTGGCGAAACACTCCGAACGCCTGCCCGACAACGTCTCCGGGGATTTCTACGTCGACCGCACGTGCATCGACTGCGCCACGTGCCGGCAGATGCAGCCCGCGGTCTTCGAACAGGGGGACGGCCACTCCTTCGTCGCGCGACAGCCGGCGACGCCTGACGAAGAGGCGCGCGCGCTCGCGGCGCTCGTCGCGTGTCCCACGGGGTCCATCGGGACGCGCGGCCGCGCCGCCGCGACGCGGGCGGCGGCCACGGCCTTCCCCGAGCCGTGGGGAGACGACGTCTATTTCTGCGGCTACACGTCCGAGGCGTCGTTCGGCGCGTGGAGCTGGCTGATCCGGCGCGAGGCCGGCAACGTCCTCGTGGACTCGCCGCGAGCCGCCGCACCGCTCCTCGCGCGGATCGAGGAACTCGGCGGCGTCAAAACGATGTTCCTGACGCACCGCGACGACGTCGCGGATCACGCGGCCGTCAGAAAGCGCTTCGGCGCCGCGCGCATCATTCACGAGAGGGACGCCGCTGTGCTGGGAGAGCCTCCGGAAGTCGCACTCGAAGGCGACGAGCCGGTCCGTCTCGCGGACGACCTCCTCGCGATCCCGACGCCGGGCCATACGCGCGGCCACGCGGTCCTCCTCTTCAACGACGTCCTCTTCACGGGCGACCACCTCGCGTGGTCCGTGCGGCGGCGTCACCTGATCGCATTCCGCGACGCGAACTGGTACTCGTGGCCGGAGACGATCCGCTCGATGGAGCGCCTTCTCGATCACCCGTTCACGCGCGTCCTCCCGGGGCACGGCGCCCCGTACCGCGCGGACTCCCCCGCCGCGATGCGCCGGGAGCTGGAGAAATGCGTCGCGTGGATGAAGAGGCGCTAGCGGGATTCCGGGGGGTTACGCGAGCGCGAGATCGGCCCTCGTCATGGCGTCACGCCCCGTGCATCGCCATCCGCGTCGTCGCGAAGGACTTGAACAGGCGCGCGCCGTCCGTGTTGCCGAGGAGGTCCTCGGCGGCGCGCTCCGGGTGCGGCATGAGCCCCACGATGTTTCCCTTGACGTTGCAGATGCCCGCCACGTCGTCGAGGGAGCCGTTCGGGTTGGCCCCGTGCCCGCGCGAACCGTCCGCGCGCACGTAACGGAAGACGACCTGGTCCCTCGCGAGCATCTCCTCGTACGCGCGGCGCTCGGCCGTCCAGTTCCCGTCGCCGTGCGCGATCGGCATTCTGAGGACGTCGCCCTTGTTGATCGCGAGCGTGAACGGCGTGCGCTTCGATTCCACCCTCAGGAAAACGTCCTTGCAGACGAATCTCAGCCCCTCGTTGCGCAGCATCGCGCCCGGCAGGAGACCGGCCTCGCAGAGGATCTGGAACCCGTTGCAGATGCCGAGAACGGCCCCGCCTTGCCCCGCGAACGCCGCGACCGACTCCATCACGGGCGAGAAGCGGGCCATCGCGCCGCTCCTCAGGTAGTCCCCGTACGAGAATCCGCCCGGAAGGATCACGAGGTCCGGGTCCCCGAGCGCGCGCTCGTCGTGCCGCACCATCTTCACGTCCGCCCCGAGCACGTTGCGCGACGCGAGGGCGGCGTCCTCGTCGCAGTTGCTCCCCGGGAAGACGACGACGGCGACCCGCGGCGTTCCGGCGCCGCCCGTCCCGACGTCGTTCACCGGAGGCTCCCCGGGGGCGTCCCGGCTTCCTCGAGGTGCAGCTCGTAGTCCTCGATGACGGGATTCGCGAGGAGCTTCTCCGCCATTTGCGAGGCGACCTCCCGGGCCGCCTTCGGGTCCGCCGTGTCGACCTCGATGCAGAAGAGCTTGCCCGCTCGCACGTCCGAGACCGCCGCGTACCCGAGCCGGCGGAGAGCCTCGGCAATCGCCTTTCCCTGCGGATCGAGGACGCCCGCCTTCAACATGACCCGAACGAGAACCGTCATCTCCGCCTCCTGAACTCCGTCTTCGTCGCCCCGTTCCCTCTCATGCCGCGCCGATCCATCCGGTCGGCGCGTCGTGCGCCGCGACCGCGAGCGTGGCGCGGGTGCCCGTCGCGTCGAGGGCTTCGCGGAACACGCGTTCGGCGAGCGGGAGCGTGTTGTTGTGCCTCGACACGTGCAGCGCGACGACCGCCGAGGTGCGGGGTCCGACGAGGCGCCTCAGGCCGTCCGCGGCGCATTCGTTCGAGAGGTGGCCCACGGCCGAGAGGATGCGGCGCTTGAGGTACGGCGGATACGAGCCCGACCGCAGGAGATCCTCGTCGTGGTTCGCCTCGAGTCCGAGGACCTCGCAGTCCTCGAGAGCCTCGAGGACCGCGCGCGAGAGGTGCCCGAGGTCCGTGACGATGCCGACGCGGTGGCCCCGGGCGTCCGCGAACACGTAGCACACCGATTCGGCGCCGTCGTGCGGCGTCGAGGTGACGCGCACGTGCAGGTCGCCCACCGTGAGCTCCTTCCCCCCGTTGACCGGCCGCACGTCCGCGAAGAGCGGCCCGGGGAATCCCCCGGCAATCGCGGTCCCGCGGGACGCATAGACCGGGATCCCGCGCTTGCGGTTCAGATCGAGCGCGGCGTGGATGTGGTCCGCGTGTTCGTGCGTGATGAAGATCGCGGAGATCGCATCGAGCGACGACCCGCGGGCGACGAGCCGCTTCTCCGTCTCCCGCATCGAAAGGCCCGCGTCCACGAGGACGCTCGTTCCGTCGACGCGCACGACGGCGCAGTTGCCCGACGAGCCGGAGCCGAGGAAACAGACCTCGAGGCCGCTCACAGGGTCCCCGTGCTGCCGAATCCGCCGCCGCCCCGGGCCGTCTCGCCGACGTCGGACGCCTCCTCGAACGCGGCGCGCGCGACAGGCGCGATCACGAGCTGGGCGATCCGGTCACCGCGGGAAAGGGAGACGGGCTCGTTCCCGAGGTTCACGACGAGGACGCCGACCTCGCCGCGGTAGTCGGCGTCGATCGTCCCGACGCCGTTCGCGAGCGCGAGGCCCTTCTTCAGCGCGAGCCCCGAGCGTGCGCGCACCTGCCCCTCGAAGCCGGGGGGGATCTCGACGACGAGCCCCGTCGGCACGAGAGCACGCGCTCCCGGAGCCACGACGAGAGGTCCCTCGAGCGCGGCACGCAGGTCCGCGCCCGCGGCCCCGGACGAGGCGTACGCCGGCGGGGCGAGATCGCGAAACGCCGCCGTCACGCGGTAGCGCACGCGGACGACGGGGCCCGGCCCGGGCCCCGTCACGCGGCCAGCGCCTCGGACACGTCGTCCGCGAGATGCCGCACGAACGTCTCGGGCCGAGCGCCGGCGGGCAGGGGTCCGGCGATCCCGAGACTGAACCTTCCGGCACCGTCTCCGGAGCCGCCATACAGGCAGGCGATCGCGGCGGACACGTCGTCCAGGGTCACGCGGTCCACGTCGGCGAGAAACTGTTCCGCCGTGTACGGCCGGCCGCGGTAGAGCCACGCGCGAACCGCGCTCTCCCGACGGCTGGCCGTGGACTCGAAAGACAGGGCCGCTTCGGCGTGGAACTGGTTGCGCACGCGGGAGAGCTCCGCGCGCGTGATCCCGTTCTCGCGAAAGAGCCGCAGCGCGCGGGCCGTCGTCGCGACGAGCCGCGCGAGATTCTTCGGCTGGGTCGCGGCGGAGACGAGAGAAACCCCCGCCGCGCGGTGCAGCGTGAGTCCCGTGCCGATCGAGTAGGCCAGTCCGCGGCGCTCGCGCACGTCGCGCCACAGCCGCGACGAGACTCCGCCGCCGAGGACCTCGGCCGCGATCCACGCGGCCGGCACGAGGGGATGAGCGTACGGGATCGTCGCGCCCCCCACGAGAACGTGCGTCTGCTGAAGGTCGGGCCGCGGGAGATGAAACGCGGAGGGATGGGATCGCGGCTTCCGGGGCGCGGCGCCGGCGGCGTCGGAAACGGAGGACGGCCGGCGCGTCCTCGCGCGCGACAGAAGGTCCACGAGCCTCGCGGGATCGAAGCCCCCCGCCGCCGAGACGAGCGTGGCCGGGGGCCGTGCGATCGCGTGGAAACGCGCCGCGAGCCGGGTCCGCGTGAGGTTCGCGACGGTGTCTCTCGTGCCGAGAATCGGCGCGCCGAGAGCGTGCGAGGGCCACAGCCGCCTCAGGAAGGCCTCGTGAAGGAGGTCGTCGGGCTGGTCCTCCGCCTCGGCCATCTCCTCCAGGATCACGCCGCGCTCCACCTCGACGTCGTCCGCCGTGAACGCGGGAGCGGCCGTGAGGTCGAGGAGCAGGTCGACGGCCTCCGCCGCACGTTCCGAGGGGACGCGCGCATGGAAGGAGACGGCTTCTTTCGTGGTGTACGCGTCGCACTCCCCTCCGAGACGGTCCGTGATCCGCGCGATGGACGCACCCGACCGGCGGCGGGTCCTCTTGAAGAGGAGGTGCTCCAGAAAATGAGTCGCACCGCGCTCCTCGGGCTCCTCGCCCGCCGAGCCTCCGGCCATCGTCACGGAGAGCGCGAGGCTCTTCACGTCGCGCATCGGATCCAGCCACACCGCCGTCCCGTCCCAAAGCCGGCTCTCGAGCACGACCGATTCTAGTTCGGACCCGACGCTTTGGAACTCACGCAGGCGACAATGAAGCCGGACGACGCACGATATGGCCTCCTCGACGGAATTCCGGCGGAATGCCGCCCTCACGCTCGCCGCGCTCGCGCTCGCCCTCGCGGCCGCGGAGTCCGGACTCCGGCTGTTTTTCCCGCAGCCGCTCGCGGAGCGTTATGCGCCGCCTCGCGACGGAGGTCCGCTCATCCGCGCCGACGAGGAGCTCGGCTGGACTCTCCGCCCGGACGTCTCCGGCCTCAGGACCGCCGAACCCTGGCAGGCGGACCTCACCACGAACTCCGCGGGCTTCCGGGACGTCCCTCACGGGACGAAGTCCGCGGGCGTCACGCGCGTCGTCGTCCTCGGCGACTCGTTCGTCTTCGGGAGCGGCGTGAAGCAGGACGAGACGCTCACGCACGTCCTCGCCACCCGGCTCGGACCGACCTTCGAGGTCGTCAACCTCGGCGTGCCGGGCTACGGGACGGATCAGGCGCTCCTGACGCTCCGCCGGTGGGGACCGAAACTCCTGCCCGACGTCGTCGTCGCCGGATTCTTCTGGAACGACGTCATGGAGAACGCGAGCCGCGAGATCTACGGCATGCCGAAGCCGAGCTTCGTCCTCGAGGGTGGAGCGGACGGAGCCCTGACGCTCGTTCCCCCCGGTCCGCCCCGGGAACGCTCTCCCGTCGCCCGCCTCGCGTCGTTTCTCGGGGGACGTTCCCACGTCTTTTCGCTCTTCCGGCGCGCGCTCGGGACGTCCGGGAGCCGCGTCGAGCCCGAAGAGAGGCCCGTCATGCTCGACCTCTCGCTCCGCGCGGCGCCGCCCTCGCGGGACGCCGAGTTCGCGCTCACCTGGGCCCTCCTCGAGGCGATCGCCCGGGAGTCGCGCGCCCTCGGCGCCGCGCCCCTCGTCTTCACGATTCCTCCCCGGTATCTCGCGGACGACGCCGCGAAGGCGAAGATTCTCGCGATCTACGGCCTTCCTGAAAGCGCGCTCGATGCCGACGGCTTCTTCCGAGTGAAAGAAGCGTGCGCGCGCCGGAACGTCCCCCTCGTGGATCTCCTACCCGCGTTCCGCGCCGCGGAGAAAAGCGGAGAGGCGCTGTTCTTCCCGGCCGCCGGCATCCACTGGAACGCTGCCGGCCACGCCGTCGCGGCGCGCGTTCTCGAGCCAGCGGTCCGGGCCGCGGCACGGAGACCCTGAGTCAGCGCCCAATTCCGGGACCGGGTGCCGGCGGCGGGCCCGAGGGGGCCTGATTCAGGAGCGTCTGCTCCGTGAAACGCCACTCGTTGTAGTTCTCGCGCCCCGTGAAGAGCCGGTAGCCCTTCTTCTTCGACGTCGTGTAGACGCCCGTGATCGGCCCGGGCGGCGCGCCCCCCAGGTTGCCAGGCGATCCCACATCGCCCGGTCTCGGCGTGGGCAGCGGCGTCGGCGCGAGAGGGCCCGCGTTCGGCATCCCGCCCGGTCTTGCGCCGGGCAGCGGCGCGCCCGAGGTCAACGTGATGAGACCCCAGTTCAGTGAGTTCGTCATCGGGTCCTTCCACAGCTTGCGGAGCGTTCGCGGGCGGACCTCGTACATTTCTTTCAGGGTGTTCGGATACCTGCCGTAACGCTTGCGGAACGTCCGAATCCCCTCGGCGTACTGGAGGCCGCGGAAGATGAGCTCGGCCTCCTTGTCGCGCTGCGCTTCGGTCGAGGCCGCCGGCAGGACCGCCGCGATGAGGATCGCCATGACCGTCATCCCGACGACGAGCGCGACGAGCGTATACCCGCGACTGCCCCTCCTCACGGTCACCACGTGTTGTAGGGAGATCCGTCGAGCGAGGGCTGCTTCGTCCCGCTCTTGACGTCGATGATCCCCGGAGGATCCTGCGAGGACGCCGCGTCCGACGAGTCGGGCTCCTCCATGATGATCTCCCACGAATCGGCCGACTTCGTGAACGGGTCGATCGGGATCTTGCGGATGTACTTGTCCGTGACGAGCGTCTGGAGAGTCTCGGGATAGTGGCCCTTGTCCGCGTAGTACTGGTCGAGGCACGACCGGAACGTGAAGAGGTCCTCCCTCAGCGTCGCCTCCTTCGCCCGGATCGGCGCTTTCTGGAGCTGCGGGACCGCGATCGCGACGAGGATTCCCATGATCGCCATCACGACGAGGAGCTCGACGAGCGTGAATCCCTTTCGTTTTCTCATCACCAGTCCTTGTACTTCGTCTTGTCGAGACCGGTCAGCGGCGAGAGCGAGTACACGTCGTACACGTTCTGCCGGCCCCACGAGCGCGCGTCGGGATCGTCCTGGTAGCTCCTGAGGCCCCATTCCGCCTTGCCCGTCATCGGATCGATCGGGATCTTCCTCATGAACCGCTTCTTCTTCTTGATCTGCCCGACGAGGTCGACGCCTTCGACGAGCTTGTCGAGAGTCTTCGGGTACCCCTCCGTGTCGAGCTCGACCGGAATGAGACCCTGGTCCGAAAGGCGCTTGAAGTCGTCGATCGCGCTCCGCACGGAGCGAAGTGCCTCGCGCAGCTCCAGCTCTTTCTGACGCACGATCCCGAAGCGCGTGACGGGAACGATCATCGCCGTCAGGATCAGGATGCACGCGCACACGATGACGAGCTCGACGAGCGAGAAGCCGCGCGCGCGCGACCCGGGAGTTTGCCGAAACCGGGTCATGGCACCTGCTTGACCGTGAGCGAGCCCGCCTCGACGCGCGGCGTCGGCATGGCGCCGCCCGCGGTCGCGGCGGTCCCGGCCGTCACGCGCACGAGCGTCGTCCCGGGCGTGAGGGCGCGCACCGCGAACGTCGCGAGAACACCGTCGGGCAGCCCCGCCCCGCCCGTGCGCTTGAAGTGGAGGTGGGCCCGGCCCGCGACGCGGTCCGCCTCGAAGCGCACCGTGTCGGCCCCGAATGCGCTATGCCACGGTCCGGGCGAGATCGCCGTGACCTCGGCGACGAATGGATCCCACTCGACGGTTAGCTCGAGAGACCCGAGCGTGTCGAGGCCGGAGGCCCCGACGAGACTCACGAGAGCGGAGGCGCCCGGCAGGACTTCCTGGGGCGCCGTGTCGAGACGGAGAACCGGGCCAACGGGAGCAGCAACGGCCGCGGCGTCCGCGGTTGTCGCCCCTTCGGCGGCCGCGGAGAGGAGCTGAGCCTGAGACTCCGGAGCGGACATCCCGTTCGGCCTCGGCGTCGCGGGTCCGGGGGCGTGCGGCGCCACGGGCGCCGTCCTCTTGAACGGGTCGTTCGGCATCCCTCCCTGCGGAATCGCGATGCCCGGATTCGGCATGGGCTGTACGGGCCGGATGCCCGGCCGCCCGGCATCCGCCGGCGCGTCGAAAGGCGAGCCCGTCGCGTTCGGGGATTCGAGGCGCGTGTTGAGGCCCGAGAACGAGACGTTGTTCTCCGTGCCGACCCAGATCGGAGTCAGGTCCTCGTCCGTGATCTGGGGCGACCGGATGATGTGCGGCGTGAGCGTGAGGTAGAGGTCCGTCCGTTTGTCGTCGGTGCTGTTGTGCGTGAAGATTTGCCCGATCAGCGGCAGATCGCCGAGAAACGGGAACGTGCTGCGCGTCTTGGTCGTGTCCTTCCGGATCAGCCCCGCGAGGAAGTTCGTCTCGCCGTCCTTCAGGCGGATCGACGACGTGATCGTTCGCGTGCTGATGATCGGCTGCTTCGTACCGTCGCTCGCCGTGACGTTGCCGTTCAGCTGCGAAACCTCGATCGTGAGCTTCAGGGAGACTTCCTTGTTGTGGTGGACGCGCGGCTCCATGTCGATCTTGATGCCGACGTCCTGGTACTGGAACGACGTGATCGGGACGACGCCCTGCTGGCCGACCGCCTGCTGCGTGTTGATCGTCGTGACGGGAATCGGGACGCGGTCGCCGATGACGAGCTGAGCCTTCTCGCCTTCGGCGATGCGCAGCTGCGGTTTCGCGAGGACCTCGGCGTCCGTGTTGTCCTTGATGAAGTTGAACTGGATGGTCGGAATCGAGAACATGAGATCCCCGAGACCGAGTCCCTTGATCGCGTTCCATGGCAGGGACGTCGCCGCCGTGGTTCCCCCGGCGGAGGCGCCCGGCACGACAGTGCCCGTGAAGATCCGGCTCGTGGAAATCCCGAGATCGATCATTTTGTCGGTGTTTACCTGGAGGAGCTCGACGTCAACGACGACCTCGGATTTCGCCTTGTCGTTCACCTCGATGAGACGTTCGGCCACGGCGACTTTGTCGGCTGTGTCGCGGATGATGATCGCGTTCAGGGCGGGTATCGTGCCGAGCCTTCGCAGGTCCAGGATGGAGCGCACCATCGCGGATACGTCCTTCACGTCGCCGTTCGAGAGGAAGAACGTGCGGATGACGAGGTCTTCGTATTCCTTGCGGTTCTGCTGCGTGTCCTGCGCGATCAGGATCGTCTTCTCGTCGATGACCTTGTAGAAGTGCCCGGCCTGGCGCATCGCGGTCTCGAGCGCCTTCTGGAACGTCATCCCCCGGAGCTCCAGCGTGAAGCGGTCGTCCTTGAGCTGCGGGTCGTAGATGATGTTGATTCCCGCGGCCGCGCCGAGCGCCGCGTAGATCTTCTTGATGTTCGTGTCGGGCGCGAACGCGACATCGATGGGCTTCGTCGACGACGGGTTCAGCATCGGCGGCGCTCCGCGCAGGCCACGCGTCCTCGCCTTCGCCTTCTCGACCGGGGTGCCGTTCGCGTTCTCGCGGTTCCGGGTCTCGATGTCGGCCTTCGCCCGCCGCAGCTCCTGGAGTGCGGAATCGTTGGTGGAATCGAGCGCGATCGAGACCTCGAGCTCGGCAACGGCGAGGTCGAGCTGCCCGGCCGAGCGGTGGAGGCGGCCGCGCTCGTAGTGGGCCTGCGCGGCCTGGAAGCGGGCCCGCTGGAGGGCAATTCGCGCCGAGGAGTCTTTCGGGTCGGTCGCGAGAGCCTTCTCGTACGCGAGGACCGCCATGTCCCAGTGCTTGCGGGTTTCTTCGCGTTCGCCGTCCCTCATCGCCCGCGACGTCGCGCAAGAGGACGCCAGCAGCGCCACGACCAGAGCGGCCGCGACGCCCGGAAGGCGCGGGAATCGGCGGAAAGCTCGAGCGGTTCGAATCGTCGTCATGGGAAGTCCTTCAATCTCCCGCGTCATGGCAGCGGGATGGGGATTCGCCGTGTGATCTCGGGGGGAAGTCCGGGGAAGCTGAAATCGACAGACTCGCGGTTGATCCTGTGGATCCGGAAGCGGCCGTCGATGACGTCCTTCTCCCGGGCGTTGATGATCCGCCCGCCCTCCTCGAGGGACACGATGACGTCGTCCCGCGAACCGAAGACACCGAGGACCTTGTAGGGGATGGCCGGCGGAATGATGGGAGTCGGGGTGGGCGTCGGCTGGATCGGCATCGGCCCGACGAACACGCCGCTTCCCGGCAGGACGGGCGTGGGCGTCGGAACCGGCGTCGGCCTCGGCGTGGGCGTCGGCGCGTCGTAGAAACGGAACACGTTCCGTCCCACGTTTTCCTCCTTGCGGCCCCGGGCCGGCACCTGCGTGAGATCCGGGACGGACTCGGGATCGGCCCCGGCGCGCGCGGCCCGCGGACGGCCCGGGGCCGCCGAACCTGCGGCGGGTTCGGGCGCCGCGGGTCCTCCGCCTCCCCTCGGGAAGTACGACAGGGCCGCGAGAGCCCCAACGACTCCGAGCGCGAGGAGGAGCGGCTTGAGGCTCGACTTCCCGGGAGTCGCGCTCATTCCGGAAGCCCTCCGGAGGGTGTCGGCCGCGCGGCAGGAGCCGCGGGCGACGGCGCCGCGGCGCGCACGGCGGGCCGCAACGGACGCCGGGTTGCGAGCATTCCGTCGGGACGGAAGTAGTGAGCGACGGTCAGGTTCAGGCGCAGCACGTCGGGCTGTGTGTCGTCGGTCGCGAGCGCGACGTTCTCGGGCAAAAGGAAACGGGGATTGCTTTCGAACGAAAACAGCAGCTTCTTGATGTCGACGTAGCGTCCCTGCACCGCGAACGTGAGGCCGAGGCGCGTCGCGCTGCCGGCATCCGTGAAGCCGTAGCTGATCTGCGTCGGCACCGTGCCCGCTTTCTGAGTGAGGAGATAGACGTCCTCGATCACGGCCGCGAGCCGTTCCTTGCGGCTGCCCAGCACGTCCCGGTTGAACGCCTCGAGGTCGCGCTCGACACCGCGCAGACGCTGCTCGGTCCTTTCCACGCGGCGCGCCGCCTCGGCGGCCTCGTCGCGTCTCGCCTCGAGATCGGCGCGCGTCTTCTCGAGGTCGCGGAAGCGCTCGTCGTAGAAAGCGTGATAGCCGATGAGGACGGCGATCGCCCCGGCGAGGAGGATCGTGAGGATGGCGAAGAGCGGAAGCCGCGCGCGCCAGGGCGAGGGCCTCACCCCGCCGCGCCTCACGAGAGGGAGCCAGCCGCGGATGCGCTCGCCGGCGCCGGGACGCGCCGCCACCGTGGCCGCGCTCATCGCCGGGCTTCCTTCGGGGCTTCGACGTCGTGGTACGAGACCGAAAGCACGAGCCGGCGCCCCTCGGGAAGCCCCTTCTCTCCGCGGTCTTCGCTCGCGGGCGTCGGGCTGTCGAACCAGGGCGAAGCGTCGAACGCGCGGATCGTCTTGGGCAGGCCGTTCGGGTCGCGCGAAACGAGGAGGAGACTCACGAGCACGGTCTCTCCGGAGCCCGTGTGGGCGAGCGCCTTGGCGCCCGGAGCCGCGACGATCTTCTGGAGGGTGATCGACCCGATGCGGATGTCGGGCGGCAGCGTCTTTTCGAGGCGCGTGAGGAAGCGCGTCCAGGAGAACGCGCGCCGGAGCGCGATCTCGTTCGCGTCGTCGACGTCCGCCGCGAGCGTGGCGACGTCGATGCGCGCGAGAGAGGCTTCCGCCCGCCGCCGTGCCTCCTCGAGATTCGAGATTTCCGTCCTGAGGCCCGCGATCGACGCCCGCGTGCGGCTCGAGTCGGAGAAGTAACGCGTCACCGTGCGCGCCGCGACGAACGAGAAGGCCCCCACGAGGACCGCGAGGAAAATCGCCGTGAGGTTCGCGGGACGCGTGTCGACGAAGGGCCGCCGGGCAAGGTTGAAGCGGCCCGGCATCAGTCCCCCCCCGCGAGCGTGCCGAGAGCGGCGAGAGTCGAGGGCTCTTCCGAGGACACCGGCGGTATCAGGGTCGCGCCGGGGACGAGCCGCGACTGCGTGAGCAGCTCCGGCTCGGAACCGCCCGCGCCGGAACGGAATGCGCGGAGCGCGGCGACGACCGGCGAACTCGAAGGGCCGGCCGCGCAGGCCGCCGTGACGTCCGCCGGCTCTGCCTCCGCCGGCCGGCCGGGCAGCCCGAACGCCACGGCGAGCCGTACGTCCTGGACCGCCTCCTCGGGATCCGCGAAGGCCCTCGTCCTCGCGAAGCGAAGCTGTCCGCCGGAATACACGAGCGTCGTGGCGGCGCCGTCGTCCACCCAGACGAGGAATCCCTCGCCCTGGGTGCGCGCGCCGAGGACGGAGACGGCGAACGCCGATGTCTCGAGCGACCCGACGCGAATTCCCGCACGCTCGAACGGCGCCTCCCACGAGGAGGCGGCCTCTTCGGTGGCGGCGAGCGCCACGACACGCGTCCCCTCGGCCCCCGGCCCGGCGAGCTGCCAGGAGAGGCGGAGCTCCGGGACCGGCTCCCCGAAGGAGCGCCCGAACTTCCAGCGCAGGACGTCCTCCACTTCGCGCGCGTGTTCCTCGGGCTCGACGGCATCGATCACGAGGAGCTTCACCCACGCGTCCGGCACGACGAGAGACGCGGCAGGGATCTTCGCGCCGGCTTCGGCGAGGAGCCTCGAAAGCGCTCCTGCGAGGGCCGGCCCCGCGTGCGGAGATCCGTCGGATCCGGGCGTGAACGTGTCCTCCGGGAGCGCCCGCGTCAGCACGCGAAAGGCCGGCGTCGCCGAGAGCGCGGCGCGCCGGGAGGGATCCGCCGGGCCGACGTACACGAGCCGCTCCGGCGTCAGGACGAACGCGTGCGGCGGGCGCCGGGAGCGCCAGAACGCGGCCGAGAACGGGTTCCGCTTGCCGCTACTCGACAAACGTCACCTTGTTGATCTCGCGGAGCGTCGTCTCCCCCGCGAAGACCTTCTTGATCGCCGACTCCCGCAGGAAGCTCATACCCTCGGCCTGTGCGGCCTTCTTGATCTCCGCCGCGGGCCTCTTGTCGAGGATGAGTCCGCGGATGCGGTCAGAAAGGTCGAGGAGCTCCGTGATCGCCATGCGCCCGTAGAAACCGGTTCCGTTGCACTCGATGCAGCCCCTCCCCTCCCAGAACGTGGCGCCCTTCGTCTGCTCGGGGGTGAGCGCCGACTCCTCGAGGAGCTGAGGCGTGGGCACGAAGGGAATCCGGCAGTGCGGGCAGATCTTGCGCACGAGGCGCTGCGCGAGGATGCAGTTGAGCGCCGAGACGAAGTTGTAGAGCTCGACCTTCATGTTCAGGAACCGGCCGAGCACGTCCACGACGTTGTTCGCGTGGACCGTCGTGAAGACGAGGTGTCCCGTGAGCGCGGCCTGCACCGCGATCTGCGCCGTCTCCTCGTCGCGGATCTCGCCGACCATGACCTTGTCGGGATCGTGCCGCAGGATCGAGCGCAGTCCGCGCGCGAAGGTCAGCCCCTTCTTCTCGTTTACGGGGATCTGCGTGATGCCCCGGAGCTGGTACTCCACGGGGTCCTCGATCGTGATGATCTTGTCCTCGACGGACTGAATCTCGGAGAGGCACGCGTAGAGCGTCGTCGTCTTGCCCGAGCCCGTCGGACCGGTCACGAGGACCATGCCGTACGGCTCCCGGATGAACTTCCGGAGCCTGCGCATGGTCTCCGGATCCATTCCGAGAACGTCGAGCCTCAGGTTCTTGAACTCGGCGTTCGCGGACTCCTTGTCGAGGATGCGGATGACGGCGTCCTCGCCGTGAACCGTCGGCATGATCGACACGCGGAAGTCGATCGTGCGGCCCTTCACGCGCACCTTGAAGCGGCCGTCCTGCGGGACGCGCTTCTCGGCGATGTCGAGCTCCGACATGACCTTGATGCGGCTGATGATCGTCTGGTGGTGCTTCTTGTCGATCGGCTCCATCGCCGGGTAGAGGACGCCGTCGATGCGGTACTTGATGACGACGACGTGCTCCTGAGTCTCGATGTGGATGTCCGATGCGCGCCGCTGGATCGCGTTGAAGAGCACGGAGTCGACGAGCTTGATGATCGGACTCGCGTCGGCCGTGATGCGGTCGATCGAGAGGACCTCCTGGCCCTCCTCGTCTTCCCGCACGACCTGCATCCGGAACTCCTCGGTCGCTTCCTCGAGGACGCGCTGCGTGGACTCGGACTTCTGGAGGATGTCCTTCATCGCGGCCCGGGACCCGACCCGGACGAGGAGGCGCTTCTTGAGGAGGGATTCGAGCTCGTCCCGCTTCACGACGTCGGCGGGGTCCGCCATGATCACGGCCAGAGAGCCGTTTTCCACCTTTTCGGGCACGAACTCGAAGCGGAGCATCCACTCGAGCGGGATGGATCGGAAGACCTCGGCGTCGATCCGGAAGGTCCAGAGGTCGACGTACGGCAGCCCGAGGCGCTCGGCGAGCTGCCGGGCCCGGGTCTCCTCGGACGCGGCGTCCAGGAAGCGCGGGATCACGGCGTCGGGGGATGTCGAACGGCTCGTCGTGCTCATGTCGTCTTCTCGTCTTCGCTTTTACGGCCCGTCAGGCCCGGATGTTGGACAGGATCGTGAACATCGGAAGGTAGATCGACAGGAGGAGGGTCGCGATCACGCCGCCCATGACGACGAGGATGATCGGCTCGATGAGGCTCACGATGCGCTGAAGCTGCGCTTCGATCGCCTCGTCGTAGAAGTCCGACGTGTTCGTGAGCATCTCCTCGAGCGCGCCCGTCGCCTCGCCGACCTTGATCATCTCGATCGCGAGCGACGTGAAGACTCCGGTCGACTCGAGGCTCCGCCAAAGCTCCGCGCCCTCGCGGACGCGGGGGACCACGGCGGCCACCGCGCCCGAGATGCGCCGGTTCGCGACCGCTCCCGCCGCGATATCGAGCGCGGGCACGAGCGGCGTCCCGGCGCCGACGAGCGTCGCGAGCGAGCGGGAAAACTGGGAAAGGGCGAACTGCCGGAGGATCATCCCGATGAGCGGCAGGCGGAGGAGGAAGCCGTCGAGCGAGTTCCGTCCGGCGTCGGTCGCCTTCCAGCGGGAGAAGAGGACGCCGCCCGTGACCGCGGCGGCGAGGACGACGAGGACGTGCGCCCGCATGAAATCGGCCGTCCCGATCACCATCCGCGTGATGAACGGGAGCTGTCCCGCCTCGAATCCCGCAAAAAACTCCCGGAATTTCGGGATGACGTACGTCATGAGGATCGCGACGAGGCCGATCGAGAGGCCGATGAGGACCGCCGGGTAGACGAGCGCTCCCGTCACCTTCCGCCGGATCGCACCGAGGATCTTCTGGTACGCGAGATAGCGGCGCAGGACCTTCTCGATTTCTCCCGACCGCTCGCCGGCCTTCAGGGAAGTCGAGTACAGGCGGGGAAACGCCTCCCCGTGCGCGAGGAACGCGTCGGAAAGGGCGACTCCCGAGACGAGCTGGTCGCGTACGTCTTTCAGGATCGCCTTGAACCGCGGGTTCTCCTGCCGCTCGAGGAGAATGTCGAGCCCGTTCACGATCGGGAGCCCCGCCTTCAGGAGCGCGACGAGCTCCTGGTTGAACACCAGGAACTCGCCGATCTTCACGGGATGGCGGCGGCGCGGGAGGAACGCCCCGAGAGACTCCCCGAGGGTGAAGCGCGCGCGCGCGGACGCACTTGTCGCTCGACCCGCCTCCAGCCTTACGGAGAAGAGCCGGGCGCCGAGACGCGCGACCTCGGCCCGCAGGGCGCCCTCGTCGTCCGCCTCGATCGCACGCGTCGCGATCGCCCCGTCGGCCATGCCCAGTTTGCAGACGAAGGTTGGCATCAGTTGTGGAAGATCCCAGGCCCGGGCCGGCGCCAGCTCGCGAAGAAGACGACGAAGAGCTTCTCTCCCACGGACTCGTCGCGGCCGACCCCGAGAATGTAGGGCTGGCCGAGGTTCACGTTGATCGACGTGCGCACGATCTCGCCGCGTGTCTCCTTGCCCGACTCGTGCCGCACGCGCTCGAGCGAGAGGTCGCGGAGCTGGACCTGGGTGCCGTCCCGCGCCGGATCCACGAGGAACTCGAGTCGATACCCCCCACCCATCACGTACGCGACGCGCTGGCCCTCGATCCCCTGGACGACCACCGAGTCGAGCCGCGTGAAGTCCGTCACGTTGAAGAGCTTCTTGAGCCTCTCGCCGATCCCGCGGATCTCCTCGGACACGTCCGCCTTCTCGCCCGCGCGCGACTTTTCGCCCGTGGACTTCAGGAGCGTCACGACGATGTCGATCGCGCGGAGCGGCACGTCGAACGCCGCGACCCCACGAGCGATCTGGTCGACGCGCGCGGGCGTACCGCGGACGGTGAGGGAGTTGAGGTTCGTCTCGAGCACCGCGGAGACGCCGGGGTCCGCGAGCAACGGGCGCAGGAGCGCGAGCGCGTCCTCCACCTTCCGGTACTTCAGCGCGAAGACCTTCACGACCGTCTGGGGCTGGGGTCCGGCCGCCGACAGGAGTCCCGCGCCGCCGGCGACGAGGAGGAGCGCGAGAGCGGCCCCGGACGCGGGCCGGAACCTGAGGAGGCCTGGACGCATCGCTCAGATGTCCGCGTGCGGATCCGCGATGAAGACGACGCTCGGCTCCTTGGAGGAAACGGCGGCGAATTCGTACACGCGGGCGGCGGGGTTCTTCAGATCCTGGATCAGGGGGCGCGCCTGGCGGCGCATGGACTCGCCTCGCTGGAGGTCCGCCGCCTCCCCGGAGAGAGGCCCGAAGACCGGTGCGGCCGGGGCGGCCGCGTCTCCGAGACTCGCGTACTCGAGACCCGGGGTCTCGAGCCTCGCCTTCTCTCTCAGGAACCGGACTCCCTGCACGCCAAAGAGCCCGGCCCCGAGGGCCACGAGCGCGGCGGCCTGCAGAAAGCGCCGCGAGAAGAGGGATCGGCCGCGGACCGCAGCCGACACGCGCGTGCGGCGGCGGACCTCGGCGAGCACATCCTCCGCGACCTGGCTGACGGCCTCGGCGGGCGGCGCGGCCGCGAACGCGGATCCGAGAGGCACGAAGAGAAGAGTGGGATCAGCCGCGCGCGCCTCGGCCGCACAGGGACCACAGACCGCGAGATGCGCCTTGAGCTCCCGCTCGGACGGGGCGGAGATCTCGTCTGCGAGGCGCCATCTCACGGATTCACGAGTGCGGGCGGCTTCGGGGCAGGCCGCGGTCGTCATGCGGGCCTCATCGGTTTCCGACGAAGTCCGGGAACTTCGCGCGGATCTCGTCGCGCAGGAGTCGCCGGGCCTGGAAGAGGTGATTGCGGACGGTGGACTCCCGGCAGCCGAGAATCTGCGCGATCTCGCGGCTCTCCTTGTCCTCGAATTCCCGGAGGACGAACACGAGCCGCTGTTTTTCCGAGAGCACACCCGCGCAGTTTTCGAAGACGCGCCGCACGTCGCCCTCCGCGAGACGCGCCGGCCCGTCGGGCTCGGCACTCGTCCGGGCGCCCTTCACGAGCCGGAAGCTCTCGGCCTCGGTGCGCTGACGGGTGCCGCGCGCGCGCAGCGCGTCGATCGCGAGATTTCCGGCGATGCGGAAGAGCCATGTCGAGAACGCCCATGCGGGGTCGTAGCGGTCCAGGTTCTCCCAGACCCTCACGAACGTGAGCTGGGCTACGTCCCGGGCGTCCTCGGCGTCGCCGAGAAGACGCCTCAGGAACGCGAGGACACCCGGAGTCCGGCGCGCGACGAGCTCGGCGAAGGCGTCGGCATCGCCGCCCGCGGCCCGCCGCGCAAGAACGCGCTCCTCGGCCGGCGCGCCGGGAGATTCCACCGATCTCAGGCGCAATCCGGGCGCCTCGGCGGGCGCTTCCCCAAGGTCGGAACGGACGGTGGACGGGACAAGATGCATCGCTTCGGCATCTCTTACGTTTCCCCGGTCGCGTTCGTCTACCAGAAGGGCACCCCCAGCCCACCCGAAGTATAATCTTCGGCGCGAGTGCAATTGGGCGATAAATTCTTGTCAGGACTCGATTTGATGGTGTCCCTGTCCTCCGGGGCCCCCCTCTTCCCCCTCGTCCTCTCGCGCCTCTTTCCCCCCGCTGATGGACCGCCGGTCGAGGGTGGGGTCTGGATCCAGGGCGTTTCCCTCGGAGAGATAGAAGTCGCACTCACACTCGCCGAAGAGCTTGCCGCGAGGCGTCCCGGCCTTCCGCTCCTCCTCACGTCGACGACTCCCGCCGGAGTCGGCCTTCTTTCGCGCCGCCGGCCGCGCGGATGGCGGACGTTCCCTCTCGACCTTCCGTACTCGGTCCGGAGGTTCTTCGACGCGACTGCGCCCCGCCTCCTCGTCCTCGTCGAAACCGAGCTCTGGCCGTCGGTCCTCCGCGAGGCTCACCACCGCGGCGTGCCCGTGCTCGTCGTGAACGCGCGCCTCTCGGAGAGATCGGCGAGGCGCTACCGCCGCGCGGGCCGCGTTCTCCTCGGCTCCTGGGAAGCTCTCACACGCGTCCTCGCCCGCACGCCTGAAGACGCCGCCCGGTTCGTGGAGATCGGCGTGCCGGCGGCGAGGGTCGAGGTGGGCGGCGATCTGAAATTCGACCGGGCAGCCGCGTCCGAGCCCGCATTCGCGAAGACCCTCCGGCGACTCGCGGGCGGCCGGCCTATCCTCGTGGCGGGTTCGATCGCCGAAGCGGAGATTCCCCTCGTCCTCGACGTGGCCCGCAGGCTCTCCGCGCAGCCGCCCGGCGTTTTCCTCGTCCTCGCTCCCAGACAGCCCGAGTCCTGGAGCGCCGCCGTGCGTGCGGCCGACGCCGCGGGTTTCGCCGTCGTCCGGCGCTCGCTCCTCGAGACCGGGGAGGCGGCGCAGAACGCGGACGTCCTCCTCCTGGATAGCGTCGGTGAGCTCGCCGGGACATACGGCGTCGGAGGGGCAGCTCTCCTCGGAGGGACCTTCACGCCGAAGGGCGGGCACAACGTACTCGAGCCCCTGCGCGCCGGCGCTCCCGTCGTTCACGGGCCTTCCGTCTTCAACATCCGCCCGGCGCTCGCGGCAGCGGGTGGGGCCACGTTCGCGGCCGTCGACGCCCGCAGCGCCGCGGAGGCCCTCCGCCCGCTCCTCGCGGATCCGGCCGCCCGCGCCCGGGCGGCGGGAGCGGCCCGCGAGCTGTTCGCGAGAAACGCCGGAGCCGCGCGTCGCGCCGCGGACGCGATCCTCGCGCTCGCGCCTGCCGGGACACTCGGCGCGTGACTCTTCTCGCGCCTTTCTCTCTCCTCTATGGAGGCGCGATTTCCGCGCGCCTCGGCGCCTACCGGCGGGGCTTCCTCAGGGTGAAGAGCGCGGGGCGGCCGGTCCTCTCCGTCGGGAACCTCGCCGTGGGCGGCACCGGCAAGACGCCGTTCGTCCGCTGGCTCGCGGGCGAGCTCCTCGCGCGCGAAAAGCGCCCCTCCATCCTCACGCGCGGGTATGGCCGCGCGAGCCACGGTTCGGTGGTCGTCTCGGACGGCGCCGGTGCCGTCGCGACCGCCAGCGCCTCCGGCGACGAGGCGGCCGTCCTCGCACGCGCTCTGCCCCGCGTTCCGATCGTCGCGGACGCCGACCGGTTCGCCGCCGCCCGACGCGTCGAGGCCCTCGTTCCCAACGTCTTCCTCCACGTCCTCGACGACGGGTTCTCGCATGTCGGCCTCGCGCGCGATCTCGACGTCGTCCTGATCGACGCCACGGATCCGGCCGCGGGAGGCGCACTCCTGCCGGAAGGGCGACTCCGGGAGCCGCTCTCCTCGCTCGCCCGCGCCGACGTCGTCGTCGTGACGAAGTGCGAGCAGGCCGATCCCGGAGAGGCCCGCGCGCTCGCGGAACGGTGGGCTCCCGGCGTCCCCGTCTACCACGCGCTGACGAACGTGCTCGGCATACGGGACGACGACGGCGAGGAGGTGCGGCCCGAGGACCTTCCCGGACAGACGCTCGTCGCCGCCGCGGCTCTCGCCCGGCCAGACGCTTTTCTCGCGACGCTCGCGGGCCTCGGGATCGACCCGGCCGCTTCCGTCACCTTCCGCGACCACGATCCGTACGGCCCGTTCGCCCTCGGCCGGATCGAGCGTGCCGCGGAAGAGGCGGGAGCGACCGCGGTCATCACGACGGAGAAAGACGCCGTCAAGCTGGAAGGGCGCCTGCGCCTTCCCCTCTTCCGGGTCGCGATGGAGATGGCCGTGACGGAAAATGGTTTCGTCGAGGACGCGCTCCGCCGCCTCGCCCGCCCTCCCTCCTGAGGAACACCGTGCCGAAGCAACGCTCCGCCGTCCGGAATCGTTTCGAAGCCCTCCTTGCGGGAGCGTTCGGATCGTGGCTTGCGCGGAAAACACCCGAGGCCGCGGAGGCAGCGGGCCGCGCGCTCGGACGGCATTACCGGCGCCTGGACGGACGCCGGCGGAGTCTCGCGCGCGAGAACCTCGCACGCGCCTTCCCCGCGATGTCGAGACCGGACGTCGACGCGCTCTGCGTGCACGTCTTCGAGCATTTCGGCGGCGTCGCCGCCGAGCTCTTCCGCGCCCTCTCGCACCCCCCCGAAGACGCTCTCGCGCGCCTCCAGACGGAGGGCGCCGCGATCGCGACCGACGCGTTCGCGAGCGGAAGGGGCGTCTTCTTCCTCACGGCGCATCTCGGGAACTGGGAGTGGGCCGCGCTCGGCACCGGCGCCCTCGGGATTCCGATCGGCGTCGTCGCCCGCCCTCTCGACAATCCCCTCCTCGACGCGACTCTCCGGCGCCTGCGCTCGTCTTCCGGAAACACGATCATCGAGAAACGCGACGCGGCGCGGGGCATGCTGCGCACGATCCGGGCCGGCGGTGCGATCGGGATCCTCAACGACCAGCACGCGCACCCGCCCGACGCCGTCACCGTCCCGTTCTTCGGAAGAGGGGCCGCGACCTCCTCCGCGCTCGCGAAGCTCGTCGACAGGACGGAAGCGCTCGTCGTCCCGACGCAGGCGATCCGGGTCGCGCCCGCTCGGTGGCTGCTCACCTACGACCCCGCCCTCGACATCCGCACGCTTTCTCCCGAGGAGCGCGGCGTCGAGAGACTCACCGCCCGCCTCAACGGGATTCTCGAGTCGATGATCCGCCGCCATCCGGAGCAATGGCTGTGGCTCCACAACAGGTGGCGGCTGGACTGAAGAAACAAAAAGCCCCGGCTCGCGCCGGGGCTTTCTGAAGCTCGAAGCTGTTTTTTGAAGCTTACTTGGCGGTGCTGGGCGCGGAGGCCGTCGTCGCTTCGGTCTTCGTCGTGTCGCTCTTGACGGCGCCGTTCTTCTTCGTGACCTTCTTGTGGGACTTCTTGACCTTCTTCTTGCCCATCTTGGCCTTGGTCTCGGTGGTCGTCGAGGCCTTCTCGGTCGTGTTGCCCGTGATGGGGTTGGTCGTGGTCTTGGCCTCGGTCGTCGTGGTGGTCTTCGCCTCGTCGGCGAAGGCGACTCCGAGCGACAGGACGGCGACAGCGACGAGAGCGGAAAGCGTCTTCTTCATTTTGTTCTCCAGTCCCCTGTTTCTGTGGCCGGCTCGGGGTCACCGACGAAACCAGTAGCGCAACCCCGCTGCCACGCTTGCCACTGGCCTCTGTTCGGACCGGTAACCTGTATTTCTTAGAATGGTTTAGGAGGGATCGGCACCAGACGGCCATGGAGCGCCCCGGGACGGGCCCTGCACGTTTCCGTGCAGTCGCGATACCTGAAGCGTGAGTTCGAGAGAGCTATTTCAGCTCGACGTTCCAGTAGGCCATGTCGAGAAAATTCTTCCAGGTCGGATGGATCCGGTGCGGCGACATGAGCCCGAGCGGAGTACCCCGCGGCTTCGAAGGGATCCGGCGCAGCTTCATCCCCGCCTCGTCCGGCAGGCGGTTTCCCTTCCTGACGTTGCACGGCAGACAGGCGCAGACGATGTTCTCCCAGTTCGACGGGCCACCCCGCGACAGCGGGATCACGTGATCGAGCGAGAGGTCGGACGTCGAGAAACGCTTGCCGCAGTACTGGCAACGGTTCCCGTCCCGCATGTAGATGTTGTGGCGCGAAAACTTGACCTCGTTGCGGGGGGAACGCTCGCACGACAGGAGCTGGATGACCCGAGGAACCTTCAGCACGAGGTTCGGCGTCGTCACGACGTCGTCGTCGGGCTGGACCGGGATGTCCTGCCACTCGCCCCAGGCGTACGTCGTGTAGTCGGGAAGGACCGCGCGCACGTGACCCTTGTAGAAGAGCGTGAAGCATCGCTTGACGTCCGTCAGCGTCAGGGCCGCGAACCCGCGGTTCAGAACCAGCACCGAAGAGTCGAGCATGTCCAAGCATAGCCCAACGGCTGCTAAGGTTGCCGCGTCCGATGCGAATCCTCTTCGTGCGCCTCTCGTCCTTCGGCGACGTCGTCTTCGCGCTCCCGGCGGCGAAGGCCCTGAAGACGCACGTCCCGAACGCCCGGCTCGCGTGGGCCGTCGAGGGGCCCCTCGCTCCGCTCCTCGAGGGCGCGCCCTACGTCGACGAGATCCTCGTCGCGAACACGAGAATCTGGAGAAAAGCTTTTCTCGGAAGGAAGACGAAGAGGGAAATAGAAGATTTTCTTAGAAGGGGGAGAGGGGCCGGAGAGGGAGGGGAACGTTTCGATCTCGTCGTCGATGCCCAGGGGTTGTTCAAGTCGGCGTTGATCACGGCCGCTTTCCCTGCCGCCCGCAAAGTGGGTTTCGGGTGGCGGACGGCGACGGAGAAGATCAACTGCCTCTTCACGGACGAGCGGGTGGACGTCGACCGCGCCGCGCGCCCCCACGTCCTCGACCAGATGCTCGCGCTCGCCGAGCACGTCACCCGGAAGACGGGCTTCGAGAGAACACCGGACGTGAAGCACCTCGTCGAAAGAAATGATCCCGTGGTCGACGCGTGGCTGGAGCAGAACGGGAAGCGTCCGTTCGCGGTGTTGCAGCCTTTTTCTTCGAAGCTGAGCAAAGAGTGGGGCGCGGACGACGTCGTGGCGTTCGCCGCGCGTCTGGGCTCCGAGGGGGTCCAGCCCGTCCTGAGATGGGGGCCAGGAGAAGAGAGCCGGGCGGCCGAGCTCGTTAACCATTCCAGGAAGTCTTCTCTTTCTTCTTCTTCGTCTTCCCTTTCTTCCTCCCCCTCGAATCTTCCTCTCCTCCTCGCCCCTTCCACGACCCCCGCCTCCACGGCGCGCCTCGCGGCGCACGCGGCGCTCTTCGTGGGTGCTGACACGGGCCCAACACACCTCGCGGCCGCGGCGGGCGCCGCGACGCTCGCGCTGTTCGGACCGACGGCCCCCGATCGCTTCTCGCCGGTCGGGCCCCGCACGGCCGTCCTCGCGGAATTCCCCGCGGACTACAATCGTTCCGGCTCGAGATGGCCCGCCGATGCCGTTCATGAAGCCGCACTTCGTCTCCTCGCGTAGGACTCTTTCGCGGCGGGCACGCTTCGCCGCCGCGGCGACGAGCCTCGCCCTGGCGGGAATGCTGGCGCTTTTCCTCGCTTCGGTCGCGGCGGGCCCTCGCGCGAGCGCCGACAAAGGCCCCGCGCTCTCGGCCGCGCGGGAGTCCCTCTCCAAGGACCACCTGTACCCCGTTCCGTTCGGATCCGGCGAGACGCTCGTCTACACGATCGCCTGGCTGAAGATCGAAGGCGGCGAGATGACCCTTCGGACGGCCCGCGAGATGTCGACCGACGGCGTCCCCGTATACCGCATGACCCTCGTCGCGACGTCGAACGACTACATCTCCAGGTTCTACCCGGTGCGCGACCTCTACGAGAGCTGGGTGGACGCGCGCGACTTCCAGCCGCTCCGGTTCGAGAAGCACGCGCGCGAGGGGCGCTACGAGTCGGACGAGGTCGAGGAGTTCGACCTGGCGCGACGGATCGGAAGCTGGAGGGACGACCGGACGCCGCTCCCGGAGCGCGTTCAGGACATCATCTCGTCCTTTTATTTCCTGAGGGCGCAGCCCCTCGCGGTGGGACAGGACGTCCGCGTCGACATGTTCTCTCGAGGGAAGGTCTACAAGCTCAAGGCGCACGTCCTCGAAAAGGAGCGCGTCGAGACCGAGGCGGGAACGTTCAACGCCTTCAAGCTTCAGCCCCAGCTGCGCGAGAACGAAACGGACGAGGACCGCAATCGCGGCAAGCTCTTCCTCTGGTTCTCGGACGACGAGCGCCGGCTCCCCGTGATGGCCCGGACTGTGATGCCGATCGGGTCCGTCACGGCCCGCCTCCGCAAGGTCAGCCCCGGCGCGACGGCGGCCGCGGCTCCGTCCGCGAGAGCGCCAGAGAGCGGGGCTCAGGAGCACGAGGCGCCCGCCGCACCCCCGACCCGCTAGAATCACGGAATGGCCGTCAAGCTCGGGGATCTCCTCGTCAAGTCGAAGCTCATCACGGGTGAGCAGCTTCAGGAGGCGCTCCGCGAAGTCCAGTCCTCCGGAATGAAACTCGGCGAGTCGCTCGTCAAGCTCGGCTACATCAGCGAGGACGACATCACCGAGACGCTCTCGGCCCAGTTCGGTGTTCCGTCGATCAACCTTTCGCACTTCGAGATCGACCCCGCGGTCCTGAAGCTCGTCGCGGCCGACGTCGCGCGCAAGTACAACATCCTCCCCGTAAACAAGACGGGCGCGACGATCACGATCGCGATGGCCGACCCGACGAACGTGTTCGCCATGGACGACATCAAGTTCATGACGGGCTACAACGTCGAGCCCGTGGTCGCGTCCGAGAACGCCCTCTCCCTCGCCATCGACAAGCACTACGGCGCGACGCACGCGCTCGAGCTGAAGAAGGTCATGGAGGAGATGTCGGTCGCGGACACAGGCGACACTTCGCTCGAGGTCGTCGAGGAGTCCGAGCAGGAGACGATCGACCTCGAGAAGCTCGTCGACGAAGGCGAGGAAGCGCCGGTCATCCGGCTCGTGAACATCATCCTGACGGACGCGATCAAGCGCGGCGCCTCGGATATCCACATCGAGCCCTACGAGCGCGAGTACCGCGTGCGTTACCGAATCGACGGAATCCTCTACGAAGTCATGAACCCGCCGCCGAAGCTCAAGGACGCGATCGCCTCGCGCATCAAGATCCTCGCGAAGATGGACATCGCCGAGAAGCGCCTCCCCCAGGACGGCCGCATCAAGATCAAGATGAAGCTCGCGGGGAAGGTGAAGGAGCTCGACTACCGCGTCTCCGTCCTCCCGACGCTCTTCGGCGAGAAGATCGTCTGCCGGCTCCTGGACAAAGACAACCTCATGCTCGACATGACGAAGCTGGGGTTCGAGAAGGAGAGCCTCCTCAAGTTCGAGAAGGCGATCCTCCGCCCATGGGGGATGGTCCTCGTGACGGGTCCGACCGGATCCGGGAAGACGAACACCCTTTACTCGGCCCTGTCGCGCATCAACACGCCCGAGACGAACATCATGACGGCCGAGGACCCGGTCGAGTTCAACCTTCCAGGAATCAACCAGGTCCAGATGAAGGACCAGATCGGGTTGAACTTCGCGGCCGCCCTGCGGTCGTTCCTGCGCCAGGACCCGAACATCATCCTCGTCGGCGAGATCCGCGACTTCGAGACCGCGGAAATCGCGGTCAAGGCCTCCCTGACGGGGCACCTCGTGCTCTCGACGCTCCACACGAACGACGCGCCCTCGACGATCAACCGCCTCATGAACATGGGCATCGAGCCCTATCTCGTCGCGACGTCCGTCGTCCTCATCGCGGCGCAGCGGCTCATCCGGCGCGTGTGCGCGAGCTGCAAGGGCCCGACGGAAGTCGCTCCGCAGGTCCTCGTCTCCCTCGGCTTCACGGCGGAGGATGCCAAGAGCATCCAGGTCATGAAGGGCAAGGGCTGCGAGAAGTGCAACAACACGGGTTACAAAGGCCGCGTCGCGCTCGTCGAGGTCCTCGAGATCTCCGAGGAGATCCGCGAGCTCATCCTCTCGGGCGCGTCGTCCATCGAGATCAAGAGGAAGGGGCTCGAGGAGGGCATGGTCTCCCTGCGCCGCTCCGGCCTCGCGAAGATCAAGGACGGGCTGACGTCGATCGAGGAAGTCGTCCGCGAGACCGTGCTGTAGAGTTCCCTTCGGTGTGATGCAGATGAAGGGCTGCTATAATCTGCATCCGGGTGCAGATCATGCGGACGACGCTGAACATCGACGATGCGGCGCTCGAGGCGGCGCTCGAAGCCGACCCCGGGAAGACGAAGACGGCCGTCATCAACGACGCGCTGCGCGACTACGCGCGGCGTCGCGCGCTGCGCGGGCTCCGAAAGCTCGCCGGGAGGGTCGGCTGGGTGGGGGACCTCGACGCCCTCCGCAAGCGGAAGCCTCGGGCTTCCTGACGTCGTGACGTGAGGGTCCTCGTCGACACGTCCGCCTGGGCCGAGTTCCTGAATGGCGCCTCCTCGCCGGCGGCCCGCGCCGTGGACCGGCTCCTTGCGGGCGACGACGACGTCGTGACCTGCGGCCTCGTCGCCGCCGAAGTCTTCCAGGGCATAAAGCACGACCGCGAGGAACTCGAGGCGTTCTTCCGGAAGATGACGTTCCTCGAGCCCGCGGGGATCGACACATACCTCAAGGCCGCCGACCTCCATCGCACGCTGCGGCGCCGGGGAATCACGATTCGCTCGACGATCGACTGCTTTCTCGCTGTCCTCGCCGCCGAGAACCGCTGCGACATGCTCTTCCGCGACCGGGATCTGACACTCATCCTCGACAGCGGCCTTCTCGACCTCCGCGCCAGGGCCTGACGCCCCCGCCGCGACGATGCTCTCTCCCTCGTCTGGATCCCCACGCGGGCCGTGCTCGAGTCTCGTATTACGATCCCGGGCCGGGGTGCCGAGATGCCGACCGGAACACGAGTCGAGGGCCCGAAGGTCCCGGGCTCGGAAATCGTCCTCACCGAAGCCGCGCTCGCGTTCGTGGCGAGCCTCCACCGCGCCTTCGATCCCCGCCGAGTCGAGCTTCTCGCACAGCGCGCCGTGCGCCAGAAGCGAATCGACGCGGGCGAGCTGCCCGGCTTCCTCGCCGAAACCGCATCGGTAAGGCAGGCGGACTGGACCGTCGCGCCCGCGCCGGCGGACCTCGAGAAACGCTGGGTAGAGATCACCGGCCCGGTCGAGCGGAAGATGATGATCAACGCGCTGAACTCCGGCGCGAGCGTCTTCATGGCGGACTTCGAGGATTCGCTCTCCCCCACCTGGGAGAACGTCGTGAAGGGCCAGGTCAACCTCATGGACGCGGTCCGCCGCACGATCTCGTTCACGAGCCCCGAGCGCAGGGAGTACCGGCTGAATTCCGCGACGGCGACGCTCCTCGTGCGCCCGCGCGGCTGGCACCTGACCGAGAAACACGTCCTCGTCGATGGCGCGGCGGTCTCGGCGAGCCTCTTCGACTTCTCCCTCTATCTCTTTCACAACGCCGCGGCCATGAAGGAGCGCGGGACGGGCCCCTACTTCTATCTGCCCAAGATGGAAAGCCACCTCGAGGCGCGGCTCTGGAACGACGTCTTCTGCGCGGCCCAGGACGCGCTCGGGATTCCGAGGGGGACGATCCGCGCGACCGTTCTCGTCGAGACGCTGCCCGCGGCGTTCGAGATGGACGAGATTCTCTTCGAGCTCCGGGAGCACGCGAGCGGCCTGAACGCGGGACGGTGGGACTACCTCTTCAGCCTCATCAAGAAACTGCACGCGCGCACCGACCTCGTCCTGCCGGACCGGGCCGACATCACGATGACGGTTCCCTTCATGCGCGCCTACACGGAGCTCCTCGTGAAGACCTGCCACGGCCGGGGGGCGCACGCGATGGGCGGGATGGCGCCCTTCATCCCGACGCGCAAGGATCCCGAAGTGAACGAGCGGGCGCTCGCGAAGGTCAAGGCCGACAAGGAGCGCGAGGCGGGCGACGGGTTCGACGGGACGTGGGTCGCCCATCCCGACCTCGTGCCCACGGCCTTCGAGGTCTTCGAGAAGGCTCTCGGACAAAAGGCGCACCAGAAGTCGCGCCTCCGCGAGGACGTCGTCGCGGACGCCGCGAAGCTCGTCGATGCGCGGGTGCCGATGGGCACGGTGACGGACGCCGGTTTCCGGCTCAACATCAACGTGTCCCTCCAGTACCTGAACTCGTGGCTCCAGGGAAACGGCGCGGCGGCGATCTTCAACCTCATGGAGGACGCCGCGACGGCCGAGATCTCGCGCGCGCAGCTCTGGCAGTGGATCCACGCGCGCACGGCTCTCGCCGACGGACGCACCGCGTCGCGGGAGCTCTACCTCGAAGTCCAGGCTCAGGAGCTCGCGAAGCTCGGGGGAATCTCTTCCGGCCGTCTCGGAGACGCCGTCCGGCTCCTCGACTCCCTCGTCCTCGCCGACGGGTTCGCAGACTTCCTGACACTTCCCGCTTACGGCCTCCTCGAATGAGCCGGTTTGGAGCGAGGCCGGTCCTCCGCGTATCATTCGTGCGTACTCGGGAGGGACAGCGCAATGGGGGTCACGCTCCATCAGCTCCTCAAGACGCTCGTCGAGCGCGGAGGATCGGACCTTCACATCACGACGAACTCGCCGCCCATGATCCGGGTGGACGGTGA
>JBBQRP010000024.1:0-51835 GCA_038214715.1 Thermoanaerobaculia bacterium | reverse complement strand
CCGGCATCGCGTCGCGCGCGTTGACGGCGAGGTTCATGAGCACCTGCTCGATCTGGCCCCCGTCGGCCTTCACCATGGCGGGCGTCTCGGGCCTCGACACGACGAGCTCGACGTCTTCCCCGATGAGCCTCCGAAGCATCTTCTCCGACTCGTCCACGACGGAGCGCAGGTCGAGGACGCGCATCTCGAGAACCTGCCGCCGGCTGAACGCAAGGAGCTGGCGCGTCAGCGCCGCGGCCCGGCCGGCCGCCTTCACGATCTCGTCCACACTCTCGCGCCGTTCCGGGTCGTCGGCGAGAGACGAAGCGAGCAGCTCGCCGTAGCCGCCGATGACCGTCAGCAGGTTGTTGAAGTCGTGGGCAACGCCGCCGGCAAGCCGGCCGACCGCCTCCATTTTCTGGGCCTGCCGGAGCTGCTCCTCGACGGAACGGCTCTCAGTCACGTCGCGGGAGTTGACCACGAACTGGGTCGAGCCCCCGCCCAGAAACAGCTTTCCGATTCCCTCCATCGTCCGCCACGATCCGTCCGCGTGTCGAAACCGGAAAACGGCGGTCCGGGACTCTTCCGGGCTCTCGACGGCGCGGCGGAGGCTCTCCTGCACGGCGCCTATGTCCTCGGGATGGATGAAATCGAACACGTTCTTGCCCAGGAATTCTGCGGCAGGGCGCCCCGTGATCCGTTCGGCCGCCGGACTCTGAAAACTCATCGTGCCCGCCACGTCGACGATCGTGATGACGTCCTGAGCGTTCTCGATGAGGGAGCGGTAATAGAACTCCCTCTTCGCGAGCGCCTCCTCGGCCGCGAGGCGCTCGTTCCGTTCATCGAGAGCCCCTATCGCGTATCCGAGATCGCTCGCCAGCTCGTCGAGAAGCGCGATGTCCTCCTCGCCGATCGCGAATGGCTCACCGCCGTAGACCTTCAGCCCGCCGACCACGGCGCCCCGGACGGCGATCGGAAACGCGCCGGCGGACCGGAACCCGAACGCGAGCTGGCGGTCGCGCCACAGCGCACTCGCGGGGTCCTCCGCGATGTCGGCGGCCACGACGTGCCGCCCCGTCCGGATCGCCACGCCCATCGGCCCCCGCCCCTCCGGAGTGTCGTCCGTGCGCACCATCACGCCGTCGAGATACTCCTTCCCCTCGCCGGCATGCGCCGCGGGCACGACGCGGCTCGTCTTCGGGTCGACGAGACCGATCCACGCCATCCGGAACCCCCCGACCTCGACGAGGATCCGGCACGCGTGCGCGAGGAGCGCGTCGCGGTCGACACCGTGAACGATGAGCTGGTTGACGTCGCTGATCGTCCGCAGGAGCCGGTTGAGCCTGAGAATTTCGACGTCGGCCCGCTTCCGGTCGGTGATGTCCTCTTTGACGGCGAGAAAGTGCGTCGTCAGGCCGGCCTCGTCCTGCACCGGAGAAATCGTCGCACGCTCCCAGAACGACTCGCCGCTCTTCTTGCGGTTCTGGAGCTCTCCCGTCCAGACGCGTCCCGACGTGATCGTCTCCCAGAGCTCGCGGTATACCTCCGGCGGAGTCGTTCCGGACTTGAGGATGCGAGGGTTCTTCCCGCGGACTTCCTCGGGTGTGTAGCCCGTGAGCGCCGTGAACTGCGGGTTCACGTACTCGATCGCGCCCGCCAGGTCCGTGATGACGACCGACACGGGGCTCTGTTCCACGGCGCGCGACAGCTTCCGTGCCTCGGCCTCGGCGGCGGCGCGAGCCCGCCGATGAGCGGCCTGTTCGATCTCCCGGTCCAGCGCCGGAGCGAGCCGCAGGAGATTGCCCTTGAGGATGTAGTCGTGCGCGCCGGCTTTCATGAGCGCGACGGCCTTCTCCTCGCCAATCGTCCCGGAGACGAGGATGAAGGGCAGGTCGAGACCCGCCTCCTTCAGGATCTCCAGCGCGTCCTCGCCGCTGAAGCCGGGCATCTTGTAATCCGACACGATCGCGTCCCAGCTCCTGGCCCGGAGAGCGTCCCGCATGGCCGCGGCTGTCTGGACGCGCTCGAAGTCCACGTCGTGACCGGCACGGCGCAGCTCGCGCACGAGGAGGGTCGCGTCGTCCTCCGAATCCTCGACGACCAGGAGCCGAAGGTCCGTCACGCTCGCGAACTCGGTCCGGGCACCGGGGGCGCCTCGTTGAGGACGAGCCAGTACAGGCCGAGGCTCTTCACGGCTTCGATGAACTGCTGGAAATCGACCGGCTTGCGGACGTAGCTGTTCGCGCCGAGGCTGTAGCCCTGCAGGACGTCCTGCTCCTCCTTCGACGACGTCAGGATCACGACCGGCACGAGCTTCGTCCGCGGATCGGCCCTGAGACGCTTCAACACCTCGAGCCCGTCCAGCTTCGGGAGCTTCAGATCGAGAAGGACGAGCCCCGGCAAGTCCGCGACGTCGCGATCCGCGTGCCGGCCGGTCCCGAAAAGGTAGTCGACCGCCTCCACTCCGTCGCGCACGACGACGACCTCGTTCTCGATCTTGTTCTTCTTGAGCGCCCGGATCGTCAGCTCGACGTCGTCCTCACGATCCTCGACGAGGAGGATGCGCTTCTTGTTCATGGTTTCCCCTCTCCCAGCGTGAAGTAAAACGTTGCCCCGTGGTCCACCTGCCCCTCGGCCCAGGCACGGCCGCCGTGCCGCTGCACGACCCTCTGAACCGTCGCGAGGCCGATCCCGGTCCCGGGAAACTCCGCCTCGGTGTGCAACCGCTGGAACGCGCCGAACAGCTTGCCCGCGTAGGCGGGATCGAAGCCGGCCCCGTCGTCGCGGACGAAGAAATACCGCTCCCCGTTTCCGTTGGCGGTGCCGAACTCGACCCGGGCCTCAGGCTTTTTCGACGTGTACTTGAAGGCGTTGTCGAAGAGGTTCCCGAGTGCCACCCGCAGGAGCCTCCGGTCGGCGGTCGCGCGAAGGCCGTCCGCCACCACGACCGTGACGAGTCGCCCGCCGGTGTCAGGCCGGCGCTCGTCCGCGATCGCACGCGCGAGGTCGCTCAGGTCGACGTCCTCCTTGACGAGCTCGCCCCGCGAGATCCGCGAGAGCTTGAGCATGTCATCGATCAGCAAGCCCATCCTTTCGGCACCCGCGACGATCCTGCCGAGGCACCGCCGCCCTTCGGCGTCCAGCTTCTCGCCGTGATCTTCCTCGAGGATCCGCGCAAACCCTCCGACCGAACGCAGGGGCGCGCGAAGGTCGTGCGAGACCGAATAGCTGAACGCCTCGAGCTCGCGGTTCGCGCGCTCGATCTCGGCCGTCCGGCTCACCACGCGCGCCTCCAGCTCGGTGTTCAGGAGCCGGACCTCCCGCTCCAGCCGCTTGCGCTCGGTGACGTCGCGTGCGACGGTGGAGATGCTCACGACGGTCCCCTCGCGTCCATGGATCGGGGACAGCTGAAGGGCGACCTCGACCAGCGTCCCGTCTTTCCTTAGGCGCACGGTCTCCAGATTCTGGACGCGCAGGCCGCGCGAAACGTCCTCGATCAGCCTGGGGATCTCGTGCCTCCGATCCTCGGGGGCGAGGATCGTGACGGGCCGTCCGAGGACCTCCTCGGCCGTGTAGCCGTAGAGCGCCTCGGCCCCCTTGTTCCAGGATTCGATCCTTCCGTCCAGGCTCTTTGCGAAAATCGCGTCCGAGGCCGACTCGACGAGGGCACCGTACCGCCTCGACGATTCCTCTCTTTCGCGCAGCCGGTCGACCGTTCGCAGCAGCTCGCCGCGGCTCTGCCGGAGCCGCGCTCGCGCGCGCAGGTTCAACTCGCCGACGACGCAAATCGCCGCACCGCTCCCAACGAACGTCGCCATCGCGAGCGAGGCGCCGTGGTCGAGCACGCCTCCCTGGAACCAGAAGTACGCGACGCCCGCGGACACGGCCGTCGCGAGGAGACCGCTTGCAAGACCTCCGGTGACGGCGGCGAGCAGCACCGCCGGGAAGAGCGTCACGTACGGGACGTGCTGGCCCAGCGGCCCGAGGAACACCACCCGGAGGAGAACCGCGGCGGAGACGAAAAAGAGGGCGCTGAGAATACGCTGCCAGGGCCGGGCGAGCTCTAATTCGAAATCGAGGGCACGATGCCAGAAACCCCTGGGGGCCAGGCCGCGAACGTGCGGAGATGCCGCCATTTGCCCGCCTTTGAGACGAGGCGTCTCAGAGCAACGATCGACTGTTGCAGCGACAGGATCACGCGGAGGCCCACAGCCCCCTATGAGGCAAATGAATCACCTCCGCATCACGAGATCCGCCAGGAGGAGATGGATTGGCGGAGCCGCCCCGCCTCACGCGCCGAGGACGATCGGAGACGCCGGGAGAGCGTCGAGCGCCTCGCGGACGTGCAGGAGGAGACCCGATTCGGTGAACGGCTTCAGGAGCAGGCGTCCCTCGGGCGCGGCCAGGCCCTGCTGCGCGAGAACGTCGTGCGAATAGCCCGACATGAAGAGGATGCGCGTGCCGGGCCGCTTCGGAGCGAGCTCTCCGGCGAGCTCGACCCCGCTCCCGCCCGGCATGACGAGGTCCGTCAGGAGGAGATGGATGGGCCCGTCGAACGCGTCCGCCTTCGCGAGCGCTTCGGCGGCGGAGCCGGCCGGCAGGACGCGGTAGCCGCGCCGCTCGAGAAGCCTCCGCGTCAGCTCGCGCACGGCCGGCTCGTCCTCCGCGAGGAGGATCGTCTCCGTGCCCGCCGGGAGGGCGCCCGCCGGCGCGGTCGGCCGCGCCAAGGCGCCCGCGACTTCCGGAAGGAGAAAGCGGAACTTCGACCCCTCGCCCGGCGTGCTCGAGACCTCGAAGTAGCCGCCGCTCTGCTTCACGATCCCGAACGCCGTCGCGAGCCCCAGTCCCGTTCCCTTTCCCCGCGCCTTCGTCGTGAAGAAAGGCTCGAAGAGGTGGCTCAGCGTCCCGGCGTCCATCCCGACCCCCGTGTCTTCCACCGTCACGCACACGTAGCGGCCGGCAGGCACGGAATCGAACGCGGAACGCAAGGGCTCGCGGACCGTCTCGCTCGAAAGCTCGATCGAGAGCCGCCCGCCCCGCGGCATCGCGTCGCGCGCGTTCAATGCGAGGTTGACGAGGACCTGCTCGATCTGTCCCGGATCCGCCTTCGCGAACGCCGCGGCTGCCGGCTGCACGACGACGAGGTCGATGCCCTCGCCGATGAGCCGCCGCAGCATCCGCTCGGCGCCGTCCACGGCCGAGCGCACGTCGAGGACCCGCATCTCGAGCACCTGCCGGCGGCTGAAGGCGAGGAGCTGCTTCGTGAGCGCCGCGGCCCGGTCGGAGGCGCGCAGGATCTCGTCCACGCTGTCGGCCTCCGGGGCGCCCGCCGGCAGGTCCGTCGAGAGCACCTCGGCGTACCCGCGGATGACGGTGAGGAGGTTGTTGAAGTCGTGCGCGACACCTCCCGCGAGCTGCCCGACCGCGTCCATCTTCTGGCTCTGCCGGAGCTGCTCTTCGAGCGCGCGGCGTTCCGTGATGTCGTTCACGGACGTCACGAAGTAGAGCGGACGGCCGTCGGGACCGCGGCGAAGGGACGTCCTCACGTCGGCCCACACCTCCGAGCCGTTCCGGTGGAGGTACCGCTTCACGAAGCGCGCCGACTCGCGCTCGCCCGAGAGGAGCTCGTCGAACGCGCGCTGGGAGGCCGCGGCGTCGCCGGGATGGGTGATGTCCAGGAAGCGCAGGCGCTGCATCTCCTCGCGCGTGTACCCGAGCATGCCGGCGAACGCCTCGTTCACGACCATCCCGCCGTCCGGGCGCGTGATCGACTTTCCGACGAGGGAGTACTCGAAGATGTACTTGAACCGGTCCTCGCTCTCGCGGAGCTGGTTCGCGCCGGCCTCGAGGACGGCCGAGACCTCGTCCTCCTTGCGCTTCAGGCGCGCGGCGAAGACCACGAGGATCAGCACCCCGGCCACGGTGTCGGCCACGGCGGAGCCCGCGACTCCGAATTCGGCGGGGTACAGGCCCGCCCTCTCGCCGACCCGCGCCCCGACCGCGAAGAGCGCCGGGACGACGACGACGATCGGGAGGAGCCACCTCAGGACGACGCCCCCGGAAGAAGCGCTCCGGAAGAGCTTCGAGAACGTCCCCTCGGAGTTTCCGATCAGGATGCCGCAGGCAAGCGCCACGAATGCGGCGGCCGTGGGGACCGCCATCCCCTTCAGGTGGCCCACCCAGAGGAAGCTGCTCACGCCGCAGACGTAACCCGTCAGCGAGACGAACCCGAGGAAGAGCGGCACGGCGGCGAGGGCGTCGCGCAGCCACTCTGGCCTGCCGCGCACCCCGATCGCGAGCGCCGTGCCGGACGCGAGGAAGCCGAGCGCCGTGGACGCCGCCATCCGTCCCGGCGGATCGCCCCCGAGCAGCCCCGGATCGCGGAAGAGGAGCTGGTCGATCCCGAAGTCCGCGCCCGAGAGGTATTCGGCGAGGACGAGCGCGCCGAGAGCCGCCGCGCCGAGAGCCGCCACGCGGGACGCGCGGAGCCGGAGGCCCGCCGCGTCTCCCGCCGCGAGCCAGAGCGCGGCACCCGCGAGGAGAAACGCGACCGCGGTGTTCGGGACCATCGCGACCGTTCCGGGCAGGATCCGGCCGAGGTCCGGAAGGCCGAGCGCCCAGCTCGCGAAGCCGGCGGCGCCTACCAGGAAGGCGACGAGCGCCGCGGGGCGCTCGACCCGGTTCGGAAGAAAAACCCCCGGCTCGCGGCCGGGGTTCCTCGATCGAGGGCTTCCCGGGGCCACCGTTACTTCTTCTGTTTGCTCTTGGGGTTGTTCAAGGCCTGGAGAAGGGACGAGCCGAAGATCGAGACGGAAGGTGTGGACGCCTTCTCCCGCTTCGCGGACTCCTCGCGATAGTTCTTCAGATCGCCGCGGTCGCCCTCGTTGCTCGTGGCCGATTTCGCATTGGGCGCGGAGAGCGAGATCCGCCGCTTCGCCGGATCCACGCCGATGACCTTCACCTCGATCTTCTGGCCGGGGGCGAAGTGGCGATGGACGGTGCCTTGCGCCACGCCCGTCTCGGAGTTCGGGATGAGGCCCGTCAGGCCCGGCTCGAGCCGCACGAAGACGCCGAACTGGGCGACGCTCTCGACGTCACCCTTCACGAGAGAGCCTTCGGGATACCGCTCGTTGATTCCGTCCCACGGATTCGAGGTGGCGATCTCGCGCAGCGACAGCGACAGTCGCCGCTGCTTCGGATCGACTTCCTTCACCCAGCCCTGCACGGTCTGCCCCACGGCGACCGCGGGGTCCTTGAGGGCGATCCCTGGCGGCAGCGCCGAGACGTGCACGAGGCCGTCGACTCCCGGCTCGACCTCGACGAAGAGGCCAAAGTCCGCGTGCCGCGCGACCGTTCCCGTGAACGAGGCGGCGGGCGCGAAGCGCTCGGAAAGCGTCTCCCAGGGATCGGCCTCGAGCTCCTTCAGCGAAAGGGAGATGCGCTTGCCTTCGCTCGCGAGCTTCGTGACCTTGACCGTGATCTCCTGACCGACGGTGAGGACGTCTTTCGGGTGCGCGACGCGGCGACGGGAAATCTCCGTGACGTGAACGAGACCGTCCACGCCGCCGAGGTCGACGAACGCGCCGAAGTCGGTCAGGGAGCGGACGCGGCCCGGCATCACGGCGCCGACGGTGATCTTCTCGCGGGTCACCGCGGCTTTCTCGTCCTGCTCGACCTTCAGGAGCGCCACGCGCGAGACGACGACGCGCCGGCCGTCCTCCGTGTACTCGAGGACGCGGAAATCGAAGGTCTGCCCCACGTACGCCGCGAGCGCCGGCTCTTCATGGCGGCCGAGGTCGATCTGGGAGACCGGACAGAACGCGCGGAGGCCGTGCGCGCCGCCGATCATCACCTCGAAGCCCCCCTTGTTGCGGGCCATGACTTTTCCGGCAACGGGGATCTTCGCCTCGGACGCGGCCCTTAGCTCGGCCTTCGTGCGATGGCCGACCGCGAGCTTGCGCGAGAGGCGCACGTCCGGTCCCGCCTTGACGACCACGGCCTCGATCTTGTCGCCGACCTTCTCGCCCTCGAGCTCTTTCAGGTCCATGAGCGCTTCGGATTTGCCGCCGATCGAGACGAGGACGACGTCGGGCGTGATGCCGGCGATGACGCCGTTCACGACCTGCCCTTCCACGAGCTTCTTCCTCGGGGCAGCCGCGTCGGCCGCGAGGGCGGCCTCGAAGGTCTTGCGGTCTGCGGTTTCGGCGGTTTCGGCGGACGGCGAAATGAGCGTCTGGGACACGAGGGTGCTCCTGGCCCGCGGGCTGCGGGACGCGGATTCTACCCGATTGCCGGCCCCCCCATCGCCGGATCGCTCACTCCGGGCCGGCCGGTCTCCACACGTCCCGCTAAACGATGCTCGAACGCGCCGGCACGCACCGTGAAGTCGTACCACGACCGGCTCGCCGCGAGGGACCAGCGTTTCGAGACGACGCGGCCCGGAGCAAGCCTCAGTCTCCAGGGACCATCCTTGCGGTAGGCGTTCGCCGTGACCACGACCTCGGCCGCGCGGGCGCCTTCGTTTCGCGCCTCGAGGAGCAGGGCACCGGCCGCGCGGTCGAGGCGGACCCGGATCTCGGGTCCGGGTGCGTCTTGGGGCGCGGGAAAGGCGCCCCGGAACGTGCGGATGAAACCCGCGGGGCCGCACAGCCACAGATCATATTTCCCGCCGTCCGCGCGCACGTTCCAGAACGCGTCCTCGAGGGTGCGGCCGGCCTCCACCGTGTAACGGCGCGGAACGCGGTCGAGATGGAGGAGGTCGTAGACGTGGAGCACCGCTCCCTGCCGCCCGGAATTGACGAACGTGAGCGCCATCCGCCCGTCGGCTCCGCATCGGGCGCGGACCTCGAGCTCGTAGGGCAGCGCGCGCGAGGGCCTGACACCGCGCTCCTGAAGCGGCAGCGCCGCCGCGGCGGCGGAAGGAGCCCGCGCGGCCGGAAGCTTCTTCGACGCGGCCTCGATCGCCTCGTAGCCGCTCATGTCGGGCAGCTTCGGAAACGGCGCTCGATTCGGCTCGACGAAGTCGAACGCGGAGGTCAGATCGCCGCAGATGCTGCGGTGCCACGGGCTGATCGCGGGAATCGTGAGGTCGAAGCGCTTTTCGAGGAATCGGCCGGCCGAGGTGTGATCGAAGACCTCCGAGCACACCCATCCGCCGCGGCTCCATGGGGAAACGACGGTCATCGGGACCCTCGCCCCGAGGCCCCACGGGCGGACGTTTCCGGTAACCGCGTCCCGCGGGTCGAGGTGGGAGTGCCTGGCCTCGTCGACGAAGTACATGCCGGAGAGATCGAGTGTGGATCCACCCGCGGGAGTGCCGTCGAGGTTCAGGGTCGGAACCGCAGGAGGCGGCACGTGATCGAAGAGCCCGTCGTTCTCGTCGAAGGTGAGGATGAAAACCGTCCCGCCGAAGACCCGGGGATTCCCCGTCAGAGCCTCGAGGACCTGCTGCGTGAAGTATCCGCCGCGCGCCGGGCTCGACGGGACGTCGGGATGCTCGGACTGGAGCATCGTCGGGAGAATCCAGCTGACCGCGGGCAGAGTGTCGTTCGCGACGTCCCGCGCGAGGTCGGCGATCGACCAGCGGCTCAGCCCGTTGCGATAGAGAGGAGACTCCCGTGCGGCGGTGCGGAAGCTCCGAAAGGCGAGGCCTCCGTGCATCGCGCCTGAAAAATTATCGTTCGGGTCCTGGTAGATGCGCCAGGACACGCCGGCTTTCTCGAGGATTTCCGGGATCGTGGGCCACGTGAAGGCGGACCCTTTGAAGGTGTAACCCGGGTCGGGCATCCTGCCCTTTATCCAGCAGCGCAGGTTGACGGGCTCCGAGTCCGCCTCCGTGCAGTTCTCGCCGGCCGCCCGCTTCTCCGGATCGAAGTTGGCGCCCGAGAAGAACACGATCCGGTTCGGGTCGGTGCCGCTCGCGACGGAGCAGTGGTGCGCATCGCAGATCGTGAAGGCCTCGGCCAGCGCGAACTGGAAGGGCAGCTCCTCGCGGGTGTAGTAACCCATGGAATGCTCGGTCTTGAAGCGCGGCCAGAACCCGAACGACCCCTGGTTCCAGGCCGCCTGCGCGTCCGGAAAGTTGTGAGGCGTGCTTGGAATCAGCGCCGCGTTCACCGCTTTCCCGTCGAGCCGGTACGGCGGAATCTCGCGGCCGCCGTCGGATTCGTGCCAAACCGCCTTTCCGCCCGGCAGCGGCACGGGGAAACGGTCTCCGAATCCGCGTACGCCGCGCAGCGTCCCGAAGTAGTGGTCGAACGACCGGTTCTCCTGCATGAGGAAGACGACGTGCCTCACGTCCCGGATCGACTTCGTCTCGTTACGAGCGGGAATCGCGAGCGCCTTCCGGATGGCTGGCGGCATCAGCGACAGCCCGGTCGCTCCCGCCGCCAGCGCGGTACCACGTCGGATAAAATCACGGCGGCTCGGGTGCGTCATGGCTCGCTCCTGACGTAAGATTGATTCTTATTCTGCATCCCGGAGGTCCGCGTGTCCGATCAGGCCCTTCTCACTCCTCCCGCCGCGACGGGTGAGAAGAGCGTCGCGCCGACCCGGGACGAGCTGAGGCGCTGGTACGCGCTCATGCATCTCGGGCGGCTGCTCGACGACAAGGCTCCGAACTACCTCAAGCAGGGGCTCGGCTGGTCGTATCACGCGCCCTGCGCGGGACACGACGGCATCCAGGTCGCGCTCGGCGTGACGTTCCGGGCCCGACACGACTATCTCTTCCCGTATTACCGCGACCTCACGACGTGCCTGTCGGCGGGGCTTTCCGCCGAGGAGATCCTCCTGAACGGCATGTCGAAGAAGGATGACGTCGCCTCGGGCGGGCGGCACATGTCGAACCACTTCGCGAAACCCGCGATCCACATCCAGAACGTGTCGTCGTGCGTCTCGAACCACGCGCAGCACGCCGCGGGGCTCGGGCGCGCCGTGAAGACCTACGGCTCCGACGCGATCGTCTTCTGCTCCGTGGGAGAGTCCTCCACGTCCGAGGGCTACTTCTACGAGGCCGTCAACGGCGCCTCCCGCGAGAAGCTCCCCGTCGTCTTCGTCGTGCAGGACAACGGCTACGGAATCGCCGTCCCGAAGAGCGACCAGACCGCGAACCTCTTCGCCTCGGACAACTTCTCAGGATTCCTGAACGTGAAGATCATCCACTGCGACGGCAAGGACCTCTTCGACTCGATCCGGGCCATGCGCGAAGCCGTCGCGTTCGTGAAGACGGGCGCGGGCTGCGCGATCGTGCACGCCGAGTGCGTCCGCATCCATTCCCACTCGAACTCCGACCGGCACGAGCTCTACCGCTCGCCCGAGGAGCTCGCGGAGGCGAAGGCCCTCGACCCCCTCGCGCGCCTCCGCCGCTCGCTCGTGGAGGGCGGCACCTTCCCGGAAGCCGAGATCGCCGCGATCGAGGAGGCGAACGGCAGAACTTACGAGGAATCCGCGGACCGCGCCCGCCGCGCGCCGGATCCCGATCCGGCGACGATCTTCGATTTCGTCTCGCCCGAGCCCTGGCAGCCGGAAGGGGACGGCCTCGCGGACACGTACGTCACGCCCGAGACCGTCGGCGGTGCGCCGGCCGTCGAGATGTCGCTCATCCAGGCGCTGAACGCGACGCTCAAGGAGATGTTCCGGGAGAACCCGGACACCTTCATCTGGGGGCAGGACGTCGCCTACAAGGAGAAGGGCGGCATCTTCAACGTCACGAAAGGCATGCAGCAGGAGTTCGGGGAGAAGAGGGTCTTCAACGGCCCCATCGCCGAGGACTTCATCCTCGGGACGGCCGACGGCTTCTCGCGCTTCTCCGAGAAGATCCGCGTCGTGGTCGAGGGCGCCGAATTCGCCGACTACTTCTGGCCCGCGGCCGAGCAGATGGTAGAGATGTCCCACGAATACTGGCGCACGAACGGGCAGTTCGTCCCGAACGTCACCGTACGCATCGCGTCCGGCGGATACATCGGAGGAGGCCTCTACCACTCCCAGAACATCGAGGGCTGGCTCACGACGCTGCCGGGGCTCCGCGTCGTCGTTCCCGCGTTCGCGGACGACGCGGCGGGGCTGCTTCGAACCTCGATGCGCTCGCGCGGTATCACGCTCTACCTCGAGCCGAAGTTCCTCTACAACTCCGCGCAGGCGAAGGCCCGCGTTCCCGCGGACTTCGCCGTGCCGTTCGGGAAGGCGCGCCGCCGCCGCGAGGGCCGCGACCTGACGATCCTCGCCTATGGCACGCCGGTGCACTTCGCGCTCGCCGCGGCCGAGACGCTCGCGAAAGAGGAGAAGAGCGTCGAGGTCCTCGACCTGAGGTCCCTCGTCCCGCTCGACTGGGACGCGATCGCGGCCTCGGTGAAGAAGACGTCGCGCGTCCTCGTCGTCCACGAGGACAAGGTCCACGGCGGCTTCGGGGGCGAGCTCGCGGCCCGCGTCGCCTCGGAGCTCTTCGAGCACCTCGACGCGCCGATCGACCGCGTGGGCTCGACGTTCACGCCCGTCGGATTCAACCGGATCTTCGAGCGCGCCATCCTCCCGAACACGGAGCGCGTCCTCGAGGCGGCAAGAAAGACGCTCGCGTACTGAGCGGCGTGGCGGGTGACGATCGTGTACACTATCGGGTGACGGTAAAGCGATGAAGTTCATCACGGTGCGCGATCTCCGGGGCCAGTCGACGAAGGTCTGGGAGCACCTGAAGGCGGAGAAAGACCTCGTCCTGACCTCTAACGGAAAGCCCATGGCCATCCTCACGGCCATCGGCGAAGAGTCTCTCGAGTCCACGCTGGCTGCCCTGCGGCGGGATCGGGCCGTGCAGGCCGTCAGCAGCCTCCAACGGAATTCTGCGAAGCGAGGGAAGAAACTCTCCTTGAGGGAAATCAACGCGATCATCGCCGACGTCCGGCGAGAGCGCCGGGAGCGCCAAGAGGGTTGAGGATCGTCCTCGACACAAACGTCGTGGTGTCGGGACTCTGGTCCCCGTTCGGACCTCCAGGCGATATCGTCAACCTCGTCGCCGCCGGGAAACTCCCGCTTTGCCTCGACGAGCGGATCATCGGTGAGTACCGTGAGGTCATGGCGCGACCTCGACTCGGATTCGCCGCCGAACGAGTCGAGGCCCTCTTGGCCCAGATCGTGGCTACGGGCGAGTTCGTGATTGCAACGCCCCTGCCCCATCGTCTCCCCGATTCCGACGACGAGGCCTTTCTCGAGGTCGCGCTAGCGGCGCAGGCCGATTTCCTCGTTACCGGCAATCTTCGGGACTTCCCCGCGCACATCCGCCAGGGCATCGCCGTCGTCTCGCCCAGAGAGCTCCTCAGCGCGCTCCGACCACTATCGCGGCCTTCTGGACGATCCTGATGTTCTCCCTCGGCGCAACCATGTTCTCGCCTCGCAAGGACCTGAGCGAGATCGTGCCGCACGGCCCGCCCTGATCCGCCCGCGCTAACCTCCCGCGCGTGGACACACTTTCTGCGGCGCGCGCGGTTCTTCCTTTCTGGCTGCCGCTCGTTTCCCTCGCCTCGATGCCTCTCGCGTTCGCGGCGGCATGGCTCGTCTCCAGCGCCCTGACTCCGTTCGCGTACCGGCGTGTCCTCGGGGCCCAGGACAGCCACTGGACCTCCCGCGCGCGCCTCGCGTGGCCCGCGCGAAAGTGGACGGGCCTCGGCTTCGTCGCGATCCCCGCGGTCCTCGGAGCGCTCGTCGCCCACCTCGGCGGCCCGTTCTCCCTCCTGGGCCCGGCGGCGGCCGGACTCCTCGGCGGGGCCGCGGCGCTCCTCGGATACGCCCTCGGGACGTGGCCGGTCGCGCGCCGCCTGTACGGCGATTCGATCGGGGGAAGGGGCCGCTTCCTCTCGAACGCCCTCTCCCTCCTCCTCGTTCGTGCACCGCATCTCGTCGCCGCCGCGGCCGTCGCGGCGTTCATGCCGCCCCGCTTCACCGGGCACGGAGCCGTCGCCGCGGCGCTCCTCGCCGCGGGGACCGTCCTCGTCTTCGCGAGCGCGTTCGGAGGTGGCCTTGCGATCGGCCGTCTCCTCGGGCTCTTTCGGGAGGGGGACGAGAGGCTCGGGCGCGCGGCCTTCTCCGCCGCCTCCGACGAATGCGTCGCAACGCCGGAGACGCTCGTCATGCGGTCGCACCTCCCGGTCGCGTTCGCGATTCCGCTGAGGCGGATCCTCGTCTTCTCGGAGCCGGCTCTCGCGCTCCTGGACGACGCCGAGCTCGCGGCGGTCGTCGCGCACGAGACCTCCCACCTCACGGAGAGCCGCGCGATCACGCTGCAGAGAATGTCGGGGCTGCTGGTCTTCACGCTTCTCATGGCCGCGCCGTCTCTGGCCGGAGAGGGCGGACGGACCGCTTTTTTCACCGTCCTCTTCGCGCTCCTCGCGCTCGTCGCCGCGGGAGCGTTCTCGCGGAGGACGGCCCGAGAGATGGAAGGCCGCGCGGACGCGCACGCGAGGGAGCACAGCGAGGGAGGTGTTTACGCGCGGGCGCTCGAGAAGATGCACGAGGCCGCCCTCGTCCCGGCCATTCTCGGCTCGCGCAACGCGACGCATCCGGACCTCTGGGACCGGATGAAGGCGGCGGGCGCTCCCCCGTCCTGGCCGAAACCCGCGCCGCCCGCCTCGGGAAGACTCGGCCGGTTCGCGCTCCTTTTCGCGTGCGCCCTGCTCTTCGTCGCGGCCGAGGCAGGCCGCGGTCGCACGCTCGCGGCACTGACCCGGAGGAGTCCCCTCGCCGCGGTCGCGCTCTCCGGCGGCGAAGCGTGGCCGCTCTCCGAGCTCGCCATGCGACGCGCCGCAGCGAACGGAGCCGACGCCGTGTCTCTCTACCGCGCATGCTTCGCGCTGGACGGAAGGCCCTCTCACCTCGCGAACGCCGCGTTCCTCGAGAACCGCGCGGGCCGTTGCGACGAAGCCCGTGCCCTCGCCGCGAAGGCCGTCGAGAGCGCGAGCGGCACCGGCGTCGCGACCTTCGACCGCTACCTCGCCGGCCGGGCCGCCGACGCCGTGAAGCACTGCGGAGTCGCCGAGGTGGCGGAACCCGACGACGACTGAGTCGCCGTTATCGCGACGACAGGACGAACGTGTTCCCTTCGGTGTCCTTGAAGATCGACGACGTTCCCCAGGGTTCCGCCTTCGGCGGCTTGACGAATTCCACGCCGCGGGCGAGGAGCTCCTCGTAGGTTTTCTCGACGCTGTCGCAGGTGAAGGCCCCGTTGAAAAAACCTCCCGCCTTCGCCCCTTCCGCGTTGAAGAGAACGACCTGCGTCTCGGCGCCGGGGATCTTCATCTCGATCCAGCGCTGCGTCTCGTCGAAGCGCTGGTCGGTCGCGACACGGAAACCCATCGCGTCGCGCCAGAACGCGAGGGCGCGCTCCTGATCGACGTAGGGAATGCTGACGAACTTGACGCCCTTGATCATGGGTTCCTCCTGGCGAGAGAGTCTAGGGTCGTCGGGATCTTGCGCGCGTCCCGCACGGCGACTCCCGTCTACGCGATCCTCCCGCCGCGGGCGCGGGGCTGACGGGCTCTTCCTACAGCTTCTCCCAGAACTCCTCGTCCGCCTCGAGCGAGGACAGGCCCGCTCGCTCGCGGGCGGGGCCGGCGGCCCCGGCGTCCAAAGGCTCGAACACCCCCCGGGCAAGGTCGAGTCCTTTCACGCGGCCCGTCGCGATGTCGTAAACCCAGCCGTGGACGTCGAGCTCGCCGTTCCCGGCGAGCGCGCTCACGAACGGGAACGTCAGGATGTTGCGGATCTGAACGACGACGTTCGCGTCCACGAGTCTCGCGACGAGGGTCTCGTCGTCCGCCCGGGGGTTCGCCGCGAGAACCGCGCGCCGGGCCTCCTCCGCGTACGAAACCCAGTTCCGCGCGGCGGGCATCCCCTCGAGCCTCTCGGGGTGGAGCACGCCCTGCATGGCTCCGCAGTCGGAGTGGCCGCAAACGATGATGTGCCGGATTCCGAGCGCGAGAATCGCGTACTCGAGCGAGCCGGTCGTTCCGCCGTAGGACGAGCCGGCCGGCGGCACGATGTTCCCCGCGTTGCGGATGAGGAAGAGCTCTCCCGGCTCGGCCTGCACGATGAGGTTCGGGAGGACGCGCGAGTCCGAGCACGCGATGAAGACCGCCTGGGGCGTCTGGTTCTTCGCGAGCCGTTCGAAGAGCGCCTTGTGGCGCGGGTACGCGAGCCTTTGGAAGAGAGACAACCCCTCGAGGAGCTTCTTCATGCGTGAAGGAGTATGACGCGTCGGGCCAGAGAGCCCGGCGCCCCGCCGGGGCAGCCTCAGTTTGCCTCCGCGTGCTTCCTTTCGGACAGCGCGCGCACGGCCGATCCGGGAAGCGTCCCGCTGATCGAGACCGTTTCCCCGTGGCGGGAGATCGTGAACCTGCGGAGGGCGGACACCGTGTCCGGCGACTTCTCCTGCGCCGAGAGGCGCCAGGCCGCGAGCACGCCGCGCAGCGCGTCTTCCATGAGGCCCGCCGTCTCCGCGTCGCTCACGACGCCCGTCGCGTTGAGCTTCAGCGCGTCGCCCTTCGCGGTCGCCTGGAGCGCGAGGAACTGGACCGACTTCATCGAGGAGAGAAGCGCGCCCGCAGCGTCGTTCTCGGATCCGTGAGCCTGCGCGTGGCGCAGCGCCGCGTCCTTCGCGGGGATGCGCGAGACGTCGACGAGAGCCCATGCCGAAGCGCCAGCGTCGATGCGGGACAGATGGCGGCCGAGACCGGACCCGGAGGCGAACCCCGTGCCCCCCGCGCTCCTCTGCGCGAGCGCGGTGACGACGGCGGCCTCGGAGCCCGCGATCACGAGGTGCGGGCTCGCGAACGCGATTCCCGCGGGGGCGTTGCCGCGCGCCGGAACGTCCGCGCTGTCGTTCTTCAGGAGAAAGTACTCGCCCGCGGGAGTCGACTTCCGCGTCGCGCCCCGTTCGACGAGCGCCTCGGAGAGGCGCGCCGGGTCGAAGCGGCCCTCGAAGAGAACCAGCCCCCAGCCTTCGCTCCCGCCCGCGCCCTTCGGCGAGCCGGCCGCGACGACGAGGTCGACGTCCTCCTTCGGGTTCAGCCGCGCCGCGTCGAGGAAGTGCTGCGCGTCTCCCGCGACGCTGATGTGATCCGTGTCCGAGAAGAGGCGTGCGGCGAGCGGGCTCGTTCTCAGGTCCGCGACGTGAATCACGCCGACGGAGGCCGAATCGGCGGGGACGAGGGACAGAGCGTCGTCGCTCCCGCTCCGGGCCGAGGCCGGCAGCGCGAGGGCGCACGCGAGAACGAGGACGGCGGCGGACGAGAGCAGGGCGAAGCGCTTCATGGTCAGAAGTCCTTTCTCCGGAAGCGGAGGCATGCGAGCGTGAGGGAGACGAGTCCGAAGAGACCGGTGCTCAGAAAGGGGGCGAGGGCGATGGCGTCGCGGGCCCGGATGGGGCCGTTCGCGCCGTTGACGAGGCCGATGACGGCGCGGCCGAGCTCGACCGTCTTCGGGAACACCCAGTAGAGGCCGTCGACGAGCCGCACGACCCATTCAGAAGAAAAAATCGCCGTGTGCTCGTGGAGATTGAACAACACGATGGAGAGGAAGAAGACCGCGAACGTCGCCATGATCGAGACGGCGGTCGAGGACGTGAGCGTTCCGATCAGGAACGCGAACGCCATGAGCGCGGCGATCCCGAACAGGATGATCCCCGCCGCGAAGAAGAAGCGCGGGTGGACGAGGTGCGTCTTCCAGATCACGAGGAGCCACATCGCGCCGAGGAGGTAGACGACGTTCGAGGCGGACAGCAGCATGCCGCCAAGGTAGCGCGACAGGAGGAGCGGCACGCGCCCGACGGGACGCGAGAGGTAGAGGTCGACCGTCCCTTTCTCCATGAGGCGCGGGACGAGATGCGCGGTCGCGAAGATCGCGAGAAACGTCCCAACGACGTAGAGGAAACCCGCGAAGCCGGACTCGAAGCCGAGGACGAGCTTGTCGAGGTCCACGCTCTGCCCCCCCATGTGGACGTTCTGGCCGAAGATCTTCGCGCCCGCGAGCGCGCCGTTCACCACGTCGAGGTTCACGGCGACCGCGAAGATGAGGACGAAGAGGGACGACAGCGCGAAGTACGCGACGAGCGTCCAGCGCGCCGCGGCCTCGCGGAAGACCTCTTCGATGTTGGCGGCGAGTGCTCTCATTCTAGTCAGGCTCGGATTCGGATTCGGAGTTGGCTTCGGATTCGGATTTCTTAGAAGGTGAAGAGGAAGAGGGCGAAGCGCTCGCCGGGTCGGCGGCGCGCACGAGGTCGACGAACACGTCTTCGAGGGTGTTCTTCTCGGGAGTCAGTTCGGTCAGAAGCGCGCCCCGGGCGCGGGCCGCGTCGATGAGCGAGTTCAGATGCTGTGCGTCGCGCGCCAAAACGCGCACGTGGCCATTCACGCGTTCCGGGCTCGCCCCCCTTTCGAAGAAATCCGAAAACAGCTCCTCGGAAAGAGGTGAGGCGACGAGCTTGTACCCCTTCAAAGAATCTTTCTTTTCTTCTCTCTTCGTCAATTCCTCCACCGTCCCGATCGCCGCGACCTTTCCCCCGCGCAGCACCGCGACGCGGTCGCACGTCATCTCGATCTCGGAGAGGAGGTGGGAGTTGAGGAGGATCGCGCGGCCCCTGGCGGCCTCGGCCTTCAGGAGATCGCGGATCTCCCGCCGCCCGACGGGATCGACGCCGTCCGTCGGCTCGTCGAGGAGCAGGACCTCGGGGTCGTGCACGAGCGCCGCGGCGATGCCGAGGCGCTGCGTCATGCCCTTCGAGAACTTCTTCACCTTCACGTCCATCCACTCGGAGAGCTTCACGCTCTCGAGCAGCCCGGGAATGCGCGCTTTCAAGTCCGCGGAAGCGACACCCGACATCCGCCCGAAGACCGAAAGGGTCTGGCGCGCCGTGAGGTAGCCGGGAAAGCGGTGCCCCTCGGGCAAGTAGCCGACCCGGCGGCGGCTCTCGGGATTCTTCGCCGGCAGGCCGAGAAGCCTGGCCTCTCCGGACGTCGCATGCGTGAGCCCAAGAAGGATCTTCACGCTCGTCGTCTTCCCCGCCCCGTTCGGGCCGAGGAGGCCGAAGAGCTCGCCCGGTTCGACGGCGAAGTCGATGCCGTCGAGCGCCTTGATTTCGCGGCCCGAGAGCCCCTGCCGGTAGGTCTTGCGGAGCGCGCGGACCTCGATGGCGGCCGTCATGACAACATTCCCACGCTCTCTGGTACGTCAACGGGGGGCAGGATGTTCCCGGAGGTGGCCCGGTGGCCGGCGAAGTCGAGGCGTATCTGTCGGTTGAGGTTCCCCTGCGCCTCCTGGCGCGCCCGCCGGAAGCGGGGCGCGGGCCGTCGCCCATTCTCCTCGGCATGCACGGCTACGGCATGGACGCCGAGTCGCTCCTCGCGGTCCTCGAGAAGACGGCGCCCCCGGAGTTCCTCGTCCTCTCGCTCCAGGGACCTCACTCGACGCTCGTTTCGGGCGTCGACGACGCCAAGCAGAGGAAGGGTTTCCACTGGGGCGTCTCGGCGCGCGCCGAGGACAACCGTCTCGTCCACCGGCGCGCCGTCGCCGCGGCGCTCGCGTGGGCCGCAGACAACGGCGGCTACCGCTCGCGCACTGTGCTCGCGGGGTTCAGCCAGCCGTGTTCGTTCAACTACCGGCTGGCGGCGGCGCCGCCCGACGGACTCCCTTTTTCCGCCGTCCTCGCGTTCTGCGGCGGCGTGCCCGGCGAGTGGACGGGCCCCGGCGAGCCGACGGCTGCCTCGGGCGCGGCCGACGTTCTCCATATCTCGACGAACCACGATCCGTACTACTCCGCGGCGCGGATCGCTCCGTACCGCGAGATCCTCGGGACGAGGTTCCGCTCGGCCGCCCACGTCCTGTACGACGGAGGACACCGCGTGCCCTCGGCTTCGTTATCGGACGTGCGCGCGTTCCTCGAGGCTCACGCCTAGCCGTTTCAGTCCCTCGCGCGCCGCGATGGGCGTGATCTTCTTTCCACGCAGGATCCCGTTCAGCACCGGGAGATCCGTCGCCGCGAGCGACGCCGGACCCGGAGACGCCGCGCCTTCGCGTCCACCCACTCCCCGTCGAGATCGGCCGCGAGCCGGAGCGGCTTGGCGTCGTCCTCGGACATGAACGACGGCTCCTTCCGCCCCTCGAACGGCTGGATCTGCCACCCGCGCTCGCCGTCCCACTCCTGGATCTGCGTGAGACCGACGTTCTTCGCGACGATCTCCTCGGCGGTGATTGCCGCCGCGTTCCCGGAGGCACAGAGGGCGGAAATGGCGAGCAGAAGAGGGTTTCGACCCTTGACGAGGTCCGTTCTCCTACCGGGTCCGCGCGCAACGGGCGTGCCACGTTTGTGGATGATCCTTCTGAATCAGCGCGCGCCCGGGATTCTTGCGGCTAAAATGCGCCGCCCGCCGGTCCCGGCGGGAATACCGGAGGACACATGCAGGACAGCTTCAAGTCGAAGGCCCGCCTGACCGTCGGGCCTGCGAATTACACGATTTACAGCCTCCGGGCCCTCGAGAAGGAAGTCCCCGCCGCCCGCAAGCTCCCGGTCTCCCTCCGAATCCTTCTCGAAAACCTCCTCCGCAACGAGGACGGCCGGTCCGTCACGAAGGACGACATCCTCGCGCTCGCGAACCGCGACGCGAAAGTCCCGTCCGACAAGGAGATCGCCTTCACGCCCGCGCGCGTCCTCCTCCAGGACTTCACGGGCGTTCCCGCCATCGTCGACCTCGCCGCGATGCGCGAAGCGCTCGCCGCCCTCGGCGGAAACCCCGACAGGATCAACCCGCTCGCCCCCGCCGACCTCGTCATCGACCACTCCGTTCAGGTGGACGAGTTCGCGACCCCAGGCTCGTTCGCGGCGAACGCGTCCCTGGAGTTCCAGCGCAACGAGGAGCGCTACGCGTTCCTCCGGTGGGGCCAGGGCGCGTTCCGCAACTTCCGCGTCGTCCCTCCCGAGACGGGCATCTGCCACCAGGTGAATCTCGAATACCTCGCGAGCGTCGTCTTCCGTTCGGAAGACGGCCTCGCGTATCCCGACACCCTCGTCGGGACGGACAGCCACACGACCATGATCAACGGCCTCGGCGTCCTCGGCTGGGGCGTCGGAGGTATCGAAGCGGAGGCGGCTCTCCTGGGCCAGCCGCAGTCGATGCTGATTCCGGACGTCGTGGGGTTCCGCGTGCACGGCAAGCTGCCCCTCGGGACCACAGCGACCGACCTCGTCCTCACGGTGACCCAGATCCTGCGCAAGAAGGGGGTCGTCGGAAAGTTCGTGGAGTTCTACGGTCCCGGCATCGGGGCGCTCGCGCTGACGGACCGCGCCACGATCGCGAACATGGCGCCCGAATACGGCGCGACGATGGGGTTCTTCCCCGTCGACGAGGAGACGCTGTCGTACCTCCGCTTCACGGGCCGTCCGGCAGAGCTCGTCGATCTCGTCGAGGCGTACACGAAGGAACAGGGGCTCTTTCGCACCGACGCGACTCCCGATCCCGTGTTCTCCGACACCGTCGAGCTCGACCTCGCGACGGTCGAGGCCTCCCTCGCGGGCCCGCGCCGCCCGCAGGACCGCGTGCCTCTCAAGGACTCGAAAAAGTTCTTCCGCACGGCTCTCCACACGATGCTCGACAACGCCGCGGCGCCGATCGACCCGAAGATCGTGGGCCGCTGGCTCGGAGAGGGCGGCAGCGGGACGGCAGTCACGCCCCCCGAAGAGCTCGGCATCTTCGCGCGAACGGTGAAATTCCTCTCGGGCACCGAGACGTGCGACCTCCCGCAGGGCGCCGTCGTCATCGCGGCGATCACCTCGTGCACGAACACGTCGAACCCGTCCGTCATGCTCGCGGCCGGACTCCTCGCGAAGAAGGCCGTCGAGAAAGGGCTGAAGCCGAGGCCCTGGGTCAAGACGTCGCTCGCGCCCGGCTCGAAAGTCGTCACGGACTACCTCGCGGAGGCCGGCTTGACGAAGGCGCTCGACGCGCTCGGGTTCAACCTCGTGGGCTACGGCTGCACGACCTGCATCGGGAACTCCGGGCCGCTGCCCGAAGCCGTCTCGGAAGCCGTGCGCTCGGGCGATCTCGTCGCCGCGGCGGTCCTGTCGGGCAACCGGAACTTCGAGGGGCGCATCAATCCCCAGGTGAAGATGAACTACCTCGCCTCTCCCCCTCTCGTCGTCGCGTACGCGCTCGCGGGCCGCATGGACATCGACTTGACGCGAGAGCCGCTCGGCACCGGCACGAACGGCGAGCCCGTGATGCTCGCGGACATCTGGCCGACGCCGAAGGAAGTCAGCGACACGATCGCGAGCGCGGTGAAATCCGAGCAGTTCCACGCGGCTTACGGTTCCGTCTTCGACGGCGACGCGCGCTGGCAGGGGCTCGACGTACCCGAGGGCAAGACGTACGCGTGGGACGACCGTTCCACGTACGTGCGCAAGCCTCCCTTCTTCGAGGCGATCCCGAAAGCGCCGGACCCGCTCCAGGACATCCGGGGCGCGCGCGTCCTCGCCGTCCTCGGCGATTCCGTCACGACCGATCACATCTCGCCCGCGGGCTCGATCGCGAAGGGCTCGCCCGCGGCGAAGTACCTCACGGAGCACGGCGTCGAGCAGAAAGACTTCAACTCCTACGGCGCCCGCCGCGGGAACCACGAGGTCATGATGCGCGGCACGTTCGGGAACATCCGTCTCAGGAACCAGCTCGTCCCCGGAAGCGAAGGCAACGTGACGGTGCACCTCCCGAGCGGCGACGAGACGTCGATCTACGACGCGTCGATGCGGTACCAGGCGGACAAGACGCCTCTCGTCGTCCTCGCCGGAGCCGAGTACGGCACGGGCTCCTCCCGCGACTGGGCCGCGAAGGGAACGATGCTCCTCGGCATCAAGGCCGTGATCACGAAAAGCTTCGAGAGGATCCACCGCTCGAACCTCGCCGGGATGGGCGTGCTACCGCTCCAGTTCGAGCCGGGCCAGGACGCCGGGACGCTCGGCCTCACGGGCCGCGAGACGTTCGATGTGACCGGCATCTCCCAGGGTCTCAGGCCGCGTTCGAAGGCGACCGTGACGGCGACGGCCGAGGACGGAAAGAAGACGACGTTCACGGCGACCGTGAGGCTCGACACCCCGAACGAGGTCGACTACTACCGCCACGGCGGCATCCTGACGTTCGTGCTGAGGCAGCTCGCGGCTGCGTAGCTCGTCACTTTGACTTACTTATTCATCTAAGTAAGACTTCCTAAACTATGGCGAACACCCAATCCCTGACAGCCGTCGTCACGAGCAAGGGCCAGCTTGTCGTACCCGCACGCATCAGGCGGAAATTCGGAATCAAGCCTGGCACTCACATCCGCTTCATCGAAAGAGGGCAGGAGATTCTTTTTCAGCCGGTGACGAAGGAATTCATCCGGAGCCTCCAGGGCTCACTCAGGGAAGACGGCCCCGTGACCGCGGACCTACTTCGAGACAGGGCAGCCGATCGAAGGCGAGAAGAGGGAAATTCCTGAGAGCCGTCGTTCTGGACAGCTACGCGGTTCTCGCCTATCTCTTCGGCGAACCCGGCGACTCCGTCGTGTCCGCTGCGCTCGAGAAAGCCGCAGACTCTTCGCGGAAAGCGCTCGTCGCGGCGCCGAACTGGGCGGAAGTCTGCTACCAGGTCGAGCGCAAGATCGGACCCCGGCGCTGGTACTCGACGCGGGAAAAGCTCCTTGCGCTGCCAATCGAAATCGTGCCCGCTGACCAGAGCCTCGCCGAGGCAGCCGGGGCCATGAAGGTGTCGAAGAGGATGTCGCTCGCCGACTGCTTCGCGGCCGCGCTGGCAGCAAGGGTCAAAGGCGAGCTTCTGACGGGGGATCCCGAGTTTCGGGAGGTCGAAGAGAGCATCAAGATCGTATGGCTCGAGAAGAAGCCGAAGACGGTGCGGTAATCTCCCCTTCAAAGTGTCTAGTCCAGCGGATCCGCTGATCGGGACGAGCGTCTCGCACTACTCCGTCGTCCGCAGGCTCGGCAGCGGCGGAATGGGCGTCGTCTACGAAGCGGAGGACTCGCGCCTCGGCCGGCGCGTCGCGCTGAAATTCCTCCCGCCCGAGCTCGCCCAGGACCTCGCGTCGCTCGAGCGTTTCCAGCGCGAGGCGCGGGCGTCGTCGGCCCTGAACCATCCCGGAATCTGCACCGTGTACGCGATCGAGGAGCACGATCGGCAGCACTTCATCGTCATGGAATGCCTCGAAGGCCAGACGCTCGCGCAGCTGATGACGGATCATTCGCGCTTCGAGGCCGAGGCCCTGCTCGAGATCGGCATCCAGATCGCGGACGCTCTCGAGTCGGCGCATGCGCGCGGCATCGTGCACCGCGACGTCAAGCCGGCGAACGTCTTCGTGAACGCCCGGGGTCAGGTGAAGATCCTCGACTTCGGGCTCGCGCGGATCGAGAACGCGGCCCGGAGGACGGGCGGGGGCGAATCCCTTCTCGAGACGGTCGGGGCGCGGCTCGATCTCACGACTCCGGGCACGGCAATGGGCACGGTGTCCTACATGTCGCCGGAGCAGGCGCGAGGGCAGCTCGCCGACGCGCGCACGGACCTGTTCTCGCTCGGGACGGTTCTCTACGAGATGGCGACCGCAACGTTACCGTTCCCGGGCGAAACCTCCGCGATCGTCTTCGACGGCATTCTGAACCGGGACCCGCTGCCGGCCGCGCAGCTCAATTCCTCGCTTCCACCCGAGCTCGGTCGCATCCTGGACAAGGCCCTCGAGAAGGACCGGAACCTCCGTTATCAGACCGCGACGGATCTCAAGACGGACCTGACGCGCCTCAGGCGCGACCTCGAGACAGGGAAAAAGCGCGCCGCCGAGAAAGCCGACTCCCGCGGGGGAGCGGCGCGGCAGGTGGAGAAATCCATCGCTGTCCTCTACTTCGAGAACCTCTCCGGCGTGAAGGAAGACGAGTATTTCCGCGACGGCATCACCGAGGACATCATCACGGAGCTCTCGAAGATCAAAGGCCTGAACATCTTTTCGCGCCCCACGGTCCTCGCCTATCGCGACAAGGTGGTCACGCCGGCGCAGATCGGGCAGCAGCTCAACGCGGCCTATGTCCTCGCGGGAAGCCTCCGCCGCGCGGGCAACCGGTTGCGCATCAACGCTCAGCTCGTCGATACGCACACCGACTTTCCTCTCTGGTCCGAGCGGTACGACCGCCAGATGGAGGACGTTTTCGAGGTCCAGGACGAGATTGCGCGGAAGATCGCCGAGGCGCTCCGCATCACGCTCTCGCCACAGGAGGTGGCCGCCCTCGCCGCCAAGCCGACGGAAAACCTCCAGGCCTACGACCTCTATCTTCGCGGAAAGAGCTACGCGCGGCGCCTCACGCGCCAGGACTTCGAGTTCGCGCTCCAGATGTTCCAGAACGCGGTCGCGCTGGACCCGAACTTCGCCCTCGCGCACGCCGCGATCGCGAACGTCTGCGCTCAGACGCATTACAACTACGGGCGCGACCCCGTGTGGCTCGACCGGGCGAAGGCGGCCTCCGCGCGGGCCGTTGCGCTCAGCCCCCAGCTCCCCGAGCCTCTCGTCGCGCAGGCCTGGATCCTCTACGCGGACGGCCGGTACCAGGAGGCCGAACGCTGCGCCCGGCAGGCGCTCGAGCGCAAGACCGACTGCGAAGGGGCGTACTACCTCCTGGGCCGGTCGCTTTTCGCGTCGGGGCGCTACCAGGAGATCGCGGACATCGCGGATGCGGCCATGGAGGCGAGCGGCCAGGACTACAACATCTACATCCCGATCCAGAACGCACTCGGCGCGCTCGGAAAGGACGAGAGGGTCAAGAACGTTCGACAGCGCTCGATCCTGGCGCTCGAGAACCACATACGGTCCGTCCCCGAGGACGCGCGCGCGCGGGTCCTCCTCGCGAGCGACTACGCCGAGACGGGCCGGCGGGAAGACGCCATCAAGGAAGTGAACCTCGCGATCATCCTGCGGCCGAACGAAGCCACGGTTCTGTACAACGCGGCCTGCGTGTTCTGCGGGCTGAAGAGCAAGGCGGAGGCGCTCGACGCGCTGCGCAAGGCCTGGAGCGCAGGCTTCAAGGATTCGGGTTGGGCGCGGCGGGATCCGGATCTCGGATTCGTCCACGACGATCCCGAGTTCGAGCGCCTCTACCCCGAGCCTCACGGTAATATCCCCCCACTTTGAGCGCGCGCGCGGCCCAATGCCCGAACTGCGGGGCGCAGGTCCGGTTCCGGACCGGCGCGTCGCTCGTCTCGATCTGCCCGCAGTGCAAGTCCGCCATCGCGCGCAAGGGCGCGGACCTCGAGGCGATCGGGACCGTCGCCGAGCTCGTCCCGACCTCGTCTCCCTTCAAGGTCGGCATGGACGCGCGGCCCCAGAAAGGGACGCGGCCGTTCCACATCGCGGGCCGCCTCCAGCTCTCGACGGGCGAGGGCACGTGGGACGAGTGGTACGTCGGATTCACGGACGGCACCTGGGGATGGCTCGCGGAGGCCCAGGGCGGTTTCTGGCTCATGACTCCCGTGAAAGCCCCGGACGTGCCCGCGTTCGAGGCTCTGTCTCCGGGCACGTCGCTCGATCTCGGGGGATACGGCACCTTCGCCGTCACGGAAGTCCGCGAAGCCACGTACGCCTCCGCGGAGGGCGAGCTGCCGTTCGTCGCGCCGCCCGGAAGCGTCTTCCGCTTCGCGGACCTCTCCGGAGCGGACGGCAGCCTCGCGACGCTCGACTACGGAGACGGCCCCACCCTCGACGGGTTCTACGTGGGCAAGCCCGTCGCGCTCGAGAGCCTCGGCATCGCGGACCTCGTGGCCTGGTCGGACCGCACGGTCTCCGTGCACGCGCTCGCCTTGAACTGTCCGAACTGCGGCGGCGCGCTCCAGCTCAAGGACCCGGCGAATACCGTGCGCCTCGCGTGTCCGCACTGCGGCTCGCTGCTCGGCTCGAACGACCGGAAGGAGCAGGGACCGCCCTCGAAGTTCGTCGTCCTCGAGAAGCTCGCGGCCGTGCCGTTCAAGCCGCTCCTGCCGCTCGGAGCGGAGGGCACGCTCCGCGGCCATCCCTACGCGATCCTCGGCGTCGTCCAGAAGACGTGCTCCTCCGGCGGGGAGAACTACTTCTGGCGCGAGTACCTCCTCAAGGAGGAGAAAACCGAGGGCTATCACTGGCTCGCGGAATCGAACGGCCACTACACCCTTCTCGAGCCCGCACCGGCGGGCGAGGTGTCGGACGGTCCGAAGGTGGCCTCGTTCCGCGGCAACACCTACCGCATCTTCTCCCGCAGCCAGGCGAAGGTCGCCGCGGTTCTCGGCGAGTTCTACTGGACGATCCGCACGGGCGAATCGACGGAAGCGACGGACTACGTCATGCCGCCCCGGATGCTCTCCAAGGAGAAGGCAAAGAAGGAAATCGCGTGGACCGAGGGGTCGTACGTCCCGCCCGCGGAGGTCGCGGCGGCCTTCGCGCTGAAGGAGCCGCTGCCGGCGCCCGAGGGCGTCGGGGCCGCGCAGCCGTGGCCGAACGCGGAGACCGCGCGGCTCTGGTGGAAGACGGCCTGGTACCTCTCCCTCGCCGCGGTCGTCGTCTTCTTCCTCGCGCGCCTCATCACGCCGCACGTGGTCGTCTTCGACAAGACGTTCGACCTCGTGGACGCGACCCGCGGGATCTACGCGGCGCGGAGCGGCGCGGCGCCCGCTTCGAATTCGGCGTCCGCCGACTGGTCGCAGGACGCGGTTTCGCAACCGGCGAATACCATCGCGGGCCGCGAGGCCGTCGAGAACGCGCTCGCGGCCGCCCGCGCGCTCGTGTCCGAGCCCTTCGAGACGAAACGCGGCGCGAATCTCGCCGTGGACCTCTGGGCGCCCACGAACAACAACTGGGTCGAGATCTCGTTCAACCTGATCTCGGAAGCGACGGGCGAGGTCCGGTCGTTCGACATGATCTCGGACCGTTACGCCGGCGTCGACGACGGCGAGAGCTGGAGCGAGGGCAGCCAGAACCGCCGCATTTTCGTGCCGCGCATCCCCGCGGGCCGTTGGGTCCTGAGGCTCGATCCCGAGACCGAGTCCGGCAAGGCCCCGCCCTTCTTCCGCATCCGGCTCACGAGCGGCGTGCCGCATGTGTCGCACCTCGTCTGGGTCCTCGTCCTCCTCTTCGTCGCGCCCATGATCCTGAGCTTCTCGAAGCTCTCGTTCGAGGGGCGGCGCTGGGCCGAGAGCGATTTCACGGCCGCCGGTTCGGATCGCGACGGAGACGACGAGGACGAGGGCGAGGATTAGAGAGGACGGATGACATGTTGAAACGCTTCTTCCAAGTCTTCGGGGGAGCGCTCCTTTTGATTTACAGCATCGCCGCGTTCTCCGGTTGGGAAACGGCAGGCAACACGAAACGCAACACGCTGCCTCCGGGCGCCCGCAACGCGGGCGGTTACCGGACGTGGCACTTCTGGAGCGGAGGCAAGTGATGGACTGGTGGCAGCTGCACGGGCATCAGGTGATGTCGACAGTCGTGTTCTCGGTACTCGGAATGGTGCTGCTCGGCGTCTTCTTCACGATTCTGCCGCGGCTCCTCCCCTTCTCCCTGAAGAAGGAGATGGAAGAGGACCAGAACACGGCGCTCGGGATCGTGATCGGGTCGATCGTGATCGCGATGGCGATCATCATCGCGGCCGCCGTCATGGGAGGCTGATCGCGTGGGCCTGGGCGCGGACGCCGCCGGGCCCGCGCCCGGCGCGGAATCGGCCCCGCGGCCGGGGCCGGTCTACCTCACGGTCCTCGCCATCGCGTCCTGCGGCCTCGTTTACGAGCTCGTCGCCGGCGCCCTCGCGAGCTATCTCCTGGGCGACTCGGTCACGCAGTTCTCCCTCGTCATCGGCGTCTACCTGAGCTCCCTCGGCCTCGGCGCGTTCCTGTCGCGCTACGTCGTCCGCGGCGTCGCACGCCGGTTCGTGGAGGCCGAGATCGCGGTCGCGTTCGTGGGCGGTCTCTCGGCTCCCCTCCTCTTCTTCGCGTTCTCGTCGCCACGCTGGTTCCCGCCGGTCTTCTACGGCGTCGTCGTCGCGATCGGGACGCTCGTCGGCCTCGAGATCCCGCTTCTCATGCGGCTCCTCAAGGATGCCGTCGTCTTCCGCGACCTCGTGGCGCAGGTCCTCACGTTCGACTACCTCGGCTCGCTCGCCGCCTCGATTCTTTTCCCGCTCGTCCTCCTCCCCCGCCTCGGGCTGACGCGGACGTCCGTCCTCTTCGGCCTCCTGAACGCGGCCGTCGCGTTCTGGTCGATCCGTCTCTTCCGCGACCGCGTGGGGCCGCCCGGAGGGCTCTTCGTACGCGCGGGCCTCGTGACGGCGATCCTCCTCGCGGCGTTCGTCGCCGCGGACCGCCTCACGGCCGTCGCCGAAGAGAACCAGTACGCGGACGAAGTCGTCGTCGCGCAGTCGACGGCCTACCAGCGGATCGTCGTGACGCGCAACCGCGCCGGCTTCCAGCTGTTCCTGAACGGCCACCTGCAGTTCTCGTCCGTGGACGAGTACCGCTACCACGAAGCGCTCGTGCATCCGGCCTTCGCCGCGGCGCCCCGCGCGCGGCGCATCGCGGTCCTCGGCGGCGGCGACGGCCTCGCCGTGCGGGAGATCCTGAGGCACCCCGAGGTCGAGAGCGTGACTCTCGTGGATCTCGATCCCGCCATGACGCGCCTCGCGACGACGCATCCCCTGTTCCTCGCGCTGAACGGCGGCTCCCTCCTCTCGCCGAAGGTGCGCGTGATCAACGAGGACGCGATGATCTGGATCGAGAAGGAGCCCGACCTCTTCGACATCGTCCTCGTCGACTTCCCTGACCCGAACAGCTACGCCGTGGGCAAGCTCTACACGTCGCGGTTTTACTCCCTCGTGAAACGGAAGCTCGACCCCGAGGGCGTCCTCTGCGTGCAGTCGACGTCGCCGCTCTTCGCGCGGCGCAGCTTCTGGATCGTGGACGCGACGCTCCGGGCCGCGGGCTTCGCGACGCGCCCGTACCACATCGCCGTGCCCTCCTTCGGCGACTGGGGCTTCGTGCTCGCGGCGGGCACGCCGCCCGACGTGAAGCCACGCCTGCCCCAGGGCCTGCGCGCGCTCTCGACGGATCTCCTGCCCGGGCTCTTCGTGTTCGGACCGGACGTGGCGCGCATCGAGAACGTTCCCGTGAACCGCCTGAACGACCAGGTCCTCGTGAGGACCTACGAGGGAGAGTGGAAGCGCTTCGACTGAGCCGCCGCGACGCGATCGCGTCGCTCGTCGGTCTCCCGGCGGTCTCGGCCTTCGCGGCGGCGCTCGCGGCCTGCGGCAGGGCGGAGACGCGCGGTGTGGCGTACTCCGGCCGCATCGTGGGTCCGGACGTGGCGCGCGGTCACCTCCTCCGTTCGGGCGAGCTCCTGGCGCGTCCCGCCGTGAGGACCGAGCGCGTCGGAACGGCGATCGTGGGCGCGGGCGTGTCGGGCCTCTCGGCCGCGTGGCGCCTCGCAAAGGCGGGCGACCGGGAGTTCCGCGTGTACGACCTCGAGAACGCCGCGGGAGGAACGGCCCTCTCGGGAGCCAACGACGTGTCCGCATTCCCCTGGGGCGCGCACTACGTGCCCGTTCCCGCGTCGCCGAACCGCGCGCTCGAGGCCGTGCTCGAGGAGGCCGGCGCGCTCGTCTCCCGCGACGCGGACGGCGCTCCCGAGTGGGCCGAGGAGATGCTCTGCCGCGAGCCGGAGGAGCGCCTCTTCTTCGGGTACACGTGGCGCCAGGGCCTCTATCCGCGGGACGGTGCCTCGCCCGACGACCTCGCCCAGCTCTCACGTTTCCAGCGCGAGGCGAACCGGCTCGCGGCGCGCCGGGACGCGCACGGCCGGCGCGCCTTCGCGATCCCGACACGCCTCTCGTCAGACGATGCGGACCTGATGGAGCTCGATCGCATCACGATGAAGGAGTGGGTCCGGGACGCCGGCTACACGTCGCCGCGCCTCCTCTGGCTCCTCGAGTACGGCTGCCGGGACGATTTCGGCACGAACCTCGCGGGCACTTCGGCGTGGGCGGGGCTGCACTACCACGCCTCCCGCCTCGCGGGCGAGGGCGACGACGAAGACTCTTCGGAGTTCCTCACCTGGCCCGAAGGAAACGGCCGGCTCGTCGCGCTGCTCGCGAAGAGCGCGGCCGGCCGCTTCGCCCCCGCGTCCCTCGTCTTCGACGTCGTGCCCGCGCCGAAGGCCGGCGGGAGAGTCACGCTGCGCGTTCTCGACGCGGCCCGCGACGAGGTCGTCGCCGTCGAGGCGGACCACGCGATCCTCGCGCTGCCGAAGTTCGCGGCCGCGCGCGTCTTCGCGCCGTGGCGCGCCGAGCCTCCCGCGTTCCTCGCCGGAATGTCCTGGGCGCCGTGGCTCGTCGCGAACCTCACGCTCTCCGCGCGGCCGGAGGAGCACGGGTTTCCGCTCGCGTGGGACAACGTCCTCCACGACTCCCGCTCGCTCGGGTACGTGGTGGCCACGCATCAGACCGGCGAGGACCACGGACGGACGGTCTTCACGTATTACCTCCCTCTGACGGACGAGTCGCCTTCCGCCGAGCGGACGAAGCTCCTTTCCTCCTCGTGGGGGGACCTCGCCGCGGCTGCGCTCGCGGACCTCTCGCGCGCGCACCGCGACCTGCCCGCTCTCGTCACGAACATCGACGTCATGAGATGGGCGCACGCGATGGCGCGGCCCACCCCCGGCTTCCTCTCGAACGGGGCGCGCCACCTCGGGCCCTCGGGCGGCGTCTTCTTCGCGCACGCCGATTCCGCTGGCCTCCCGCTCTTCGAGGAGGCGCAGGACGCGGGAGTCCGCGCCGCCGAAGGGATCCTCGCGGCGCGCGGGACGCACGTCCCGTCGATGGCGGCGGGCTGACGTGTCGAGTCCGGCTCTCCCCGCGCGCTCTCCCGCGCGCTCTCCGTGGCTCTTCAGCAAGGGGACCGACCTCCTCCTCTTCGGGGGCTCGACGGCCGTCGCGCTGCTCTTCCTCGGGATCGGCCACGCGACCGGACTCCTCGACGGCGACGCCCCGCCCTGGCTCTTCCTCGTCGCCGTCGTCGGAGTGGACGTCGCGCACGTGTGGTCCACCGGATGGCGGGTCCTTTCCGAAGGTCACGAGGCCTCGCGGCGACTCTGGCTCTACGCCGGTGTCCCCGTCGCGGCCTGGTGTGCGGGCGTCGCGGCCTACTCCGTCTCGGCACTCTTCTTCTGGCGCGTCCTCGCGTACCTCGCCGTCTTCCATTTCATGCGCCAGCAATACGGATGGGTCGCTCTCTACCGGAGGAAGAACGGGGAGGGCGGTGAAGGTCGAGGCGGCCGGCTTCTCGACGCCGCCGCGATCTACGGGGCGACCCTGACGCCCCTTCTCTTCTGGCACGCGCACCTGCCGCGGAGCTTCCAGTGGTTCCTGAAGGGCGACTTCCTGACCGGCCTGCCCGCGGGCGTGAGCCGCGCCGCGTTCGTCGTCTACGCGGGAATCTTCGCGGCGTGGATCGGCAAGGAGATCGCGCGCTCGCGGGAGGGGCGGCCCGTGTCGTGGGGCAAGATCCTGATCGTGGTCTCGACCGCCGCGACCTGGTTTCTCGGCATCGTCGTCTTCGACTCGGACTACGCCTTCACGGTCCTGAACGTCTTCGTGCACGGCATTCCCTACATGGGGCTCGTCTGGTTCACATCGAAGTCCTGCGCCGAAGCGCGCCGCGAAGCGGGCGAGCCGTTGTCTCTCACGGACCGGATCGCGCCGAAGGTCGCGGCGTTCCTCGCGCCCCTCCTCCTCATCGCGTTCGCGGAAGAATGGGGCTGGGATCGCCTCGTCTGGCACGATCACGCCATGCTCTTCCCCGGACCGTCGTTCGACCCCGGCGCGCTCCTCCTCGCCCTGATCGTCCCGCTTCTCGCCCTGCCGCAGGCGACGCACTACGTGTGGGACGCGTTCCTCTGGAAGATCAAACCCGCGAACGAAGCGGCCGTCTTCGCGATGGGGATCCGGTGAGGCCGCTCGGCGTCCACTTCCTCCTCGACGTCGCCGGAGCGCCGTTCGCGACGCTCGACGATCCCGTCCTCGTCGAGACGCTGCTCGTAAACGCGGTCGGCGCGATGGGCGCGAAGGTCCTCGGGATCCACATCCACCGCCTCAGCCCGCAGGGCGTGAGCGGCGTCGTCGTCATCTCGGAATCGCATCTCACGATCCACACGTGGCCCGAACGCGGCGAGGCGGCCGTGGACCTCTTCACGTGCGGAGACGTGGCCCGCGCCCGCGCGGCGGTCGCCGGGCTCGCACAGGCGCTCGGGGCGGAACGTTCGACGGTCGAAGAGCGCATCCGGGGCGCCGACGCCCGGTGAGCGCCGCGCCGCCGGAAAGGAAGCAGGAATCCCGCCCCTCGCGATGGGTCGAGCTCGCGGAAACCCTGCTTCTTCTTGCGGCGTCGAGGGCGGTTCTTCTCGTCATCGGACTCGTGTCGCGCGCCCTCCTGGCTCCCCTGCGAACGGAACCGTACCCATGGAACTATTCGAATTCGCCGGGGCTCTCGATTTGGGGAGTCTGGGACAGTGGCTGGTACCTCGACATCGCGAGATTCGGCTATTCGGCCGCTGGGCGCACGGACCCCGCGATCCTGAACCAGGCGAACTACGCGTTCTTTCCGCTCTACCCGCTGACCATGCGCGTGCTCGGGCCGCTCGTGGGTGGCCCCTTCAACGCCGGCCTGATCGTCTCGAACGTCTGCCTCGTCGCCGCCTGTTTCGCGCTGAGGCGCCTCGTCGCCCTCGACCACGATTCCGAGACCGCGAGTCGGGCCGTTCGTTACCTGATTCTCTTCCCGACGGCCTTCATCTTTTCGGGCGTGTTCTCGGAGTCCATGTTCCTCGCGCTCGCGATCGCGGCGTTCCTCGCGGTCCGCCGCGATCGGCTCTTGCTGGCCGGGACGGCGGGCTTTCTCGCCGCACTGACGCGCCCCGTTGGCGTCCTTCTCGTCATTCCGCTCGCCCTCGCCTACGTGGTCGAGCGGCGGACCTCCCGGCGGCCGCTCTCGGCCCGGGCAGGCTGGCTCGCCCTCGTGCCGCTCGGACTCGCTTCGTTCGCGGCGTACAACCACGTCCTGACCGGGAACCCGTTCGCATTCGCCCGAATCCAGACGACCTGGGGTCGTACCCTTCGATCCCCCCTCGCGGTCCTCGCCGACGGGCTCTTCAACCAGGACGTGAGCGCTCTCTTTTCGGCATGGATGACCCTCGCGGTTATGGCCCTCCTGATCGCAGGAGCGCGAAGAACAGGCATTGCCTACGGTGTTCTGAGTCTCCTCTTCATTATTGTTCCGCTCGCGACAGGACTGAATTCAATGCCGCGTTTCCTCCTCGCCGTGTTCCCGATTCCGATTCTTCTCGCCCGCCTCGGGGAGAGGCGACGCGTCGACGAAGTCCTCTCGCTCTGCCTCGCCCTCCTGCAGGGATTCCTCATGGTGTTCTGGGCGAACGGCTTCAAGCTCGTCGTCTAGGAACGTCGCTCCAGCGCCTTGCGCGCGGCCGCGGCCTCTTCGCGCAGCTTCCTCTCGAGCCTCATCGCGGTCGAGAGCGCGCTCTCGAGCTCCCGCTGCTTCTTCCGCGCCGCTTCGAGGGCCTTCTCGGCCGCCGCCAGGGTCGCGCGCGCGCGCTCCGTCTCGCGGGTTCGCGTTTCGCAGAGCTTCTTCTCCTCGACCGCTTTCCTCTTTGCGAGTTTCGCCGCGAGAGCGCGCTCCCGGGCGGGATCCGGCCGCGGCGGCGCGGGGGGCCGGGATTTCGGCTCATCCTCTTCCTCGCGTTCCTTCGGAACGAGGCGGAGGCGCGGAACTCCCGGGCCGAGGAGACCGAGCGACGCGATCTCGTCGAAGCCGGGTGCCGCGAGCTCTTCCGTCAGACGGCCGACGGGGGGGCGGCCGGGCGCGTGTCCGTAGACGACGACCGCCTCGAGCGTCGCGGAGATGCGGCGCAGAAGATCCGGCGTTGCCGCCCGGCCGCCCGCCTTCAGGATCTCCTCGATCTGCCGGCGCGCCGAGGCCAGCGCGTCCTTCCTCGCCTGCATTGCGTCCTGCCGGTCGCCCGCCTTGCCACGCAGCCGGTCGCCCGCCTCGAGGAGCGACTCGAGGACCTCGGGGGAGGCGAAGCGAAGCCGGTTGACGGCCCACGCGGCCGCGCTCGGCTTCTTCAGCTCCTTCACGCGTGCCGCATCCTTCGCGAGCCCGTCGGCCGCGAGGCGAGCGGCGAGCGCCTTGCGGGACCCGACGAATTCCGAGAGCGGACGCGCATAGATCCCGTCGATCTCCCCTTCGAGGTCGATGAGGGAGCGCGGCATGACGCCCGTTCTAGCACGCGCCCGACAGCGTGATCCCGGCCGGCACCGTTCACGGTCCCGCCGGCACGGTCACGAACGGCAACTTCAACGGGCCGGCGCTGGACGCCTCGAACTCCGTCGTCGCGACGATCAAGTGGGAGCTCGACACCGCGGCCACCGGCCAGGTCTACGTGCAGATCTGGGACCAGCAGTTCATGTCGCGCGGACTCCTCGGTGTCCAGAACGTCTCGAAGGGCTCCGGAGAGGTCTCTCTGAAATTCTCGCTCGTGTGCACCCCCGGAGCGCCTGTCTCGACGGCGATCCACACGATCCGGTTCGGCATCACGCGCTTCGGCAACCCCTCGCCTTCTCTCCCGCTGATCTACAAGGATCATTCCACGCGGTACGAATTCGTCTGCCGGCCCCCGGTCATGAAGGCGCCGACCATCGGCCTCGCGCCCGCCGGCACTGTACACAAGGTTCCCTGAAAGCCGCACCCGGCGCCCCTCGCCCGGGGGCGCTTTCTTTTCACTAGATATTGAGAATGAGTCGCATTCTGGGCTAGAGTCAACCCGGAGGCCGACCATGAATGCGCCCCGCCTGTCCGCCGCGACCCTCGCGCTGCTTTTCCTCACGTCCGCCGCGCGGGCGCAATCCGAGCAGGCGCCCGCCGATACTGCGGCACCCGACGCGTCCGTCCCCGCCCCGACCCCGCAGGCTCCCCGCGTGCAGGGCGCCGTCACGGTGACCGCCTCCGGGGGCTACGCCGCGCCGGCCACGTCGAGCGCGACGAAGACGGACACACAGCTCCACGACATCCCGCAGTCGGTCACGGTCGTGACCCGCGCGTTCATGCAGGACCAGCTCATGACGTCGATCGGCGACGTCGTGCGGTACGTGCCGGGCGTCTCGCTCCACCAGGGCGAGAACAACCGCGACCAGATCATCATGCGCGGCAACAGCAGCTCGGCGGACTTCTTCATCGACGGCGTGAGGGACGACGTCCAGTACTACCGGGACCTCTACAACGTGGACCGCATCGAGGCGCTCAAGGGACCGAACGCGATGATCTTCGGGCGTGGCGGGGCCGGCGGCATCATCAACCGTGTCTCGAAGCAGGCCGGATTCACGGAGCTTCGAGAGGTGGATCTCCAGGCCGGCTCCTTCTCGAACAAGCGCGTCAATGCCGACCTCGACGTGCCTCTCGGCGAGCAAGCCGCCTTCCGCCTGAACGGCGTCTACGAGGACTCCGGCAGCTTCCGCGACCACGTGGACCTGAAGCGCTACGGCGTGGCGCCCAGCCTCACGTTCCTCCCCGGCGACGCGACGACCGTCACCCTCGGCTACGAGAACTTCCACGACCAGCGCGTGGCGGACCGAGGCATCTCGTCCTACCGGGGGGCGCCGGCCGACGTCGACATCGCGACCTACTACGGCAACCCAGACGACAGCCGCGTGCGGGCCACGGTCAACCTCCTCTCGGCCACCGTCGAGCATCGCTTCGGCGGCCTCACGCTCCGGAACAAGACCTCGTTCGGCGACTACGATCGCGGGTACCAGAACTACGTGCCGGGCGCCGTCAGCGTGGACAAGACGCTCGTCACCCTCACGGCTTACAACAACGCGACGAAGCGCCAGAACCTCTTCAACCAGACCGATCTCACGTACGGCCTCACCACCGGAAGCGTGAAGCACACGCTCCTCGCCGGCTTCGAGGTCGGGCAGCAGCTCACGGACAACTTCCGCAACACGGGCTTCTTCGACAACACGGCGACGGCGATCCTCGTGCCCTATCTCGACCCCACGATCGCGACGCCGACCACGTTCCGGCAGAGCGCGACCGATGCGGACAACCACCTCCGGACGCTGCTCGGCGCCGCCTACGTGCAAGATCAGGTCGAGCTCCTCCCCGAGCTCCAGCTCATCGGAGGCCTCCGCTTCGACCGCTTCGACCTGATGTACCGGAACAACCGCAACACCGACGTCCTCGACCGCGTGGACGACCTCGTCTCGCCCCGGGCCGGAGTCGTCTACAAGCCGGTCACGCCCGTGTCCCTCTACGGCACGTACAGCGTGTCGTGGCTCCCGAGCTCGGGCGACCAGTTCTCGTCGCTCACGACGATCACGGAGCAGGTCGCACCCGAGAAATTCACGGATTACGAGCTCGGCGCGAAATGGGACGCCGCGGGCGTCCTCTCGATGACGATGGCCTTCTACCGGCTCGACCGAACGAATACGCGCTCGACCGACCCGAACGATCCCACCCGCATCGTGCAGACCGGCAGCCAGAGGACGAACGGCTTCGAGATCGGCGTCAACGGCCAGATCACGAAGATCTGGAGTGTCGCCGGCGGCTACGCGTACCAGGACGCGTTCGTGACGAGCGCGACGGCGGCGGCGCCCCAGGGCGCGCGCGTGGGGCAGGTGCCCCGCCACACGTTCTCCATGTGGAACCAGGTCCAGGTCTATCCGCGGGTCGGCGTGGCGCTCGGGCTCGTCTACCGGTCCGGAATGTTCGTGGCGATCGACGACACCGTCACGCTGCCCGGCTGCACGCGCGTCGACGCGGCCGTGTTCTTCACGCTCGTGAAGGAGCTCCGCCTGCAGGTGAACGTCGAGAACCTGCTCGACCGGACCTACTACGCGAACGCCGACAGCAACACGAACATCTCGCCCGGCTCGCCGCGCGCCGTCCGCGTCGGTCTCATGGCGCGATTCTGATCAGGTAATTTCCCCGGCCGGGATAGCATCTCGGCATGACGTACCTCCGAGCGTTCCTGGCCGGCTTCCTCTCGACTCTCGTCGTCCACCAGGGCGTCCTCGCCATTCTCCACGGGTTGAAAATGACCCCGCGAAATCCATGGGTGATGACGCCGACGCCTCCGATGGGCGTTCCCGCGGTGATCTCGCTCGCGTTCTGGGGAGGCGTCTGGGGAATCGCCCTCTGGATGATGATCGCGGGCGCGTCGGGGCCGCGGCACTGGATCCTCGCGGTCGTCCTCGGCGCCCTCCTGCCCACGCTCGTCGCGTTCCTCGTCGTCATGCCGCTCAAGGGTCTGCCCGTCGGTGGCGGCTGGAAGCCCGACATCATCGTCGGGGCGCTGATCCTGAACGGCGCGTGGGGCGCCGGGGTCGCGGCCTTCATGCGCCTCTTCGGCAGCGTCAGGAGCTGATCGGAAAATTCCGGACGCCAGGCGGCGAAGGCGGGCGCGACCGCCGCGGCCTTACGAGCGGGCCGCGACGAGGAGGTGTGAAACCGCTCGCGGACGCCTCAACGAGACGCAGAGACGACGACAGGCACCACCCCACCCTCCGCCGAGGCGTTGGAGAGGATCACGGTCGATCCGGCGCGCACGAAGCGGGTCACCACCGCCGAGCGTCCCGCCGGCAGATCCAGCGTCGTCTTCTCCGCGACGCTTCCGTCGGCGGAGCGGATCTCGAGAGCCAACATCCCGGGCACGGGGGACAGATTTCTCCCGCCGATCTGGAGGAAGTCCTCCCGCTCCTCGACGCGCGCAGTGTCTTCTCCGGGAGCGAGCGCGGTTGAGAGAGGAACGGCGACGGCGCGCACGGGGCGGCGACGGCCGCGGAACCCTTCGCCGTCGTCGGGGCCGGGCGAGAGCGCGTCCGGATCGTCCATCCGCACGACGATCCACAGCCGCGCGTTGAACGAACGATCGACCGGCCGCGCCGCGACACCTTCCAGCGTCGCGAGGTCCGCGTCCGGGAACATCGAGACCTCGGACGCCGCGAGGAGGAAGGCTCCCACACCGTAGGAGACGTCCACGGCGGCGTCGCTCGACGTCGTCACCCCGCAGTCGGGACCGGTCCCGGGCGGCTGGATGCCGGACACGTCCCCCTGCGCGTCGATCCGTTCGAGGAGAAGAGAGAACGCCTTCAGGACGACCGGCGTGAAGGCGGTCCGATCAAGCCACCCCTCGTTGACTCCCTTCGCGAGCATGTACGTGATGAGGCCCGTCGCCGAAGTCTCGCTCGAGGGACAGTCCTCGGGATGCGCGAGATCCGTCGGCCAGCCGCCATCGTCCGAGCGGCGCACCGTGAGCGCCACCGCGAACTGTACGAGCACCTCCCGTATCGCCGTCCTGTCGAGAACGACGTCGTACCGGCTCCCGCCGTAGGGAGTGTCGAGATATCCGGCCGAGCGCGAGAGACCCCACGCGGCCCAGCCGTTTCCGCGTCCCCAGTAGTGCGCCCGACCGGAATCCGGGTCGTGGCGAAAGAGCGAGAGCGCCGGGTCCCAGAGAAACGGCCCCGCTCGCTGGCTCTCGCTCGGCACGTCGGCAGCCGGCGCGCCCGCCGACGGCGGGCGGTGGTCGTAGAGATATGCCTCGATCCACTCGTACGCGAGGTCGCGAGCCACCGCGTCGCCGGGGAGCCCGTCGCGCTTCGCGCCGCGCATCGCGAGTCCTGGAGGCATCGTGAAGAGGTCATCCACCCAGAAGCGCGTGCCATACCCGCCGTCCACCCACCAGTCCGCGAGCGGCGGGCTGTTCGATGGGACGGCGTGGAGCGCGACCGCCGCGAACCGGAACGGTCCATCTGTCGCGCTCAGAAAGTTGGCTCTCCTCGCAGCGTCGGCAGGCGGCGTCAGCCGGTAGAGGTCCATCGCGGCCTGCGCGTAACCGGCGTAGTCGCCGTTGGCGATCGGCGCGTCCCCGTTTCCGACGACCGCCGCAGCGCGATCGATCCAGCTTCGTCCCGCGCCCGGCGCGGTCTTTTCGAGCTGCTCGCCGACGAGTAGGAGGCCGACCAGGTACGGTACGTCTTCCCAGCGGCGCCCCTCGGAGCGGATCGCCGGAAGTCGGTCCGCCGCCCGGCCTGCGGCGCCGAGGATGCCGGCTCGCGTCGCAGCCCGGGCCAGACCCGGCACGAGCGTCACGACGGCGAGAAGGCACCAGAAACGAGAGCGCACGTCTGGAGTGCGCGGCGGGGACGACGTCTCACCGTTCCTGCCGGCGCCTCCGGCGGGAACGCTTTCTCAGGCCCGGGCGGGCAGCTCCAGGCCGGCAGCGGGCGCAGCCGTGCCCGCGGCGCGGCCGCCCGCGACGGCTTCGAACGCGCTGCCGAGCGCGGCCGCCACGGCGCGCGCATCCATCATCTGGATTTCGTGCCGCTGGAGGAGAAACACGAGCTTCCCGTCCCGGAGGATGCCGATCGACGGCGAGGACGGAGCCGCGCCGGTGAAGTACGAGCGGGCCTGTGCCGTCGCCTCGAGATCCTGGCCGGCGAACACCGTGACGAGCCTCTCGGGCCGCTGCGGATGCCGCACCGCGAGCGCGACTCCCGGGCGCGCCTGGCCCGCGGCGCAGCCGCAGACGGAGTTCACGACGACGAGCGTCGTGCCCTTTTCGGCGACGACGGCGTCGACCTCGGCCGCGGTGTGAAGCTCTTTGAAGCCCGCCTGCGTGAGCTCGTCGCGGAAAGGCTGGATCATCCGGGGGTCGTAGGGCATCTGGATCTCCTGTGCGGGGTTACTTCGGGGCCTGGAACGCCGCGAGATCCGCGAGCACGTCGTCGCTGTGAGTCGCCGGGCTGACCTTCAGGTAGACCCTCCGGACGACGCCGGAAGGATCGATGAGGAACGTGTTGCGCGCCGAGAGCGTCTTGTCGTTGTAGGTCATGACTGAGCCGTAGGCCTTCGTGGCGGCGGCCTGCGTGTCCGCGAGGAGCTTGAAGTTCAGGCCTTCCTTCGCGCAGAACCCCTTGTGCGAGTCGACGTCGTCGACGCTCACGCCGAGGACGACGGCGTTGGCCTTCTCGTACTTCGCGAGGTCGCGCTGGAAGTTATGCGCCTCGACCGTGCAGCCGGACGTGAAGTCCTTCGGGTAAAAGTAGAGGACGACCCACTTGCCCTTGAACTGGTCGACGGTGACCGTCGAGCCTTCCTGGCTCTTCAGAGAGACGGCCGGGGCTTTTTCGCCGACGGCGGGAGGTGTGGCGGCGGAGAGGTTCGAGACGGCGGCGAGGAGGACGGCGAGCGGAAGGGCGCGAAGAAGTCTCTTCATGGGAAATCAGCCTAGCAGAACGGGGGAACTCACATCCCCGGATCGTCCGCCGACGGCCCGTAGATCGACGGGACCTTCGCGCCCATGGGTCGCAGGTACGTCGAGAGCTGTCCCCGGTGGTGGATCCCGTCGAAGAGGAAGCCCCAGAGCATCTCGCCGAGAGGCGCCTCCCACGCGGACTTGCCGTTCACCAGGAAGCTGACCTTCTTTTTCCACGCGGCGTCCTTGACCTTCGCGAGTCGACGCTTCAGCGCGGCGGCGTTCTTCTCGTACGCCTTCACCGAGTCGCCGAGAGCCGGCGCGGGGCGCTCCGAGAAATCGACGACGCCTTTGTCGAGAAGGTCGCAGGCGTCCTTCAGCTCGCTCGCGAGCAGCCACGCGAGGTCCGCCGCCGACATCGACCGCGGGTGCGGGCGGTACGCGGCTCCCGACTCGGGGACGGCCTTGAGAACGCGGACGAATTTCGGCACCTCGGCCGTGAAGCAGGTGATGAAGTGATCGCGTGTACTCATCGAGTCCTCCTCAGCAGTTTTCGTATTCCCAGTTCCGGGACTTGCCTTGCGCGAGCCATTCGAGCGTCGTCGCGAGGCGCTTCCTTCGCGTCTCGTCGCGGCGGGCCTCCGTGATCCACTCGATGTATTCCTTCCGCCGGCTCGGCGCGAACCGACCTGCCTCCGCAGAAGACATGCTCCACTTCAGAGTCTCTTCCACGTCCGGGCAGGCGTCGTGCACCGCCGCGCGCTGGCCCGTGAGGATCGGCCTCGAGAACGGCGCCGCCTTCGCGATGTACGCGTCCACCCGAGGGTCGGCGTTCCTCTTCATTTTGTCCCGGCCGCCTCCTTCACGGCCTTCAGCCGCGCGGCCTCGAATTCGTCCCCTTTGTTCCACCGGGGCAGGCCGGGTGCACGGGCGATCCGGCTGCCGAGCCAGAACGCGAGTCGCATGTCCTCGACGCCGCCCGAGAAGTCCCAGCTGTCCCGGAGCTCGTCCGAGGGCTGGTGGTAGTCGTGCTCCTCGAAGAGATCCATCTGCGCCTTCCCCCACCCGGCGGGCTTGCCGATCACGTCCGTTCCGGCTTCGAGGTACGCGGCGGGAACGCCGATCCTCGCGAAGCTGAACTGATCCGACCGGTAAAAGGTGCCCTTTTCGGGGAACTCGTCTCCGTGAACCGTCCGACCCTGCATTTTTACGAGCGCCCGGAGGTCGGCGTCGAGAGACGATTTCCCGAGGCCGATCGCCCCCACATCCTTCGTTCTTCCGAAGATGCCGATCCCGTCGATGTTGATGTTCGCGGCGATGCGGCCCGCGGGAACGGGCGGATGTTTCGCGAGGAACTCCGACCCGAGGAGGCCCTGCTCCTCGCCCGCGACGAACGCGAAGTAGACCGAGCGGGCGGGCGCCCTTTTCAGGTCGGCGAACGCGCTCGCGATCGCGAGCACGGCGGCGACGCCCGAAGCGTTGTCGAGCGCGCCGTTGTAGATCGAGTCCTCGCCCGGCTTCGCGTCCGCCTTCGTGCCGAGGTGGTCGTGGTGCGCCGTGTAGATCACGGCTTCGCCCGCGCGCTTCGGATCCGACCCCGGAAGGACGCCGATCACGTTGCCGGACTCCTTCTTCGTGAGCGTGTTCGTGAACGCGAGAGACATCGTGACCCCGAGAGGCACGGGCCGGAAGGAGCGGCTCTCGGCGGAGGCGCGGAGCGCGTCGAGATCCCGGCCGCCGAGGGCGGCGAGCTTTTTCGACAGCTCCTCGGTGGCCCACATCTCGGCCTGGAGGCGCGGCTCGCCCTCGTTCGGAAGCTGGAAGAGCTCGCCGTCCCAGGACGTCTGGATCACCTGCCATCCGTATCCAGCGGAGGGTGTCGTGTGGATGACGATGGCGCCGGCGGCGCCCTTCCGGGCCGCCATGAGGTACTTGTAGTCCCAGCGACCGTACCAGAGGCGCGTCTTGCCCGCGAAGAGGGCCGGCTCCTTCGCGTTTCCTTCGGGGTCGTTGTTCATCACCAGGAGGATCTTGCCCTTGAGGTCCGCGTCCTTGTAGTCGTCCCACCGGTACTCGGGCGCGACGATGCCGTAGCCGACGAACACGATTTCGGCGTCCGCGATCTTCACGTCCGGCGCCTGCAAACCCGCGGCGGCGACGAAGTTCTGCCCGGGCACTCCCGTCTCGGACCCGCGGGGCGAGCGAAAGACGGCCGGCGTGGAAAAGGCGGGCTGGATTCCCACGAGCGGAACCTTCTGGATCCACCCGCCCCCCGGTGCGCCGGGCTTCAGACCGAGCGCCTCCATCTGCGCCTGGATGTAGGCCTCGGCGAGCCGGTCGCCGCGGCTCGCGGGCGCCCGCCCCTCGAGGAGGTCCGAAGAAAGGAACCGGACGTGGGCCCGGAGCAGGTCGGCCGTGATCTCGAGACCCGCCTCCTTCTCCGCGGGGGTGATCGGCGCGTCCGCGGCAGCGGCCGTGAACGAGGCGAGCGCGAGGAGCGCGGGGAGCAGACGCCTTGAAGGTTTACTCATGGTGGCGGATTATCGCCCGGCCACCCGGCGGAGGAGCTGCCCCATGCCGAACGCCCTGACCACGAAAGCCACGAAGCCCGCCGCGCACGAGACCGTTCCGTACTACGCGACGTACATCGACAAGGTGCCCGCGGGCGACATCCGTGAAACGCTCGAGAGCCAGCGCGACGAGACGCTCGCGTTCCTCAACGGCATCGGCGAGGAGAAGTCCCGGCACCGCTACGCGCCCGGCAAGTGGAGCCTCCGCGAGGTCCTCGGCCACGTGAACGACACCGAAAGGGTCTTCGCGTTCCGCGCCCTCTGGTTCGCGCGCCGGTTCGAGTCTCCGCTCCCGGATTTCGATCAGGAGATCGCGCTCGCGGCCTCCTCGGCGCACGAGATCCCGTGGCCTCGCCACCTCGAGGAGTTCGCCGCCGTGCGCTCCGCGTCGACGCACCTCTTCCGCAACCTGCCGGAAACGGCGTGGACACGCACGGGGATCGCGGGCGGGAACCCGTTCACGGTCCGATCGCTCGCGTGGATCGTCGCGGGACACGTGAATCACCACATCGGGATCGTGAAACAGCGTTACCTCTGAAGCAGGGGGACCCGGCCTCCCGGCCGGCGCCCTCAGCGCGCGACGTAGCCGATGACGTCGATCCGGGTCAGGATGCCGACGGGCCGGCCCCTCTCCTCGACGAGGAGCGCGTGGCAGGACGTCAGCATCCGCGTCGCCGACGACACGGGCTCGTCGGCAGAGAGCCGGGGGAGCGGCTCTTCCATGACGGCGGAAACCGGGTCCTCGGGCGTCGCCCGTCCGTCGAGGACCGCAGCGAAGAGCCTCGGCTCGACGACCGTTCCCACGATCTCCTGGGCGGCGTTCACGATCGGGAGCTGGGACACGTGGTGCTTGCGGATTAGGGTGAGCGCCGCGCGGACGGGATCGGACGGCGACAGCGTGAGAAGCGGCGGCAGGTCGCCCACCGACTTCTCGCGCAGGAGGTCTCCGACGCGCAGGTCCGCGGCGTCGAGCATCCCGTGATCCGCGAGCCAGACGTCGCTGTGGAACTTGCTCAGGTAACGCTCCCCCGTGTCCGGGAGCATCACGACGATCACGTCTTTTTCCGTCATCGTCGCGGCCACCTTCAGGGCTCCCGCGACCGCGGTGCCCGAGGATCCGCCCACGAAGATCCCCTCCTCGCGCGAAAGGCGGCGCATGACGTGGAACGATTCGCGATCCGTCACCGTCACGATCTCGTCGATGACGTCGAACCAGACGTTGCCCGGAATGATCTCCTGGCCGATCCCCTCCACGAGATACGGGGCCGAATCGACGACTCGCCCGGATCTCTTGTATTCGGCGAGGATCGACCCGACGGGCTCGACACCGACGACCCGGATCGCGGGGTTCCGCTGCTTCAGGTAGCGCCCGGCTCCGCTCGTCGAGCCGCCCGTGCCGATCGACGCCACGTAGCAGGTCACGCCGCCCGCGGTGTCACGCCAGATCTCGGGCCCCGTCGTGAGGTAGTGGATCTCGGGATTGTGGGGATTGAAGTACTGGTTCGCGAGGAAGCCGCCGGGGATCTCCGCCGCGAGGCGTTTCGCGACCTCGGTGTAGCGCTCGGGCGAGCCGGGCGGCGCGCTCGCGGGCGTGATGACGACCCGCGCGCCGTGGGCCTTCAGGATGTCGCGCTTCTCCTGCCCGACCTTGTCCGGCATCACGCAGATGCATTTGTAGCCTTTCACGGCGGCCGCGAGCGCGAGGCCGAGGCCCGTGTTGCCGGACGTCGCCTCGACGATCGTTCCCCCGGGCCGGAGCGAGCCGTCCTTCTCGGCGCTCTCGACGATGTGGATCCCGACGCGGTCCTTGTTGCTCTTGCCCGGGTTGAACGACTCGAGCTTCGCGAGGACGACGGGTCTGACGCCTTTCGCGACCGCGTGGAGACGCACGAGCGGCGTGTCGCCGACGGTCTCGAGGATGTTGTCGTAGACGTGGGGAACGGGCCGCGGCGGCGTCGTGATGTCGGACATTTTCCGCGGGATTGTACGTGCCGCCTCGATAATCCTCCGTGTTGCCCTCACCCGCTCCCGTCCCATCGCCCCGCGCGCTGCTTCACCTCGCCTGGGGCGTCGCGCTCCTCGCGGTGCTCCCCTGCGGCTGCGGCCCCTCTCCCGAGGCCACGGTCGTCTACCTCACGGACGCACACGAGATCGCGCCCGTCGTCGACCGCCATGGCGACCGCGGAGGCGTCGCGCGTCTCAAGACGGCGCTCGACCGCCTGAAGCGGCGGACGCCCGGCGCCCTCGTCGTCTTCGGCGGCGACCTCGCGGGAGGAACGCTCTTCGGCGGCGCGTTCCACGGTGATCCGATCGTCGACGCGCTCGGGCGCGCCGGAGTGTCGCTCGCGGCGTTCGGACAGCACGACTTCGACTTCGGGGCGGCCCACACGAAGGCCCTCGTCGCGCGATCGGCTTTTCCCTGGATCACGTCGAACCTCGTCGACAGAGAGGGCTCCCCGTTCGCGGGCCTCCCGACCCGGCTTCTGCGAAGGGTGGGCGGACTCCGTGTCGGCTTCCTCGCCCTCACGGACGACATGGCGACGACGACGCAGGAGGGGACCGTCTTCCAGACGGATCTCGTGGCGGCCGCGCGGACCGAAGCGGACGCCCTGAAGCGCGAGGGGGCGGAGGCGATCGTCGCGCTCACCCAGACGGGCGCCGCCACGAACGCGCGCATCCTCCGCGACGTGCCTCTCGTCGACGCGATCCTCACGGAGGAGGAATCCGAAGAGGAGTCCGTCGTGCGTTTCGTCGGGGCGCGTCCGATCGCGGCTCCGTGCGGCAACATCGGCTCTTTTCTCGAGCTGCGCCTCGTCCGCTCTCCGGGCGGGCGCGTACGCTCCGAAGTGCTCGCTCACCCCGTCGACTCGGCGCTCGCCCCCGATCCGGAGCTTCTCGCCGAGGAGCGGCTCTTCATGGCCCGGCTGGACGCGAGTCTCGCGGGGCCGGCGGGCGCGCTCCCCGAGGCGCTCCCCGCCGCGGGGAGCCGCGAGAAGGAAACCGCGCTCGGCGACCTCGTCGCGGACGCCTTTCGTGAAGCCACGAGTGCGGACGCGGCGCTCGTGGCGGGCTCGAGCCTGCGGGCCGACCTTCCCGCGGGACCCCTCACGAGGAAACACGTCGCGGCCGTCCTCCCCTTCGCGAACCGCGTGGCGCTCCTCGAGCTGAAGGGGTCGGCGCTGAGGGCCGCTCTCGAGGCCGGTCTCGCGGGCGGCCGCGGCGCGACGTCGCTCCTCCAGGTCTCCGGCATCTCGTACACGGGGGATCCAGCCGCGCCCGCCGGCCGCCGGCTCGCGAAGACAAGCGTCGGAGGGGCCCCGCTGCGCGACGACGCGACGTACCGCGTCGCCGTCTCGAGCTACCTCGCGGGCGGAGGCGAGGGGCTGACATTTCTCGCGGGGGTTCCGCGCGTGCCGCTGCCTGGCGGAGGCCCTCTCGACGCCGACGCTCTCGCGGCGCACCTCGCGCGGTTCGGAGTCGTGGGACCCGCGCGTTCCACCGCGCCGCGCATCACCCTCCGCTGAGCGTCCGGGAAGTCCTTTATAGTTCCCTGGTGACTTCGCTGAAGATGGCTCCGGTCATGACCACGCCGCGCTCCGCGGGCTTCCGGCAGCCTGCGGAGTGGGAGCGCCACACGGCGGTCTGGCTCGCCTGGCCGAGCCACGAAGACCTCTGGGGCGACGCTCTGACTCCCGTGCGCGAGGCCTTCGTCGCGTTCGCGACCGCGATCGCCGACGTGAGTCCCGGCTCCGGAAAGCCCCGCGGCGAAAGGCTCGAGATCCTCGTTCCGGACGCCGAGAACGAGACGCTCGCGAAGGCCGCGCTCGGCGGTCTCGGTGCGCGCTTCCACCGCATCCCCTTCGGAGACATCTGGCTTCGCGACACGGCTCCGGTCTTTCTCAAGGGCCGGAACGGAGAGACGGCGAGCGTCTCGTTCGCCTTCAACGGGTGGGGCGGAAAGTACGTTCTGCCTCACGACGACGCGGTGTCCGCGCGCGTCGCCACGGAGGCGAAGCTCCCCTCGTTCCGGTTCCCGTGGGTGCTCGAGGGCGGCTCCGTGGAGGTGGATGGCGAGGGCACGTGCCTCACGACCCGGCAATGCCTCCTGAACGAGAATCGCAATCCAGGCATGGCGATCGGCGCGGTCGAAGAGGGGCTACGGGACGCGCTCGGCTGCACGACCGTCCTCTGGCTCGGCGACGGCCTCGTGAACGACCACACGGACGGGCACGTCGACACGCTCGCCCGCTTCGTCGCGCCGGGAGTCGCCGTCTGCATGCGTCCGTCCGGGAGCTTCGATCCGAACGCCCGCGCGCTCCTCGCGATCGACGCCGATCTCTGTTCCTTCTGGGATGCGCACGGCCGCCGCCTCGAGGTCGTGAACGTGCCGTCGCCCGGGCTCGTCACGGACGGCGAGGGCCGGACGCTGCCCGCGAGCTACGTGAATTTCTACGTCGCGAACACGGCCGTGATCGTGCCCTCGTACGACGTTCCGAACGACGAGGCCGCGCGGGCCGGAATCGGCGCGCTCTTCCCGGGCCGGCGCGCCGTGTCGGTGCCGGCCCGCCGTCTCCTCGAAGGGGGCGGAGCCTTCCACTGCATCAGCCAGCAGGAGCCCGCGTGAGCGGCTCGGGGGCCGACGATGTCACTTTCGCCGCCGTGCAGTGCGCGCTCCCTGGCCCGCTGGACGAGAACGTCGCGAAGGTCGAAGCCCTCGTCCGCGAGGCCGCGCGGCGGGGCGCGTCCGTCATCCTGCCGCCCGAGCTCTTCGAGGGACCGTACTTCTGCGCGCGGGAGAAAGACGAGTTCTTCGCGTGGGCGAAGCCAGCGGAGGGTCATCCCACGATCGCCCGCTTCTCAGCGCTCGCGAAGGAGCTCCACGCGGCGATACCGGTGTCCTTCTTCGAGCGGGCCGGGCACGCGTACTACAACAGCCTCGTGATGATCGACGCGGACGGCTCCGTCCTCGGGATCTACCGCAAGAGCCACATCCCGGACGGCCCCGGATACGAGGAGAAGTTCTACTTCCGCCCGGGTGACACGGGATTTCGCACGTGGACGACGAAGCCCGCGCACCTCGGCGTCGGCATCTGCTGGGACCAGTGGTTCCCCGAGGCCGCGCGCTCCATGCTCCTCGCGGGCGCCGACGTGCTTCTCTATCCGACCGCGATCGGCTCGGAGCCGGAGAATCCGGCGCTCGACACGAGAGACCTCTGGCAGCGCGCGATGCTCGGGCACGCCGTGAGCAACGTGGCGCCCGTCATCGCGGCGAACCGCATCGGCAACGAGGGGGGACAGGTCTTCTACGGATCTTCCTTCGTCGCGAACCAGCGGGGCGAAATCCTTGCCCAGCTCTCGCGTGACGAAGAGGGAGTCGCCGTGGCGACGATCGACCTCGCGGAGGTGCGCCGCGAACGCGCGTCATGGGGCTTCTTTCGCGACCGGCGGCCCGATCTCTACGGTGTCCTCACGACTTAGGCTCGCCGCGCAGACCGTGACCGCTATTTCGGAGACGGCGGGCGCCGCGACGGGGGCTCGATCCCGAGAGCCCGGGCAGCGACCGCGGCGACGTCGAGGATCGAGACGGTAGCGGGGTGCGAGGGTTTGATTCCCGGGCCGAGCGCCATGAACGAGGCGTCGAGCTCGGGCGGGCCTTTCCGATAGCCGTGGCCGCCCTTCTCGTGCGCGGGGCCGAGGACTTCCGGTCCCGACCAGGAGAACTCGATGCCGGGCTTCAGCAGAACCACCACGTCACCAGAGCGGGGGTTGTCGAGATCCTCCCGCGAGAGATCCTTCCGCTGCAGGACCTCGTCGATCACCTCTCCCGGCAGCCCGCGCGCATCGAGCAGCAGGGCCCGGGCGGCCTCGCCCCGCGCGGCCGGGGACAGTGCTGGATCCACGTAGAGGTGCGCGATGCCGCTCCCGGCATTGATCTGCACGCACCGGGCCCCGGCATAAGGGCCGCCCCTCTCCTTTGCGATCGTCCAGCCCCTCTCCTTGAAGAACCTCTCGATGTTCACCGCTTTGACGACGGGAACGATTCCGTGGTCGCTGAGGACGATCGTCGTGTCCCCGGGACCGAGGGCCGCGAGGATCGCGGCGAGGGAGCGATCCGCGGTCTGGAACGCGCGCTCGACCCTCTCCATCGAACAGCCGTCCGGACCCGGCTCGAAGGAGTGCTCGATCTCGTCCACGAGCGGCTGGTAGCCGAGCAAAAGGTCCCAGCGCTCCGTCCGTACCGTGAGGACGAGGATCTTCGTGAGATACGAGGCGAGTCGCGCGGCCTGCTCCTCGTACGCGTCCTCGTCCTCGCGAGCGGCGCGCAGGAAGGCGGCGTCGGGCGGACCGGGCCAGCCTCCGGCCTCGGCCTCCAGTCTCGCGCGAAAGCTCTCCGGGTAAGCGGGCAGCTCGTAGAAGGCGCCGACGTAGAGGACGACCCGCGAGAGGTCCGGCGCGAGGTCTGCGAGCCGGCACCACGAAGTGAACCGCCCGCCGCGAGGTCCCGGCACGGCCAGAGCGAACCAGCCCTTCTTCCCCACGGCGCCGAGGGTCGCGTCGCCGGGGTCCTCCGCGCGGGCGACGTGTACGGTGTCGTAGTCCACCCGGCCGTCGTCGGTCGTGTCGACGGCGAGGAGGCGAAGAGACATCGCGCCTCCGTCGGGGAGCGCGATCGAGACGCGGGTCTGCCGGCCCGGGGAGAAGGTCCGGGCGCTCGTCGTCGCATCAGCCCAACCCGACGCCGGCAGGTCGGTGAAGGCCGAGGTCTTCGCGGACTTCTCCGGCCAGATGAGGCCGAAGGAGCCGCGCCGGCGCGCGTTCCGCCCGTCCGCTCCCGGGTAGAGGATCACGCCGACACGCTTTCCCTGCCGCAGCGCGGCCTCCCAAAGCGTCTCGGCCTGGATCTCGGCGGCGAACCCGTCAGTCGCGCGGCCGAACGGCGTGCCAGGATCGTAGAAGTAGTGTCCGACGATTCCGGTGACGGAGGGAGGGGCTCCGGTGATCGCCGAGATGTGCGCGGACGGCGTGAGCGACGGCGTGACGTCTATCGCGCGGCCCGCGAGGAGTCCCCTCCCGGCGAACGCTGAAAAGCCGCCGGCCGTGAGCTTTCCGGCCGCGAGAAGCTCGTTCAGCCGCACGCCGCCGAGGCCGTCCAGGGAAATGACGACCGTTCGGCCTCCATTCGGGCCAGGTTCATGCGAGGCGACTGGACCCGAGGAGCAGAAAGACAGGGAGACCAGGAAAAGCGCGATCGTCGTGAGGCGGAGGGAGGCCGGGAGCTGCACGGGCGGCATGATAGCGATACGTCTTGACACGGCCCACTCTCTGGATGTCTGCTAGGTTGACAAAGTTCCTTCGGGAGGGGGTCTCATGGGCCTGACTCGTCGAACGTTCCTGAAAGCCGGCGCGGCCGGCGCTGGCGGCGCGGTCGCTCTCGGGTTCGATCTGCACGAAGCCCGAGCGGAGATGCGCCAGTTCAAGATCTCGCGAACGACGGAGACACGCAGTACGTGCCCGTACTGCGCGGTGTCGTGCGGCGTGATCATCCACACACTGGGCGACAAGTCCAAGAACGCGACGGCCTCGGTCGTCCACGTCGAAGGCGATCCGGATCACCCGATCAATCGCGGGACGCTGTGTCCGAAGGGCTCGACACTCCGGGACGACATCAACAACCCGAACCGGATCACGACGCCGAAAGTCCGGCGACCGGGCTCGGACAAGTGGGAAGACATCTCCTGGGACGAAGCCATCTCGAAAATCGCGCGCCACATCAAGACGACGCGCGACACGTGCTTCGTCGCCAAGAACGCGAAGGGCCAGGTCGTGAACCGCAACCCCGGCATGGCGATGATCGGGGGCTGCACGGACACGAATGAATTCAACTTTCTGCAGTGGAAGTTCATCACGGCCCTGGGAGTGACGTACCGGGACAGCCAGGCCCGGGTATGACACGGACC
>JBBQRP010000023.1:0-57204 GCA_038214715.1 Thermoanaerobaculia bacterium | reverse complement strand
CTCGAGGACGAGAATGAACTTGCCCTGCGTGACGAGGTACGTCTTGCAGGTTTCGTAGATCAGCTCGGACACCTCGAGCATCGCCTTGTGCACCGGCAGGTTCTTCAGCTTGCCGTACATGACGAGGCCGAACGCGAGTCCAAGGGCGCAGACGACGAGCCCGAGCATGAGGAGCGCCCGTCCGGTCATCCCGAGGAAGGTAACGGACGCGAGGTCCGGCAGAACCAGCTCGGATTCGTCCGCACGGGCCGTCGCGGCGGAGAGGAGGGTGAGGAGAAGCCACGCGGCCGGCGCTGGCCTGAGGAAAGCCGCGGCACGGCGGGCCTTGGAGGGGAGAGTGGTCATGGGAGTGAACGTCCTTTCGTCGAGGTCGGAATGAGGTGCTCAGACAGGCAACGTCCCCGGACGAGCCGGGGACGTCGGGTATGCGCGCGGAGGCCGGAAGTCAAAATCAGGGCGTCGCGGCCGCGGTCGGGTTGACCCAGTCCATCACGATGCCGATGTTGACCTTCTTGTCGCCGCTGCCGCTGTTCCTCACGATGTCCATCAGCTTCATCGCGTCGTCGTACTTGACGGTGTCTTCGGCCGAGAAGAAGACGACCTTCGAGCTCCGGTTGCGAAGAACCTCCTGGAGGCGGATCGCGATGTTCGCGGGCTCCACCTTTTCCTTGTTCAGGTAGTACTCCTTGTTCGCCGTGAGCGACACGATGATCTGGTCCGTCGGGGGCGGCGTGTTGGGCTGCGCGGGCGCGTTCGGAGGGACCTGCACCTCGTAGCCGCGCTGAAGGAGCGGCTGGACGACCATGAAGATGATGAGAAGCACGAGGACGACGTCCACGAGCGGAGTCACGTTGATCTCCGACCTCGGTCCGCCGTGTCCTCCGATGTCCATGCCCATGCTCGACTCCTTGGCTTTCCCTTGCTTTTCCTTGCTTTTCCTGGCTTTTCTCGACTTGCCCTGGCGTTCTCTTCGGCTTACTTGTCGGCTTTCTTTTCCGTGATGAGGCCGACGTGCTCGAATCCCGCGTCCTTGATCATCCCCATGACGTGCTTCACGTCTCCGAAGTTCAGACGCTGGTCGGCCTTGATGAGCACGTCCTTGTTGGAGGACCGCTCGCCCAGCTCCTTCATCTTCGCGGCGAATTCCTTGTCCGGAAACCACTTCGTGTCGATGAAGATGGTCTTGTCTGCCTGCACCGAGATGAGGAGTTCTTTGTCGGACTCGGGCTTCTTGTCCGGGCGCTCGGTCTGAGGAAGCATGACGGCCTTGCCCTTCTGGAGCATTGGCGTCACGACCATGAAGATGATGAGGAGGACGAGGCACACGTCCACGAGCGGCGTCACGTTGATGTCGCTCTTCATGTCCTGCCGCCCGCCGAAGCTATCCATTCCCATCGAAACTTCCTCCTGGGATTCCGGGTCGCGTCAAGCCTGTGCGCCCGCTCGCCCTTACGCCGATTTCTGCGCCTGGCGCTTCATGAAGTAGTCGACGAGCTCGGAGGCCGAGTTCGACATCTCCACCTGGAAGCGCTCGATCTTGTTCAGGAACAGGTTGTAGAGCCAGACCGCCGGGATGGCGACGAACAGCCCGAGAGCCGTCGTGACGAGGGCCTCCGAGATGCCCGCGGAGACCGTTCCGAGGCCGCCGGCGCCCGAAGCCGCCATGCCGCGGAAGGCGTTGATGATGCCGATGACCGTTCCGAGAAGGCCGATGAAAGGCGCTGTCGTCGCGATCGTCGCGAGGCCGCCGAGGCCCTTCTTCATGTCCGCGGTCGTCATCATCGAGGCGCGCTCGATGGCCCGTTCCGCTGCGGCCACGGTGTCGTGGCCTTGAGAGGCCGCGCCGTGCGCTTCGTACGCGAACTCGAGGAGGCCCGCCGAGACCACCTTCGCGACGTGGCTGTTCTTGTACTTCTTCGCGAGATCGATGGCTTCCTTCAGCTTGTCCTGCTTGAGGTACTGCCCGACCTCGAGAGCGAACTTGACCGACTGCTGCCGCGCCTTCTGGAATGTGATCCACCGCTCGACCGAAACGGCCAGCGAGTAGATCGAAAGGATGCAGAGAAGGATGAAAATGCCCCTGGCCATTATGCCCATCGAGGCCCAAAGGCCTCCAACACTCATATCCATGTGAATCGTCCTCCTTGAATTTCTGGCTCTGTTCGTGCGCGTTACGTCCGGATGCCTATTCTATTTCGTGGGCTCTCGCCGTTTCGTCATTGAAGGGTGAAGGTCACGGTCACGGTGAGGTAGACGGGAACCGGCCGCCCGTTGAACGTGGCCGGCCTGTATTTCCACTGCTGGACCGCGCGGATCGCCGCGTTGTCGAGAAGAGGGTTCAGGCCGCGAAGGACGCGGACGGATTCGACGTCTCCCCCCCGCGTGATGATTGCTTCCAGGATGCAGACTCCCTGCATGCGCGCTTTGCGCGCGGCCTCGGGGTACTGCGGCTTGACCCGGGAGATCTCCACCGGTTCCTTGACCTCACCGCCGACGCGGAGGGGCTCTTCGCCCTTCTCGCCGAGCATGCCGCCCTTCACGCCACCGAGCACGCCTCCCATGACGCCGCCGGCGACGCCGCCCTCGACGCCGCCTTCGACGCCGCCCTCGACACCCGCGTTATCCGGCTCGGGAACGCTCGTGGGCGGGGGGAGCGTGTCGGGCACGACCACCGGCGAGGTCACCTGGCTCGGCTTGACGGGCTCGACCTTCTGGGTGGGCTTCGAGGCCGCCGCCTTCGGCGGCGGCGGAGGGGGTGGCGGCGGGGGTGCCGCGATCGAATAGAACTGAACGGGGATCGGGGGTTCGGGGATGTCTTCGATGTACCACATAGACAGGCCGAGCGCCGTCCCGATCACGAGGACATGGATGAGGACCGAGAGCGGCAGCGTGTACCAGCGCTGGCCGCCGCCCTTCTGCTTGCCGGACTCGATGAGCGAGGCTTCGAACATGGGTCCTCTCCTGCCTCCCTACATCGCCTCGAGCGGGTTCTTGTTCGCCGCTTCGAGACGCTGCTTTTCCTGAATCTTCTTTTTCACCTCGAGCGCCTTCTTCTGCCACTCGGTCGCCTGGGCGTTCAGTTCGGCGACTTTCGCCGGATCCGACTCGATGCGGACGTACTGCCGGAAGAGCAGGTTCTTGTAGAGCATGGCCTCGAAGTAGTCGGGGTTCAGCTGCAGCGCCTTGTCGATCTGCGCCATCCCGAAATCGAGCATCTCTTTCCGCTTCTCGTTCGTGAGGCCCTTGTCCGGCGAAACGTCGACGCCCACGGTGTTGTAGGACTTGTCCCAGGCCGTGACGCCCATCGTGTAGAAGACTTCGGCGTTGTTCGGCTCCAGCTCGCCGCGCTTCTTCTGCCACACCATGGAGTTCTCGTAGTCGCCCTGCTTCGCATAGAGCATCGCGATCGTCTGGACGGCCTGCGAGTCCTGCGGGTGCTTGATCACGAGTTCCTTGAAGTACTTGATCGCCTCGTCGTACTTCTGGGCATTCATGTAGGTGGTCACGAGGAACCTCGCGGCCTTGTCGTCGTCGGGCCTGGCGGCGAGGTACTTCTTGAAGTGCTCGATGGACCGGTTCAGGGCTTCCAGGTCCTTCGCGTGCGTCGAACCGGGGTTGTAGAGCGCCATGTAGCCCATCGCCACGAACTTGTCGAGGCGGACTTCGCCCGGGTCGAGCGCCTGGGCGGCTTCGTACTTCTTGAGAGCATCCTCGTACAGCTGTTCCTTGAAGTAGGCATTGCCTTCGCGGATGAGCTGCTTGCTCTTGAACTTGTCGCAGCCCGCGGCGCCGAGCGACAGCAGGGCGAGGCTCGCGGCGGCGATCCGCCGTACCGTCCGTCCCCTGCCGGTGAAATTTCCCGTCATCGCCCGTTCACTCCTTTCCTCGTCTCGTCGTCCGACGTTCCCGCCGGCACCTCGGTTGGACCACCCGCGAAGCGCTTTAGTTCCCCTGGCTTCCCAAGCTTTCCCGGCTTTCTTCGCTTCCTGCAGGCCGGACGACTCCACCCGAGACGACGAGCTTGATCCCCTCTTCCACCGTGAGGCGGGGGTCGAGGATATCGCTTTCCTTCGCGAATATCAGGAACCCGCTTGTGGGGTTCAGTGCCGTCGGAACGTAGACCGAAAGAGTCCCGGCCTGAAGGGCCCCGATCCCGTTTCCCGTCACGAATCCCAACGCAAAGGTTCCCTTCTGAGGAAATTCGACGAGCACGACCCGCTGAAAGGCGCGGCGACCGCCCGGCGACACCGCTTCGACCAGCTGCTTCGAAGCCGTATAGACGGTTTTGACAAGAGGGAGATTCTCCAAGACACGGCCGAAAAGTTCAAGGAATTTCTTCCCGATGAGGTTCGTCGAGAGAAGTCCCGTGAGCCAGATGACGACGATCGTCAGCACGAGTCCGAGCCCCGGGATCGTCCGGCCCACGATGCGTTCGGTCAGGGGCTGACTCGCGCCGTCGATCGTGTTGAAAACGAATCTCACGACGGAGACCGTGACGACGAGCGGAACGAGCACGAGAAGGCCGGCCGTGATGTGTCGTCGAAAGCGAATCGTCATCGGAGCGGGATTCTATCCGCGCGACCCCCTACAATCGGGTCCATGGCGATTCGCGCGAACCTCTCCCGTGTTCTCGTTTCCATCTTCCTGCTTCTGACGGTCCTCCCCGCGGGCTCGCGCGCCCTGGCCCAGGCCGTGCCCGACAAGCCCACGGGCCCGTACGTGGCGCGCGGCGAGGTCGTGAGCGTCACGAGCCTCGACGTCGTCGTCACGGACGGCAAGGGGAACCGCGTGACCGGGCTCAAGAAGGAAGACTTCGTCGTCGTCGAGGACAACCTCGAGCAGCTCATCACGAACTTCTCCCCGATCGAGCAGGGGAAGATGATCCTGCCGGCCGACGAGGCTCCGCCGGCGGCGGCGCCCTCCCAGCCGGCTCGGCCTGCCGCCGTGCCCGCGGCCCAGAATGCCCCGAAGACGCGCATCGTCTTCTTCATCGACAATCTGCACCTTTCGCCTTTCGACCGGAATCGCGTCCTCCGGAACGTCGAGACGTTCGTGAGAGACAGCGTGAAGGACAACGTCGAGGGAATGATCGTCGTCTGGAACCGGACTCTGAAGATCCGGAGAAAGTTCACGAACGACGGGCGCGACCTCTCGGACGTCCTCAAGCAGATCGAGGAGGAGAGCGCGCTCGGCCAGCAGATCCTCTCGGACCGGCGCGAGGTCATCCAGGCGATCGACGACTCGACGAACGCGGACCAGGCCGCGAGCCGCGTGAGGAGCTACTGCCAGCAGCTCGACAACGACCTGAACTTCACGATCGACGCGATGAAGACGACGATCAACCAGCTCGCCGGGATCGAAGGCCGCAAGATCATGATCCACGTCTCCGACGGACTCCCGCAGTCGCCGGGCGCCGAGCTCTGGCAGTACATCTCGGACAAGTACCGGGACGCGACGATGCACTCCACGTCGCTGTTCGAGTTCGACAGGACGACGAAATACCTCAGCGTCATCCAGGCCGCGAACGCCTCCGGCGTCTCCGTCTACACGATCGACGCCTCTGGTCTCTCCGTGGACTCGAACGTCTCGGCGGAGACGCGGACGATGAGCCAGCGCGTCGACACGTTCCTCGAGCGCAACAACCTCCAGTCGATGCTCAGCCTCATGGCGGAAGAGACCGGAGGCGAGGCCATCCTGAACAAGAACGACGTCCTCGGGGCCCTGAAGAACATCGAGAAGGACTACACGTCGTATTACTCGATCGGCTACCGGAGCGTCCGCTCCGGCCTCGACCGGCCCCACAAGGTCGAGGTGAAGGTGAAGAACCGGAAGGGGCTGACGGTGCGCGCGCGCCGGAGCTATCTCGAGAAGGGCGTCGAGACGAAGGTCCGCGAGGCCGTGACTTCGGCCCTGTTCTTCCCGCGCGACGACAACCCGCTGGCCGCGGGCCTCGAGGTCGGAAAGGCCGTGCCAGCGGACCGCGAGAACTACGCCGTGCCGGTCGTGATCCGGATTCCGTACTCCCGTCTCACCCTCCTGCCCGAGGGCACGAAGGTCCGCGGCAGGGTCGTCTTCTACTTCATCGTCATCGATTCGGCGGGCAAGGAGTCGGAGCTCACGACCCAGCCCGTGCCGATCGAGCTCGACGCGAAGCGTTTCGAGGCGCTCGCCCGCAAGGACTTCATCTACGACGTGAAGCTCATCATGATCCCGGGAGGCCAGAAGCTCTCGATCGCGATTCGGGACGACATCACGAACCAGGTCAGCTATCTCCAGAAGTCCGTCTTCGTGTCCGCCTTCTCGGGAGAGGAACCCACGCCACGAAAGTGACCCGAAGTGAAATGCGAGTGAAAGCGAGACGTTCGTCGTGAGCGCTCCGGTTGCGCGGGTCGTGCTCTTCGCGCGCGAGCCCGTCCGCGGGCACGTCAAGACGCGCCTCGCTCGCGAGATCGGGGACGCGGACGCGACGTCCCTGTACGAGGCGTTTCTCTCGGACCTCTCCGCGTGCCTGACCGCGCCCGCGCGATGGGACGCGCTCCTCGCCTACGCCGAGTTCGAGGCCGGCCCCTACCTCCTCGCGACGTTCGGCCCTCCCTGGGATCTCGTGCCGCAGGGTGAGGGCACGCTCGGGGAGCGTCTTGTCCGCGCCGTGGTGCGCGCGCGCATGGAGGGCCGGCGGGACGTGCTCGTCGCGGGCAGCGACGCACCCACGCTCACGCGCGAGGATCTCTCGGGGGCCTTCGCCGCGCTCGCCGGCGAGTCCGACGTGGTCTACGCGCCGGCGCCGGACGGAGGGTTCTCGCTCGTCGGAATGACGGGAAGCGTGGATCCAGCCGCGATTTTTCCGGCAGGGGTGAGGTGGTCGTCCTCGCATGCGCTCGCCGACAGCAGGCGCGCCGCGGAGGCGAAAGGCTATCGCGTGCGGCTCCTCTCGACGGTCCCCGACGTCGACGAGCTCAAGGACCTGCGAAACGTCGGCGCCCTCTTCGAATCGGAGCCGGAACTCGCGCCCGCGACGCGCCAGGTGCTCCGCCGCGTCCTTTCGAGGAGAGACCTCTGAGAGTCCTCGGTTCCGAAGCGTCCCGTGCCCTCGACGCGCGCACGATCGCATCGGGAACTCCGGGCCTCGTCCTCATGAGGCGCGCGGCGAACGCCGTGGTTCGCGAGATCGCCGGCGTCATCGGGCGCCGTCCCGCGCGGGGCGCCCGCGTCGTGGTTCTTGCCGGGCCCGGGAACAACGGGGGAGACGGCTTCGAGACGGCACGCCTCCTTCAGGCCGCGCGCGTCGCGTCGAACGTGGAGACGCTGCTCTTCGGAGCACCCGATCACCTCGCGGCGGACGCGAGGCGGACGCATCGGCGCCTCGAGGAGGCCGGGGGGACGATCCGCGAAGTCACGAAGGACGTCGACCTCGAGCCCCTGCGCGTCTCCACGATCGTCGTGGACGCACTTTTCGGGACCGGGCTGAAGAGGCCGATCTCCCCGGACGGCCTGCCCGCGCGGGCCGTGAGGCTCGTCGCCGAGGGAAAGGCGTTCGTCGTGTCGATCGACGTTCCCTCCGGCCTCTCGGCGGACGATCCGTTTCCCTGGACGCCGGCGGTGCGCGCCGACCTCACGGTCACGTTCGGATACCCGAAACCCTGTCACGTCCGCCTTCCCTCCGCCGCGCTCTGCGGGCGCATCGCGGTCGCGGGAATCGGGTTCGGTCCGCCCGGCGAGGACGGAGCCCCGGGCGGCGACGAGGTCGTCGCGTCGTGGGACGTCGCGCTTCTCTTTCCGCGGCGAGAGGCAACGTCCCACAAGGGAAGCTTCGGCCGTCTCCTCGTGATCGGCGGATCGTCCGGAATGGCTGGCGCTCCTGGTCTCGCGGCACGGGGCGCCTACCGGTCCGGGGCGGGAACGGTCACGGCGCTCGCTCCCGAATCCGTGCGGAGCGCCGTGCACGCGACGAGTCCGGAGACGATGACCGCGGGAGAAGAGGTCGACTTCGCGCGCTTCGACGCTCTCGCGGTCGGACCGGGCCTGGGCGTGTCGGCGGCCTCGCGTGCGCTCGTCGGGCGCGCAGCCGAGTCGCGCATCCCGGCGGTGTTCGACGCGGACGCCTTGAATCTCGCCGGAGACGCCGCGTTCTTCTCGAGGCGGATGGCTCCGACCGTTCTCACGCCGCACCCGGGGGAGGCCGCGCGCCTCCTCGGGACCGACGTGGCCCGCGTCAATGCCGACCGCGAGGGATCCGTGCGCGAGATCGCGGCGCGGGCAAAAGCGGTCGTGATCCTGAAGGGGTTCCGATCGCTGGTGGCCGACCCGTCCGGTCGCGTCGTGCCGGTGCTCGCGGGCAACCCCGCCATGGCGAAGGGCGGAACGGGCGACGTCCTGACCGGTGTCGTCGGCGCGTGCCTCGCGCGGGGCTTCGACGCCTTCGACGCCGCCGGGGCAGCCGCATGGCTTCACGGCACCGCGGGAGATTTCGTGCGCGAGTCGCAGGGAGAGGAGTCACTCACGGCGTCCGACCTCATCGAGGCGCTCCCCGAGGCGTTCCTCGCGGCACGGGAGAGCGGCGAATGACGTCGCGGGTCGCCGTGACCGTCGAGGAGACGCGGCGACTCGGAGCGAGCCTCGCGTCCGCGCTCGCCCCCGGCGACCTCGTGCTCGTCGAGGGAGAGCTCGGCGCCGGAAAGACGGAATTCGTGAAAGGGATCGCCGCGGGCCTCGGCCTCGACCCGGAGGACGTGTCCTCTCCGAGCTTCGCGCTCGTGCACGAGTACGGGCCGCCGGGCAAGCCGGCCGTCCTCGTTCACGCGGATCTCTATCGCGTGTTCGCGGGCGCCTCGATCGCGGATCTCGGCCTCGACGAGAGGGGAAGAGCCATTCTCGCGGTGGAGTGGCCCCGGCCGCCCTTGACGGAACGGCGGGCATGGCGTGTGGCGATTGCGATCGGGGAAGACGGCGCGCGCCGGATCGACGTCGCGCCGCCCGACGAACGGAACTAGAAGGCGAAGACCAGACCGCCCGTGAGCTCGCCGTTGTAGGACCAGCGATTCAAGCGGTCCGAGCAGAATCCGTCGCGGTCGCAGCCGCGACGGTCGGAATCGGACTGCTGGTCGAGGGCGCGGTATCGCCCGTCCAGCCGCAACCCCACGCGCGGCGTGAAGAAGAACTTCGCGCCGGCCGAGATGTTCGCGGTGAAGAGCGTGCGCTCCGCCGGTTCGATGGTCGCGTCGGTCCTGTCGAGTGTCGCGGCCCCGGCGCCGAGACCGAAGTAGCCGACGGCGCGCCGTTTGCCGAAATTGAAAAGCATGTTCGCCTCGTAGGCGTTTTGGCGGAGGCGCCCGACGCGCAGATTCCGGGGTGACACGCCGGGCTGGTTCGGCGTTCTGAGATCGGCACGCGCCGACGTCCAGTCGAACTCGAAGGCGAAATGGCGGGTCACGTTGTAGGCGAGCCTCACGCCGTACGTGAGGTCGTCGGCCGGCTCGAGGAAGGCGAAAGTTGCGGTCGTGCCCGGCGTCGTCGTAACGACGGTGTTGCCGTAAAGCCGTCCGCCAAAGTAGCCGCCCGCGAAGGGCGAGATCTCGAAGGTCCCTCCGCGGTCTTGCCCGAAAGCGGGCACCGCGGCCACAAGAAGGGCGAGAGTGAGAAAGAAGAGCACGAGGGGACGACGCATGAATCCTCCTGAGCTACCGAAGTTTAAGCGCGAACCGAGGGCGTCACCGCGATGTGACGAATCCCGGGTCCCATCCGGACAAGCAACGGACGTACCGCGGCATCGAAGATATAATTCAAGACAGTCTTTCCCGGGACGGGCCGAAAGAGGTCCAATTTGATCCTGTCGCCCGGCGACGCGTTCGGCGCCTATACGATTCTTTCCCCCCTGGGCGCGGGCGGGATGGGAGAAGTGTACCGGGCTCGCGACGGACGCCTCGGCCGCGACGTGGCGCTGAAGATTCTCACGGAGGACGCGGCAGGAAGCGAAGAAAGGCTCCGACGGTTCGAGACCGAAGCGCGCGCGGCGTCGTCCTTGAATCACCCCAACATCGTGGTCGTCTACGAAGTTGGCGACGCGCCGCATCCGCGGGGCGGCGGCCCGGTCCGGTTCCTCGCGATGGAGCTCCTCGACGGAGGTCCGCTCTCGGTGATCATTCCGAAGGGTGGCCTTCCGCTCAAGAGGTTCTTCGACCTTTCCTCCGCGCTCGCGGATGGCCTCGCCCGGGCTCACGAGGCGGGAATCGTCCATAGGGACCTGAAGCCCTCGAATCTCGTCGTCACACGGGACGGCCACTTGAAGATCCTCGACTTCGGGCTCGCAAAGCTGCGGCCGAACGGAGACACCTCTCCGGATTCCGAGACGATCACCTCGCCCGGCGAGCTCGTCGGGACGCTGGGATACATGTCGCCGGAGCAGGCCCGTGGAGAGAATGCGACGGCGGCCTCGGATCAGTTCGCGGCGGGCTGCGTCTTCTACGAGATGCTGACCGGCCGCCGCGCCTTCGGTCGATCGTCCGCGGCGGACACGATCTCGGCCATTCTGCGCGACGACCCCGTCCCGCTCGAGACTCTCCGGCCGGACGTCCCGCAGCCCCTGGTCTGGATCGTCGAACGTTGTCTCGCGAAAGATCGGAAGGAGCGCTATTCCGCAACACGCGATCTCGCCCGGGACCTGGACGTCCTCCGCACGCACGCGAGCGATCCCGCGCTCCGCGCCCACGTCCCCTCCGGCGCGACGTGGCGCGCGCGGCCTCCTTTACGGGGACGGCTCGCCGCGGCGGCGCTCGCCGCGGGCGCGGCCCTCGCGGCCCTGCTCTTCTTCGCGTGGCCGCGGCGCGCGCCCGCGCCGGAGTTCCGGCAGCTCACGTTCCGGGAAGGCAACGTCTGGAAGGCCCTCTTCGAACCGCGCTCGACCTCGATCGTCTACTCCGCGCAGTGGGACGGCGAGCCCACTCGGCTCTACAGGACGGCTCCGGAGGTCGCGGGAATGGACCGCGGCGTTGAGGCGCCGGCCTTCTTGCCGTTCACGTTCGACGCGGAGGGCGCGCGCCTCCTCGGCCTCGTCGGGGCGGGCCGGCCCGCCCTCAACCTCGGAGGGACGCTCGCCTGGCTACCCGCGCCCGGCGGGACGCCGCGGCCGTTTGCGGAGTCCGTGGGCTGGGCGGACGCGTGGCGCGGCGGCGTCGTCACCGTACGCGACACGGGCGAGGAGCGCGTACTCGACGCGGTCTTCGCGGACGGGCACTCCCTGAGACTCTTTTCGACCCCCGGCGCGCTCTCCTGGGTGCGGGTCTCGCCGGACGGAACGCGTGTGGCGTTCATCCATCATCCGTGGCGGTACGACGACGCGGGTGCGGTGTCCATTGCCGCGCTGGACGGGTCGGGCCACCGGAGCCTGAGCCCGGAGTACGAATCGGTGGCGGGACTCGACTGGAACCGCCGGACGGGCGAGATCTGGTTCACTCTCCAGAAAGCGCAGGATGCGGGCGGGACGCTTCTCGCCGTCTCGCCCGGCGGCCGCCTGCGCGTCGTTCACCGCGGCCTCGAGGCCTTTACGCTCCACGCGGCATCGCTCGACGGCCGCCGCGTGCTCCTGACGGCCGGCGAGAGGCGCGCGGCGATGCTGGTCGCCCGGGGCGTCGAGCCTCCGCGGAACCTGTCGTGGCTGGGCTGGAGCATCCCGCGGGACATCTCGCCGGATGGGCGCACCGTTCTCTTCACGGAGGCCGGGATCGTCGCGCACGGCTCGTTCCTGCGCCCCGTGGACGGCGCCGGCAGCGCCGTGCCGCTCGGGGGCTTCGACGCCCGGCTCTTCTCGCCCGACGGAACCGAGATCGTGGGCGTCGCGGGCCGCGGGCGCGAGAGCCAGCAGGTCGTCATCGCCCCGGTGGGCGCGGGCCCGATGAGAACCCTCACGTCGGGCCCGTCGACGTACGACGAACCCGTCTTCGCCCGCGCGAGGTCGATCTTCGCGAGGCGGTCCACCTCGGGCCAGGAGGCGCGCTTCGTCACGATCTCGCACGATGGGCGCACGGAGACCGATCTCGGGAAGGCGGAGTGCCGAATCGCGGCGGTGGACCCGGTGGGCGCGCGCTTCGCGTGCGTCACGACTCCGGACTTCCGGCGCATCCGCGTCCGGGATCTCGCGCCGGGGGGCACCCCGCGCACCGTCTTCGAGCTGCCCGAGGGACGAGACCTCCTGAGCCGCATCAGGTGGGACGCGTCCGGGACGCGGATTCTCGCCGTCACGACGGGGTTCCGGCTCCTGACGATCGACGCCGTGTCCGGCCGGCTGCTCTCGGAGAGGACGCTCGTCCTGCCGCCGGGATCGAGCCGCCTCCTCGGCGCCGCACTGTCTGCGGACGGCTCGGTCGTCGCGTACGCGACGGCGCGGGAGACGTCCGCTCTTTACGTGGGCGAGGGACTAGAATAGGCGGAAAGCGGACGATCGGAGGAGGTGACCGGTGGCGAAAAGAGACCCCTTGAAGGCGATTGCCGACCATCTGGCGAAAGGGAAGAAGGTCACGGTCGAGAAGGTGACGACCTCCTCCACGCAGCTGACGATGACGAGCGGCAGATCGAAGGTCCCCTGTGCACCTACACGCTTCCTCGAGGTCGAGCTCAACCAGGGAATTCCCCAATGCCAGAACGTCCGGCTCGTGATTCCCCTGCCGGACGTCGCCTCGAAGATCGGCCCCTCCAAGTAGCCGGGTTGACCCGCCTCGTAAGAACCCCCGACGCTCTTCTCTTTTGGGACGGAGGCGAAGGGGTCGCCGTGGATCTCGCGGGCGGAGCCCGGATCCGGGTCACGCCGGAGATCTTCGCTCTCCTCGACGCGTTCACGAAAGCTCGGGACGCCGCGCGGCTGTCTGCGCCGCTGAGAGGGGCCGTGCGGGCTCTCCGGAGCGCCGGCCTTCTCGTGGAACCGGGTGAGGCGCGACGGCGTGCGCGGCGCCTCGAGTCGTTTCGGGGGCTCGCGGCTTCCGCTTTCTACACGGCCGCGACGCGAGACAGAAAATTTCTCGATACGGAGACGGACGTCGAGCAATACGTGCGCGATGAGATCCTGCCCGAGCGTCGGCCCGCGCCGTTCAAACGCTACGCTGGCGGCGTCCGCAAGCCGCTGTCGCCCGCCGTGCCCGACGGCGACGGCGCCGGACTGGGTCGTCTCCTCGTTGCGCGCCGCACGACGCGGGAGTTCGCGAAGACGCCGATCTCGTTCGACGACCTCTCGATCCTCGTGAGGGCCACATGGGCCCGGATCGGCTGGCTCGAGACCGAGCTGCTCGGCCGCCTGACGCTGAAGACGAGCCCGTCGGCCGGCTCACTGCATCCGATGGAGTGCTACGTCCTCGCGTGGAACGTCCGGGGGCTGCCGCAAGGGATCTGGCACTACGACGTGCGGTCCGACGCGCTGCGACTGCTCGAGCGCGGGAACTTCCGAAAAGAGGCGGTCCGGGTGGCTTCGGGTCAGCGGTGGGTCGGCGACGCGGCATTTCTCTGCGTCATGACCGCCGTCATCGGACGCACGCTCTGGAAATACCGCTCCGAGAACGCCCTTCGGTCCGTGTGGATCGAAGCCGGACACATCGCCCAGACGTTTGCGCTCGTGGCGACCGGGCGCGGACTAGGACCGTTCCAGACGGCGGCGATTCAGGACACGTACACGGAGCGCCTTCTCGGCCTCGACGGCGCGAAAGAATTCCCCGTGTATCTCTTGGGCGCGGGACGGCTCAGGTCTTCGCCGGGAAAAGCCCGGGCCAGATCGTCGTCACGACGAGGACGAGCGTCAGGCCGATCATGATGCCGCAGGTGCCCCACGCGATCGTGTTCCAGACGCGTCCGTTCACGTGCTTGCCCATGAGGTCTTCCCGGTTCACGAGGAGGCACATGAAGACGAGCACGAACGGGAGGAGGAGCCCGTTCAGGACCTGGGACAGGAAGAGGACGGGGAAGAGCGGGACTCCGGGAATGAGGATGATTCCGGCGCCGATCACGATCATTCCCGTGTAGAGCGCGTTGAACTGCGGCGCCTCCGACCACGTCTTGTCGACTCCGGATTCGAAGCCGAGGCCCTCGCAGATGGAATACGCCGTGGCGAGGGGCAGGATGCACGCCGCGAACAGCGAGGCGTTCGCGAGGCCGATCGCGAAGAGCGTTCCGGCCCACTTCCCGGCGAGCGGCTTCAGCGCGAGCGCGGCCTGCTCGGCACCCGCGATGCGGATCCCCGCCGGAAAGAGCGTCGCCCCGCAGGCCACGATGATGAAGAAGGCCACCACGTCCGTGAGGATGCAGCCCACGATGACGTCCCAGCGGGACATCTTGTACTCCTCCGGACCGATGCGCTTCTCGACGATCGAGGCCTGAAGGTAGAACTGCATCCAGGGCGCGATCGTGGTCCCGACGATGCCGATGATCATGAGGACCCATGCGGCGCTCGACTCGATCCGCGGCTCGAGCGTCTGCTTGAGGACGTCCTTCCAGACGGGCTTCGCGAACAGTGCGGACACGACATAGGTGAAATAAATCGTGCAGGCGATGAGGAAGATTTTCTCGACCGTCTTGTAGTTTCCCTTCACGACGACCCACCACACGACGAACGCACCGATCGGGACGGACACCCAGCGGGGAATGCCGAAGATCTCGAGCGCCGCCGCCCAGCCCGCGAACTCGGCGACCGTGTTGCCGACGTCCGTGACGAGGAGCGCGACGAGGAGGTAGAACGTGGACCTGAGGCCGTAGTTCTCGCGGATGAGCTCGCCGAGGCCCTTTCCGGTGACGGCACCGAGACGCGCGGACATCTCCTGGACGACGATGAGAGCGACCGTGATCGGGACGAGCGTCCAGAGGAGCGAGTAGCCGAAGTGGGCGCCCGCGATGGAATAGGTCGCGATGCCTCCCGCGTCGTTGTCGACGTTCGCCGTGATGATTCCCGGTCCGAGGACCGCGAAGAACAGCAAGAGACGCCGTTTCCAGTCGCGAACGCCGGGCCGGGGAGCAGGGGACGCCGCGGCCGGCGCGATCAGCGAAGCCTCCTGCGGCGGCGGCGCGGCTGGGGCTGGAGACGGTCCACGACATCGTCGATCGTGATGATCCCGACGAGGACGCCTTCGGGATCCGTGACGGGCAGCGCGAGAAGGTCGTACTTCGACATCGTCTCGGCCACCTCGTCGGCCGAGACGCCGGGCGTGACGGAGCGCACCAGCGTCGCCATGACGTCCTCGAGCCGGGAATCGTCGTCGGCGGCGAGGAGATTGCGCACCGAGAGGGCGCCGAGGATGCGCTCCTCCGGGTCCACGACGTAGAAGTAGAAGAGGGCCTCGGCGTCGCGCGCGACCGGCCGCAGCCGCTGGATCGTCTCGCGCACGGTGAGCGACGGCGCAAACGTGACGAAGTCCGTCCCCATGAGGCCTCCGGCCGTGTTCTCGTCGTGAACGAGGAGTTCCGTGACGTCGGCGGCGGCGCCCTTCTCCATCAGCTGGACGAGGTCCCGGGCGTGCTCGCCCTCGATCTCGCCGAGGACGTCCGCCGCCTCGTCGGCGGGCATCTGCTCGAGGATCTCGGAGGCGCGCGCTTCCGGAAGGTCCTCGATGATCTCCGCCTGCATCTCCGGCTCGAGCTCGTGGAGCGTCTCGGCGGCGGTCTCGACGTCCAGCTTCCGGAAGATCCCCGTGCGCTCCGTCCCGGAGATCTGGCTCAGGATCTCCGCGATGTCGGCAGGGTGCAGTCTCTGGAGCTTCTCCTGGGGAAGCGTCGTCTCGAGCCTCTCGAGGCGGGGGTGCAGCGGCTGCATCGAGTCCCACGGGATGAGGCGGGCCGGAAGCGACGCGTCGGACAGCCGGCCGCCGCGGGGCGTGATGCCGGCTCCGAAGACGCGCCGCACGAGGCCGCGCACGCCCACGTCGGCCGCCGTGAGGACGAGGTCCCCGGACAGGACGTCGAGCTTGAGGTCGTTTACCCTCACGACCTTCACGCCGTTGATGTCGACGATCTGCTTGTCGAGGAGATGGCGCGCGAGAAAGATCTCGTCCTCGCGCGCGGGGCGGTGCAGAAGATCGTCCTTGACGAGGCGCGTTCTCACCGCGTTGCGCTGGAAGATCGCGACGTCTTCCCACGGAAGCACGAACGTCTCGAAGCGGTTCCGGATCAGGAGGCCCGTGACGCGCGGGAACGGAGCGCGGGTGCTCGTTGCGACGGCGAAATCCGAGATCTTCCCGACCGGATGGCGGGCGACGTCGCGCACGGTTTCACCGAGGAATTCCGACACGAAAAACCCTTCGTGCGGCGGCACCGCGGTCGTGCGCCCGGGAAGCGACGGCGAGGACGTGACCACGAAAGCATTGTCGGGAGGCGCCGGGGTCCCGTCAACGCCGTTCGGGATACTCTCCGCCGAAATGATCGGTGCGCGAGGCGGCTCGCTTCCGGAGTCCGTCCCGCTGCTCGTGGTGCGACGCGGCGGCCGCGTCGAATCCGTGCATCGCGGGTCGGTGGCGGTCGTCTCGGGAGACGGCCGCCTCCTCGCGGCCCTGGGCGACCCTTCGGAGGAGATCTTCCTGCGCTCCTCGGCGAAGCCCGTGCAGCTCGTTCCGTTTCTCGCGGCGGGAGGCGAGAAGCGCTTCGGGCTCTCGACCGAGGAGATCGCGCTCGCGGCGGCGTCCCACGGGGGCGAGACCTTTCACACGGAGGCGGCCGCGCGGATGCTCGCCCGGGGCGGATTCACGCCCGCCGACCTCCATTGCGGCGCGCACCCGCCGATGCACGAGGAGTCCGCCCGCGCTCTGGCATTCCGCGGCGAAACGACGGGGCCGCTTCACAACAACTGCTCGGGGAAACACGCCGCGATGCTCCTTGCCTGCCGCCTCTTCGGCGAGGATGCGAAGACATACTGGCGGCCCGGGCACCCGCTCCAGAGGAGGATCCTTTCGACCCTGTCCCTCCTGTCGGGGGTTCCGGCGGTCCGCATCGGTCTCGCCGTGGACGGCTGCTCGGTGCCCGTTTTCCGGATCCCGCTCGAGAGGCTCGCTCTCCTCTACGCGCGGCTCGTCGGTGGAAAATTGAGGGGCGAATCCGCCCGCGCGGGGGCGGCGCGCGGCCGGATCGTGGGCGCGATGACTGGCGCCCCGCAGATGGTCGCGGGGACGGGACGCTTCACGACGAACCTCATGCGCGCGTACTCCGGAAAGCTCCTCGCAAAGGAGGGAGCCGAAGGCGTTTATGCGATCGGCGTCTCCCGGGATCTCGCCGGCGCCCGCGCGGTCTCCGGCGGGTCGACCGTTGGGATCGCCGTGAAGATCGAGGACGGGGCCGAGCGAGGGCGCGACGCCGTGACCGTCGAGGTCCTGAGGCAGCTCGGCCTCGCGTCGGGCGCGCGCCTCGCGGCACTCCGCGCCTTCGCTCGCCGCCCGGTGAAGAACGTGTGCGGAGACGTCGTAGGCGACATGAAGACGGTCTTCCGCCTCGAACGGATTCCGTGCGGCGGGAGGACGGGATGAGCCGGGTACCCGTCCGCACCTATCGGGTCGGCAAAGGCACGCAGGGCGCACTCCTCGTGGCGTATTCCTGCGTCCTCCTCGGCGTGACGCTTCTCGTGCAAGGCGGCGGCAAGGTGCGAACGAACCTCGCGCCGTTCGAGGACATCCAGCGACTGGCCCTGCGGGCCGGACACGGAGGCGTCTTCTCCAACGCGTTTCTCTACGCGATCGTCGGGATCGTCGGAAACCTCGCCATGTTCGCGGCATGGGCATTCCTTCTCTGGAAGTTCCTCGATGGGCCGGGACGAACGGCGCTGCGGAATTATGCGGACGTCCTTCTCGCGGGCACGCTCTTCAGCGTCGGCATCGAGACCGTTCAGCTGTTCCTGCCGACGCGCGCGGCCGACGTGAACGACGTCTTCTGGAACGTCCTCGGGACGATCGCGGGATGCACGCTCGCGCACCTGCACCGCAACATCCGACTCGACTGGCAGTAGACTCCCCGCTGTGCGCCGGAGTGGCGGAATGGCAGACGCAGGGGACTCAAAATCCCCCGGTCCACAAGGCCGTGAGGGTTCGACTCCCTCCTCCGGTACCACTTAGCGGTTGAGGCTGAAATCCAAATCCGGGAGGCTTGCCCGTGGCTTGACTCAGCGGCAGGCTTTCGGGGTTCGGCGTCATCCGGCGTCCTCCCTGTGCTGGCTATAGGGGCGCCGGAGCATCCCGGGGGCAGTTGCTGAATCCATTCCTGGGGTTTGGCGGATTCTCGCCCTCGGCTGGCTGCGGTTTCGGCCGCTCCTCCCGCCTCTGCGCGCGACTCTCGGGCCGATCGTCGAGGTCGATCGAGCGCCTCAGACGGGCGGCCGCTACGTCGAAGGCTTCGATAACTTCTTCTGCCGTGACTGCCGCTCCTTCATCCAGGCGCCGAAGGCCGCGGGCCTTCGTGCATGCACGAACCGAGCGTGCCCGAGGCCTACAGGCTTCGGCGTGTTCGCGGCGGTGAAGAAGTCCCCGATATAGACTCTCTTGCAATCGAATCTCTCTTTCAATCCGTTCGGGTGGAGCGTCGGCCGTGTCGCTCCCATCGGAACTCAACACTACGAAGGAGTAGCCCTTGCGACCACCTGCGCGGATTCTTCTCGTCCTGCCCGTGCTGCTCTCTCTGACCGCCGCCGCATCGGCGCCGGACGCGGCCCTCGTGGAGAGGGTCCGGAGCTGGAACGCCCCGCCCTATTGGTGGAACGTCGCGCCGCTCCCCGATGCACCGGGCCGCGAGGCCCTTGCCTCTGGACGGCAACCATTCATTTCGGGTCCGACGGCCCTGCCATTTATTGCGCTGCCGCCCTGTCGTCTCGTCGACACGCGCGGCAACGGCGCTCCGCTCACGGGCGGCTTCCTCCCCGCCGCGACCGTGCGGAGCTACACGCTCACGGGCGTGTGCGGTGTCCCCGCGAACGCGCAGGCTATCTCCCTGAATGCGACGGCCGTGAATCCGGTCGGCCCCGGGTTCCTCGTTCTCTATCCGCAGGGCGGCACGTTCCCGCCGGTCTCGACCCTGAACTATCTTGGAGGCGACGTCATCGTTAACGCGGCCGTCGTGCCTCTGAGCGTCACGGGTGGCATCTCGATCGCGCTGGGTGTCTCCGGAGGGGACGTTGTCCTCGATACCAATGGCTATTACGCGCCAGCCGGAGTCTCGGCGCTCAACGGATTGTCCGGCTACGTCAACCTCTCGGCGGGCAGCAACCTTACGCTGACCTCGAGCGGAAACACGCTGACCGTCAATACCGCTCCTACGATCGCGGCGAACCTGACGGGAAACGTGACCGGCAACGCGAGCGGCTTCACCGGCGGTCTCAGCGGTGACGTGACGGGGACGCAGGGCGCGACCGTCGTCTCGGCCGTCGGCGGCTCGACTGCGGCAAACGTCCATTCGGCCGAGCTTGCGGCCAACGCGGCAACGACGTCGAATACGGCCAATACGATCGTCAAGCGGGACGCATCTGGGTACGTCAGCGCGGCAGGCTACAAACAGCCCGGCACGGGTGGCCAGACCCTCAGGCTCGTCAGGGGTTGGGTCACGGACACCGGAACGGTCGTGATCGGGTCCGGCTTTTCGGTAGTTCGAAACTCGGTCGGGACCTACACAGTCACGTTCTCGACCGCATTCGGTGACATTCCTTCGGTTGCGATCACACCCGACGCTACGGTAACCTTTGCCCATCTCAACGGAGGAAGCAACACGGCGGTCACCGTCGTGATCACCAATGGCGCGGGAACAGCGATGGATTCCTATTTCGCATTTACTGCCATCGGAGCTCCCTGACCAAGTACGAACGTTCTCAGAGCCGCCGCCCACGAGCGTGATCCCGTAGGCGGCGGCCTCGTTTGTTCTCATCTGCCTACCGGGAGCCGCAGCTCGACGAAGGGCCCGGCGTCTGGCGCCCGCGTGCGCCTTGAAGATTTCGGCAGCGCTCGGCGCTATCGCGGCGTTTTCGCCGTGGAGGCCGACCTGCTCCCCAAAGTGGTGCCACTCGGGGTGTGAGGTTCCTGGTTGAAAATAGTAGCCGTCGCCGACGCCGTAGTACGACATGCCCCACTTCGCGGAGCGACTGGCTTGTCGCCGACCGCAGCCCTCGCGGGACTTGTCCTGCCGCTGCCGGAAGCCATGACCGGCGCTATGGTCGAGCCCCGTGAGTCCGTCACATCGCCAGTCCGACGTCGCCTTCGAGCACCGATGTCTTCAGCTGCGGACGCTCTCCGCTCTTCCACAGTGGAGCAGTGTGTAATACCCGATACCTGATGGGCCCGCCGTCCGGTCTGTCGCTTCGTGTAATGGGGCGTGGGATGCAGACAAACTCCGTCCGCATTTCATTGCCGGTGAGCTGAACCTTCGCATAACCGTGCCCCCCAAGGTCCACGAACTCGAGGTGCGGAGCGAGATCCGGGTTGGACAGCGACCGTGCGCGCTTGAGGTCGAAGCTCTTGGCATATTCAAGGCACGAGCGGACGCCGTGCCTCAGCAGCATGTTGTGCGTCCAGTCGGGTTTCGCGCCGTCCGGCCGATCGGCGAGGAACAGCGGGCGCAGCGGGTCGGTCTTGGAAAAACTGTGCTCGAGGGCTTCCATGGTTCCCGCGCTCGATAGCGAAGCGCCGACGAAGCTCAGGCCTACGGGATCGAATTTGCCGGGCGGCAGCTCCGAGGCCGCGTAGCCCGCCCAGAAGCTGTGGCGGTCGCCGGAAACAATCGCGAAGCCGGTAATCTTTGCGTCACGCACGAGGTCGTAGATCTCGGCGCGCTCTCTGTAGGCCGAGCCGTAATCGCCGGCGGGGAGCGAAGCAAAGGTGGTCTTCGGCCACGTTTCCTTGGTCAGGCCCGGCGGCAGATTCTGCGGGTCCGCGCGCGAGTCGAGTGCGCCTTCTGAATTGCCCCAGATTTTCCACGTCGCGGTGGAATTGCGGAGCTGGCCCTTGAACCAGGCTTTCTGCTCGGCGCCGAGGATCGTCTGCGGCGGTGCGTTGCGCTGCGAATTGGGAACATTCGCGCCATTGAAGCTGACTTCCGCCGGCGGATTCCCGCCGTTGAATGCACGGCCGCCGTCGAGAACCCGCGCCACGTCCTCCGGAAACATGTTCGGGAACTCCGGCCCGAAAGCTCCGGCCGCGGGGTCGCTGAACGGGTCGGCGCTGCGGTAGCTGTGCTGATCGGTGACGATGAGGTCGAGGTGCTTGCCGTAGCGATAGGAGCGGTAGCCGATCAGGCTGTTGATCGCGGCCAGGTTGTTTGGCTCGTCGCCCAGGCCGTTCTCGTCCCACTTTTCGATTGCGACATTCGTCAGCGCGGGCGGATCGAAGGTTTCGAGCGAGGGTCCGCCGACCTTCTTGCAACGCGAGGGCAGATATTCCCACCATGCCTGGTTGGCAGCGACCTTGATGCTCTGGCCGGGCCGCGCCTTGCCGGCCTTCTGGATGCTCTGCCAGCCTTGCCACGAGAATTCGTGGTTATCCCACATGGCGACGAACGGCCAGCGCGCGCGAGCGTCCTGGAGGTCGGGATCGGCGAGATAGCCTTTGTAGATGGCCCGGTAGCCATCGACGGTCAGCGGTACGTGGAATTTGCCGGCCTTGTCGCCGTCCGGGATGCGCGCGACCTCATAGATCGTGCGGTCGTAGCGTGTCTTCACCTCATCGGGGTACTCGACCACCTCGTAGATGAAATCGCCGAGGTGCAGGACGAAGCCGAGCTGCCGGGCGGCCGGAGCGCGTTCATCTTCGTAAATCATCCGGCGATAGGCGTTGAGCTTGCCCTCGTTGACGTCCTGACAGCTCACGAACGCGAAGTTCACGGCGCGCGGATCGTCCGGCGACGGCGCCGTGATCGTGCGGCCGACCCGGCTGCCGTTTCCGTCGGTGTCGGTGAACCGATACCAGTAAGTTCGCGCCGGCTTGAGTCCGGCGATCAGAACGCGCGCGGTCCAGTCCGCGGCGCTCGAGACCGGTGCCTGTGCGTGCGCAACGACCCGGCGGAATGCCTCATCCTCGGCGACCTCGACGGTCAGGAGCTGGCGTGTGCCCTGGGCAAACGGGCGCCTCGTCCACAGGATGACGCTGTGCGGATCGGGATCGCCCGAAGCGACCCCTTGGGGATAGAGATCACGCTTCTCATACCAGCGGACACGCGAACCTCGAGCCGGTCCGACCCATGCGAGCGAAGCACCGATTGCTGCTGCACTCTTGAGAAATGACCGGCGGCTCATCCTCGATCCGTTCATGTCGGCCATCGTAACTCGACTGGCCTTCCCGGGCGAAGGTAGCCCTCCTTGCTATCGTCACCGCCCGGCTTGAGAGATCTCGTCTGCATTCCCCGGTCCGATGCGCCGCGCGTCTCGATCGTGATCCCGTCGGCGGCGGATTCCGCGCTCCTCTTCGAGTGCCTGCGGTCGCTCGAGCGGAACCTGCCTCCCGCGATCCCGACGGAGACGATCGTCGTCCTCGACGGCGCGGAGGAGGGCGCGGACGCCCGCATCGAAGCCGCCGCTCCGGGCGTTCGCGTCGTCGCGTCGTCCGTGCGCCTCGGCCGCGCGCGCGCCGCCGACTTCTGCGGCTCGAGCGCGCTTCTCGTGCGGACGGCCGCGTGGGACGCCGCGGGCGGCCTCGACGAGCGGTTCTTTCCCGCGTACTTCGTGGACGCGGACTTCGCGCTGGCGCTCCGGAAAGCCGGATGGTCCGTCCGCTTCGAGCCCGGAGCCCGCAGCCGCCACCGCAGGGGGTCGAGCTCACGAAGGGACTTCCAGGAATGGGTCTCAGCGAGGAACCGCGGAGCGTTTGTCGAGAAGTGGGCACGCGCGCTCGAGGATCACGAACCCTGGGACGGCCGCTCGCCGCAGTCGATCGCGCGCTCTCGCGAGGTCCGCCGAGCGCGCCGAGCACCTCGCGGCGGGCCCGCGGCGGACCAGATCGCGCCAGTCGGGGGAGGGCGAGCCCGTCCTCGAGGACGAGAGCCGGGCCCTCGAGCAGGATCTCGCGCTTCACCGCGAATGGGCGAACGTGCTCGCGGACTTCACCGTGCTGAGGCGACATCGTCCATCAGAGGCAGGTCGCGCGGATTCGAACGGCGATCGGAAGCCCGCTTTCCTGCGCCTGAATCCCGAAATACGGTCGGAATCGTTCACCTTTTCACCAATCGTGTTCCGTGCGATGCAGGTTCATTGACGGGGGAGCAGCGGGGGAGTAGTCTCCTTTTCCCTTTCCCGAAGGAGGCGATTCCGTGGCATTCAAAATCGGAGACAGGCTCGTCTACCCGAACCACGGCGTCGGCGTCGTCGAGACGATTCAGGAATCCCTCCTCGAAGGTTCTCCCGCTCCCTGCTACCAGCTGCGCCTCCTCGGAAACAATTCCCGCGTGATGGTTCCGGTCGGGAATTCCGACCGCATCGGACTGCGTCCGCTCACGCGCCGCAAGGACGTGGGCTCGGTGTTCCGGGTTCTAGAGAACGCAACGCTCCCGCCGACGGGCGACTGGAAGGGCCGCTACAAGCAGAACCTCGACAAAATGCGGTCGGGGCGGCTGACGGACATCGCGGACGTGCTCAAGAACCTGACCTGGGTCCAGAAGCAGAAAGCGCTCTCCTTCCGCGAGAAGAAGATGTACGAGCGCGCCCGGTACCTGATCGTTTCCGAGATCGCGCAGATCAACGGCCTGCCCGAGGGCGAGGTCGCCACGGAGGTCGAGAAGGCGCTCGACCGCGCGATCCTGAAAAGACGCCCGCTTGCGCCCCTCGCGGCCGCGAACGGCTCTAACCGCGGCCACTGAGTCCGAGGATTCCCGGCCGGCGATACTGAGGATTCGATTTCCGTATAGTGGCGAAGATGGCCATCGGCAAGGCGCGCCCACTCCTCGTTTCCGCCCTCCTCCTCGCCTTCGCGGTACCCGCGCAGGCGGCGAACCTGCCCTCGCGAACGGGCGATGCTGTTCTCGAGGTGCTCCAGTCGTCCGTCGAGATGGAGAGGCGGCGCGTGGCCGAGGATCTCGAGGAGTTCGAGCGGGTCTCGAGCCAGTCCGTCCGCGCGGAAGCCGACCTGAACTCATCCCTGAACCAGCTCGCCCGGCTCGCGCGCGAGAACATTCTCGACCGTACGGCGCTCGAGCAGGCCGAACAGGCCACGGCCGACGCCGAGGCCCGGGTCCAGTCGGGGCACGATCGCCGGCGCGCGGTGTGCGAGCGTCTCGCCGAACACGTCCGCCGGCTCGTCGCGTTCCGGGACGAGATGGCGCGCCGAAGGGACACGCTGAGAAGCAACCCCTCGGATCCGCTCACGGGGCGGTGGGACGTCTTCGTGAACCCGGGCGGCCGTCGGGGCGTTTACCGCCTTTCGCTCGACGGCACAATCCTGTCGGGTGACTATGCCCTCGACGGGGGCTTCCATGGTTCACTCCGGGGGACGTTCGTGGGCGACCGCGTCGTGCTCGAACGGATCGACTCCGAGAGGGGCGTGGATGCGAAGTTCTACGGCCGATTGACGACGGCTCCCGTCCGCCGCATTTCGGGCACGTGGGAAGGGACGCAGATCGCGCCGGCGCCGGTGTCGGGTCCGGTGGCGGGGACGTGGGCGGCACAGCCTTCGCGGGAAGAGGAGACGGAATCAAGATGACGGACGACGAGAACACCGAAATGGGCGACGACCATCTCCCGCCGGAGGTGCCCGCCGCGAAGCGTCCCCACGAAAAGAAGGCCGCCGGTCCCGGGGCGCAGGCTCAGCGGCTCTCGCCGTGGGCGGACCGCGGGACGTTCCTCGTCCTGGGTCTCCTCGCGGGCTTCACGCTCGCCTATCTGTACCTCGACCGGGGTGCCTCGACGGGTCTGCCTCTGGCGGGCCCAGCCGATCCGCACGCCGGCCTCGCCGGCGTCGGGCCGGGAGCGACACGCGATCTGCCGGGCAGCGGCGGAGGTCAGCCGTCGCTCGCTTCCGATCCGGTGGTCCTTCAGAAGCTCGCCGCGCTCGAGGCGGCCGTCCAGAAGGAGCCGAAGAACCCCGACCTCCTGGTCCAGCTCGGGAACACGGCCTACGACGTCGAGGACTGGAACAAGGCGATCGACGCGTACGAGCGGTCGCTCAAGCTGAAGGACGGCGATCCGAACGTCCTCACGGACCTCGGTGTCGCGTACCGGAACACGGGAAACGCGGACAAAGCGCTCGCCCTCTTCACACAGGCGGTCGCCCGTGATCCGGGCCACTGGCCCGCGCAGTTCAATCAGGCGATCGTCTTCGGCCTCGACAAGGGGGAGACGAAGAAGGCTCTCGGAATTCTCGCCGCCCTCAAGAAGGCGCACCCCGAGATCCCGGCCCTCGATCGGCTCTCCGCCGAAATCGAGCAGCGGGCCAAGGCGCGCGGAGGGGCGTGACGTCTTCGCCTGGCGACCTCTTCGAGGACGAGGTCGACGACGAGCGCCAGGCGCCCGCGCAGTCCGGGTCCGTCGAGAGCCTGAGCGCGGACGCTCCGCTCGCCGAGCGCATGCGCCCGCGGGATCTCTCGGAAGTCGCCGGGCCGCCCGACCTCGTGGGGGAGGCCTCGTTCCTCGCCCGGGCGCTGGCCGCCGACCGCGTCCCGTCGCTCGTCTTCTGGGGCCCGCCGGGCAGCGGTAAGACGACGCTCGCACGCATCATCGCCTCGAAGACGGAGGCGCGCTTCCTCGGCTTCTCGGCCGTCGTGTCGGGTATCAAGGAGATCCGCACGGTGATGGAAGAAGCGGCGCGGACGAAACGCCGTGGCCGGAGAACCCTTCTCTTCGTCGACGAGATCCACCGCTTCAACCGCGCGCAACAGGACGCCTTCCTGCCTTTCGTCGAAGCCGGCGACATCGTCCTCGTGGGCGCGACGACGGAGAACCCGTCGTTCGAGCTGAACGGAGCGCTGCTGTCGCGCCTCCGGGTCGTCATTCTGCCGCCAATCGAAGAGAAAGATTTGATTCTGTTGATGAAGAGGGCACTGGCGGATCCCGCGCGGGGCCTCTCGGCGGCCGTAGCGGTGAGTGAAGATTCCTTCGAATGGTTAGGACGCTTCGCGGACGGCGACGCCCGAAGGGCGCTCACCGCATTGGAGGCCGCCGTTGCCCAGCTGCTCTCGGAAGAAGCGATTCGGATTTCTTCGAAGGGTAAGAACGCCGACGCGTCTGCGATTGCCGCTGTGGAGCTCCCCGGGTTGACTGTGTCCGTCCTCGAGGATCTCTTCAAGCGAAAGGTCCTCCTCTACGACAAGTCCGGCGAAGAGCACTTCAACCTGATCTCCGCGCTCCACAAGTCGCTTCGTGATTCGGACGTCGACGCGTCCCTCTACTGGCTCGCGCGGATGCTCGAAGCGGGGGAGGACCCGCTCTACGTCGCCCGCCGCCTCGTCCGGTTTGCGTCTGAAGACATCGGCCTTGCCGATCCGTCGTCCCTGACTCTCGCGGTCGCCGCGAAAGAGGCCGTTCACTTCATCGGGATGCCCGAGGGGGCGCTCGCGCTCGCCGAAGTCGCGGTTCACATGGCGCTCGCGCCGAAGTCGAACGCGCTCTATACGGCTTACGGCGAAGCCGTTGCGGACATTCGCGAGAGGCCGAACGAGCCGCCGCCGCTTGCGATTCGGAACGCTCCGACGGCGCTCATGAAGAAAGCCGGTTACGGCTCGGGCTACCGCTACGCGCACGACACCGAGGAGAAAACTGCCGGGCTCTCCTGCCTTCCGGACGCGCTTGCCGACCGGAACTACTATCGGCCGGCCGGAGAGGGCCGCGAGAAGGACCTGAAGGCGCGCGCCGAGGCGATCCGGGCGCTGCGGGAAAAGCTGAAGAAAGGGATTTCATAGAAATGGGAGAAACCGGGGGGCGCCAGCGTTTGGTATGCATGCGCCTGGCTTCCTTTCTCTTTGCAGCCGCTCTGGCCCTCTTACCTTCCAGAGAAATCCTCTCTGCACCGCCCGATGGTGCGCCCGTCGGCCTCTGGCACGCGGCGCTCGTGCCCTCGGAGGGGCACGAGGTGTTCTTCGACCTGAGAGTCTCCGCGAAGGGCTCTGGCCTTTCCGCCGTGCTCGTGAACGACCGCGTGGACTTCGCGTTCACGTCGGCCGCCTGGGACGGAAAGAAACTCACGCTGGAGCTCGCGAACTACGACGCGAAGATCGTGGCGGTGATGAAGGGGGAGAATCTCGAGGGCGGCTACACACGAGTCGTCGCGGCCGGGCTCGCCGAGGTCCCGTTCCGGGCGACCCGGAAGCCCCCGCCCGTCGTGAAGCTCGCGGCCGGGGCCCGCTCCGTCGCGGGCAGCTGGGGCGTCGAGATGATCGACGGCAAGAAGACCGAGAAGCTGACGGGCGTTCTCCGGCAGGATGGCAGCGGCCTCTCGGGAACGTTTCTGTCGACGACGGGCGACTACGGCGCGCTCCACGGCACGTTCGACGGCGAGCTCCTCGTGCTCACGGTCTTCGACGGCGTCCACGTCTATCGATTCGACGGCGAGCTCCTGCCGGACGGGACGCTCGCCGGCGAATACCGCTCGCGCACGAATCCGCCCGTGTCGTGGCGGGGGAAGAGGCTGGGCACGGCCGCGACGGAGACGTTCCTGCCCGGCTCCTTCGACATCGTGAAACCCCGGGATCCGGCAGCCCCGTACGTCGTCTCGTTCCCCGACGTCGAGGGCCGACTCGTGTCGACGTCGGACGCGCGGTTCGCCGGCAAGCCGATGATCGTGGCCTTCATGGGCACGTGGTGTCCGAACTGCGCGGACGAGGCCCCGTTCCTGCGCGACCTCGACGCGAAGTACGGTCCGCGCGGCCTCGCCGTCCTCTCCCTGACGTTCGAGTACACGGACGACGTCGAGCGGAACCGCCGCCAGGTGAGGCGTTTCGTCGAGCGGTTCGGCACGAAGCATCCGATCCTTCTCGCGGGCACGACGAAGGACGCACCGACGTCTCCCGCGACGCGTCCGCTGGAAGGCTGGGAGGGCTACCCGACGACGCTCTTCCTCGACCGGCAGCATCGCATCGTGAAGATCCACGCCGGCTTCGATGGACCGGCGACGGGGGCGCGCTTCACGAAGCTGAAGAAAGAGATCGAGGCCGCGGTGGAATCCCTCCTCGGGAAAGCGCCGTGATTCCCTCGGTGTCGCTCACGCCACGATCGTGAGGGAAAGCGCCGGTTTGCCGGTTATCTTCCTTTTCTTCACGCCGCGAAACGAGACGTAGCGAGCAGCGTCTATCTCGAGGTTTCCGCCTTCGAGGCGCCAGGAGGTCGGTTGGGCCACCTTGAGGATCATCCGGGGTCCGTCCGGAGGTGCCTTGAGGAAGAGCAGGAGCCCCGCGGAGGCCGCGAGGATGGAGTGGACGATGAGCGAGGCGCCTGCCGTGGGAAGCGCCTCGCCCCAGATCTGGACGCGGACGGCTTTCCCGACGACGTGCCGCATGGACGCGGCGATCCGTCCGGCGTTACTGAGCGAGGTCGCGGCGAGGAGGAAGAAAAGCAGCCCGGCGGCGATCGCAAGAAAGTTGAACCGCGTGGTTCGGACGGCGGCCGCGACCGACGCGAGGCCGAGGATCGCGAACAGGACGCCGCGGAGCTTGAGAGCGTCCACGTCTCAGGGTACTCGCCTTAGCTTCGCAGGGGCGACCAGAGTCACGCGGCTTCGACGCGGCTCGCGACGAGATTGAGGTGGTGCGCGTCGTGGTACAGCGTGAAGAACAGCATCTCGCGGACCGTGAGGCGACCGAGCAAGGGATGAGGCAGTCTGTAGCGATCGAGTGCCGGCTCCGCCCACCCTGTGGCGGCGCCGCGAAGCGCGGACGCCGTTTTGCTCCAGGAAGAGAGAACCTCCGATTGCCACGCGCCGGGATCGGCCGGCAGGGGGCGGGCCGAGGGCGCGAACCTGCCCGCGGAACCCCCTATCTGAAGCCGCGCCCGGTAGACCTCGCGGACGACCGGGAAAGATCGGGACGGATCCGGGCTTCTTCCGAACATGAAGCCGAGTGCGAGATTCGGGAGACTCAGCCCCGAGATGAGCGCGCGGCTCGACTTCGAAAGATGGCGCACGTGATCGGCCGGCGCCCACTTCGGGCCCTGAGGATGCGAGAAGATCGAGGGGGAAAGCGCGGACATGTAGCGTTGCGAGTCATCGTGAAGCCGCTCGAGGGCCGCGACGATCTCAGGTCCGGAGCGCGGCTCGCCGGTTTCGAACGTCCGTTCGGTGTCTTTCATCTGAGTCCTATCCGATCCGCCCTGCGCGCACGGCGAGTGGCCAGGAGATCGACTTCGCGGCGGCCGGGTCGCCCCAGACGGCCGAGAGCTCGGGCGCCAGCATCGCAACGGGATCTTCGCCGGTCGCCTTCTGAAACGCCTTCACGGCCGACCAGGTCGACACGTATCCGAGCGTCCGCGAAAGGTCCCATGCGGCCGTCATGGTCATGAGCGGAAACGGAATTTCTTCGAATGGAAAGCGGAGATTCGCGTAGCGGCGGGAGACGAGCGCACGCTCGGGCGGCCAGTACGTTTCGACGGACGCGTGGAAGGCGTGAAAAACCTCCTCCACGATGGCCGACTCCGGGACCTCGAAGAGATCGTAGGCCCATACCGCGATGGCGCCCCCCGGAACCGCAACCCTCCTGACCTCATCGAAGAATCTTTCCTGATCGAACCAATGAACGGCCTGGCCGACAGTGACGAGATCGACGGACGCGTCTTCCAGCCCGGAATTCTCCGCCGGCGCGACGCGGTACGTCACTCCCGGATACGGTTCCGCGTTCGCGATCTGCTCTGCGCTCGCGTCCGTCGCGATGACCTCCGCAAAATGCTCGGAGAGGCCGCCTGCGGCCTGGCCGCTCCCTGTGCCGGCGTCCCAGCAGAGCGTGTGGCGCGTGACGAGCGCCGCGAGAGCCTCGAAAAGCTCCTTCGGATACGTCGGACGGTATCGCGCGTAGTCGGCGGAATGGCCCGAGAAGTGATCCGTGAACGAGGTCGGGCCCGGACCGCTCAGAGGACTAGATCTCTTCCCGCCGGTAGTTTGGTGCTTCCTTCGTGATGATGACGTCGTGCGCGTGGCTTTCCCTCAGGCCCGCCGCCGTGATGCGCACGAACCGGGCCTTGCGCACGAGCTCCGGGAGCGTGCCCGCGCCCGCGAGGCCCATGCCCGAGCGCACGCCGCCCGTGAGCTGGTTCAGGAGAGTGGAGACGGGGCCCTTGTGAGGCACCATGCCTTCGATCCCCTCGGGCACGAGCTTCCGCGGCTCCTCTTCGTCCTGGAAATAGCGGTCCGCGGAGCCCTGCTTCATCGCGCCGATCGAACCCATTCCCCGGTACGCCTTGAAGGTGCGGCCCTGGTAGAGGATCGTCTCGCCCGGCGCCTCGTCCGTGCCGGCGAAGAGGCTCCCGATCATCACGGAGTGCGCACCCGCCGCGAGAGCCTTCGTGACGTCACCCGAGAACTTGATGCCGCCGTCGGCGACGAGGGTGACGTTCGACTTGCCGAGGCCCTTGACGCACTCCCGGATCGCGTGGATCTGCGGTACGCCCGCGCCCGTGACGACGCGGGTGGTGCAGATGGAGCCCGGCCCGATCCCGATCTTCACGGCGTCGGCTCCCCGCCGGACGAGGTCGCGCGTGCCTTCCGCCGTTGCCACGTTTCCGGCGAGAACGGGCGTCGACGGGAACTTCTTCTTCAGGGAGGTCAGGGCGGAAAGGACGCCTTCGCTGTGTCCGTGCGAGGAATCGAGGACGAGGAGGTCGACCTTCGCCGAGACGAGCTCGCGGGCGCGGTCGAGTAGGTCGCCGCTCGCTCCCACGGCCGCGGCCACCCGCAGGCGGCCGAAGGAGTCCTTGCACGCGTTCGGGTACTTGATCTGTTTCTGGATGTCCTTGACGGTGATGAGTCCCTTGAGATTTCCCGCCTTGTCGACGACGAGCAGCTTCTCGATCCGGTGCCGGTGGAGGAGCTCCTTGGCCTGTTCGAGCGTCGTGCCCGGAGGGCAGGTCACGAGGTCTTCCTTCGTCATACGCTCCGAGATCGGGAGGTCCATGCGGGTCTCGAACCGGAGGTCCCGGTTCGTCAGGATGCCGACGAGCTTCCCCCGGTCGTCCACCACCGGGACCCCCGAGATCCGGAAGTTCGCCATGACCTCGAGCGCTTCGGAGATTTTCTGCGTCGGGCGGCACGTGACGGGGTCGACGATCATTCCGCTCTCGGACCGTTTCACCTTGTCGACCTCGGCGGCCTGGGCGTCGATCGTCAGGTTCTTGTGGATGACGCCGAGGCCGCCGTTCTGGGCCATGGCGATCGCGAGGCGCGACTCCGTGACCGTGTCCATCGCGGCCGACAGGATCGGGATATTCAGGCCGATCGCGGGTGCGAGGCGGGTTCTGAGGTCGGTCTCGGCGGGATGGATCTTCGAGCGCGCGGGAAGGAGGAGGACGTCGTCGAACGTGAGGGCGAGCGGGATGTCCCGTTCATTCACCATGCGGATTCATACCACAACGGCGGTCAGGCGATCGCGCCGGCCGCGCCGGCCGCCCCGTGGCACTTCTTGTACTTCTTCCCGGAGCCGCACGGGCAGGGGTCGTTCCGGCCGATCTTCGGGCCCGAGGACTTGACGGTAGAGACGTCGAAGTCGCCGCCGGCCGTCGGATCGAAAGATCCCTGGAACTTGAGGTTCTGTTCGTCGCGCTTCGCGCGCTTCTCGAGGTCCGCCGCTGCACGCCGGGACGCGGAAGAGCCTCCCGAGGCCCCGGCCCCCGGTGCCGCCGCGAGTGAGGGCTCGGCGTCCCGGGCCGGCGCCGCGCGCTCGACGGGCGCCTCGGCGACCTCGAAGCGGAAGAGGTACTGGAGCATCTGCTCTTCGACGCCTTCCTTCATCGCCTCGAAGAGCTGGAAGGACTCCTTCTTGTACTCGACGAGCGGATCGCGCTGCCCGTAGCCTCGGAGGCCGATGCCTTCCTTGAGGTGGTCGAGGGCGAGGAGGTGGTCCTTCCAGAGCGTGTCGACCGTCTGGAGCATGAAGAACTTCTCGAAGTCGCGAAGCGTCTGCGCGCCGACGGCCTTCTCCTTCGCTTCGTAGATCTCCTTGACTGCGTTCCGGATGGCGTCCTTGATCTCGGCGTTCGTGCTCTCCAGGGTGATGCCGTTCTCCGACGGGCGGAAGCCGTACGTCTCGAACACGAGGTTCTCGAAGGCTGGCCAGTTCCATTCCGACGAGTCCTTGCCGGCGGGGCAGTGGCGGTCGACGTAGTCCTCGGAGACGTCCTCGGCGAGCGCCACGACGTAGTCGCGCGAGAGCTTGCCCGTGAGGATCTCCTTGCGGAGCCGGTAGATCTCCTCGCGCTGCTTGTTCATGACGTCGTCGTACTCGAGGAGGTGCTTGCGTGTGTCGAAGTTCCGGCCTTCCACCTGCGTCTGCGCGCGCTCGATCGAGTTCGTAACCCAGCGGTGCTCGATCGGGACGCCCTCTTCCATTCCGAGGCGCTTCATGAGGCCCGACAGCCGGTCGGACCCGAAGATGCGCATGAGGTCGTCTTCGAGCGAGAGGTAGAAGCGCGAGGAACCGGGATCGCCCTGGCGGCCGGCACGGCCCCGGAGCTGGTTGTCGATCCGGCGCGACTCGTGGCGCTCCGTCCCGATGATGTGGAGGCCGCCGAGCTCGATGACCTGCTCGTGGGCTTCGGCGGTCTCCTTCTGGAGATCGAGGAGGAGCGCCGTGTACTGCTCCTCGTCCTCCTTGGCCTTCTGGCGCGCGAGGTACTCCGGGTTCCCGCCGAGGAGGATGTCCGTGCCGCGGCCCGCCATGTTCGTCGCGATCGTGACCGCGGCCACCTGGCCGGCCTGCGCGACGATCGTGGCTTCCTGCTCGTGGTACTTCGCGTTCAGCACGACGTGCGGGACCTTCTTCTTCTTGAGCATCGTGGAAAGCGTCTCGGACTTCTCGATGGAGATCGTGCCCACGAGGACGGGCTGGCCCTTCTCGCTCTTCTCGGCGATCTCCTCGACGACGGCCTCGAACTTCTCGCGCTCGGTCCGATAGACGAGATCGTGCTCGTCCTTGCGGATCATGTCGCGGTTAGTCGGGATCACGACGACGTCGAGCCTGTAGATCTTGTCGAACTCGGCCGCCTCGGTGTCGGCCGTGCCCGTCATGCCCGACAGCTTGTCGTACATCCGGAAGTAGTTCTGAAGCGTGATCGTCGCGAGCGTCTGGTTTTCCTTCTCGATCTTGACGCCTTCCTTCGCCTCGACGGCCTGGTGAAGGCCGTCGGACCACCGGCGCCCGGGCATCAGGCGGCCCGTGAACTCGTCGACGATGATGACCTGCCCGTCCTTGACGACGTACGTCACGTCCCTTTTGTAGAGCGTGTGCGCGCGCAGGGCCTGCTGGCAGGCGTGGAGGAGATCGATGTTCGTCGGGTCGTAGAGGTTTTCGACGCCGAGGAGCCGCTCGCACTTGCTGACGCCGTCCTCGGTGAGGGAAGCCGTGTGCGCGCGTTCGTCGAGCAGGTAGTCGCCCGTCGTCGTCTTGTTGCCGTACTTGTCCTTGATCTCCTCGCCCTTCACGAGCTTCGGGATGATCCGGTCGACCTTGTAGTAGAGGTCCGTCTCGCCCTCGGACGGCCCCGAGATGATGAGCGGCGTCCGGGCCTCGTCGATGAGGATCGAATCCACCTCGTCCACGACGGCGAAGACGTGCCCGCGCTGGACCATGTGGGCGAGCTCGAACTTCATGTTGTCCCGGAGGTAGTCGAACCCGAACTCGTTGTTCGTGCCGTACGTGATGTCGGCCGCGTAGGCCGCGCGGCGGTCCTCGTCGGGCATGTCGTGCTGGATGCAGCCGACGCTGAAGCCGAGGAAACGGTAGATGCGCCCCATCCAGTCCGCGTCGCGGCGGGCGAGGTAGTCGTTCACGGTGACGAGATGCGCGCCGCGGCCGGAGAGGGCGTTCAGAGAGACGGCGAGCGTCGCGACCAGCGTCTTGCCCTCACCGGTCCGCATCTCCGAGATCTTCCCTTCGTGGAGCACCATGCCGCCCATGAGCTGGACGTCGTAGTGCCGCTGGCCGATCGCGCGCCAGGCGGCCTCCCTCACGAGCGCGAACACCTCGATGAGCTCCGGGTCGAGGGCCTGGCGGGACAGTGCACGCCTCTCCTCGATGTTCTCGGGAAGCGTCTTCAGGGCGTCCTGAACACGCATGCGGATGTTCGCGATCCGCTCGCGGATCGCGTCGTCGGAGAGGGCCTTGACCTCGGGCTCCCGCGCACTGATCGCGGCCACGCGAGGCACCATCGCCTTCACGTCACGCTGATGCTTGGTCCCGAATACTTTGGAGAGCGCTTTGTCGATGATCATGTAAGGAGGGCTCCGCGCGCTTCGCGCGAAGAACGGGAAGTTTAACAGGAGAGGGGTGCCGGGGATTCTCTGAGAAGGTGAGGAGGGTGGCGGCTCCGGCAGGGCTTCGGGTGCGGTGGCGGCGAGGCCCGGATCGCCTCGATCAGGGCGGAGGCGGCGTCCGGAAGGGAGGTCTCGCCCTTCACATACGGGAGCCAGGCTCTTTCGAGCGGTGCCCGGTACTCGGACCAGGTTCCTCGATCGAAGATCTCGTACAGCATCGGGGTGTAGGACGGCGCCGCCTGTCCAGCGAGGGCGCCGCGCACGACCTCGCCGGTGGTGTAGAAGAGCACGACGTGCCAGACGCCGCCCGGCAGCCCGACCCACGGCCTTTGCGGCGTCGTCGAGGGCCTGACGCACGGGGGCGCCGCCGCCCATCAGGATGTGCGAGGCCTCGTGGAACACGACCTCGAGTGCCGCGCGCTCCGGGTTCTCGATCGCCACCAGGACGTGCCCGCGCCCCGCGTCCCTTAGGATCGTGTTGGCCCCGCTGAAGTCCACGGTCTGGACGACGTCCACGGGAATCGGTTCGGCGGCCCACTTCCGGCGGTAGAGCTCCTCGAGCCGCGGGCCTATCTTGCTTTCGACGGCGAGGAGTCGTGGCGCGAGGTTCGCGATCCAGCGCCGGTTCTCCACGTCCTGCGCGGGCCAGCGGCATGCCCGGTATGCGGGCGCGGCGGCGCCGCGGAAGCTCCGGGCGATCGCGGCGAATTGCCGGTCCGCGTCGCCCTTCAGCTCGTCGTCGAAGCCCGCGACCTGGGCGCGGATGAGGTATCGCTGTGTTGAGTTCGAGCCGGTGGGCGAGACGATTCGGGCGTAGTAGTCAGCGGCTCCGTCCCATCCCGCGCGTACCGCCTCGGGCAACTTCGCAAAGCAGCCCTCCTCGGCGCCAGTCCGGAAGAGCTCGGGTTTCCGGAACCGGCGCGCGACGCCGGCTTCGACCAGGGCGTCGTTAAGGTTTGGCTCGAAATCGCTGTAGAAGGCGAATCGTGAGGTCGTCGCGACCGGGACGCGTGCGGGGCTCTGCCCCGACGCCACGGACGCCGCGAGGAGGAGCAGGAGAGGCAGGAGCGGGAGTGCGACTCCGGGCATGCCCGTTCCCGTACTGGTTTCGCCCCTTCTCGCGTTCACGGATGAAATCCCGGGGAACCCAACGCCGTACGGGGGCTCAGAACGCGTTCAGGACGTAGTCGAGCGGATTGACGGGCTTGCCTTGGGCGTGCACCTCGTAGTGGAGGTGGGGGCCCGTGGAGCGGCCGGAAGAACCCACGAGGGCGACGAGGTCCCCGCGCTTCACGCGCTGGCCCTCTGCGACGCGGGCCGTCTGGAGGTGTCCGAACAGCGTGGTGATCCCGTAACCGTGGGCGATCTCGACGAAGCGCCCGTAGCCCTTGTCCCAGCCGACGCGCACGATCGTGCCCGCCGCCGGGGCGACCACGCGGTTGCCCGCGGGTGTCGAGATATCGATCCCGGTGTGAAACTCGGGATGGCTCGTGAAGGGATCCGGCCGGCTCCCGAATCCAGCGGTGAGGACGCCGGCCACGGGAACGATCGTGGGCGTCAGGGCGAGCTGGTCGGCCTGGAGCGAGAGCTTTTTCTCGACGAGCTTGAGCCGCGAGGAGAGGAGCGCGCCCCGGCGCCCCGCTTCACTCAATCCGGAGTCGACCGAGTCCGCGGCGTTTACGGGTTGCGCGGCGAGACCGCCGACGCCGCCCATGCCGGGGTCGCGTACCGCCGAGAGGCCCGCGACGATCGAGAGACGGCGGGTGCGGTCCTCGAACTCCGCGAGCATTTTCTCGATCGTCTCGAGCCGCGTATTCGTGAGCGCCGCTCGCGACCTCAGGTCGGAATTCTCGGCCAGGATGGCGGTGACCTCGCTGTTTTTCCGGATCGAGCGGACCCAGAGCGCCGAAAAGGTCACGCCGAGGAGGATCGAGAGCCCGAAACAGGCTCCCAGGGACCAGAGAAGACGCGACGACACCCGGAACTGCCGGAAACGCGCTCTGGCGTGGGGCAGGAAGATGATCGTGTGTTCTCTTTTCGGCATCCGTCTGGCTCCGCGGGCGCTCTTTCCCCTGTACTCCACTCGGGTCCGGAAGAACTGATGCAAGGCCCTACACGGGGCTGGAACTCTTGATGAGCGAGGGAATTCTTAGTCGGCGCCGAAGGGGAGTCAAGAAGAAATGTCACCGCACGCAACTTATTGACTTTGGACGATTAGATCGATCTCAGCCGGATTCGGGCGCAGGCCGGTAACGCAGCGCCTCCGCGACGTGAGAGGACTGGATGACGGCGGCGGTTTCGAGGTCCGCGATCGTTCTGGCAACGCGCAGTACCCGCTGGAACGCCCGCGCCGAGAGGGTGAGGCGGTCGACGGCGCGCGCGAGAAGCGCCCGGGCTTCGGGGGCCGTCCTGAGGATCGATCGGGCGAGACGGCCCGGCAGGGTCGCGTTCACGAGGCGCGGGTCTCCGGTGCGGGCCGTCTGGAGCGCGCGGGCCGCCTCGACGCGGCTTCGAACGGCGAGAGAGGGCTCCGCGTCGGCGTCGCCACCGAGGTCCGAGGCGGCGAGCGCGGGAACCTCGACGTGGAGGTCGATCCGGTCAAGGAGAGGTCCGGAAATCTTCCGGCGATAGCGTGCGACGTCCCGGGGAGAGCACGAGCAGGCGCGTCGCGGATCGCCGCGAAAGCCGCACGGGCACGGATTCATCGCCCCGACGAGCAGGAATCGCGCCGGAAACGTTTTCGATCCCGCGACGCGCGCGACCGAGACGACCCCGTCCTCGAGAGGTTCGCGCAACGCCTCGAGGGCGTCCCTTCGGAATTCGGGCAGCTCATCGAGGAACAGGACGCCGAAGTGCGCGAGGGAGAGCTCGCCGGGGCGAGGATCCGCGCCTCCGCCTGCGAGGGCCGCAGCGGATGCCCCGTGGTGGGGCGAGCGGAATGGGCGGTCGACGAGGAGACCGCTGCCGGCGGGAAGCCGGCCCGCGACACTCCAGATGCGCGTCACCTCGAGGCTCTCCTCTCGGGAAAGCGCGGGAAGGATTCCGGGCAGGCGTCTCGCGAGCATCGTCTTGCCGGATCCCGGAGGCCCGGAGAAGAGGACGTTGTGCCCGCCCGCGGCGGCGAGCTCGAGCGCCCGCCGCGCGACCGACTGTCCGCGAACCTCCGCGAGATCGGGGCCGCCGCCCGAAGGCGAGGGGTGCGCGGACGAAGTGGCCGCGCGCGGGAGAACCTCGCGCGCGAGGACGTGGGCGATCGCGGCCCCCAGGTGAGGCGCCGCGAACACCGGGAGCGACGGGATCGCCGCGGCCTCCTCGGCGTTCTGGAGAGGCACGAGGAGCGTGCGTCCGTCCCGTCTCGAGGCTTCCGCGAAGGAGAGAACGCCCGGCACCGGGCGCAGCTCGCCGTCCAGGGCGAGCTCGCCGACGAGCGTGACGTGCCGGAGAGCATCGAGCGGCAGGTCGCCGTTCGCGGCGAGAATCGCGAGCGCGATCGCGAGATCGAGCGCCGTACCCGACTTCGGGAGATCGGCGGGCGCGAGGTTCACGACGACGTTTTTCGGTGGCACCGGGAAACCGACGTGCCGGAGCGCCGAACGGATGCGCTCTCGGCTCTCCTTCACGGCGGCGTCCGGAAGGCCGACGATCGTGAGCGCCGGGAGTCCCGCTCCGATCGCGACCTCGACGACGACCGTTCGGCCTTCGAGGCCGGACACCGTCGCGGAGTACGCGCGGGCGACGGTCACACCGCCCTCAGTTCACGGCGGCGAGTGAGAGGACGAGCGTCTGGCCGGCCCGGAGCAGGCGCGGCGACCGGATCCGGTTCTGGCGCCGGATCTCGTCGACGGTGACTCCGTAGCGCGAGGCGATCGCGTAAAGCGTGTCGCCGGGTTTCACGGTGTGGCGGACGACATGGGAACGCGCACCCGCGGCGCGTCCGCGGGAAGAGAGAGTGGACGCGTTGATCGCGCCCGCGCCCGGAGCCACGTCGGCGAATCCTTCCTGGGGAATCGTCACGGAGGACGGTACCGGTACGCGGACGAGCCGCGCGGGTTCCGCCGTCGGAGGGACGGTCGTGAAAGGTCCCACGTCGGACGCGCGCGTCACGGCCGCGGCCGGGGTCGGAACGCCGCGGATCTCGCCTTTCGGGGAGGTCGTCGCGGAGACGCGCGCGTCGTGGGAGACGGGTCCGCGCCTCGTCGGGACGACGAGGACGGTGCCTTTTCGCGGCCGTGCCGTACGCGGCAGGTCGTTCCAGTCGCAGAGCTCGGCGATCGAGACTCTGGCGCGGCGCGCGATTTTCTGGAGGGTCTCGCCCTTCTTGACGACGATCCGCTTCTCGGCGACGGCGGGCGCCGACGGGAGAGCCGCGAGGCGTGGCGCGAGGAGCGCCGCCGTTCCCGCGGGTACCCGAAGCTCGTACGATGCGACCCCGTGCGGCGTGCTCCGCGTCCTGAGCTCGCTATTGAGCAGCTGGAGGTCGGGGAGGGCGTTGCCGGTGATCTCCGCGACCCGCGCGAGGTCGACGGGCTTCTTCACGGATACGGTCTCCCACGCGAGAGGCGGATCGGGGACGACGTCGAATCCGAACCGCGCCGGGTCTTTCGCGATGAGGGCCGTCGCGAGGACGAACGGCACGTAGTCGCGGGTCTCGCGCCGGAGCGAGCTGCCCGCGGAGAGCTCCCAGAAATCGCGCGCGCCCGTGCGCTGGAGGCTCCGCAGGATCTTGCCCTCGCCCGCGTCGTAGGCGGCCATCGCGAGGTGCCAGTCGCCGAACATCTCGTAGAGGTCCCGGAAGTACGCGGCCGCGGCGCGGGTCGACTTGACCGGATCGCTGCGCTCGTCGAACGACGCGTTTCTCTTCAGTCCGTAGCGCTTTCCGGTCCCCGGGATGAACTGCCAGAAACCGTGGGCGGCGGCCCGGGAGTGAGCCTGGTACTTGAAGGCCGATTCGATCATCGCGACGTAAACGAGATCCTCGGGCACCCCCTCTTCCCGGAGGACGCCCCGCATGACGTTCATGTAACGGCCGCTCCGCTTGAGCGCGGCCGCGAAGGCCATCGGAGTCCGAAACTGGTAGAACGCGACGGCTTTGAGGACGGCGTCGTTCACGACAACGGGGATGTCGAAGCCGGTCCCCTGTGGAGCGGATGCGATCTCGGTCTTCGCCTTCTCGATTTCGTCCACGGACGGGACCGGGGCCGTGGCGACGAGGCTGTCTCGCGGGTCTTCCGCCGCAGGCCGCTCGGCTTCGGCCGCGTGGCGGCCCGCCTCGATCGTCGGCCGGTAGAGGGCGATCGAGTCGAAGAGCTCCCCGGCGAAGGCGAGATCCGCCGCGTTCGCGGGCCGTGCGACGGCTCGAAACGTCTCGAGCGAGTCCCGGAAGGCTTCCCGGGCGCATTCGGCTTCGCCCGCGAGAGCGAGGGCCTTGCCGCTGTAGAAGAGGTCGGTGGCCTGACTGCGGGCGGCCTGGTTGGCGGCGGGCTCGTCCCGGACCGGCGGGGCAGCCAGCTGAGCCTGCCTCGGCTCGGATGCGCAGCCCGCGAGCACGAGGACGAAGACCGAGGTCACGAGTCGCATGGCCCGGCCGGAGTGCCGGAAGAGGGTCGTCATCGAGACGAGTGGACGCGAACCGGACCGCTCAGGTCAAGCGAAATCGACCCGGTCTTCATTCGGCCTTGACGTTGAACTTCAGCGAGAGGAAGAGTTTGTGGATGTCCTTCAGGCCCGCGAAGTCGACGTCGAATCGTTTCTCGGAACCCAGCGTGGTACCGCCCTCGTCTCCAAACGAGAGGGCGATCGTGACGTGGCGGGTCCGGGCGAGCGTGTCGCGGGGAACCTCGACGTCGAAGGATTGCGCCACGTCTTTCTTGTGGTTCCGGGTCGATCCGAGGAGGTCGTCGAGCGAGACGTCGACCGCACTCTTGCTCTTCGACGCCGCGGTGTGCGCCGGCTTCTGCGTGGCGACCTTCCGCAACTTCTCCAGCTCCGAGAGGATGTCCACGTTCGATCGCACGCGGACGTGCTTGACGGAGGCGGAGGAATCGTTGTGGGCCTCGTCGCCGGGAGGGTCGATCTCCGCGAAGCTCACTTCGCCGGCTGTGTCGTCGACGTTCGCGAGCGCCGCGTCGAAGGGCGCCGTGACGGCGGGGAGCTCTGCCGACGTCAGCGCCGCGAGCTGTGCGGAGCTTTCCGCGGGGGCGAGGCGCGCGTCGGCCTCGCGCGTCTCCTGACGTGCGGTCTCCTGAAAGCGCTTGAGCCGCGAGATCGTCGAATCGGAACGGTCCTTGGGGTCGAGGACGGTCGCGACTGCCGAACCGGAGGACTGGGGCCCGTTCGCGATCGCGTCGATCGCTGCGGTGATGCCCGACGCCGCCGCGCTCGTCGACATCACGGGCTGGGGAAGGGGAGTCGGCGAGGAGGCGACGACTGTCGGGCGCCTGTGCTCGACGGACATGCGCCCCTTCAGCGAGCGGAGGGTCAGCTTCGAGATCGCCTTCAGCGTCTCGAAGACGCCGGTCCCGTTCGTCGCGGAGGACTCGTACCACTCGAGGGAGCGGTCGGCGTTGAGCGCGTCGTTCATCTCGTCGATCGTCAGGATGTTCGGGAGGTCGCGCTTGTTGTACTGGAGAACCCGGGGCGTCGCGTCGAGCGAGATCCCGATCTCGGCGAGATTTTCGCGGAGATTGCGAAGGCTCTCGATGTTCGGATCCCGCATCGGCCTCTGGGAATCGGCGACGAACACGATGCCGTCCACTCCCTTCAGGACGAGCTTGCGGGTCGTGTTGTAGAAAACCTGTCCGGGAACGGTGTACAGCTGCAGGCGGGTCTTGAATCCGCCGATCACGCCGACGTCGAGAGGCAGGAGGTCGAAAAAGAGCGTCCGGTCCGTCTCCGTTTCGAGGCACACCATCTCGCCACGCGACGTGGGAGCGGTGCGCCCGTAAATCACGTGGAGATTCGTCGTTTTTCCGCAGAGGCCGGGACCGTAGTACACGATCTTGGCCGCCATCTGCATCGTTGCGTAGTTGAAGAAAACCATAAAAAAGGGTCCGGCCGACCTCCTGAAGGGCAGTCGATGTTACACCGGGGACGGATCTCTTTGTTATCATGAGGCTTCCCGGTCCGGTGGCGGCACCGTGCAGGGAGCAGGAGGATCTTGCGCCTCGATGGCTGACGAATTCAGGGGTTTGGACGGGCGATCCCGCGAGGTTCTCGCCTCGGTGATCGTCGCGTACATCGAAAGTGCGGTGCCCGTGTCGTCCCGCCAGCTCACGAAGGGCGGGAAGTTCGGCCTGTCTTCGGCATCGCTGCGCAACGCGATGGCCGACCTCGAGGACCTCGGATTCCTCACGCACCCGCACGTGTCGGCCGGCCGCGTTCCGACGGACCTCGGCTACCGAACCTTCGTGCGCGACCTCATGCCGACGCGCGTCCCGAGCGAGAAGGACAGGGCGCGGATCGCGGAGGAGCTCTCCTCCGAGCCGTTCGAGGCCGAACGCTTCCTCAAGGCGACGTCCCGTGTCCTCTCGCGCCTGACGGGGGAGGTCGCCGTCGTCGCCGTGCCCGCCTCCTTGAGCTTCGTTCTCGCGTCCGTGCACTTCACGCGCGTGGCCGAGCGCAAGATCCTCGTGTCCGAAGTGTCCGACACCGGCCTCGTGGAGAGCCGGCTGATCGAGACGCGCGACGACTTCGCGCAGCACGAGCTCGACGGGATCTCGAACCGCCTCACGATCGACTTCACGGGCAAGAGTCTCGGTGAGATCCGCGCCCTTCTCGTCGCCGCCCTGGGCGAGGAAAAGGTCCGGATGGACCGCACGCTCACGAGGGCTCTCGAGCTCGGCCGCCACGCGTTTGCCGAGTCGCGTCCTCCGGAAGAGGCCGTCTACATGGAAGGGACGGAATCCCTCCTCGAGAAGCCCGAATTCCGGAACGACCTCGAGGCGCTTCGCCGCATGTTCCGGGCGTTCGAGGAGAAGGCACGCCTCGTGAATCTCCTCACGGACTGCGTGACGTCCGACGGCCTCGCGATCGTCATCGGCTCGGAGAGTCCGTTCACCGACGAGACCGGCAGCGCGGTCGTGTCCGCACCCTACCGGCGCGGGGACCGCGTTCTCGGGGCGCTCGGCGTCATCGGACCGCGGCGGATGGAGTACGCGCGTGTCGTACCGCTCGTGGACGAGCTCTCGCGATACGTGAGCCGGCGGCTCACGGAGGGAACCGCGTGAGCGGCCCGCGCAAGCCTCATCGCGAGGAGGAAGACATCATCTTTCTCGAGACGGAGAGCCGCGACGACGTGGCCCGCGCGCTCGCCGAGGCGGAGCGCGCGATCGAAGCCGTGGAAGAGAAACACCGCCGCCTGGAAGACTCGCGGCCGGTTGCCGTCGTCGCCGAGCCTGCGCCTTTGCCGGCGCCGCCCCCCGCCGCGAAAGAGCCTCCGCCCCCGGACCCGCGTCTCGCGGTGCTCGAGGAGCAAGCCGCCCGGGAGAAGGAGCGCGCGATCCGCGCGGAAGAAGAGATCGGCCGCGTCCGCGAGGCCCTCCTCCGGAAGTCGGCGGATTTCGACAACCTCAAGCGCAGGACCGAGAAGGAGAAGTCGGAGTACTTCCGGTTCGCGCTCTCCGAGGCTTTCGCCGACATCCTCGGTGTCGTCGACAACTTCGAGCGCGCCCTCCAGCACCGCGGCGATGCGACTGGCGACGAGTTCCACGCCGGCATCGACATGATCGCCCGTCAGCTGACCGAGACGCTGAAGAAGTACGGCGTCAGCGAGGTTCCCGCCCACGAGCTTCCATTCGACCCGAACGTCCACGAAGCCGTCGTCCGGGAGGAAACCGCGGTGGCGGCGCCGGGAACCGTTCTCGAGGTCCTCCAGAAGGGGTACCTCCTTCACGACCGTCTGCTCCGGCCCGCCCGCGTCCGAGTCGCGGCGAGCCCCGCGGGCCGCGGCGCGAAGAAGAATGAGGAGGCGCCCATTGGGTAAGGTACTCGGCATCGATCTCGGGACGACGAACTCGTGCGTGGCCGTCGTCGAGGTCGGTTCGCCGCAGGTCGTCCCAAACCGCGAGGGCGCCCGCACGACCCCCTCCATCGTCGGCTTCACGGAGGACGGCGAGAGGCTGGTGGGGCAGATCGCCAAGCGCCAGGCGATCACGAATCCGACGCAGACGATCTACGCGGTCAAGAGGCTCATCGGCCGGAAGATGACGGACGCCGAGGTGAAACACGCGCGCGAGCACCTGTCGTACGCGCTCGTGGAAGCGCCGAACGGCGACGTGAAGATCCGCGTCCGCGACCGGGACTATTCGCCCGAGGAGATCTCCTCGTTCACGCTGCGCGAGATCAAGGAATTCTGCGAAGAGGCGCTCGGCGAGGAGATCAAGGAAGCGATCATCACGGTTCCGGCGTACTTCGACGACTCGCAGAGGCAGGCGACACGAGACGCGGGTCGGATCGCCGGCCTCGAGGTGCTTCGCATCATCAACGAGCCGACCGCGGCCGCCCTTTCCTACGGCCTCGAGAAGAACCGCAAGCAGGAAACGATCGCGGTGTACGACCTCGGGGGCGGAACGTTCGACATCTCGATCCTGAGGATCGACAACGGGATGTTCGAGGTGCTCTCGACGTCCGGCGACACGTTCCTCGGCGGCGAGGACTTCGACCGGACGATCATGGACTGGCTCCTCGCGGAATTCCTGACGCAGACCGGCATCGACCTGAGGCAGGACCGCCTCGCCCTCCAGCGGCTCAAGGAAGCCGCCGAGAAGGCGAAGTGCGAGCTGTCGACGGCGCTCGAGACCATGGTCGCGCTTCCGTTCATCGCATCCGACGCGTCGGGGCCGAAGCACATCAACAAGCTCCTCACGCGCGACACGTTCGAGGCGCTCGCGGCGGACCTCATCCAGCGCACGGAGGGCCCCTGCCGGAACGCGCTCGAGGCCGCCGGTCTCAAGCCCGAGCAGGTCGACACGATCATCCTCGTCGGCGGCCAGACCCGGACCCCGAAGGTCCAGCAGATGGTCGAGACGATCTTCGGAAAGCCACCGAACCGGTCGATCAATCCCGACGAGGTCGTCGCGGTCGGCGCCGCGATCCAGGCGGGCGTCCTGCGAGGCGACATCAAGGATCTCGTCCTTCTCGACGTGACGCCCCTGTCCCTCGGACTCGAGACCCACGGCGGCATCTTCGTGAAGCTCATCGAGCGCAACTCCACGATTCCGACGAAGAACACCCAGATCTTCACGACCGTCGCGGACAACCAGACGACGGTCGAGATCCACGTCCTGCAGGGCGAGCGCGACATCGCGAAGGAGAACAAGTCCCTCGGCAAGTTCCAGCTCGTGGGCATCCCCGCCGCCGCGAAGGGCGTGCCCCAGATCGAGGTCGCGTTCGCGATCGACTCGTCGGGAATCGTGAACGTCTCGGCGAAGGACCTCGCGACGGGAAAGGCCCAGGGGCTGCAGATCAATCCGGCGGGCGGCCTCTCCCAGACCGAGATCGAGAAGATCATCGAGGAAGCGAGCGCGAACAAGGCCGTCGACACGAAGCGCAAGGAGCTGCGCCAGCTGAAGAACAAGCTCGAGGGGATGATCGGGGGGAACGACCGCATCTTCCGCGAGTTCGGAAACCTCCTCCAGCCGGACGAGAAAGACCGCGTGCAGCGCACGCTCGAGAACGCCCGCGAGGTCCTGACCGGGGAAGACCGGGGTCCCATCGACGACGCGATGATCGACATGAAGGGCGTTTCGCGCATCCTCACGCAGGCGATGCTCTACAAGCCCGAGTCGAAGGAACGCCGCGGCGACGGCGGCGCGGAGAAACCGGCCTGAACTCGGTACGGGGCAGCCATCCGTGAGTACCTCCGTTCGCGACTACTACGAAGTTCTCGGTGTGGGCCGGAGTGCGTCCCCCGAGGAGATCAAGGGCGCCTATCGTCAGGCCGCGCTGAAACATCACCCCGACAAAAATCCCGGAGACATGCACTCCGAGGAGAAGTTCAAGGAAGCCGCCGAGGCTTATTCGGTCCTCTCGGATCCCGACAAGCGCGCGCGCTTCGACCGTTTCGGCGTCGAGGGCGTGCGGGGCGCGGGTGGCTCGCAGGGCTTCGATCCGACCCAGTTCGTGGACTTCGCGGACATCCTCGGCGATCTCTTCGGATTTGCTTCGGGAGTCGACACGAGGGCGTCGCGCCGCGGGGGAGAGGACCTGAAGGCGGACGTGACGCTTTCCTTCGAGGACGCGGCTTTCGGTTCCGAGGTGTCCCTTCCGATCGAGCGTTACGAGCGCTGCGAGACGTGCAAGGGTCGCGGCGGGCGCGGAGGCGTCGCGCCCCTGACATGCTCGACGTGCCGGGGCCAGGGCCGTGTCCAGTACCGGCAGGGATTCTTCGCGGTGGCGCGCCCCTGTCCGGACTGCGGAGGAACGGGCGAGCGCATCAAGGATCCGTGTCCGGACTGCCGCGGCGACGGGCGGACGCGCCGGTCGCGGACGTTGACGGTCGCGATTCCCGCTGGCGTGGACGAGGGCGCGCGGCTGCGGCTCACCGGAGAGGGCAACGTGGGGAGGCGGGAAGGTCGCGCCGGAGACCTCTACGTCTTCATCTCGGTTTCGCCTCACGAGCAGTTCCGGCGGGATGGCTTCGATGTCGTTCTCACGTGGTCCATCCCCTTCCACGTCGCGGCCCTCGGGGGAACGCTGCGGGTCCCGACGCTCCACGGTGAGGCGACGTTCGACGTACCCGTCGGTACAGCGGCCGGGAGGGTGTTCACGCTGAAAGGGAAGGGAATCCCGCGCCTCGACGGGCGGGGCAAGGGAGACCAGCACGTGCTCCTGACCGTCCGCGTACCGAAGAAGATGACCCATGCCCAGAAGGAGGCCGTCGAGAAGCTCGCCCAGGCCTTCGGGTCGGAATCGGGAACTCCCACGCACGACGAGAAGGGCTTCTTCGAGAGGCTGAAAGACTTCGTCGGCCAGTGACCGGCGGCACCGCCGTTCGCATCGAGATACCGGCGGTCGTCTTCGCCAGGTTCGAAGAGAACCATGGAGATTTCTTAGAAGGTCTGGGGGACCTGGAATATTCGTCAACCGCGGCGCCCGACGGCGGCGCCCTCATCTGGGTCGACTCGAGCGACGTGACCGAAGCGCTGTCCCGCCTCGGCGCGCTCGGACTTTCCGGCCTTTTCACCTTCGAAGAAATCCCCCGGGATTGGGTGGCCGAGTCGGCCGCATTGAGGAAGGCGGTTACAGTTGACCGCTATCTCTTCGACCCCCACGACGGCGACCTTGCGAGCGTTGCGCCTCCGGGCGTCCGCCGGCTGTTCCTCCCCGCCGTCCGCGCGTTCGGGACGGGATCCCACGAATCGACGCGGCTCGCCGTGCGTCTCCTCCTTGCCGAGAACCTCGCAGGCGCGAGAGTGCTCGACGTCGGCTGCGGAACGGGAACGCTCGCGTTCGTCGCCTCGCTCGAGGGCGCCCGGCGCGTCGTCGCGTTCGATCTCGACCGCGAGGCCGCATTCGCGACGCGCGAGCAGGCGCACACGAACGGCGTTCCCGACGTCGCGGCGTACGCAGGCCCGCTGGACGCGCTCGCAAGGTCCGCACGCTTCGACGTGATCGTCGCGAACATGATTCACGAGGAGACCGCGCCTCTTCTGCCCGCGCTCCGGGCGCTCCTCGCGCCGGGCGGACGGCTTCTCTGCTCGGGGCAGCTCGTCGAGGGGGAGAGGGAGTGGAGGGATTTGCTTCGGAAAGAGGGCTTCCGGGAGGTCCGTTCGATCCAGGAGAACGAATGGCTCGGGACGGGCTGGGTTTCTTCGAATGGCTGAGAACCCCCCAGTACGGCCGCCCCGCGTGCTCGTGCCGGAATTGGCGGAGCTCATCGAGATCTCCGAGGAGAACGGGGAGATTTCTTTGAAGGTGGAAGAACGAGACCACGTGCGCTCGAGGCGCCTCAAGGACGGCGACGAGGTCGTGGCGATCGACGGCAAGGGTGCCCGCGCCGCGGCTCGCCTCCTGCGGGGCGGCGCGGCGATAGCCCTCTTACCTTCTAAGAAAATCTCGATTTCTCCTTTCCCCGGGGAGCCTGCGAACCGCGTCGTCGTCGCTCTCGCCTGCGCCGAGCCGGCCCGAATCGAGTGGGCGATCGAGAAAGGGACGGAATGCGGAGCGGCAGGGTTCGTCCTCCTCGATGCCGAGCGCTCGCAGCGAGCGCACGCTGCGGCGCTCGCGAAACGCATCCCGCGTCTCGTGAGGATCGCCGAAGAGGCGACGAAGCAGTGCGACAGAACGCTGGTTCCCTTCGTCGAGGGACCGAGGAGCACCGAAGATTTTCTTAGAAGGGGAAGAGGGGACGGGAAGCTTTTCGTCGCGGACCCCACAGGCGCGCCGAGCGCCTCGGTCGTGCCCGGAGCATCGGTCGTTGCGATCGGCCCGGAGGGTGGGTTTGCTCCGGCAGAAATTGCTCTATTCAAAGCAAATCATTCTCTTTTCTTCTCTCTCGGACCCCGCATCCTTCGCCTGGAAACGGCCGTGGTCGTCGCGCTCGCGCGGTTGGTCGATCCGGCCTGAAAATGTGAGCCGGACCCCGGGGTCGATTCGGTTAGGATTCCCCGCAGCACGGAGGACTCGATGAGCTTCGAAAACGTCAAGAAGGTCTGGATGAACGGGAAGCTGATCGATTTCGCGGACGCAAAAATCCACATCTTTACGCACGCCCTCCACTACGGCTCCGGCGTGTTCGAAGGGGAGCGCTGTTACAACACGGCGCGCGGGCCCGCGATCTTCCGCCTCGACGATCACCTCGACCGCCTGTTCTGGTCCGCGAAGATCTACCGCATGGTCATTCCCTACACGATCGACGAGCTCCGTGACGCGACGCTCGAGATCGTCCGCGCAAACGACTTCAAGGCCTGCTACATCCGGCCGCTCGTCTACCGCGGGTACGGCACGCTCGGCGTGAACCCGTTCCCGAACCCCGTGGACGTTGCGATCGGCTGCTACGAGTGGGGCAAGTACCTCGGCGCCGATGCGCTCGAGCAGGGCGTCGACACGTGCTGCTCGTCCTGGATGCGCATCGCGCCGAACACGATGCCCGCGATGGCAAAGGCGACGGCGAACTACGCGAACAGCCAGCTCATCAAGATGGAAGCGATCACGAACGGCTACCACGAGGGGATCGCGCTCGACCACAACGGGCGCATCTCCGAGGGCTCCGGCGAGAATCTCTTCCTCGTCTGGAAGGGCCGCCTCTACACGCCTCCGCTCTCGGCCTCGACGCTGCCCGGCATCACGCGCCTCTCGGTGATCCAGCTCGCGCGCGAGCTGGATTTCCAGATGGAAGAGAAGACCATTCCGCGCGAGATGATCTACGCGGCCGACGAGATGTTCTTCACGGGGACGGCGGCCGAGATCACGCCGATCCGCTCCGTGGATCGCATCCCGGTTGGAAGCGGCAAGCGCGGCCCGATGACGGAGGCCCTGCAGAAGGCCTTCTTCGACATCGTCGAGGGCCGGGTCGACGATCGCTACGGCTGGCTCACGCCGGTCTACACGGCCGTGCCCGCCGTCGCGACCTAGGCCGCCCCTCGTCTCCTTTTCGCGATCAGCTCGGCCACGATCGCGATCGCGATCTCCTCGGGCGACTCGGCTCCGATGTCGAGGCCGATCGGATTCTTCGCGCGGTTCAGCTCGTCTTCCGTGAAGCCCTCGCTTCGAAGCTCGTCGAAGAGAGCCTTGCGTTTCGCTTTGCTGCCGATCATTCCGAGGTAGGAGACCGGTGCGCCGCGGAGCCTCCGGAACGCGAGTCCGTCCGTCACGTGGCCGCGCGAGACGAGGGCGACAAAGTCGTTCGGGGACGGCACGGGAAGATCCGCGTAGTCGTCCAGGACGTGGATGAGCCTCGTGCCCGCGGGAAAGGCGCCGGGGTCGAGCTGCTCCGCCCGCTCGTCCACGACGGTGACGTCGTAGCCCGTGAAAGCAGCCGCTCGAGCCAGGGCGCGGCCGCAATGGCCCGCTCCGACGACGAGGAGGCGCGACGCCTTTTCGACGATCTCGAGAAGGACCGAAGCTGTCCCTCCGCACACGGCGCCGAACGCGTTTTCGCCCGTCGGCACGAAAGCGTACTCGCGGGTGAAGGGGAGGCCGTGCTCCTCGAGGAGCTTCCGGCCGTCGGCGACGACGAGCGACTCGAACTTCCCTCCGCCGATCGTTCCCTTCGTCGTGCCGTCGGGCAGGATGAGCATTCGCGCCGCCGTCTCGCGGGGCGTGGAGCCAACCGCCGAGACGACCGTCGCCATCGCGAGGCGGCCGTGGCTCTCGAGGAGCAGCGGCAGGCTGGTGAGAAGGAGGCTGCTCATCGGGGAACGGCCGGCCGGTCGCGCTCTTCAGCGAGGTCGGCGGGCGTGTCGACGTCCCGGAGGATGGAATCGTCGAAGCCGTCGAGGCTATGGACCGTGACGTCCGGCTCCTCGAAGAGCTGGTTGAGCCGCGCGGAATCGGGCCACGAGAGGAGCCGTGCGCGGAGGGCCGCTGGAATTAGGAGGGGGTGCCCACGGCGGCCGGAGTGCGTCGGGACGGCGAGGCTCAACCCGGCCGCGTCGAGGGACGCCGCCGCGGAAAGCACGCTTCGGAGAGAAGATTTGCTTAGAAAGGGAAGATCGGCGGGGGAGATGGCGACGTGCGTCGAGCCGGCGGCCGTCGCCGCGAGACCGCACTGCACGGACGAGAACATGCCGGACTCCCAACCCGAGTTTTCCACGAAGCGGAAAGAGGTTGCGGCTGATCCGGGCCCGATTACCCTTCTAAGCAGGTCCTCTTCGAACCTGGCTCGAATGTCTGAGGCGCCGCATCCGAGGACGACGATCACGTCGTCGAACCCGGCGCCGAGCCAGATGTCCAGCACCCTCCGAAGCAAGGGCTCTTTCTTTTCGCCCATCGGAGCGAGCATCTTCGGCGAGCCGAAGCGCGTCGAGGCGCCGGCTGCCAGGAGAACTCCGGAGACGAATACCCTGCTCAGGGCTGTGCCTGATAGCAGGCCCGGCCGGCCCGGCAGTCGTCGAGTTCCGCCGGGCCGTCGTCGGGCCCGACAGGACCCATCGTCTTGAGGCACCAGTACGCCGCACTCGTGGACGGGTACTCGGCGGCGTGCTCGTCCCACTCCTGGATCACGGACATCATCTTCGTGCGCAGGTGCCGGCAGCGCGCGTGCGGATCGGGGCCGACGTCGTGAAACGAGCCGTCGCTCATGCCTGCGGCGCCTTCTCGGTGCCGTCCGGGAGCCCGGCCGCGGCGAGAAGCGTCCGTCTCACGACCGCCGTGACGAGCTGGAGCTTGTATGCATTCCGCGCGAGAGGCGTCGCGCCGTCGACGGCCGCGGCCCCGGCTCGCGCCGCAAGGGCGCCGTCGATCCGTTGCCCCTCGACGAGGGCTTCGACCTTCCGGAGACGCCACGGCACCGGCGCCGCGGAGCCGAGGACGATCCGAACGTCGCGGGCGACGCCTCCGTCCTCGCGGTACGCCACGGCGGCGTCCGCGAGCGGCCAGTCGAATGTCTGCTTGTGCTTGATCTTCCTGTATGCCGACCGGAGGGCGGCTTGCCGCGGCACGACGATGCGCGTGACGAGCTCGCCTTCGGCCAGGGAGTTCTCGCCGAAGAGATTCGTCTCGGGCGGCACGAAGAAGTCCGCGACGGGGATGGAGCGCTTGCCAGCCGCCGAAAGGGTCTCGATCCGCGCACCGTAGGCCGTGAGCGCGACGCCCGCGGCCGAAGGATGAACGATCGCGCAGGTGCGGTTGCCGAAAACCGCGTGGAATACGTTCTCGCCCTTCTGCGCGAAGCATTCCGAGCCGCCCTTCTTGAGGCAGGAGAAGTCGGCGGACCGGAAGTACCAGCAGCGCGGCCGCTGGCAGAGGTTGCCCGCCAGCGTCGCCGCGTTCCGGATCTGCGGCGTCGCGGCACCTTCGCAGGCGTCCGCGAGCGCCGGAAGCGAGGCACGGAGCTTCTCCGCGACGTGGGTGAGTGTGACGAGAGCCCCGATCGATACGTGCGAGGGCGACGTCTCGATCGTGTCGTTCCCCGCGAGCCGGCGCAGGTCCACGATGCGGTCCGGAGCCGCGCTCCGCTCCTTCAGGCGGTCCAGGAGATCCGTCCCGGCGCCCTTCGGCTCGGTCGAGACGCCGGCCTTCTTCGCCACGGCGAGCGCGGCCGCCGCTTCGTCCCACGAGGCGGGCTGGATTCGTTCGAAGGACTTCATGCGATCACCTCGCTCCCGTCTCGCGGGGCGCCGGGCACGACGTCCTCGGCCTGGAGCGGACTGCGGAGAGTCGGGGACGCCGAGAGCACGCGCGCGGGTGTGATCGGGAGGTCCAGGATCCGGTTGCCGATGGCGTGCGAAACGGCGTTCGCGATCGCGGCGGCGGTCGGAATGAGGGCGGGTTCGCCAATGCCGCGCGCGTGCGCGTTGTTCTTCCCCGCGAAAAGGTCGATCACGATGGTTTCGACGACGGGCACGTCCTTCGCGCCGAGAATCTTGTACTGCTCGATATTCGGATTCATGAACCGGCCGGTGGGGAGGTCGATGACCCGTTCCTCGAACAGCGCGTAGCTGACGCCCTGCAGGACGCCGCCCCGGATCTGGCTTTCGACTCCGGTCTTCCAGACGGAGAGGCCGCACGTATGGGCGGCGGCCACCTTCTCCACGGTGACGACACCCGTCTCGACGTCGACGACGACCTCCGCGAACTGCGCGCCGAAGAGGCGTGGATCCGTGCCGTCGAAGTCGGGTGCGCGATCGCCTGTCGCGAGAATCGACTCGCCGCTCATCCGCGCGCAGACCCTCGTCCAGTCGGCCTTCTTCCCGTTCGCCAGGAAGGCGCCGCCCGAGAGCACGACGTCCTCGGGCCGCGCGCCGAGGAGCGGCGCCGCGAGCTCCGCCATTTTTCGCGCGGCGTGGAACGCCGCCGAGCGGACCGCGGGAATCAACGATGTCGTCGTCGTGGAGCCCCCCGAGGCCGGCCCAAACGGGTACTTCGAGTTCCCGATGTGGACGCTCACGGCTTCGACCGGAAGTCCGAGCTCCTCGGCCGTCACGAGCCCGATCGCCGTGCGGATGCCGCAGCCGATTTCCTGCACGCCGTTCTCGACCTCGACGGCGCCGTCCTTGTGAACGCGCACCGAGACCTGCGAGCCCCTGCTCACGATCGTGTACCAGACGGCGGCGGCGCATCCGAGGCCGCGCCGGAGCGGCAGTCCCGCGGCCGCGGCGGCCTTGTTCGCCTTCGTGATCGCGTCACGACGAGACCAGCCGATCGCCTTTGCCGCGGCTTCCCACTCCGCGCGCCGGACCTCGGAGGGGTCGTTCTTGTAGCGGACCGCGAGAGGATCCAGACCGCACGCCTCCGCCACGGCGTCGAGGGCCGCTTCGACGGTGAAGGCACCCTGGGGATGTCCGGGGGCGCGCATCGCGCAGCCGGGTCCGAGGTGCGTGAAGACATCGGACTCGTCGACGGTCACGTTCGCGAATCCGTAGGCGTTCTTCGCGAAGGAGCCCGTACCCGTCCCCGTGGCGATGCCAGCGGTTCCGACCGAGGTGTACTTCACCGCCGTCACGGTGCCGTCCCTCTTGTAGCCGACCTTGATCGTGTTGAGCGAGTCCGGACGGTTCCCGGCGGCAAGGTGCTCACCCTTCCGGTCGAGGATCATCTTCACGGGCTTGCCCGCTTTTTTCGCGAGCTGCGCGGCGAAGACGCCGTAGTCCCCAGCGCCGAACTTCGCTCCGAAGCCGCCGCCCACGTATTCCGAAACGACTTCAACCTTGTCCTTCGGGATCCCGAGAACGGTCGCGAGCTCGTCCTTGACCGTGAACGTCCCCTGTGTCGAGGCGTAGACCTTGAGGCTGTCGCCCTCCCACTCCGCGAAAAGCGAGTGCGTCTCCAGGGGTACGTGGGTCTGCACGGCCGTCGTCATCGTCAGCTCGAGCGTGGCGTCCGACTCCGAAAACCCCTTCGTCACGTCGCCCTTGCCCGACGTTTTCGGCCCGCGGACGTTGCCGTGCTGTGCGACGGCGCCTCCCACCGCCGGCGCGTCGCCGGCGGAGCGCTTTTCCTCGACGGGCCTCTCGAAGACGAGCGGCGCGTCGTCGCGCATCGCGTCGACGAGCCTCACGGTGTGGGGTTTCACGTCGTATTTGACGCCGACCGCCGCGAGTGCGTCGTCGGCCAGTCCCTGGCTCGACGCCGCAAGCGCCAGCACCGCTTCACCGTGGTACCGGACTTTCTTCTTCTCGGGCTTCAACCAGACGACGCCCATCGCGTCGAGCTTCGACGTGTCGATCGAGACGATGTCGGCGTGGGCGTACGGCGAACGCAGGATGCGACCGTAGAGCATTCCGGGGCGGTTCACGTCGTGCGTGTACGTCGCGCGTCCCGTCACCTTCTCGGGGCCGTCGAGGCGGCCCCGGCGCTTTCCGGTCAGCGGACGATCGACTGCGTCGTACGGCACCGGATCGCCGGGTGGAAGGACGACTTCGATCTCGGTCGTCTTTCCCGCGAGGCCGACCCGGATCTTCGTCTTCGCGCTGGTCTCAGCCACGGGCCACCCCCTTACCCGCGACGGACGCGCACGCGGCGAAGACGCCGAGGTACGTCCCGCACCGGCAGAGGTTGCCGCTGACGGCCTCGCGGACGTCGTGTTCCGTCGGTTTTGGGTTCTTCGCGAGGAGAGCCGAGCAGGAAACGACCATTCCGGGCGTGCAGAACCCGCACTGGAGCGCGTCCGCGTCGACGAACGCCCGCTGGACGTCCGACATGGCTTCCGGTGAGCCGAGCCCCTCGATCGTCGTGACCTTGCGCCCTTCCGCGTCGTGCACGAGCGTGAGGCACGAATTCACCGGGATGCCGTCGAGGAGCACGGTGCAGGCTCCGCAGGCTCCGCGGTCACAGCCGATCTTCGTTCCCGTGAGACCCCACGTATCCCGCAGCGCTTCGGCGAGCGTGGTCCGGGTCTCGAAGACTCCTTTTTTCGGGGAGCCGTTCAGCGTGAGGCTGACGGCGAGTCCCCCTCCGGCGGTGGCCTCGGCTTTCGCCCGCTCTTCGGCGAGGGCCGCGGCGCCCGCCGTCGCCGTCGCGACCGCGGTCGTCGCGAGCCCCTTGATGAGCCCGCGGCGGGTGAATCCGCCCGCGGCGTTCGGACGGTCTTTATCGTCTGCCATGACCCCTCCTCGAACGCTCGCGACTATAACTCCGGTTGGAGTGAGAACGGTTCGCATCCGTTGACCCAAGTGCCTGAAATGCCTATCCTTGCTGGAATTCCAGTGGCCTTTGGAGGGCGCTCATGCACATCAACGACCTGCTCAAGATATCGGTCGAGCGGAAGGCGTCTGACCTCCACCTCAAGGTAGGCGCGCACCCGATCATCCGGGTGGACGGCGAGCTCATTCCCCTCGTCGACCTCAAGCGTCTCATGCAGGAAGACACGATCGCGATGGCGTTCTCGATCATGTCGTCGCGCCAGAAGGAAAAATTCAAGAACAACTTCGAGATCGACATCGCGTACTCGGTGCCGGGTCTCGGGCGCTTCCGCTGCAACATCTTCCAGCAGCGCGGCACGGTCGGAATGGTCTGCCGCGTCATTCCCGCCCGCATCCTGACGATCCGCGACCTGCTCCTCCCGCCCGTTCTCGAGAGGATCTGCGAAGAAACGCGCGGGCTGATTCTCGTGACCGGGACGACTGGCTCGGGGAAGTCCACGTCGCTCGCGGCGATGATCGACCAGATCAACTCCTCGCGGGCCGAGCACATCATGACGATCGAGGACCCGGTGGAATTCCTGCACCGGGACAAGAAGTCGATCATCAACCAGCGCGAGCTGGAGGTCGACACCCGCTCGTTCGCGTCGGCGATCCGGGCGGCTCTCCGGCAGGACCCCGACGTCATCCTCGTGGGCGAAATGCGAGACTTCGAGACGGTCGAGACGGCGCTCGTCGCGGCCGAAACGGGCCATCTCGTCATGTCGACTCTCCACACGATGGATGCGACGGAGACCGTCAACCGTATTATCTCCGTCTTTCCGCCCCACCAGCAGAAGCAGATCCGGCTCCAGCTCTCGGCGGTCATCAAGGCCGTGTGCTCGATGCGGCTCCTGCCGCGCGCGGACGGCCTCGGCCGCGTGCCGGCGGTCGAGATCATGATCGCGACCAACTACATTCGAGATTGCATCGAGAACAAGGAAAAGACGAAATACATCCACGACGCGATCAAGGCCGGAACGTCGCAGTACGGGATGCAGACGTTCGACCAGTCGCTCTTCCAGCTTTACAAGACAGGCCTCATCACGCTCGATGAGGCGATCCGCCGCTCGAGCAACCCGAACGAGTTCAAGCTCAAGATCCAGGGAATTCAGTCCACGTCGGACATGGCGAACGAGCAGATGGAGGCATCTCTCGAATCGCCGGACGCCATGAGCCCCCAGGATGCAGACTCGCCGTTCGACTTCTCGAACCAGTCGGGATAGGTGGAGGCCCGCCAGGCCGCGATCTCCCTGCTGGCGCGCCGCGCGCACACGCGGCGCGAGCTCGAGCAGAAGCTCATCCGCAAGGGATTCGAGCGCCCGGAGGTCCGCACGCTCCTCGACGACCTCGAGGAACGAGGCTGGCTCGACGATGCGAAGACGGCGACCGCGCTGGCCTCGTGGCGCTCGAGGACCGGCCGTGGCCGCGGGCGCATCGCGTCCGAGCTCGCCGGAAAAGGAGTCTCACGCGTGGACTCCGACGCGGCGCTCGCGTCCCTCGATCCGGCGGACGAGGCCCGTGCCCTGCGCGCCGCGCTCGAGAGGCGCGACCGCACGCTTCCCGCCGGATTGACGCGGCAGGCACGGTCGAAGAAACTGTTCGACCACCTCGCGAGGCGCGGGTTCGCACCCGGCGCCATCCTCGAGGCGCTCAAGAGGAAAGGCGATCCGATCGATGACGAATCCTGAAGGCTGGACCTCCCGGAAGGTCCGCGAGACGTTTCTTTCGTTTTTCGAGGGCAAGGGGCACGTGCGCGTGGCTTCCTCGTCGCTCGTTCCGGCTGAGGATCCGACGCTCCTCTTCACGAACGCGGGCATGAACCAGTTCAAGGACCTCTTCCTGGGCCGAGAAGAAAGGGCCTACACGCGCGCGACGTCGTCCCAGAAGTGCGTCCGCGCGGGCGGCAAGCACAACGACCTCGACAACGTCGGCTACACCGCGCGCCACCACACGTTCTTCGAGATGCTCGGGAACTTCTCCTTCGGCGACTACTTCAAGAAGGACGCGATCGAATTCGCGTGGGAGCTCGTCACGTCGAAGGAGTACTACGGCCTCGACCCGCAGCGGCTGTGGGCGACCGTGTATACGTCCGACGACGAGGCGGCCGAGCTGTGGAGCCGGTACCTGCCGAAGGAGCGGATCGCGCGCTTTGGAGAGAAGGACAACTTCTGGTCGATGGGCGACACGGGCCCCTGCGGGCCGTGCTCGGAGCTCCACTACGACCAGGGGCCGTCGGTCCCCGGCGACACCACGCCGAACGGGAACGGCGACCGGGTCATGGAGATCTGGAATCTCGTCTTCATGCAGTTCGACCGCGACTCGTCAGGCAAGCAGACTCCGCTTCCGAAGCCGAGCGTCGACACCGGCGCCGGCCTCGAGCGCATCACGGCGATTCTCGAAGGCAAGAACAACAACTACGACACGGACCTCTTCGTGGGGATCATCGGGAAGATCGAGGAGATCTCCGGGAAGAGGTATGCGGGTGGGATGGTCGTCGAGGACGCGCCGTTCCGCGTCGTCGCGGATCACGCCCGCGCCGCCTCGATGCTCGTCTCCGACGGCGTCCTGCCGTCCAA
>JBBQRP010000022.1:0-62969 GCA_038214715.1 Thermoanaerobaculia bacterium | reverse complement strand
ACGAGCTCCCCGCGGCGCAGCCTCTCTGCCGCGGCGCGCAGCGTCCGGGCATTCACGGGGTGCACGTTTCGTCGGCGACGGGAGGCCATGCGCCGATCTTAGAGTCTCAGCGCATCGCCTCCATGGGCGAGAGGTGCGAGGCGCGGATCGCCGGGTAGAGGCCGAAGACGAGCGCGAGGCCGATCGCGACGGCCCACGCCACGGCGAGGCCCATCGGATTGACGACGAGTCCCCAGGGGAACATCGGCGACAGGGCGCGGCAAAAGACAGCCCCGCCGATCGTGCCGGCGCTCGCCCCGAGCGCCGCGAGGACGCAGGCCTCGAGGAGAAACTGCACGAGGATCTCGCCGTCGCTCGCGCCGAGCGACTTGCGGAGCCCGATCTCGAACCGGCGGTCCGAGAACGAGATGAGCATGACCGAGAGGACGCCGACGCCGCCCACGAGGAGCACCGTCGCGGCGAGGCTCGAGAGCACGACACGCCAGCCACGCATCTCTTCCATGAATCCGGCGTAGCTCTTCGCAGCCTCGGACTCGAGGTCTTTGATCTCGACGTCCTCGATGCCGTGATGGGCCTGCTTCGTCCGGCCGAGCACGAGCGCGGACACGTCCGCGAGATCGCTTCGCTTGCGGAGCTTGAGGGCTACCTGCGTGAGCTTGTGGTCCGCGTCCATGCGGTCCATGTACGTCTCGAGCGGAATCATGATGCCGTTCGAGTCGAGCCACATCTCCTCGTTGAAGATCTGGACGGGACCCTGGAGACCGACGATCCGGAACGGCACGCCGTCCACGAGGACGTCGCGGCCGATCGGGTCCGCGCCCCCGAAGAGCTTCGCTCCGAGCGTCGAGCCCACGACCGCGACGGCGCTGTGGCGGCGACGGTCGTCGTCCGTCAGCCCGCGGCCCGACGCGATCGGGCGGTTCATGAGGAGCGCGTAATCGGGCGTGAGGCCGGTGACCCACATGCGCTCCGTGCCGCCCGCGACGCGGACGCTCGTGCGCTTCGTGGCGCGCGGGAGGAACGCGACGACCGCGGGATTCGCCGCCGTCACGCGCGCGAGGTCTTCGTAGCGGAGTCCCGGGCTCATCGCGAACCGCTTCTGCTCGTCGGTCGTCTCGGGCGTCTTCGGCTGGATCACGACCGTGCCGTCCCAGCTCATTCCCGCGAAGCCGGTCCCGACCTTGTCGAGGACGCCGTCCAGTACGGACGTCATGACGACGAGCGCGAAGACTCCGAGCATGAGAAGCGTCAGGGTCAGGACCGAGCGCAGCTTGTGGGCCCAGAGCTCGACGAGCCCTCCCGTGATGACCTCCCAGAAGAGGCCCAGCCGGGCTCCGAGCGGAAGGTGCCGGCCTTCCGCGGGAATCGCAGCCGGCAGCGGCGCCGCGACGCTACTCATAGCGGAGAGCCTCCATTGGCGAGAGGCGGCTGGCCTTCCAGGCGGGGTAGAGCGCGAACAGGAACCCGAAGGCGGCGGCGAGGACGAAGGCCCACGCGAAGCTGGACGGCTGCATGTAGAGCTTGATCTGGAGGAACGACGTGATGATCTTGGAGAAGGCGATCCCCCCCGCGAACCCCGCGAGCGCACCGAGGCCGGTAAGGAGGAGCGCTTCGGTCATGAACTCCTTGAACACCTCGCGCCCCGAAGCGCCGATCGCCATCTTGACGCCCACTTCGCGGACCCGCTCCTTCAGCGTCGCCATCTGGATGTTCACGTTCACCATGCCGCCGCCGATGAGCGAGAGGACTCCGGACAGCATGAAGATCATGTTGTAGACGTCGCCCTGGCTCTGCCTCTTGCGGATCCGCGCGGCGATGTCGTCGATGCGGAAGTCCTCCTGCTGGCGGTGGTTTCCCCGAAGGATCGCGGCGAGGCCTTCGCTGAATTTCTTCATGGCGCCGAGGTCGCGGATGCGGAAGGCCACGCGGTCCACGCGCTGCCAGCGGTCGCCCTGCATGCGCGTGGCGACGAGAGTCGAGGGCACGGCGACGATCCGGTTCCGCCACGCGAACTGGTTTCCCTGGCCGTCGCGCCACCGGAAAATTTTCTCGGTGAACGTGCCGATGATGGTGACGGGGATGTCGCCGAGCCGCACCGTCTGCCCGACGGCGTCGCCGGTCGGGAAGAACGTGGCGGCGGCCTCGGCGCCGAGGATCGCGACGGGACGGCCGTTCTCGAAGTCCTCCGAGGCAAACGCGCGCCCTTTCTCGATCGCGTAGCCGTTCAGGGCCATGTAGTCGCCCCCGATGCCCGTGAGCTGGCGGTCCTGGTCGGCGTACGGCGAGCGGACGCGCGCACGGGCGAATTTCTGCTGCATGACGCCGGAGACGGCTTTGGCGTCGAGGTCGCTCCCTTCGCTCGCGTCCTCGTTCCTCAGGCCGAGGTTCGCGGCCTGGAGCGCTGTCGGCTGGCCGTCGCGGATCGCCTCGGAGGGCTGGACGTTGAGGCGATCCATTCCGCCCAGCTTCATCCACCGCTCGTCCGAGCGGCGGCGCTGGCTGTCGGAGATCGAGAAGCCGCCGAGCACGGACGCGACGCCGAGGATGACGCCGAGCGTCTGCAGCGTCGAGCGCCCGAGGTTCTCCCTGATCTCGACCCACGAGCCCGCCAGCCGCTCGCGGAAGGCGCCGCTGAACATCAGGCCGCCTGTTTTTCGGACACGTCCGAGACGATGAGCCCGTCGCGCAGCTCCACGCGGCGCTCGGCGAGCGAAGCGATGTGCGGGTCGTGCGTTACGAGGACGACGGAGTTTCCCTGCTTGTGAAGCTCCTTGAAGAGCGCGAGAACCTCCTCGCCCGTCTTCGAATCGAGCGCGCCCGTGGGCTCGTCGGCGAGGAGAAGCGCCGGCTTGTTCGCGAGCGCGCGCGCGATCGCGACGCGCTGGCGCTGGCCGCCCGAGAGCACACCGGGGAGGACGTTCGCTTTCTCGGGAATGCCGACCTTTTCGAGAAGCTCGAGCGCGCGTTTCCGCCTTTCCTTGCGGCCGATTCCGGCGTAGAGGAGCGGGAGCTCGACGTTGCGGGCGATGGACGCCTTCGGGAGCAGGTTGTAGCTCTGGAAGATGAACCCGATCTTCTCGTTCCGGATGCGCGCGAGCGCGGCGCCCGAGAGGCCCTCGACGCTCGTTCCGTCGAGGGCATACGAGCCGCCCGTCGGCGAGTCGAGGCAGCCGATGATCGCCATGAGCGTCGACTTCCCGGAACCCGACGGCCCGACGAGCGCGACGAACTCTCCGGCGGTGACCGTCAGGTCGATTCCGCGAAGCGCGTGTACGGCCGTGCCGTTCGAGCCGAAGACCTTCGTCAGGCCGCGCGTCTCGATGATGGAGCGCATGTCAGTTGTCGTCGTCCTTCTCGACCTTCTTCTTCGTAGGGTCCTCGAGCGCAACCTGGTCGCCGCCCTTCAGGCCCGAGAGGATCTCGACGCGCTCGAGCGTGGCGATGCCCGCCGCGACCGGAACGGCGTCGTAATAGTCTTTCCAGTGGTCCGAGAGCCACACGTACTTGCCGCGGCCGTTGAGTCCCTGCTTGGCCGCCTTGAGGGCCTGTGGCTTGAGATCGGCCTTGAGGCGGTAGGCGACGGTCTTGCCATCCGCGCGCTGAAGGGCTTCGAGCGGAATCGAGACAGCCTTCTCGCGCTTCTCGCCGAGGATCTCGACGTTCGCGCTCATGCCCGTGCGGTAGGAGTCCCCGAGCTCGTCGAGCGCGACTTCCACCGGGAAGACCTTGATCTTGTCCTGAAGCTTGGCCGCCGGGGCCACGAAGCGCACCTTCCCCGTGAACACTTTCTGCGGGTACGCGTCGAGCGTGATCCGCACGGGCTGCCCGACCTTGACCTTCGCGATGTCGACTTCGTTGAGGTTGACGCGGATGAGGAGGCTCTTGAGGTCCGCGACCGTGAAGAGGACCGTCCCCGCGTTGAACGAGGACACGCCCGACGTGACCGTCTCGCCGAGCTCGACGCCCTTCGTGATGACGACGCCCGACATCGGGCTCGTGACGCGTGCGCGCTGCGTCAGCGCGTCTCCGGAGATCGGAATGCCGTGCCCCTCGACGATTTCGTAGCGCTGCCGGGCGGCCTTGACGTTCTCGGCCGCGAGGTCGCGCTTCGTGACGAAGTCCTTGAGCGTCTCGCCGCCGATGAGCCCGTCCTTGAAGAGCCGCGCCTGCGAGGCGAGCTGGCGCTCGTTGTCCCTCAGGGCGACCTCGGCCTGGGTGACGCCGGCCCGGACGTCCGACAGGGACTGGGCCTGCGTGACGTCGGGCTCGACCTCGGCCAGGACGTCCCCGGACTTCACGACGGCGCCGTCGCGCACCTTCAGGGAGACGACGCGGCCCGAGACGACCGACTTCACGTCGACCTTGGTCTCGGGGTCGACGACGCCCACCTCGCGCACGCTCACCTGGAGGTCCTCCGCCTGCACTTTGCCCACCCGGAAGGGCGGCGGCTCGGGTTCCTTGCTCTTGTCCTTGCCGCGAGACGCAAAAACGACGCCTCCCCCCGCGAGGAGGAGGACGCCGGCGGACGTCAGGATCCATTTGACCTTCTTCGACATACGAGACCTCGTCTCCCGTTATACGGAAACGAGACGTCGAAAGTTCCCGTCGGGGCCTTCCCCCGGCCGAGCCGCGCGGTTCGCCCTGATATCGTCGTTTCGTGGCTCTGACCCGTTACCAGGCCGGCACCGAGTCGGTGTCTTTCAAGGACATGCCGGCGGCGGCCCTGAGGGCGGTCTTCCGGGAGGGTTACGGGTGGGACAAGTTCCGGAAGGACGCCCTCGCGGGCGCCGTCGTGGGGACGGTCGCGCTTCCGCTTTCCATGGCGCTCGCGATCGCGGTTGGCGCCCCTCCGCATTTCGGCCTCTACACGGCGATCGTCGGGGGCTTCGTTGTCGCCTCCCTGGGAGGCTCGCGGACACAGGTCACCGGCCCCACGGCGGCCTTCGTCGTGATCCTCGCGCCGATCTATGCGCGTTTCGGCGATGCCGGCCTCTTTACGGCCGGTCTTCTCGCGGGCCTCATGCTCGTCGCGTTCGGGCTCCTGCGCCTCGGCAAGCTGATCCAGTTCATCCCCCATCCCGTGACGACGGGATTCACGGCCGGGATCGCGACCGTCATCGCGACGCTCCAGCTCAAGGACCTCCTCGGCCTGAAGCTGACGAGCAGTCCCGAGCACTTCATCGAGAGGCTGCAGGCGATGTGGCTCGCCCGGCGCTCTGCGTCGCTGTCGGAGTTTTCGATCGGTCTCGGCACGCTTGCCCTTCTTCTCCTGCTGCCGCGCCTCACGCGCCGCGTCCCGGCGCCCCTCGTCGCCCTGCCGCTCGCCGCCGTCGCCGCGCTCCTCCTCGCCCGGAACGTGCCCGCCTTCTCGGTCGCGACGATCGAGACGCGCTTCTCGACGGTGATCGACGGCGTCGCCGTCCACGGGATTCCCCGCCTGCCCCCGCGGCCGATCCTTCCCTGGAACGCACCCGTGCCCGAAGGCGCAGAGGCGGGGCTCACGCTCGCGATGCTCCGGACGGCCGCGCGAGGCGCGTTCGCGATCGCGATGCTGGCCGCGATCGAGTCGCTCCTCTCGGCGGTGGTCGCGGACGGAATGGTGTCGACGCGTCACGACCCCGACGCCGAGCTGTTCGCGCTCGGAATCGGCAACATCGTGACCCCGTTCTTCGGCGGAATCCCCGCCACGGGAGCGATCGCCCGCACGGCCACGAACATCAGGTCGGGGGGGCGCTCGCCGGTCGCGGCGATGGTGCACTCCGTGACGGTCCTCACGGCGGTGCTGCTCCTCGCGCCGCTCATGGGTTATCTCCCGATGGCGTCTCTCGCGGCGCTTCTCCTCCTCGTCGCGTGGAACATGTCGGAGACGAAGTTCTTCGCCCACACGGTTCGCGTAGCCCCGAAGAGCGACGTCGCGATCCTCCTCACCTGCTATGTCCTCACGGTTGCGATCGACATGGTCGTCTCGGTCTCCGTCGGTGTCGTCCTCGCCGCGCTCCTCTTCATGCGGAGGATGGCGTCCGTCACGCAATCGAGGATCCTCGACAGCGGTGCGCTCGCGTCGACCGGGCCCCTTCCCGCGGGGATCGTCCTCTACGACATCGACGGGCCGCTCTTCTTCGGCGCCGCGCAGAAGGCGATGGCGGCGCTTGGCGTCGTGGACAAGAGCGCGCGGGCGGTCGTCCTCCGTCTCGAGAGCGTTCCCACGATCGACTCGACCGGCCTCGTGGCTCTCGAGAGCGCCCTCGACACGCTGCGCGAGCACCGCTGCATGGCCGTCATCATCGGCCTCCAGGCGCAGCCCGCGGCGCTCCTGAAGAAGGCGGACGTCGAGGGGCGCCACAAGGTCCGGATCGCACGCGACCTGCCCGAGGCGCTCGCGCTGATCGCGCGCGTCAAGGGCGTGCCGGTCGCCGCCTGAGCCGTCCCTCGCCTTCCACTAAACTGCCGGAACCCTTCGGAGGTTTCATGCGCATCCCGATCGCACTCGTCGTTCTCGCCGCGGCTTCGTCGTCCGCCGCTCTTCTCGCCGGGCCGTCCGCGCCCCCTGCGGAGTGGTTCGCTGCGCATCGGGCGGCCCTCGCGGCGAAGCTGCCGCCGGGCGCCGTCGTCATTCTGCGCGGGCCCGCCGAGCCGGAAGCCGAGGTCGCGGACGCGTACCGCCCGGATTCGAGCTTCTGGTACCTCACGGGATTCGCGGAAGCGGACGCGATCGCGGTCCTGCGCCCGTCCGCCGCCGAGGGCAAGCGCTACATTCTCTTCGTCAAGCCGAAGAACTGGACCGAGGAGAGGTGGACCGGCCGCCGCGCCGGTGTCGAAGGTGCGAAGGCGGACTACCGGGCCGAAGCCGCCTTTCCCGTCGAGGAGTTCCGGAAGGACTTGCGTTCCCTCCTCTGGGGCGCGAAGGCGCTCTTCTATCTCGACGCGCACGACCGGGCGTTCCGCGAGAAGCTCATCTCCGGCTGGGAGGCGCTGGCGGCCGACGGCACCGAGGCGCTGCCGGCTTCAGACGTCGGGCCGCTCGTCGAGCAGATGCGGCTCGTCAAGGACGCGACCGAAATCGCGATTCTCCGCGAGGCGTCGAACCTTTCGGTCGAAGCGCACCGGGCCGCGCTCGCCCTCGCACGCCCGGGCGTGAACGAGGGGGTCCTCAAGGCGGCCATGGTCCAGCGCTGTCTCGCCGGCGGCGGCGCGCGCATGGCGTATGCGCCGATCGTCGCCTCGGGCCCGAACTCGGTCATCCTGCACTACCCCGACGCGAGCCGCGTCATGCGGGCCGGCGAGATCATCGTGAACGACACCGCGTGCGAGTACGGCCTCTACGCCGCCGACGTGACGCGCAGCTATCCGGTGAACGGCACGTTCTCGCCCGAGCAGAAGGCGATCTACGAGATCGTTCTCGCGTCGCAGAAGGCCGGAATCGCGAAGGCCGTCGCTGGTGCGAAACAACACGACATGCAGGACGCTTCGTACGAGGTCATCGTCGAGGGCCTCCTCAAGCTCGGACTCCTGACGGGCACGCCCACGGAGATCAAGAGCTCGCGATCCTTCGCGGCGTTTTTTCCCCACGGCGTCTCGCACTGGCTCGGCCTCGACGTCCACGACGCCGGCAGCTACGAGTGGGCCGATCCGAGGGACCGCTGGACGCGCTACTTCTCCGCGATGACGACCCTGAAGCCCGGGATGGTCTTCACCGTCGAGCCCGGCATCTACATTCCCGAGAACAGTGAGGGCGTGGACCGGAAGTGGTGGAACATCGGCGTGAGGATCGAGGACGACGTCCTCGTGACGGATCGGGGCCCGGAGTGCCTCACGTGCACCGCACCCCGTGAGCTCGCGGATGTCGAGAAGGCGATGCGTCCGGCCGTGGGGCAAAGCCGCTAACATCTCGCCGTGCCCGTTCGCGTTCTCCCGGACGCCCTCGTCGACCAGATCGCCGCGGGCGAGGTCGTCGAGCGGCCCGCCTCCGCCGTGAAAGAGCTCGTCGAAAACGCGCTCGACGCCGGAGCGCGGCGAATCTCGGTGGAGATCGAGGGCGGCGGGATCGTGAGGCTCGAGGTCTCGGACGACGGCTCGGGCATGAGCCCCGAGGACGCGCGGCTCGCGCTCGAGCGCCACGCGACCTCGAAGATCCAGGTGTTCGAGGACCTCACGCGGATCGGCACGATGGGGTTCCGCGGTGAGGCACTTCCGTCCATCGCCTCGGTCTCGCGGCTCGTCCTCACGACGTCTGAAGACGCGTCCGGGCTCGGCACGGAGGTCGTCGCGGACCGCGGCGCACCGCCGCGCGTGGCGCCGGCGCGCCACCCGAAAGGCACGCGCGTCGTCGTCGAGGATCTCTTCGGGAACGTGCCGGCCCGCCGGAAGTTCCAGAAGAGCGCCGAGGCGGAGCTGCGCGCCGTCGTCAAGGCGGTCTCGACCCTCGCGCTCTCGCGGCCGGAAACGGCGTTCACGCTGCGTGCCGGCGCGCGGCTCCTCCTCGACCTGCCCGCGGCTGCCGATGTCTCGGCGCGTTTCCGGGAGGTCCTCGGCCTCGCGGCCGCCGTGCGTCCGCTGGATCTCGACTTCGCCTTTTCGGGGATGACGCTGAGGGGCGCCGTCACTCCGGCCACGACGACGTTCCCGTCCCGGGCGCACCAGTGGTTCTTCGTGAACGGCCGCGCGATCAAGGACGCGACCGTCACTCATGCGGTCTCGCTCGCGACACGCGAGGTGCTGCGCTCGGACCGGCACGCGGCCTTTGCGCTTTTCCTCACGTGCGATCCCGGCCTCTGCGACGTGAACGTCCATCCGCAGAAGCTCGAGGTCCGCTTCCGGGATCCGAATGCCGTGCATTCCATCGTCCATCGCGGTCTCGTGGCCGGCCTCACGGGCGGAAAGGGCGCGGTCGCGGTGGAGGGCGACGCGTTCCGGTCGGGGAGGGAGACGGGGAGAAGAGGAGATTTCTTCGAAGGTGGAAGAGGGGGACCCCCGCCGCTCCGGCTGAGCGAGGGCTCGACCGGCTATGGCGCGGGTGCCGGCACTCGGGCTCTCCTCGAAGCGATCCCCCCCGGCCCATCCCCCTCTTTCTATTCCCATTCAGAGGAAGTCTTCTCTTCTTCTCCTCTCGGAAGTCTCCGGCTCCTGGGGCAGTACCGTGATTCGTTTCTCGTCGCCGAGGGCGAAGACGGGCTCGTACTCGTCGACCAGCACGTCGCGCACGAACGCGTCCGGTACGAGCGGTTTCTCGCGCGGCTCGAGTCCGCGGCGCCGGTCTCCCAGCGCCTCCTCGAACCCGTCGTCTTCGAGGCGACCCCCGACGAGGCGGTCCTCCTGTCGTCCTCGGAAGCTTTCCTTCGGGACGCGGGCTTCGCCGTCTCGGAACTGTCGGGCCGGACGTTCCTCATCTCGGCGGCGCCGCCGGACACCCCGGCCTCGTCCGTCTGGCCCGCGGTCCGCGACATGCTCGGAAGGTTTGCCGACCTGCCCGAGGGTGCCGCGGCGCCGCCTGCCCTGCGCCGCGAGGTCCTCGCGGCCTCGCTCGCCTGCCGGGGCGCGATCACGATCCACCACCGGCTCGCACCTTCCGAGGCCGCGCGGCTTCTTCTCGATCTCACGGCCTGCCGCGATCCCTGGACCTGCCCGCACGGCCGCCCGATCCTCCTCTCGTTCTCGCACGAGGAGCTCGAGAAGCGCTTCGGGAGGCGCGGATGAGCCTCCCCGGCCGCAACGACCTCTTCGCGCCGAAGCTCGGGCTCACGGCACCGCTCTGCGGCCTCCACTTCATCTTCTTCTTCCTCGTGAAGATGGATCCCGTAAGGACGTTCACGCTCTTCGGGTTCGATCCCGGAGCGGTGCTCGAGAGGCCGTGGACGTTCGTGACGTACCAGTTCCTCGACAGCCAGCCTTTCGCCTTGTTCTTCGGGACGCTCGTCCTCTACATCCTCGGGACCGCGCTCGAGGTGGAATGGGGAACGGGCGAGTTCGCCGTGTTCTGGCTCGTGTCCACTCTCGGAGCGTCGCTTGCCGCGCTCGTCACGGGAAGCGTCCTCCTCTCGGGGGGCGTCCTGACCGGGGCCTCACTGCTCTTCGCCTACGCGTACCTTTTTCCCGAGATGCAGTTCCTGATGTTCTTCGTCATCCCCGTCAAGGTGAAGTGGCTCGCGTGGCTCGCCGCCGCGGGTCTCGCCTGGGGGCTCCTCCAGGCGATCCTCGCTGGAAGGCCGGCCTCGGGCTTCGTGAGCGTCGCGGGAGCCGGGGCGGGTTTCCTGTTCTTCTGGATCCGCCACCACGGCGCCTGGCGCGCGAAGAAGGCCGCGAAGCTCGCCGTGGTCGCCGTGAAGACCGCCGGTGCGGTGCGTGAGGACTCCGTTCTCGAGCGGCGCAACCGCGAGCTGTTCCCGAAAGTCGAGGACCTCAGGCGCGCGATGCTGGGAGGCGGGGATCCGCCGCCGCGCCAGCGCGAGTTCGCGTCCGAGCTCGCGACGCTCGTAGTGCCGGGCGTCAACATCTGCAAGCCCGTCGACTTCAAGGGCGACCGGGACGGGATCTGCGTCCGCTGTGAAGGGTTCGCCGAGTGCTCCCTGCGCTACGTCGCCGGGCAGCCCGCCGAGATCGTCGTCAAGTCCCGCACGTGAGGCGCGGACACTAGAATAAGGAGGAAGGGGACGTGAAGATGACCGTTTCGTGCGCGCTCGCTTCCGGCCTCCTGTGGTCCTCGCTCGTTCTCGCGTCCCCGGCCGCGCCGATCCCGGGAGTCCCGTTCCCGCCGGGCGGGGAAATCGACCCCGTGCTCACGCAGCTTTTCACGGACCGTGCGGCCGCGGAGACCCGGAGCGCGGTCGCGCGCCTCGACGCGGACACGACCCGGAGCGCCGCCGAGAAGGCCGAGCTCAAGAAGCGGCTCGGGAAGCTCCGGATCGCGGTCTTCACGACGGCGAAGTCGGTCGACGAGACGGTGGCTGCCTACGAGAAGCAGCTCCCGGACTCGCGCTTCATCTTCGCGGAACGGAACCTCGAGGCGGATCTCGTCGAAGGCATGAAGAGCGGGGCGATCCAGGCGAATGCCGCGGCGGTGGCGAAGGCGGCGGGGCGCCGCGGAAGGTCCGCGCGGTGGAACAGGGCCGACGGGGCGCTGGAGATCGACGTCGAGGACCGGATGATCGATCCGCGATCCGGCGCGATCCTCGAGAAGACGATCGTACTCGTCACGTCGCTCGGAGACTGAGCGGTCGCCGGTGCGCGGCGTCCTGCGAAGCCGCTACTCGAAGTAGCCGTTCACGTCGACGATGAAGTCCACGGCGCCGGTCGCGCCGTTCGAGACGCCCAGCGTGCCGCTGCCGTCGCCGGCGATCTTGATCCGCGCGTTGTTCGCGCGCGTCTGGCCGGCCCGGAAGGAGACCGTGCTCGCGAGCGGCACGGATTCGTCTCCGGGATAGAGGGCGAGAGAGCCGTTCGCGGTCGGCTGCGTGACCGTCACGTTCACGGACAGGGCCGTCGCGGTCGCCGGAATGCCGCATCGCCCGCCGAGGGGGAAGACGCGCGACGCGCCGCCCGGGAGCGCCGGGGCCGCGGCGTCGGGCCCGCTCGCGTGCCGGCTGTCGAAGGCCCGGCACGGCTGGACGGGGTAGAAGGACGACGCGCTCTGCCCGGAACGCGTGACGCTCAGGGACGCGATCGCGCTCGTCGCCGAGCCGAACGCGTTCGTCGCGACGGCCCGGACCTTCAGATCGGACAGCGCGACCGTCACGCCGGTGAAGGTGAGCAGGGGTGAACGCGCGCCCGACGTCGTCGCGCCGTCCGCGACGTTCGAGAAGGAGACGCCCGCGTCCGTCGAGATCTGCCACTTATACGCGGGAGCCGGGTTTCCGGCCGCCGTGACGGCGAACTGGACGGCCTGCCCGGCGGTGGTGTAGCGGCTCGCGGGCTGGGACAAGATCGAGGGCGCGGTCCCCGACGTCAGGGTCATGCGGGTGACGTCGAAGAGGAACGTCTGGTTGCCGTGCGAGCTGCCGTACCCGATCGTCCGGACGTCGGTGTAGGTGCTTCCGGACGCGTCGACGTAGGTCACGTCGAGGACGCCCGGATCGGAGTCCACGGAACCCGTTTCGGGGTGGGTTTGGCTCGCCCACGAAGGAGTCGCCAGGAAGACGCCATTCACGACCGCAACGGGTGCTTCTTTTGGGTGGTTCCTGTGGCTCAGCGTGATCGAGCCGCCGTTCCCCCCGACGATCCCGCCGAAGATCCCGGTCGCATTGCGGATCGGCGCGCCGACGACCCGGTAGGAATCGCTCGCGACGAGCGCGGCGCCCGACGTGAACCGTACGTTCAGGCGGTAGAGGCCCCAGGGGAGGAGATTCGTCGCGAACCTCGAGGAGTCGCCTCCGGGCCAGGGGAGGTTCGTGGCCTGAGTCGTGAGATTGACGTTCTCGTTTCCGAAGCCGTTGTAGACCGGCGGATTGTCCGTAGGCGCGATCCGGAGCGGGCTCTGCCAAACGGTTCCCCCGCCGCTCGCAAAGAGCGTCGCGGCACCCGACGAGCCGTTGAGGCCGTAGTAGGAGTAGCCGCCGGTTCCGTTCGGAGCCGCCCAGTCCGAGCCGTTCGGGAAGGTCTCGTAGAAGAAGACACGGTTGAAGATGAAGTAGTCCGCCGGCGCCGGGTAGTGCTGCGTGGAGAGCCATACCTTCTTGCCCGGGTGATCCGCGCAGTCGAAGACGTTCTGCTGGTCGATCCACTGGGACGCCGGCCGCCCCTCGATCGCAGGGGCGACGGTTCTCACGATGTCCTTCACGAGGTCGCGCGACACGGCGAGGTGCGCGTCGGCCGTGAGGCGGCGGAAGTACTCCGCGTTGAACGCCCGCAGGAACCCGGGGTGCTCCACTTCGATCTTCGTGATCGCGGCGGCCGCCATTTCGTAGCGCGTCCAGTAGAGAAGCATGCCGCCGGAATCGCTCCAGAAGTCCCGCGTCCTGAGCTCGGGCACGTTCTGGAAGTCGTAGTCCCATTCGTTGCTGGACTGATAGACGCGCTGCAGGAGCCCGAAGGATGGGTTTCTCTTCGCGAACTCGGTCATCGCCGCGTAGGAAACGGCCTGCGCGAAACCTTCTTCGAAGCCGCTCAGGGTCGGGTCGAACTGCCACGTGGGGCCGCTGCTCAGGATCTGGTCGCGGCGGAACGCGTGGACGAGCTCGTGGGTCAGGAGCTGGTAGGTCACCGTGTCGCCGACGTGGATCTCGTCGGTGGAGGAGAAGAAGACGGCCGACGCCGTGTACCTCAGGTCGCGGACGAGTCGCACCGTGTAGGGAGTGGACGGAGGCCCGTAGAGGTCGCGAAGGACGGGAAGCATGAGGTCCATGAACCGCGAGAGCTCCGCGGCCCTCGCGGACGGCCAGCCCGCGGCCTCGCCGCCGTCGGCGGCGACGCCCACGGGTGCGATCGAAAAGGAGATCTCGTTCGCGGCGTCTCCGTATGTCCTCGGCGCCGCCGTGAAGGGAGCGCTGTGCGCAACGGAGCCGGACAGGCCGCCGCCGTTCGTGGCCCGGACGCTCAGAACGTACGACGTCCCCTGGGCCAGGACGACGTTGATCTTGGCGCTCTTCGCGGTTCCGTTCGACTGCCAGCCGCGCGCGTTCGCCTCGGTCTCCGGCGTCGTTCCCGTTCCGAGCGCGAACGAGTAGTCGCGGATTCCGGACTCGGGATCGGTCGCGTCCGACCAGGAAGCCTCGACGAGGAAGAGGCCCGACGACGATCCGGAGAGATTCGCGGGCGCGCTCGGCGGCGTCGGATCCGCGACGAGAGCCTTGCGCTCGAGCCGGGCCGCACGGGCGGGAGGGACCGCAAGAGTGGGCTCGGTGATCCAGACTTCTCCGCTCCGCGCCTCATGGAGGAACGAAGGGGCCTCCGGACGAACCTCTGCGCGGGCCGTCTCGACGGACCCGCCCACGGCCAGGACGGCCGCGGCGAGGGCTAGGAGGCGGAGGGGCTTCTGCACGTGATTGTCTTTTGCGAGCGCTGTCGCACCTGGACAACCTGCAACCGGGGGACCGCGCGGAGCACGGCTGGGAGAATCCGGAGATCGCTGCGAACAAAGGCTTTACGCCTTCACCGGCAATGCAGCCCGTGTGTCAGGACTGTGCCTGACACGGTCTCTGGAACAGTGTCGCCCTCGCAAGACCGCCGAGCTGGAAGCGAGAAGGGAAAACGAAAAGGCCGGCCCGTCGTCGGGCCGGCCCAGGGACTCGAGGGGATTCGGCGCTCTTGCGCCGTCGGCGCCGTCAGGACGTCTCGGGCCTCGATCGGAAGTGACGGTAGACCTGCCATCCGCCGAAGGCCACGAGAAGGAGCGGCCACCAGTCGTTCAGGAACGACAGGTCGATCGTGACGAGGCGGTCCAGGATCAGGAAACCCCCGATGAGGATCAGCAGCACGCCCGCCGTGAGACTGCCGCTCACGCGCACGGGCTCGTCGGAGCCCAGGATGTTGGACTCGGGGCGCCCCGTCGCGTTGATCGCCCGGGCCTGCCGCGACGCGTCGATGATCGAGAAGACCATCCAGAACGGAATCGCGATTCCGGGGAACGGACCGCGCGAGTGGTCCGCCATCGTGATGAAGAGGACCCAGATGCCGAACAGGATCGCGGCGCGCTGGTAGAGGCCGAGGTAGAGGTGGCCCATTCCGGGAATGATTCCGAGAGCGCCCGCGGCACCGGGGTTCTTCGGGAGGATCGCCGGGTAGGGATTCGGCACCGAGGCCCCGAACGCGACCGGAGGAGGCGGCGGCGCGGACGCGAGCGAAGGAGGCGTCGGGGGTTCTGGGTTCATGCTGGCGTCGTTCATCGTTTCCACCTGTCTTCAGGAACGTCGGAGAGGACCGGAAGGTTCCCGAACATCTGTCGTTTTCGCCGAAACCGCGAGGGCTTCGACGGCCCCCGCGAAGACTCTCTCGTAGACGAGCTGTGAATAGGCGATCGCGCGCGCCCGTCCCGCCGCGAAGGCCCGGTACACGCGGTAATCGAGCCGTTTCGTGATCGGGGCGGCCGCGCGGCCGATGGTGCTGTCGTCGAAGCGGTGAATCGCGGCGACCCGCGCTTCGGAGAGCGCGCGTTCGCCCGCGGACGTGAGGTCGTTCGCGGCTCCGCGTGCGGCGGTCATCGGGTCGATCCTCAGGAGCGCGACGATCACGAACGTCGCGGCGTATGCGGCGGCGACCGTGAATCGCCAGTCGGTCGCGACAGGCCGGACCCGCGCGAACACGCCGCGTGTCACGTTCGAAGCGGCGGCTTCCCCGACGGGCTCGGCGACGGCACGAAGGCGCGCGAGAAGCGACGGCAAGGGCTCCGGGTGGAGCAGAGCTCCCGGCGTCAGGAAGGAGAGGATCTCCGCGGCGCTCTGCCGCGCCCGTTCACCCTCTGGCGTCTCCGAGAGCCGGTCGAGAAATTCGGCTTCCGGCGCCGGGCGCGAAACGAACGCGAAGACGTCCTCGTGTCCGGAGACCAGAGAGACGAGGAGCGTGCAGTCGTGACACCCGGAGGCGTGGGCATCCCGGGCGGCGAGGGAAAGCGCGGCGCGCCCCGCGGCACCCTCGGGCGAGAGGTCGAGCGCCTCGGCGAGCCGCTGCTCGAACGCGCGGCAGGAGGAGCTCATCGGGCGCCTCCCGTCGCCGTGCTGGGGCGCTCGGCGAATGGAGAGTAGAGGGATCGTCCGTCGCCCTCCGAGACTCCGACGCGGGCCCTCACGACCCGCGCGAGCTCGATCCGGGCGCGATTCAGGCGGGACTTCACGGTCCCGTCCGCGAGCTTCAGGAGCTCGCCGATCTCCCGGTAATCGAGACCGTCGAGGTCGCGCAGGATGACGACCTCGGCGAGCTCGTCGGGCAGCTCGCCGATCGCGTCGAGCAGCATCCGGACGCGCTCACGCCGCACGGCATCCGCCTGGGGATCGTCGGTTGCGGGCAGGAGCGTCGAGACCGCGTCGTCCGACAGGAACGAAAACCCCTTCTCGCGTTTGCGGCGGCGGTAATGGTCGATGCACAGGTTCCGGGAGAGCGCCGCGATCCATGCGAGGAGCGAGGCCTCGGTGGGTTCGTAACGGTCGAGGTTCTGCCAGACCCTGAGAAAGCAGTCCTGTGTCAGCTCCTCGGCTTCCGCGCGGTCGTAGGTCATGTGCCACGCGATGCCGTAGACCTTCTTCCCGTAAGCCGCCACGAGATCCGCCCACGCGCCATCGTCCCCTCTCTGGCAACGGGCGACGAGGTCGGCATCGGGATGGGGCGCTGGCGGCATGGGTCCTCAGTTATTCATAACGAGAAAGGAACGGGATCGGTTCCGCGCTCCTAAGTCTATAATCCCGCAAGAGTTCCGGAGGAGGACAGATCGCCGATGCGGAGGCTTTCCGCCCGGGCAGGGCTGCTGGCGGTGGTGCTCGCCTTTCCGGCGTTGGCTCAGAATCCGGCGGTTCCGGCCCCGCCGCCCGCGACGGCCGCCCCGTCGCCCGAATCGCCCGGCGTTGCCGCGCCCGCGTGGCGCCCGTTTCAGGAGCTCTCGTTTCTCGTGGGCTCCTGGTCCGGAGCAGCAGAATCGGGGACCCGGATCGGCGGGCGCGTCGCCCGGTTCACGCCGGAATGGTCGGGGAGCTACCTCGTCCACCGGGGAAGCACCATTCTGACGGCCGACGACGGCAAGGAAGAGACGATCGAAGAGGTCGGATATTTCGTGTACGACCGCGAGAAGAGGCGCTACCTCGCGTCGTACTTCTTCTCGACGGGCATCAGCGCCACGTTCGACGTCGATTTCGTCCCCGAAGGCGTTCGCCTCCTGTCCCGCGAGCTCCTGAACGCGGAGCCCGGAACGAAGGCGCGGATGTCGTTCGCGCGAAAGCCCGACGGCGAGCTCTCCCTCACGATGGAGCTAGCGCCCGCCGGGAAGGACTTCGTCTCCTTCCTCACGAGCAGCCTCCGGAAAAAATAAGTCTGGTAACCTGTCGCTCCCGCGCCGAGGCCGACTCATCCGGCCCCGCGGTCCGAAAGCAGGTCCCATGTCCGGAATCCGAAATATCGCGATCATCGCGCACGTCGACCATGGCAAGACCACGCTCGTCGACTGCCTGCTGAAACAATCCGGTACGTTCCGGGCCAACGAGGCCGTCTCGGGCACCGAGCGGATCATGGACAGCAACGATCTCGAGAAAGAGCGCGGAATCACGATCCTCGCCAAGAACACGTCGATTCGCTACCACGGCACGAAGGTCAACATCGTGGACACGCCCGGGCACAGCGACTTCGGAGGCGAGGTCGAGCGGGTCCTCAAGATGGTCGACGCGGTCCTCCTCGTCGTGGACGCCGCCGAAGGGACGATGCCCCAGACGCGCTTCGTGCTCCGGAAGGCTTTCGAGCTCGGGTTGAAGCCAATCGTCGTCGTGAACAAGATCGACCGGCCGGACGCGCGTCCGCATCAGGTTATCGACGAGGTGTTCGACCTCATGGTCGATCTCGGCGCCACGGACGATCAGCTCGACTTTCCGATCGTCTACACGTCCGCCAAGCACGGCTTCGCCCGTCGCGAGGTCGACCACACGGAGACGGACGTCCGCCCCCTTCTCGACGCGATCCTCGTGGAGGTGCCCGAGCCGGGCGGCGACCCCGCGGCTCCGCTCCAGCTCCTCGTCGCGTCGCTCGACTACGACAACTACCTCGGAAGGCTCCTGATCGGCCGCATCGTGAACGGGACGATCAAGCCCGGCCAGCAGGTGTCCGTGTGCAAGCTCGACGGCACGGTCACGAGGGCGAAAGTCGCGAAGCTCATGGCGTTCGAAGGCCTGAGGCGCGTGGAGGTCGAGGAAGCGCACGCCGGCGACCTCGTCGTCATCTCGGGCATCGACGAGGTCACGATCGGAGAGACGCTCGCGGACCTCGAGAACCCCGTGGCGCTCGCGCCGATCAACGTCGACGAGCCGACGGTATCGATGATGTTCCGCGTGAACGACTCGCCCTTCGCGGGTCGCGAGGGCAAGTACGTCACGAGCCGCAACATCGGCGAGCGGCTTCAGAAGGAGCTCCGCACGAACGTCGCGATGCGGGTCGAGGAGACGGACAGCCCGGACTCGTTCCGCGTATCCGGCCGCGGGGAGCTCCACCTCGCGATCACCGTCGAGACGATGCGCCGCGAGGGGTTCGAGTTCGCGCTGTCCCGCCCCCAGGTCATCCTCAAGGAGATCGACGGGCGCAGCTGCGAGCCGATCGAGCACCTCGTCGTCGACGTGCCGGAATCGGCGATGGGAACCGTCATCGAAAAGCTCGGCCAGCGCAAGGCCGAGATGACGAACATGACGAACCACGGCTCGGGGCGCGTGAGAATCGACTTCCACATCCCGACGCGCGGACTGTTCGGTTACCGCAACGAGTTTCTGACCGACACGAAGGGCGAAGGCATCCTGTACCACAACTTCCACGGCTACGAGCCATTCAAGGGCGACGTGACGGGTCGCGGCCGCGGGGCCATGGTGTGCAAGGAAGCAGGCGAGACGACCGCGCATTCGCTCGAGCGTCTCGAGGAGCGTTCGACGCTCTTCCTTCCGCCGGGTATCGAGGTGTACGGCGGGATGATCTGCGGCGAGAGCGCGCGCCCGAACGACCTCGTCGTGAACCCCTGCGTCAAGAAGCACCTCACGAACATGCGGTCCTCCGGCTCGGACTTCGCGATCCGCCTCACGCCGCCGCGCTTGATGCCGCTCGAGCTCGCGATCGAATGGATCGAGGACGACGAGCTCGTCGAAGTGACCCCGAAGTCCATCCGGCTGAGGAAGAGGATTCTCGACCACTCCATGCGCCGCGTCTCCGAGAAGCGCGCCGCGCCGATGGAGGAAGAGGAAGAGTGACGGCGCGCCGGGCCGTTGCCGCCGCGCTCCTGCTCCTCGCCGGGCCTGTCGCCCGCGCCGAGGGTGGGTCCGCGGAGGTCGCCGCCTGGCTGGCCGGAACGTTCGAGGCGAAGGATGCGGACGGCGCCGCCGTCCGCATCGTCGTCGTTTCCGTTCCGAAGAGCCGCATCGCGAACGGAAGCCTCGTGTTGTACCGCGAACAGGCCGTTCTCCCGAAGACCGACGAGCCGAAGCTCCAGCGGTTCTACCGTCTCGAGGAAGAGGGCGACCTCGTCCGTCTGCACCCCTTCGACCCAAAGGATCCGCTCATCGTGCGGGGCAAGTGGCGCGACCCCTCCGCGCTTGCGCTCTACGGCTCGAACGACATGAGGGAGAAGCCTGGCTGCGCGATCGTGCTGAGGAAGTCCGGGTCCCGTTGGGAGGGCGCGACGGCCGACGGGGCCCCCTGCCCGTCCGTCGCGAGGACCGCCGTGCGGACGGCGACGTCCCTGACGCTCGAGAAGGACGCGCTCGTCGAGTGGGACCGGGGCTTCGACGAAAAGGGCAAGCAGACCTGGGGCCCTCGCGAGGGGGGCACGGCGTTCGTCAAGGTGTCCGCGTCGTCCCCGGTGGACGGTTCCCTTCAGGAGAGGACGGGCGGGCGGCGGGAAGAGAAAGCCAGCGGAAGAGATGAAGAGGAAGAGAGAGATTTTTCGAAAAGGAAAGCGGCTGCGGCGCCGGCGCCACCAACCACGCCAGCCACACCAATGGCCCTGTCGGTCCTCAGCCCCTCTTCCCCTTCCAGGGGATATGACCTCTCGATGCTCCGAGGCATGGCTGGAAACGCGGCGCTGGCGATTTCGAGGCTCTTCTCGGACCGGGAGGTCTCCGCCTCCTCGGTGGTCGTCGTGACCTCCCGGAGTGGCGCGGTCTCGGTCTTCTCTTCAGCAGAAATCTTCTCTTTCTCCTCTGAGGCCCCGGCGCTCGACCTTTCGTCGAACGCGCCGCGCCTCGCCGCGTCCGGCGCCCGCGGCCTGGAGGACGTCGTCTCGATCGAGCTCCGCGTTCTCGCGCCCTCCCGCTAGCCTTTCCACGTCACTCCGCCACGACGAGAGTGCCCGGCCCTGTCGCCCGGCGTCGCCCCCGCGATCAGGAGGAGGCCCACCGCAAGCGAGAACCGCGCGCCGCCTCTCGTTGCCATTCCGAGAATCTCTCCCATCATCGGCCTATCATGAACGCATGCCGTGCCGCGGAAGAAGGCCGTTTCTCGTCGCGGCCCTGGCGGTTGCGTTCGCGGCCGCGTCCGCGGCCGCGCAGCAGTCGAGCGTCGAGGAGCGTTACTCGGAACGTGCGAGCTCGAGCTTCCTCCTCGTCTACGACGGTCAGCGCGTCGAGCCGGGCCTCGAGCGCATCCTTCTCTCCGCACTCGAGCGCGCGTACGCGGACCTCGTCCGCGACTTCGGGTCGGGTCCCGTCGAGAAGGTCGTCGTCGTCGTATACGGCGAGCGCGAATTCCGGGCCGCGACGCACGCGCCGGACTGGGCGAACGGCCTTTACGACGGGAAGGTGCGCGTCCCGGCGCGCGGCCTCACGGGGGTCACCCCGGAGCTCCTCTCCGTGCTCCGGCACGAGATGACGCACAGTTTCGTGCACTACCGTTCGAAGGGCCGCGCGCCCACGTGGCTCCAGGAAGGCCTCGCGCAGCTCGAAGAAGGAAAGGACGCGGCGCCCTACGCGGTTGCCCTCTCAGGGGCCTGGGCGTCGCGCGGAACGTTCTCCCTGTCGGCGCTCGAGGGCGGCTTCGCCGGATTCTCCGCCCCGCAGGCGCGGGGCGGCTACGCGGTTTCCCTCGCCGCGGCCGAGATGCTGCGCGACACGCGGGGCTTCGGCGCGCTCGCGCACTTTCTCGACCGGCTCGGGGAAGGCGCGGGCCTCGAGGAGGCGATGCGCGGGGAGCTTCGTGCCGACTACCCGCGGCTGGAATCCGACCTCGCGGACTGGCTGAAGACGCGCGCGCGCTGAAGTCAGGCCGGAGCGGACGCGGCCCGCGGCTTGCGGCGGCGCCCGCCGCGGCGGCGCTTCCGGTCGGGGACGCGCTCGTCCGGGGGCGCCGCAAGAGGCTCGGGCGCTTCGAGGATCCCCCCGGCAAGCGCGCCGCCGGGCGCGTGCGCGCCGAGGCCTCGCTCGACGGCCTGCTCCCACGCCGCGGCCGCCTCGCGGTACCGGCCCGAGGCGCGCGCGTAGACCGCGAGGAGGGAGACGGATGCCTTGAGATACGGCCTTCCCGCGAGACGGCGCACGCCTGGATCCGTGGGGCGCGTGCTGGTGAGGCGGCCGACCGTCTCGAGAACGTGCTTGACGGTCTCGATGACGTGGTTCGGAAGAGACATCCTGATCCCGAGCGGGTTTACCGCACCTTCCAGAACCGGGAGGATCTGGCCGGGATCGGGGGCGGCGGCAGGGCCTCGTCGCCTCACGGCGTCGAAGACGACGGGCAGAAACACGGCGGAGAGAAGAGTCGCGTCCTCCAGCCTTCGGCCGGCCGCCTGCAGCGTGTCGGTCTCGCGGAGGAGCGCAAAGAGCAGATTCCCGGGCGTTCCTTCCGCGGCCCGCGCGGCGCCCGAGCCTCCGAGCTCCGGCAGAAGCGCGTCGAGAAGACCCGCCTCAGACCAGATCCGGTACGTGTCGTGACCCCAACCGCGCCGCAGCGGGTCGAGGAGCTCCTCGGTGACGCGCGGCGCGGCGCTTTTCGTGACCTCCCCCTTCAGCTCGGCGAGGGCGGCATGGAGATCCTCGGACATCGTGAACGAGAGGCGTGCCGCGAACTCGCACGCTCTCAGCATGCGTACCGGGTCCTCGCGGAAGCGGATGAGGGGATCGCCGATCGTTCGCACCACGCGGCGCTCGAGGTCCTCGACGCCGCCGACGAAGTCGAGGACGGCGTAGGTCGCGATGTCGTAGAAAAGGCCGTTGATCGTGAAGTCGCGGCGGAGCGCGTCTTCCTCCGGCGTGCCGAACGTGTTGTCCGAACGGATGAGGAGATCTTCGTCGCCCTCTTCTCCCGCCTCGCTTCGCGCGTGGTCGGGGGTCTTCCGGAACGTCGAGACCTCGACGATCTTTCCAGCTTCGAAGAGGATGTGGGCCAGCCGGAAGCGCCGCCCGATCACGCGCGAGTTGCGGAAGAGACGCCGGACCTCCTGCGGCCGGGCGTCCGTGCCGATGTCGAAGTCCTTCGGCGTGCGCCCTGTCATGAGATCGCGGACCGACCCTCCGACGAGGTACGCCTTGAATCCCGAGCGGTGAAGTCGGTACAGGACCCGGAGCGCGTCCGGGTCGACGTAGCCGCGCGAAATGGGATGTTCGGCGCGAGGCAAGATGCGGGGAATACTCATCCCGCGGGATGTCGAATCGACATCGAGCTTGATTGTAGCTGTTTCCCTGTTCGCCCGAAAAATGAAACACTTGCGCCGTGTTGAGGCGTATCGGCCGGGTCGGTGACCGGCGCCGTGAGCCGCCCTTCGTCTTCGCGGCGCTGGTCGTCGGGGCCGTGGCCGCGAGCCGGTTTTTTGCGCTCGCGCATTCGCCCGGTGAGATCGACGAGGCCGTGTTCGCGGGCGCCGTCACGCGCTTCGACCTCTTCGATCTTTCGCCGCAGGCGCCGGGCTTTCCGGTCTGGATCCTCCTGGGGCGAGCGCTGCTCCCGTTCTGCGTGACGCCTTTCAACGCGCTCGCGACGGCCTCGACGGTGCTCGCGGCGTGCAGCGTGCCCGCTCTTTACTTGTGGGGGCGCCGCGTCGTCGGAGGCTGGTCGGCGCTCGCGGGCGTCGTGCTCGGCTTCGCGCTTCCCGTCGTCTGGGTGAACGGCGGAAGGGCGTTCTCCGACACGCCTGCGACCGCGCTGTTTCTCGGCGCGCTCGCCTGTCTCGCGAACTCCGAGGAGCGGAGGTCGCCGAACCAGACGCGCTGGCGCGAGCTCGTCGCCGCCCGGAGGGCGCGCCTCCTCGCGCTCGCGGCCGGCCTTCTCGCCGCCGCGGGTTGCGGCGTGAGGCCGCATCTCCTCCTCGGCTTCTTTCCGCTGCTCCTCGTCTGGACGGTCCGGATCGGAGCCCGTCCGGGGAGAGCCGACGCGGCGTGGACGTTCGTTCTCTCCGCGCTGGCCGGCACGGCGGCGTGGGGCGCCTGGCTTTATGCGCAGGCCGGGGGGGTGCCGGGACTCTTCGCGTCTCTTTCGGAACGCGCGGGTTTCCGCGCTCACGCCTTCGCGACCGGCACCGTCGGCACCGTGCTCGACTCTTTCCTCGTGCGGGACTTCCTCTCCTGGCCCCGCGCTGTGGTGACTCTCGCTGTCGCGAGCGCGGGCCTCGCGGTCCTCGCTTCGAAGAGGCGCCGCGGCGGTTTCGACCTGGCGCTCATCCTCGTGCCCCTCTTCCTCTCGCTGTGGATCCTCCATAGCCGCGCGATGTCGCGCTATTCCGTCCCCTTCGTTCTCGTCCTGTGCCTCGCGGCCGGAGCGGGACTCGAGGCGCTCCTGAGGCGCGGGTACCTCGCGTTCGGGGCCGCCGCCGTCGCCGCGCTCTTCATCGCGCGCGAGGCGTGGCCCGAGGTCCGCGCGAGTGCGCGCGAGGAAACGCCACCCATGGCGGCGCTTCGCACGCTCGAACGCTACGTCCATCCGGGGCGGGAAACGATCGTCGCCGATCCCGACTTTCACGCCTTCATGAGGATGGAACGATGGGAAGGGCGACTCGTCGTCTGGGGCTACTCGGACGAGGAGCTCGTGAAAGGGCCGCGTCGGACGAACAAGCGTCTCGTGCGGCTCGCGGACTTCACGGGTGAGACGGACCCTCCGGACGCACGGGATCCCATGTGGCGGACGTTCCGGCACGACGGGCCCGTCGCCGAGGCGCTCGGAAACCGCCGGCTGCTCGTCGTCTCGACGAGAGACCCGGCTCCGCCGCTCTTCGGTCCCGGATTCGGAGTGCGGGAGTCCGCTCCCGGACGGCCGTCCTTCCGCTGGGCCGGAGTCGCGGCGCACCTCTTCGTTCCCGCCGACCAGGGTCCTCTCTGCGCCGTGCTCTCGGGCGATCGTCCGGCGGAGGAGGGAGAGACTGAGCTGCGCGTCACGGAAGCGGGCTCGGGGCGCGAGGTCCTGACGCGGCGGATCGCGCCGGGGCCGTTCGATCTCGCGATCGTGCCGAGGGCCGTCGTCGGGCCGATGGCGGGACCCACCGAGTACGTGATCGCGTGCGACCGACCGCGGAACCTCCCGCCTCTCGACGGCGCGACGCGCCCCGCGAGAGGCTGCTTCACGTTCCGTGAGGCGACCTACTCGTTCGCGCCGGAGGCGCTCTGGGTCCGCCAGGGGGTCCGCCTCGTGGCCGACCTCGGCGCTCCGGACGACGGCCGGTTCGATCCCGAAGGCTTCTTCGGCCGAGAGAAGATCGGCGACACGGGCCTCGACCTGAGGTGGACGACCGGTGACGCTTCGATCGTCTTCTCGCCCGTGCCCGGTCTCGTCCCGCGACGAATCATCCTGCGCGCGCGGGCCGTGGCAGTCCCCGTGGAAGTGGCCGTGAGGGTGGGCGGCGTCCTCGCGGGAACCCTTCTCGTTTCGCCGGGCCTTTCAGAGGTCTCGGCGAACCTGTCGGCGGAGGCGTCGCGCGCGCTCGCGGGTCCGGAGCCCGCACGCCTCTCGTTTCGCGTGCCGACGACGGTGCCGAAGGGCGCGGGGAAGGGATCGGACACGCGCGCCCTCGGGATCGGCGTGGATCGGATTTCCCTCGAATAGGAGAATTCGGAGGGAGATCAGGATTTCCTAGAAGGGGAAGAACGACGGAAGTCCTGCAGCACGGACACGAACGCCGCGACGAAGAGCGCCACCCCCACGAGCGGCCAGACCATCGCCAGTCCGTCTCCCGTCACATTACCTTCTAAGAAATTCTTTCTCCCCGGTCCCCCTAGAATTCCGAAAAACAAAACAGCCCCCGACCATACGAGCAGCAGAAACCGCAGTTTGTGCGCGACGCGACGGCGGAGCTCGGGGAAGAAGATCAAAACGAGCGGCGCCCCTACGAGGAGGGCGAGGAGCGCCGCCCGCTTCACGGTTCAGTGCGCGGGAATCCCGCGATCGCGGTCTTTCTGGAGCACGGAGTGGTGCCGGCCGTAGAGGAAATAGATGACGAGGCCGATCGCGAGCCAGGTGAAAAGACGCCACCAGTTCGCCGTCGGCAGCGAGAACATGAGGAGAAGGCACATGAGGATTCCCATGATCGGGACGAAGGGCACCCACGGGCAGCGGAACGGCCTGTTCGCGGTCGGGTTCGTCCGCCGCATGATCAGCACCGCGCCGCAGACGATCACGAACGCCAGGAGAGTCCCGATGTTCGTCAGATGCAGCAGGAAGTCGATCGGAGCGAAGCCGGCGCCGACGATGACGAAGACGCCGATCGCGATCGTGGACTTCCAGGGGGTTCGGAACTTCTCGTGGACGGCGCCGAAGAAGCTCCGGGGCACGAGCCCGTCGCGCGCCATCGCGAGAAAGACGCGCGGCCCGCTGAGCATCATGACGAGAAGGACCGACGTGATTCCGGCGACGCCGGCCGCGGCGATGATGCCCTCGGCCCAGCCGATTCCCTTCTGCTGGAAGGCGCGGCTGACGGGCGCGTTGATGTCGAGCTGGTCGTACTTCACCATGCCGGTGAGCACCGCGACGACCGCGATGTAGAGAACCGTGCAGATGACGAGGGACGCGATGATCCCGATGGGGACATCCCGTCGCGGGTTTCTGGCTTCCTCGGTGTGCGTGGAAACGGAGTCGAACCCGATGTAAGCAAAAAAGATGATCGCGGCCCCGGCCAGGACGCCGACGGGCGATCCGCCGGCATTTGTCTGGCCGGCGACGTGATGGCCGAAGAAGCTGACGCCCGTCCATCCGTAAGGAGCGAACGGATGCCAGTTCTCGGTGTTCACGAGGAACGCACCGACGCCGATCACGAACAGGACGGCGGCGAGCTTTATCCCCACCATCACGGCGTTGAACGACGCGCTCTCACTGATGCCCTTGACCAGGATGAGCGTGACGATCACGACGATGATGATCGCCGGCAGGTTCAGGAGCGAGCCCGTCGAGAGGAAGTGGCCCGATGTCGTGTCGTACCGCCAAGGCGATTCCCGTAGGGTCGGCGGGAGTACGATTCCCACTTTGGCGAGGACGTTCTGGAAATAGCCGGACCAGCCCGTCGCGACCGTCGCGCTTCCCACGGCGTACTCGAGAACGAGATCCCAGCCGATGATCCAGGCGAAGAGCTCGCCCATCGTGGCGTAGGCGTAGGTGTAAGCCGAGCCCGCGACCGGGACCATCGCCGCGAACTCCGCGTAGCAGAGCGCTGCGAAAATGCACGTGATGCCGGCAAAGATATAGGAAACGATCAGCGCGGGGCCCGCCACGTCGTGCGCCGCAACGCCCGTCGCCACGAAGATTCCGGCGCCGATGATCGCGCCGACGCCGAGGCTCGTGAGCTGGACCGGCCCGAGAATGCGGCGCAGCCGGTTCTCGTCCTTCATCTCCTCTTCGAGCCTCGCCATGGACTTCGTCGCAAAGTAAGGGTTCGCAGACAACGGAGGCCCTCCTCTTCATCCCGCGGATCGAATCTGGTTCGGGGCAAGATACACCGGCGGACAGGGGAGCCGCCAGAGAATCAGTCGCGCCTCACCGTAGAATGCACGGGCGAGGAGCACGCATGCCGGTTCCGCCCACGCCCGTCCTGGCCCCCTCGAGCGTCCTCGATGAGTTCCGCTCCGGCGCGAAGTCGTACGCGGCGAAGAATGCCCTTCACGGCGTCGCCGTCCACCGCGTGCCCCGCTTCGTCGACGACCGGGGGTTTTTCATGGAGATCTATCGCGCGAAGGCCGACCACCCAGGGAGCGAGGGCCTCGCAGATTTCTTCCGCGACGTGCCCGTCGCCCAGGTGAACTTCACGGTCGTGAACGCGGAGAACCACGTGAAGGGCCTGCACTACCACCTCAAGCAGCAGGACATCTGGTTCTGTCCGTCGCCTTCGAAGGCGAAGTTCGTCCTCTACGACGTGCGCAAGGACTCCCCGACGAGCGGCGGCACCCAGGTGATCGTCGCGGGAGACGGGCACGACCTCCTCGTGCGCATCCCGGAGGGCGTCGCCCACGGGTACCGTCCGCTCACGAACCCGTGCGCGCTGCTTTACCTCGTCACTCGCACGTTCGACGTGAAGGATCCCGACGAGTGGCGCATCGCGTGGGACCATCCCGCGGTGAAGGACCTCTGGGAGACTCCGAACGGGTGAAGGGCGGGAGGCCGGCTCAGCGCTTCTCTCGGACCGTCAGGACGGGGACGGGACAGAGGCGGACGACGCGCTCCGCCGTCGAGCCGATCAGCAGCTTCTCGAGCGCGCTCCGGCCGTGCGTTCCGAGGACCACGAGCGAAGCCTTCGTCCTCACTGCGGCGTCCACGAGCGCGTCCGAGGGGCGGCCCCACAGGAATTCGGACGTCGCCTTGACGCCTCTCTTTTCGGCGGACACGACGGCGGCCGCGAGGCGCTTCTTCGTGGCGTCCTCCCATTCCTTCTGCGTCGACACGTCGAGATAGGGAAGCGCTCCCGCCACGTCGAACGCCTGCACCGGCTCGATGAGTACGTGAACGATGTGCACTTTCGCGCCCTGGGAAGCCGCGAGCGAGACGCCGAACGAGAATGCGCGTGCGGCGCAGACGGAAAAATCCGTTCCGACGAGGATCAACTTGAGAAGGGGCGGACGATTCGACGGCTTGTTCACGGTGATCTCCTCCCGTTGCCTAAGGCGGACCTCCGGCGCCTGAGCGCCGCGACCGCGGCCGCGATGTCGAAGGACGTGGGCTTCAGCGGAAACGGCTCCCCGCGGACGTAGCGGGGGAATCCGTCCACGTATGTCGCGGCGACGTGCGACCGGTCCATGGCATAAACGATAGGTCCATACGGGTCGTCGCGCCAGGCCGTCGGCTCGAGGAAGCCCGACTCGGGGTCGAGCAGCACGAAATCGGCCCGGCGGCCGGGTTCCAGCGTGCCGGCGGGGATCCCGAGCGCCTCGGCGCCGTCCCGCGTCGCCATCCGCACGACGTCCCACGCCGACAGGTTTCCCGCGCCGGGCCGCACCTTCGGCAGCAGCGCCGCGAGCCGCATTTCGGTGAACGGATCCAGCCGGTCGTTGCATGGCGCGCCGTCCGGTCCCAGCGTCACGCGGATGCCCTGGGCCTGATATTCGGGAACCGGACAGACTCCGGACGCGAGCTTCAGGTTCGACGAGGGGCAGTGCGCGACCGTCGTGCCTCTCCCGGCGAGAAGGCTCCGTTCGTGCGCGTCCGCATGAATGACGTGCGCGAGGACGACGTGGGAACCCGAGATCCCGACATCGTCGAGGTAAGTCACGTTTCTCCTGCCGGTCCTCGCGACGACGAGCGCGACCTCGTCCAAGTTTTCCGAGGCGTGCGTGTGAACGAGAAGGCCGTTCCCGCGTGCGCGTGCGCCGACCTCGCGGAGGAGCCGATCCGTACATGAGACGGCGAAGCGGGGGCAGTACGCGACCCGGAGGCGGCCCCCGGACGCGCCGTGCCACCTCTTCGCGAGGCGCTCGGTCTCCGCGAGGGACTCGTCCGTGCCCGCCCGGAGCTCCTCGGGGTTCGTCTCCACGTCGTCCATGAGCGCGTTCCCGCTCGTGACGCGCATTCCCGACGCCTCCGCCGCGCGGAAGACGGCGTCCGTGTGACGCACGGTCCCCATGTCGAGGAGCGCGGTCGTTCCTCCCGACAGGAGCTCGGCGAGACCGAGCCGCGCGGCGACCTCCAGCGTGCCCTCGTCGAGCGCGGCTTCACCGGGCCAGACGTGTGCCTTCAGCCACGGGAGAAGCGCAAGGTCATCGGGGCCGTTCCGGAGCAGCGTCTGGCAGACGTGCACGTGCGTCTGGACGAACCCCGGCAGCATCCAGAGGCCGCGGGCGTCGACCCGTGTGACGCGCCGTCCGGCGGCGAGCGCTTCGCGGCCGCGCGTCCGCGCATCCTCGTCCCGCGCCACGATCGTACCGTCCTCGGCGAGGACGGCCCCGTCCGGCGCCACGTCGGAGGGCCGCGTCATTCCGAGGACGCGCGCGCCCTCGACGAGAAGAATGTCCATGTCCAGTGCCGGATTATCCCCTGCCACGGAGACTCGCGCCGGAATCGTTCACGCGAGGAGGGCGCCCTCGTGCGTGAGGAGCCAGCGCTTGCGGGGCACGCCGCCGCCGTATCCCGCGAGAGACCCGTCCGCCGCGATGACGCGGTGGCACGGCACGACGAGCGAGACGGGATTGCGCGCGTTCGCGCCGGCGACCGCCCGGACCGCCGACGGCTTTCCGACGGCGCGCGCGAGGTCGGAGTACGACCACGTGGCCCCCGCCGGAATCTTCCTGAGTCGGGACCAGACCTTCTCTTGAAACGGTGTGCCCTCGGTGTCGACGTCGAGCGCGTCGAGCGCCGTCAGCTCGCCATCGAGGTAGCGGCGGAGCGCGGTTCCCGCGCGTCCTCCCTTCGTGTCCGCAACGAGCTCGAGTACGCCGAAGCGCTTCTCGAGCTCCTTTTTCTGGCGCGGCCAGTGGTTCTTGAAGGACAGCGCGACGAGGCGCTCGTCGCGGCGCGCGAAGACGATCGGTCCCTGCGGAGTCTCGATCTCGGTGACGAGCAACTTGGTGGCGGTCATCGTGTCTCCTTGTTGTCTCTCTTGCTGTTCTTCGTCTCGTTCTTCATCCCGTGCCTCGTGTCCGGCCCGGATCCGAAGGAGTTCCAGAGGTGGAGCGCCGCGTAAGCGCGGAACGGGCTCCACGATCGGGCGCGCTCGCGGAGCGCCGCGGCGCCCGCCGGGACACGGGCGCGCTCCAGCGCGCGCCGTATGCCGAGATCTCCAGCCGGAAACGCGTCCGGCTCTCCGAACGCGCGAAGCGCCACGTACTGGGCGGTCCAGGGCCCGATTCCGGGAAGAGCGCAGAAGCGCTCTTCGAACTCCTCGAGACCGCGCGCGGCGGTCAGGTCGATCCGGCCCGTTTTGACGGCTTCCGCAAGCGTCCGGATCGCGGATGCTCGCGCTCCGGGCACGCCGATCCCGGAGAGGTCCGCCGAGGCGAGCGCGGCGGGCGACGGAAAGAGATGCGTGAGTCCCTCCGATCCGCCGTCCGCGATCGGCGGGCCGAACGCGGCGACGAGGCGTCCGGCGAGCGTGCGGGCCCCGCGCACGGACACCTGCTGCCCGAGGATGGCGCGCACGGAAAGCTCGAACGGATCCCACGCGCCGGGGACGCGCAGACCCGGACGGGCCGCGACGAGGGGTGCGAGCAGCGCATCGCGGTTCAGCACGTCCGCGATCGCGAGCGGGTCCGCGTCCACGTCGAACACGCGCCCCGCGCGGTGAACGATGTCGAGCAGGTCAGACCCGGGAGGGAGATTCAGCGAAAGCACGAGGAAGCTCTCGTCGGGGGCCTTCGAGACCGTCAGGACGCCAGTAGAGCCACGGCTTTCGATCGTCCGCGAATAGGCGTGACCGCGGACGGTCTCGACGCCCGGAAGGGCGCGTTCTTCGAGGAAGGAAAACAGCGCTGACGCGTCGAACGGCACGCGGAGCGGCAGGCGGAGCGTCAGAGCCTTTTCGTCCGCCCTCCTGCCCGCCCGCCGCGCGGTGCCCTTCGCGGTCTTTCGTAGAGCGGTCGGCGTCCGGTGAAACGTCGTCCGGATCGCGTCGTTGAAACGGCGGACGCTCTCGAAACCCGACGCGAACGCGACGTTCGACACCGGGAGAGACGTCTCGTCTAGCAGCCGGCGTGCGAAGTGGACGCGGTGCGTTCGCTGAAGCGACGCCGGCGAGGCGCCAACGTGTTCCGCGAACAGGCGCCTCAGATGGCGGGAGCCGAGGCCGAGCCGGGCCGCGAGCGCCTCGACGGATTCGTGCCCGTCGCTGTCGAAGATGCTCTTCAGCGCGCGGGACACGGTCGCGGACGTGCCGTTCCAGACCGGGGATCCGGGTGCGGTTTCCGGACGGCAGCGCAGGCAGGGCCGGAAGCCGGCGTCCTCCGCGGCCGCGGCGTACGCGTAGAAACGCATGTTCCGGACTTTCGGGACGGGAGCGGGGCACCCGGGCCGGCAGTAGACCCCCGTCGTCACGACGCCGACGAAAAATCTTCCGGCGAAACGGGCGTCGCGGCTCTGGATCGCTTTGACGCAGGCGTCCCTCTCGAGTTCCATACGGGGGAATCTACCTCCGGTCAGGTGGAGGACTGGCCGCTTTCGGACATCGCAGTCGAATCCGGTCGATCGGGCCCGCGCCCGGAGACTCTGTCCCAGAAGCGTCGTATTTTCAGTCGGAAAGTCCTAGCTTCGCCCCGTGGAGGTTCGTTCATGAAGTTTCGGTTTTTCAAAACCGTCGGCTCGGTCGTCCTGCCGCTTTTCCTCGCGACGTCCCGCTCGGCTCCGGCGGCCGAAGCGCCCGCGAACCCGCCCCGTGTCGCGTTCGAGAAGTTCACGCTGAAAAACGGCCTCCAGGTCATCCTGCACGTCGATCGGAAGCTTCCGATCGTCCACGTGAACGAATGGTTTCACGTCGGGAGCAAGAACGAGAAGCCGGGGCGGACGGGCTTCGCGCACCTGTTCGAGCACCTCATGTTCGAAGGCTCGAAGCATGCCCCCGAGAAGTACCTGACGGTCGCGGAGCGGCTCGGCGCGAACCTGAGGGCGGGCGGCGTGAACGGCACGACGAACCAGGACCGGACGAACTACTTCATCACGGTGCCCGCCGGCGGTCTCGAGCACACGCTCTGGCTCGAGTCGGATCGCATCGCGACGCTCATGGACTTCCTCACGAAGGAAAACCTCGACCATCAGCGCGACGTCGTCAAGAACGAGAGGCGCCAGGGTCTCGAAAACACGCCCTACGGGCGGGCGTTCAAGATGATGTACGAGGGCGTGTTTCCGCCGGGACATCCGTACTCGTGGCTCACGATCGGCAGCCAGGAAGACCTCACGGCGGCGACGTTCGAAGACGTGAAGGATTTTTTCAGGACGTATTACACGCCGAACAACCTCTCACTGATGATCGCGGGCGACTTCGACCCCGCCGAGGCGAAGACGCTCGTCGAGAAGTACCTCGGGCCGATTCCACCGGGCCCAGCGCTCGACCGTCCCGGCCGGTTCGTGCCCGCGCTTTCCGGCGAGAAGATCGTCGAGGTCGCGGACCGCGTTCCCCAGGAGCGCACCTACTTCGCTTTCCCGTCGCCCCCGTACTTCGAGAAGGGTGACGCCGAGCTCGATCTCGCATCGCTCATCCTGACGGATGGCCTCTCCTCGCGACTTCAGAAGGCGCTCGTCTACGACAAGCAGCTCTGCTCGAACGTGGCGTCCGGTCAGATCGGCTCGGAGATCGCGGGGCTCTTTTTCGCGTCGGCGACTGCGCGCCCCGGAGTCTCGCTGGCCGAGGTGGAGCGCGTCGTGACGGACGAAGTCGCCCGCTTCGCGAAAGCGGGCCCGACGGCTGCCGAGCTGAATCGCGCGAAGGCAAAGTACGAGCTCGGGTTCATGACAGGCCTCGAGGGCATCGGAGGCTTCGGCGGAAAGTCGGATCAGCTCAATCGGTACAACACGTTCCTCGGGGATCCCGGGAAGCTCGGGGAGGACCTCGCGCGCTATCAGCGTGCGACCGCGGAAGGCGTGCGCGACGCTGTCGCGAAGTGGGTCGACACGCCGAATCGAGTCCTCGTGCGCTTCCACCCGGAGACGTCGGGCCGCGAGAGCGCGGCTTCGATCGACCGTTCGAAAGAGCCGGTTTCCGCTCCCGACGTTCCCTTCCGCACGCCGGACGTGAAGAGCGCAGTTCTCCCCAACGGGCTCGAGATCTACGTAGTCGAGCGGCACGAGCTGCCCAAGGTCGAGACGCTTCTCGCCGTGAGGGCCGGGATCATCGGCGACCCCGCCGGCAAGAGCGGAACCGCCTGGCTCGTGGGACGGACTGTCACGCTCGGCACGAAGACGCGCAAGACCCTCGAGATCGAGGACGCGCTCGGCGGGCTCGGGACGACTCTGAATGCGCATGCGACGCGCGAATTCTCGACGCTCGACCTCGCCGTGCTGAAGCGGAACCTTCCGGCGGCTCTCGAGATCCTCGGGGACGTCGCGCTGAATCCGTCCTTCCCGCCGGACGAGGTCGAGCGCGACCGCAAGCGTCTCCTCGACACGCTCGCCCAGGACGCGAAGAACCCGAACGCGCTCGCCGCGCGCATCCGGCCGATGCTCGCCTTCGGCCGCGAGCATCCGTACGGCCGGCCCGCCAAGGGCCTTCCCGGGACGGTCGCGAAGATCACGCGCGACGATCTCGCGTCCTTTCACGCGACGTATTTCCGTCCGAAGGGATCGGCGCTCGTCTTCGCGGGTGACATCACGCTCGCCGAAGCGACCGAGCTCGCGAACAAGACCTTCGGCGGCTGGTCGGGAGGCGCTCCGAAGGCGGTCGCCATTCCTCCGGCACAGGCGGCTGCGGCGGGCAGGGTTTATGTCGTGGACAGGCAGGACGCGGCCCAGACGGTCGTCTCCCGGTTCGTTCCCGCCGCGAGGCGTACGACGCCGGACTTCGACGCGTTCACCCTGGCCGATGCCGTCTGGGGGGGAGGCTTCAGCGGCCGCCTCAACCTCAACCTCCGCGAAAACAAGGGCTACAGCTACGGGGCGTTCTCGAACCCCGTGCTGTACCGCGAGGGTGGCTACTGGACCGGCGGCGCCGGCGTCCAGACGGGCAAGACGAAGGAATCGGTCTTCGAGGTCGTGAAGGAGGGCAAGGACATCGGGGGCGCGAGACCCGTGACGGAGAAAGAGCTCGCCGACGCGCGCGCGAACCTGATCCGCGGCTACGCGCAGAAGTTCGAGTCCCTCGGCAACGTCGCCAATGCGGTCACCGAGGCGTGGCAATACGGCCTGCCCATGACCGAGCTCCAGCGCCTTCCCGAGGGCCTCGCGAAGGCGACGCTCGCGGAGGTGAACGCAGCAGCGGAGAAGTACGCCGCGCCGAGAAACGGCACCCTCCTCCTCGTCGGCGACGCCGCGAAGATCGAGCCGGGCGTAAAGGAGCTCGGCGTCGGTGAGATCGTGCGCCTCGACGTCGAGGGAAACCCGATCGCGGCGAAGTAGCGACTCAGGGCGCCGGCGGCTCGGGCGGAAGGGGGGAATCCCCGAGATCCGCCGCCGGCGTGCCGCCGAGTCCGATGCGGTCGGCGATCGGCACCTGCGAGGCGAGGAGTAGGGCGACGAGCTCGGGCACGGGGAGTCCCCACTCCTCGGCGCCCCGCGTCACGTAGGTCCGGTCCACGGAGCGGGCGAAGGACCTCTCTTTCAAGCGCTTCGTGACGGACTCGACCGGCACGTCGGCGACCTTCTTCGTCGGGCGGACGAGCGCGCAGGCTCCGATGAAGCCCGTGAGCTCGTCCGCGGCGAGGATCGCCTTCTCCATCTTCGTGACGCGGTCGACGCCGCTCTGGAACGAGTGGCCGCCGATCGCCCTCACGATCGCGTCCGGCCAGCCGCGCGCCTTCAGGATCCCCATCCCCTTCACCGGGTGATCGGGCTCCGCCGGATGGATCTCGTAGTCGAAGTCGTGGAGCATCCCGACGAGGCCCCAGTCTTCGATCTCGCCGGGATCGGTGATGCCAGCCGAGCGCGCGAGGTGCCGCATCGCCGCTTCGACCGCGAGGGCATGGCGGCGGAGCGGTTGCGTCTTCGTGAACTCCGTCAGCAGGGCCCATCCGTCCGCGCGGCTCTTCTTCATGGGCGGATCTTACAAACCTTCGATTAAATGCGACTGGTTGGTCAGGACATACCTTTCCTGCACGCCTTGGTGTGCAGAGTGGCCATTTTCCATTGACTTTGCGCTTCCCTGAACGGATTCTTCGTCGCGACGGATAGAAAAGCAGTTGAAAGGCGGAACGAAATGGCACTGAAAGCGGCGGAGATTCTGAAGACCTGTGACAAGGAAAACGTGCGGTTCCTGCGCCTCCAGTTCACGGACATCCTCGGAATCATCAAGAACGTCGAAGTGCCGCGCTCTCAGTTCGAAAAAGCGCTCGACGGCGATATCCAGTTCGACGGCTCGTCGATCGAGGGCTTTACGCGCATCGAGGAATCCGACATGGGCCTCGTGCCCGACCTCGACACGTTCCGCATCTTCCCGTGGTCGCACCCGAACGGAAAAGTCGCGCGCCTCGTGTGCGACGTCATCACGCCGGACGGCAAGGCTTTCGCGGGCTGTCCCCGCCAGGCCCTCAGACGCCAGATGGACAAGGCGAAGGCCATGGGCTACACGCTCATGACCGGCCCCGAGGCCGAGTTCTTCCTGTTCACCCGGGACGCGAACGGCGATCCGGTCGTCGATACGCACGATCAGGGCGGCTACTTCGACCTGACGCCGGTGGACCGCGGCGAGGACGCGCGGCGCGACATCGTCGTGGCGCTGGAAGCGATGGGCTTCGAGGTCGAGGCGGCGCACCACGAGGTCGCGCCCGGGCAGCACGAGATCGACTTCAAGTACGGCGACGCCGTCACGACGGCCGACCAGGTCACGACGTTCAAGCTGATCGTCAAGAAGGTCGCGCTCGATCACGGCCTCCACGCGACGTTCATGCCGAAGCCGATCTTCGGGGTCAACGGCTCGGGGATGCACGTCCACCAGTCGCTCGTCACGGGGTCCGGTGCGTCGATGAAGAACGCGTTCTTCGACGCGAAGGCGAAGTACCAGCTCTCTGGCCTCGCGATGAGCTACATCGGAGGAATCCTGAAGCACGCGCGCGCGATCGCGGCGATCACGAACCCCCTCGTGAATTCCTACAAGAGGCTCGTGCCCGGCTACGAGGCCCCCGTGAACGTCGCCTGGTCCGAGCGCAACCGCTCGCCCATGGTCCGCATCCCCGCGCGTCGCGGGATGGGCACGCGCTGCGAGGTCCGGATGCCCGACCCGGCGTGCAACCCGTACCTGGCCTTCACGGTCATGCTCGCGGCGGGCCTCGACGGCATCAAGAACAAGCTCGAGGCGGGCGAGCCCGTGAACCAGAACGTCTTCGAGATGTCCGCGCGCGAGAAAAAGCGCCTGAAGATCGACGTCCTCCCGGGGAGCCTCGCGGAGGCCCTCGACTGCCTCGAGAAAGACGACCTCCTCAAGAACGCGCTCGGCGACCACATCTACGAGAAGTTCGTCGAGGCGAAGCGGACGGAATGGCAGACGTACATCGCACAGGTTCACTCCTGGGAGGTCGACCGCTACCTGCAGGCGTACTAGCGCGGATTCGAAATGAGCCGCGGGCTCACGCGATGAACATCGCGTCGCCGTAACTGAAGAAGCGATAGCCGGTCCGGACTGCCTCCGCGTAAGCGGCGAGGGCGGCTCTTCGCCCCGCGAACGCCGAGACGAGCATGAGGAGCGTCGAGCGCGGGAGGTGAAAGTTTGTGAGGAGTGCGTCGACGACGAGAAACTCCGCGCCGGGGACGAGAAAGAGGTCGGTCTCGAACGTCCCCGCCGAGACGCGCCCGCCGTGGGCACGGGCGGAGGCTTCGACGGTGCGAACGCTCGTCGTGCCGACCGTCACGACACGCCGGCCCTCTGCCTTCGCGAGGTTCACGGCGGCCGCGGTCTCCACCGGAATGAACGCCTGCTCGAAATCCATGACGTGGTCCTCGATGCGGGAGGCCTTCACGGGCTTGAACGTTCCGATCCCGACGTGGAGCGTCACGCGTGCGGTCGTGACGCCGCGTGCCGCCACGTCCGCAAGCATTTCCTCCGTGAAGTGCAGCCCCGCGGTCGGTGCCGCGATCGCGCCGGGTTCGCGGGCGAAGACGGTCTGGTAGTCGAGCCGGTCCTGCTCGTCCGCGACGCCTCCGGGCCGGCGGATGTAGGGAGGTAGGGGTGTAGCTCCAAGAGAGGAAAGAGAACCCAGGAGATTTTCTTTGCTCCCGTGCTTCGTGAACTGCAGAACGTAGAGGCCAGCCTCGGCGCTTCGGGAGTGGCCGCTTTTCCTGGAAGGTGAGTGGGTCGAAGCTCCGGCCTCGAGGAACGTTCCTGCGGCGGAGAACGCCTCGGCTTCCCATCCATCTTCGAAGAAAAATTTTCTTCCGGTCTTCACCCGCCTTCCCGGTTTGGCCAGGCAACGCCAAAGCTCTCCCTCTTCCTTCCCCACGCTCTCGTTCGAAGAAATCCTTCGAATTCTCTCTACGAGCAGAAACTCCGTCCTCCAGCCGTTCTCGTCCGTCCCGAAGAGCCGCGCCGGGATGACCTTCGTATCGTTGAGGACGAGAACGTCGCCCGAAAGCAGCAGAGAGGGAAGGTCCGCGACACTCCGGTGCGCAAACGCTCCCGTCGCCCGGGCCAGCGTCATGAGGCGGGCGGTGCCGCGCGGTGCGGGGCGCTGGGCGATGGATCCGGGAGGAAGCTCGAAGTCGAAGTCGGCGACGTCCATGTCGCGCATTCTGCCCGCAGCCGCTCCGCTAGACTTCCCCTGCATGCGCGCGCGGGAGAAGGCGATCCTGGGACTCTACCTGCTTCTGGCGCTTCTCGCCGTTCCCGTCTTCCCGCATTTCGTTTCGCCGAACGAATTTTCGCGCTGGGCGTTCGCCGCGTCGCTCGTCGAGAACGGAACGCCCGAGATCTCGCGCGTCCTGCCGCTCCTCGGTCCCTCGTTCGAGGACGTGTCGGTGGTGGACGGCCGGGCCTATTCGAACAAGGCGCCCGGCGCCGCGCTCGCGGCGCTACCGGGCTATCTCCTTGCGCGTCCCTTCGCGGGTCCACCGTCCCCTTCTTCGATGCCTCCCGTTCTCTGGGCGATGCGGATCATCGGTGCGACGCTGCCTGCCGTTCTCCTCGCGCTGCTCCTCCTCAGGTCGGCAATGCTGTGCGGCGCGACCGCGGAGCGCGCCGGACTCGCCATGTTTGCGCTGCTCTTCGCGACGCCGCTCTTCGCCTATGGGCTCCTTCTCTTCTCGCACGCGCTCGTTGCCGCGTGCCTCTTCGGGGCTTGGGCGGCGCTCTTTCTCGAGCGGGATCCGTCGCGGGCGTCCCAGCGCGACGCGGCCGCGGGAGCGCTCCTCGGCCTCGCGGTCCTCTCTGAATACCCGGCCGCCGTGCCGGCGGCCGTGCTCCTTCTCTGTGCCGCGATTCGAGCGCCGCGGCGGGCCCTCGCCGTCGTAGCGGGAGGCGCCCCGTTCGCGCTCGCGCTCCTTTTCTACGACGCGGTCTGTTTCGGAGGGGTCTTCGAGCTGTCGTCCGCCCACGAGCGCTCCGCGGCCTTTCGCGCGCTCTCGAGCGCCGGAATGTTCGGCATCTCTCTGCCGTCTCCCGAGATCCTCCTGCGACTTCTCGCGGATCCGTCGAAGGGACTCCTCGTCTTCTCGCCGCTGCTTCTCCTGTGGCCCGCCGCGTTCCGGGCATCGCGGGCGGCGCTGCCGGGGCCGGGCCGGGTCGCGCTTGCGCTCGTCCCTCTGTCGCTTCTCATCCTCTACGCGGGATATCCGAACTGGCACGGTGGGTTCACGATTGGAGCCCGGTATCTCGTCGCCGCGCTGCCCTTTCTCGTCTTTCCGCTCGCGATCTGGCGTCCCACCGCGGGATCGCACCACCTCGAGATGTTTCTCGTCGGGGCATCGACGCTGGCCGTCGTCGGGACGACGCTCGCGTTCCCGTTCGTCCCTCCGGGGTTCGCGCTTCCATGGGGTTCGTTCGCCGCGTTTTTCTTCGAGAGGGGATTGACGACGCCGAATGCAATTCAGTTCGTCGTCCCCGCGGTCGGACGCTTCGTCCTGCCGCTGATCGTGTGTCTCGCGGTGTTCGTTTTCCTGGAAGGGAAGAGGGACGGGAGGCGACGTGCGTCCGTCGCGTTTTGCTGCGGCGCCGCTGCCTACGCAGTCCTTGGGCTCTTTCTTTCAAAGCAGATCTCTCCTCCTTCCCCTCCTCTTCTCCTCCAGCGGGCCTACATCGCCGACGTCTACTTCGAGCGGCCCGGCATTCTGGAGGAGGAGATCGCTCGCACCGGCGTCCCGCAGCCGCGCCTTCTCGCGCGCCGGGTGCGGGAAGCCACGCTGCCGCCTCCCTCGTGGCCCGTCAAGGGTCCGGGTGCTCATTGACGAGCCGTCGGCTGCGCGTGTAGTGTCCGCGCGCTCATGGGAGAGGCTCCTGGAACCTACCGGAAGCTCCGGCTGCTCGACGGCGCCGGCCTCGGGCGTGCCATTGCGCGCATGGCCCACGAGATCGTCGAATCCGAGGGAGGGACCGATGGGTTCGTCTTGATCGGAATCCGGACGCGGGGCGTTCCCCTCGCGCGCCGGCTTGCCGTCGAGATCGAGCGCACCGAGGACGTTCGGATCGGCGTCGGGCTCCTCGACATCACGCTTTACCGCGACGATCTTTCCACCGTCGCGGCTTCGCCCGTCCTCAAGAAGACGGAGATCCCCTTCGCGGTGGAGAACCGGACGGTGATCCTGTGCGACGACGTCCTGTTCACCGGACGCACTGTTCGCGCCGCGATGGACGCCATTCTCGACTTCGGGAGGCCGCGCAAGATCCTTCTCGCGGTCCTCATGGACCGCGGGCGGCGGGAGCTTCCGATCGAGGCGCAGTTCGTCGGCAAGAGAATCGCCACGTCCGCTTCCGAGATCGTTTCCGTTACGTTCAGAGAGACGGATGGCGTTGACGACGTCTGGCTGCTGGACCGCGCGGTGCCGGCGAAGGCGACACCGCGAGCCCCGCGCCCACGAGCGGCGACGGCCCGCCCGAAGCGGCGCTCGAAAAAATAGGCGGGTCGGGCGGCGTGACGACGAAGAGAAGCGAATCCCCGGAGGCCGCCGTTCCACGCTCCCCGACGTTTTCACGGAAGGATCTCCTCGACATCGAGTCGATCACGGTGGACGACATCCGGCTCGTCCTCGACACGGCCGAGTCGATGCGGGAAATCAACCAGCGGTCGATCAAGAAGGTTCCGACCCTCCGGGGCAAGCTCGTCGCGAATCTGTTTTTCGAGAACTCAACTCGCACGCGGTTCTCGTTCGAGATCGCGGAACGCCGGCTGTCGGCGGATTCGATCGCCCTCTCGGCGGCCGGGACGTCCGTCGCGAAAGGGGAGACGCTTCTCGACACGGGCCGGAATCTCATGGCGATGGCCCCCGACGCGATCGTGATCCGGCACCCGCGCTCCGGCGCCCCCCACCTCCTCGCGGGCAGCCTGCCGTGCGCGGTCGTGAACGCCGGAGACGGCACGCACGCCCACCCCACGCAGGCGCTTCTCGACGCCTTCACGATCCGGCGCGCGAAGGGCACGCTCGCGGGGCTCAGGGTCGCGATCTGCGGCGACGTCTCGCACAGCCGGGTCGCGCGTTCGAACGTCGCGCTCCTGACGAAGATGGGGGCGGGCGTCACGCTCGCGGGGCCGGCGACGCTCCTGCCCGCCGAGATCGAACGGACGGGCGCCCGCGTCGTCAACCGGATCGAGAATGCCGTCGAGGGAGCGGACGTCGTGATGATCCTGAGGGTCCAGAAGGAGCGCGGAGGCGGGTTCGGATTCCCATCGGACCGCGAGTACTTCGAGGTCTTCGGGCTGACGCCCGCACGCCGGCGCCTCGCGAAGAAAGATGCGATCGTGATGCACCCCGGTCCGATGAACCGCGGAGTCGAGATCGATTCGGCCGTCGCGGACGGGCCGGACTCGGTGATCCTCGACCAGGTCGAGAACGGGGTCGCGGTGCGGATGGCCGTCCTGTACCTCCTGATCGGAGCGAGCGGCGATGAGTGAGGCCGTCCTCCTCAGGGGCGGCCGCGTCGTCGACCCGTCGCGCAACCTCGACCAGACCCTCGACGTTCTGCTGAGGGACGGGGTCGTCGCGAAGGTGGACGAGAAAATCGCGGCGAAAGGCGCCGACGTCGTCGACGCATCCGGGCTCGTCGTCGCCCCCGGCTTCGTGGATCTCCACACGCACCTCCGCGAGCCCGGCTTCGAGCACAAGGAGACGGTCGAGACCGGGACGCGTGCCGCGGCGGCCGGTGGCTTCACGACCGTGTGCGCGATGGCGAACACGATGCCCGTTCTCGACGATGCGCCCGCGGTCGCATTCCTCGTCCGGCGAATCCGGGAGACGGCGCACGTGAGGGTTTACCCGATCGGCGCTGTCTCGAAGGGCCTCGAAGGGCGGGAGCTCGCGGAGATCGGCCTGATGAAGGCCGAGGGCATCGTCGCCGTCTCAGACGACGGCAAGCCTGTCGCGAACGGAATGCTCATGCGGCGGGCGCTCGAGTACGCGACGATGTTCTCCCTGCCCGTGGTCGTCCACGAGGAGGATCCTTCCCTCGTCGCCGGCGGCGTCATGAACGAGGGCTGGGCTTCGACGCGCCTCGGACTTCCGGGCTGGCCGAACGTCGGAGAGTCCGCGATGGTCGCGCGCGACGTCCAGCTCGCCGCGCTCACGAAGGCGCGCCTCCACGTCGCCCACGTGTCCACGAGGGAGAGCCTCGAGATGATCCGCGGCGCGCGGCGCGCGGGCGTCGCGGTGACCTGCGAAGTCACGCCCCATCACCTCACGCTCACGGACGAGGACGTCGCGCGCTCCGGCTACGACACGCGCTTCAAGATGAACCCCCCGCTCCGGGCGGAAGCGGACCGAGCGGCCCTCGTCGCGGCGCTCGTCGAGGGAACGATCGACGCCGTCGCCACCGACCACGCGCCGCATCACGAGGACGAGAAGGGTCTCGCGTTCGAGGAGGCTCCCTTCGGGGTCACCGGTCTCGAAACCGCGCTCGCCGTTCTCGTGGACGCGCTCCTCGTTCCGCGCGCGATCACGCTCGCGCGCCTCATCGAGGTCCTTTCGACGGCGCCCGCGCGCGTCTTCGGGCTCCCGGGAGGCACGCTTGCCGAGGGGGCGCCCGCGGACGTCGTCGTGTTCTCGACGACGAAATCGACACACGTCACGCCGGACGGTTTCGTGAGCCGCTCGAAGAATTCGCCCTGGACGGCGCGCACGCTTCGGGGCCGCGTGGAGCGAACGTTCGTCGGCGGGCGCGAAGTCTTCGCGCGCGGGACGAACCCGGCGGGGGGCGGACGGTGAGCGACTGCTACCTTCGCCCGGTCTCCTCGGAGGTCCCCGTCGCAGGGCGCCCGAAACGCGTCGTCTTCGTGGACGAGTCCGCGCTTTACGCCGAGTCCTGGCGCGCCGTCCTCGCGTGCCGGTACGGGCCGGCGGTGACGTTCGAGTTCCACCGCGATCCGCTCGAAGCGCTCGAGGCGCTGGGCCCGGACGTGAGCCTGCTGCTCCTCGACCTCGAGCTGCCGCTCTTCGGCGGCCGCAAGCTTTTCGAGCTCGCGAAGGAGCGGGGCGTCGCGAACAGGCGGATCGTGATCCTCTCGAGCCGGCCCGCCGAGGAGCTGCACGAGCTCTTCCCGGAGGGCTCCTGCCTCGCCGTCATCAACAAGACGGAGCCCCACCAGCAGAACGCGTTTCTCATGATCCTCGATTCGATCGTGAAGCGGCACTGACTCCTGTGATGAGCCGCGCGGAGCGGTTCCACGTCAGGTAGTTCCACGCCCACTGCACGAGGATGAGGACGCGGTTCCCGAACTGGACGAGATACATGAGGTGGATGAAGAGCCACGCGAGCCAGGCGGAATAACCGGAGAGCTGGAGGAAGCCGAGATCGGCGATCGCGCGCCCGCGCCCGATCGTCGCCATGCTGCCCTTGTCGCGGTAATGGAACGGCTTTGGGTCGGACCTGCCCGCGAGGCGGTCCGCGAGGACGCGGGCCACGTAGCGCCCCTGCTGCATCGCGACGGGTGCGACGCCGGGCAGAGGCCTTCCCTTCTCGTCGTCGAGTGCGCCCATGTCCCCGATGACGAAGACCTCCGCGTGTCCGGGGAGGGTCAGGTCCTCGCGCACGGCGATCCGGCCCGCCCGATCCGTTCTCGCGCCGGACGCCGCCGCGAGCGCGGCCGCAAGGGGCGAGGCCGCGACGCCCGCGGCCCAGAGAATCGTCCGGGCTTGGATGGTCTGCGTCCCTCCAACTCCCGTCCCCGTGCGCGCGAGCGTCACCGTGCCCGTCGCGATCGCCGTGACGGAGGCGTCGAGGAGAGTCTCGACGCCAAGGGACGCGAGCGCGCGCATCGCCTCCGCGGAAAGGACGGGCGGATAGGCGGAGAGGACGCGCGGCCCGCCCTCGACGAGGAGGATGCGCGCTTCCCGAGGATCGATCGTGCGGAACTCCTTGACGAGCGTGTGGCGGGCGATCTCCCCGAGAGCGCCCGCGAGCTCCGCCCCCGTGGGCCCGGCCCCCACGATGACGAACGTGAGCAGCGCCCGGCGCTCCGCGGGATCCTCCTCGGTCTCGGCCCGCTCGAACGCGAGGAGAATCCGGCGGCGCATCTCGACGGCGTCCTCCAGCGTCTTCAGGCCGGGAGCCTCGGCCTCCCATTCCGCGTGTCCGAAGTACTGGTGGCTCACGCCGGCCGCGACGACGAGCGTGTCGTACGGGAATTCCCGGCGCGCCGTCAGGACGACGCGCTTCGCGAGGTCGAATCCCGTGACCTCCGCGAGGACGACGCGCGTGTTCGGGCTCCCCTTCAGGATCGCGCGGAGGGGAGCGGCGATATTCGCGGGCGAAAGCGCACCCGTGGCCACCTGATAGAGGAGCGGCTGGAAGAGATGGAAATTCCGGCGATCGACGAGGGTGACCTCGACCGGGAGCGACCGGAGGCGGCGGGCCGCGTAGAGGCCCCCGAAGCCCCCGCCCACGATCACGACCCGGGTTCGCGCTCCGTTCATTAGAATGGGATTCTAAGGGGTCCGAATGAGAGAGCTTTGGTCACGCGAGGACGAACGGGATCTCATGGAATTCCTCGATGCCGTTCGCCGGGACGATCTCGTCCAGGCGCTGTACGCGATCGAAGGGATGCCGGAGACGTCCCGGCTCGAAGCCGAATCCGTGCTCGATGCCGCGGCCGCCGCGGTAGGGCAGCGTGCCGAAGGGACTCGGTCTTCCTTCCAGAAGGCGCGGCTCCTGGCCCGCGTTCTCGCCGAAGAGTTGGGCTTCGCGGGAGACGAGGAGGACTACTACGATCCCCGGAACGTGCTGATCGGACCGCTTCTCGAGCGGCGCAGGGGGATGCCGATCCTGCTTTCGGTCCTCTGGATGGAAGTCGGACGCCGGGCCGGAATCCCGGTCGCGGGCGTCGGCCTCCCGGGTCATTTCATCGTCCGCATCGGTCCGCCCCCGGGGACGCTCGCGGATCCGTTCGCGGGCGGCGTGCCCCTCACGGTCGACGACTGCCGCCGGAAGGTGAAGGCTCTCGCCGGAGGGCGAGTCCCGTGGCGCGCGGAGTACCTCCGCCAGATGGAGGTGCCGGCGCTCCTCGAGCGCGTCCTCCGGAACCTGACGGGCTGCCGCGGACGTACGGGCGACGAGGCGGGGCGCTTCCGTTCCCTGACGTTTCTTTCCGCACTGAGGCCGGACGAACCGGAGAACCTCCTCTCGCGCGCGGAGCTCGCCGAGGAGCTCGGGGTGCGAGGGCTCGCCCGGGAGGTGTGGGCCGAGATCGTCGAGAGGTTCCCGGAGTCCATGCAGGCCCAGGCGGCGTCCGAGAAGATGGCGGAAGAGGAAGAGCCGCCCGTGTTCCATTGAGCGGGTCCGGAACGCGCGCGCTCGACGCGGCCGTCGCCGCGGCGCGCGAAGCGGGGGAGGTCCTCCTCTCGCATTTCGGGAGGCTGGATCCTTCTCTCGTGGAGGAGAAGGCGCTCAACGACGTCGTCTCGATCGCGGACCGGCAGAGCGAGGCCGTCGTCCGGAGAGTCGTCCTGGGCGCTTTTCCGAAGGACCGGTTTCTCGGTGAGGAGACGGGCCTCTCGGGCGCCGACGAGAGTGCGCCCTCGTGGATCGTCGACCCGCTGGACGGCACCGCGAACTTCGTGCGCGGCTTCCCGCACTGGGCCGTCTCGATCGCCCGCACGCGCGGAGGGCTCCTCGGCACTCTCGAGGCCGGTGTCGTGTGGGACCCCGTGAAGAAGGACCTCTTCACCGCCGAGCTCGGCTCCGGGGCGTACCGGAACGGACAGAGGTTGAAGGTCCCGCCTCGGCCCGGCCTCGAAGGATCCGCCCTCGCGACCGGCTTCCCGTTCCGCCAGCAGCAGAAGATCGACCGATACCTGTCGATCTTCCGCGCCCTGTTCATGAACGTGCGCTCGATCCGCCGCGCGGGCAGCGCCGCCCTCGATCTCGCGTACGTGGCCGGAGGAATCTTCGACGGATTCTTCGAGTTCGGACTTTCCCCGTGGGACACGGCGGCCGGCGCGCTCCTGGTCACGGAGGCCGGAGGGCTCGTCACGGACTTCGACGGCGGATCGACCTGGCGCACGCGCGGGAACGTTCTCGCCGGGACGCCCGGCGTGCATGCGGCGCTCCTCGCCGTCATGCGGGAGACGGGAGTCGAAGAATCGCACCTATGAAGGCGCGGGGTTTCGCTCTCGCGCTTTGTCTGCTGCCTCTCGGGCTGTCAGCCGAGGGGCCCGGCTACTTCGCGAACCTCCGCGACCGTACGTACGTGGAGGTCGACGAGTCGTTTCTCGTGCGCGAAAGGGCCGCCCCTCCCGGAGCCCCGCCCGCATTCCGGCTTCGGCATCTCGTCCTGCGCGTGAAGACCGGGACGGGCTTTACCGAGCAGCGCTGGTGGCCGATCCGCAGCCTCTTTCTCGTCACGATGAGGGCCGACGACCGGTGGGTCGCTGAGATCGATGCGGACACGGCGGATGCCGAACATCCCTCGGAACCGCGCTCCTGGGTCCGGCTCTCAGGCGGGAAGAACGCGGCGGCCTTCGAGGTCTTCTCCACGAACGACGCCGCGGGCGGTGACGGAGAACGCGCGTCTCTCGCTTCGGAATCGCCCTGCGGCGGGACGCGGTACCGGTTTCTCGGCGGCGGCGTCGAGATCCGGGACGTCAGCGCCGAGGACGTGCGCTCGCGGACGGTCGCCGCGGTGCTCGGAGAAATCCGTGACGCGCTCTACTCGCCCGCCGAGATTCTGGACCTCGTGCGTCTGAAGGAACTCGGCGTCTCTCCAAGGGTCAGTGGTCCTCCCGCGATGCCGAATCTCGCGTCGGGAGCCCACCTCGCGTGGAACTATCTTCTCTTCGACAAGCCGGGACCTTCGCGCGGAGAACCGTCGCTCGTCCTCGTCCCGGATCCGGCACCCGCGGGCGACCTGGCCCCGTGGCGAGCGCTCACGCACATCCCCCAGGACCTGGCGCCGTTCCAGCCGCTTCCGGAGGGGCCGCTCCGGTGAAGCCCGTGCGGCTCGCCCTCGTCGCGCTCCTCGTTTCGCTTCCCTCGCGCGTGTCCGCGAAGCCCCCGGAGCCGGACGTCATTCTCGAGCGCGTCGTCGACGGCCGCGGCAATCGCGTCGCGGACATCGCGATCGCCTCTCTGAAGACAGCGGAAGGGCGGATCCGGATCAGGCTCGTGCGGGGGCTTTCGCGACAGGACCTCGTCCTCCGCCACGAAGCGCGCCGCGGCCCCGAGGGCCGGGACGTCACGGTCGACGAGATCCGGCTCGGGGACGGGATGCCGCTGCGGTTCGAGAGCGGGGCCACCGGCGGTCGCGTCACCGCGTCGTCGCCCGTATCGTCGTTCCGGTATTTCGACCGGGACGTCGGGCGCAGGACAGTGCGCTGCAACCTCGCGAGGCTCGTGGAGGAGACCGACCACTTCCTCCTCGCGGCCGTCGCCGATTACGTGGAGCAAGGACTCGAGGACGACGGGCTCGCGCCGGAGGAGACAGCGATCTTCACCCTCCGCGCCGTCGAGAAGAGAATGCCGTCCGCGTCGGCGCCCGTCCGGAAGAAGGGGCCTTTTCCGCCCGACCTGCCGGAAGGACGGGAGCTCAGGGCCGCCGCGCTCGCGGCGCTGTCCGAGGCGCCCGCGGACGCGCGATCACCAGGGTAGTCCGCGGACCTCCCGGGCGCGCCGATAGACCGCCTCGTACGCTTCGGCCGAGCGGTCCCACGAGAAGTCCCGGGACATCCCGTTCCTCACGAGGCGGTCCCAGATCTCGCGGTGAAAGAACACGCGCTGGGCCCAGAGGACCGTCGCGGCGAGGGCATGCGGCGACGCCTCGTCGAACGTGAAGCCGGTCGCCGTTTCGAGATTGTTTCCGTCGAAGCCCGTGACCGAGTCGGCCAGGCCGCCCGTCTTCCGCACGATCGGCGGCGTGCCGTAGGCGAGCGAGTACATCTGGTTGAGGCCGCACGGCTCGAACCGGGACGGCATCACGAACGCGTCCGCGCCCGCCTCGATCCGATGGGCGGTCGGCTCGTCGTAGCCGACGAACGCGCGGAAGCGTCCGGGCGCGTGCGATTCGAGGAGGCGCATCGCCCCCTCGAGCGCCGGGTCGCCCGAACCGAGCATCGCGATGCGGATCCCGCGCCGGATGAGCTCTGGTGCGGCCTCGAGGAGCAGATCGAATCCCTTTTGGTCGGTCAGCCTGCCGATCGCGCCGAGGATCATTCCGGGATCGCCAGGTTCGAACCCCGCGAACCGGCAGAGTTCCGCGCGGCATTCCGCCTTTCCGCGGAGGTCCTCGGCGTCGTAGTGAGCGGGAAGGTAGGGGTCGTGCGCCGGATTCCAGACCGTCCGGTCGACGCCGTTCAGGATGCCCACGACGCGGCTCCCGCGCGCGCGCAGGACGCCGTCGAGGCCCGCGCCTCCTTCGGTCGAGCGGATCTCGTTCGCGTACGTCGGGGAGACGGCCGTGACCATATCCGCGGCCTCGATCGCCCCTTTCAGGAGGTTGACGTTCCCCCCGGATTCGATCGCGCCGCCCGTCCACACTTCGCGAGGGAGTCCCAGGATCGGAAACTCGTCGCGGCCGTAAATGCCCTGGTAGCCGAGGTTGTGAATCGTCAGGACCGACGCGACGTCGTCGAACCAGGGATCGCGCCAGCTGCTCCATGCGCCGAGCATCGGCGCGAGCGCGGGATGCCAGTCGTGGGCGTGCAGGATCCGTGGCCGGCGTTCGAGTCGCTTGAGCGCGTGAATGGCCGCGCGCACGAAGAGCGCGAAACGCCAGAGCCCGTCGTCCTGGCCTTTCTCGTTCGGAGCGTAGATCTGGCTCCGGTGGAAGAGAGGGTCGTGTGCGACGAAGTAGATCGGCACGACGCTCCCGGGGAGGAGATCCCAGAGCAGCCCGACGGTGTGGGGCCGCCCGAAAATCGACACCTCGAAGGGGGGCATCGCGGCCTCCGGCCAGTGGCCGCGCCGCCTGTACCATCGTGCAGCCTCGAGGTGAAACGGCATGAAGACGTCCACGTCGTGGCCGCGGGCCGCGAGCGCCTTCGGCAACGCGCCGACGACGTCGCCGAGACCGCCTGTCTTCGCGAACGGGACGCACTCCGCGGCGAGATGAGTGACGCGCAAGGACGCCCTCAGTTCACGAGGACATCTGCGGTGAGAGTCTTCGTGGAGGTCGCGACGGAGATCCGCGCGCTTCCGCGCGCGATGCCCGTGACGGCGCCGTTCGCGACCGTGGCCGTCTTCGGGTCGGACGACGTCCAGGCGAGCGCCGCGTCCTCGATGACGAGGCCCGTGAGGTCCTTGATCGTCGCGGTCATCCTCTGGGTCTCGCCCGCCTTCAGGATCAGCGTCACCGGAGTCAGCTCGAAGGCGCCGATCTCCCGGTGCAGGACCCTCACGTCGCACGCGGAGCTGACGTCGTTGCCGAGGCTCGCGATGACGGTCGTGCGTCCCTCCGTACCGGCGGTGACGACCCCTTCCGCGTCGACCGATGCGAATTTCGGATCGCCGGAAGTCCATTTCACTTTCAGGGGCGAGAGATTCCCTTTCGTGTCCCGGACCTCCGCCGTGAGGGCCATCTTCGTTCCAGGCGGCCCGACGAGCGTCATGCGGTTCGGGGAGACGACGAGGGACGCGACGTCCAGGACGTCGACGGAGGCGCTCGCGGAGAACGACTCGAATGTCGCAGTCATCGTCGTTCGGCCAGCGGCGAGGGATTTCACGAGCCCGTTCGGGTCGACCGTCGCGATCTTCGGCTTGTCGGACGTCCATGTGGCCGCGAGGCCCGGCATGGCATTTCCCTTGGCATCGAAGACCTCGTACTTGAGGAGCTGGGCGTGCCCCGGTCCGTAGAGCGTCACCTTTGCGGGCGTCACGCGGATCTCGGCGGGTTTCGGGCGGCAGCCGCCGAGCACGAGCGCGGCCAGGGCGACGACGGCGGCCGCTTCAGCAGGGATCAGGAGACGCGTTTTCATCGCGGGGATTCTAGCGCGGAGGCCCCATGAGGCCGGCGGGCAGCGCCTGGCCTTCGAGACGTCGCTCGATGCGGGCCGCGCGGCGTTCCCAGGCGAGAGGATGCGCCCGGTACCACGCGGGGCCCGGAATGAGCGCCGCGAGACGGGCTGCCTGCGCGGCGGAAAGGCGCTTCGCGCCGAGGCCGAACAGGAAGCGGGACGCGGCCTCGCACCCGTATGTGGTCTCGCCGAACTCGATCGCCGAGAGATAGATCTCGAGAATGCGTCGCTTGGGGACGACGAAATCGAGGACGACGGCGATCGCGGCCTCTCGCCCCTTTCGCCACCACGTCCGTTCGCCCGAGAGCCAGAGGTTCTTCACGAGCTGCTGGGTCAGAGTCGAGGCGCCGCGGAGCTTCTTCCGGCGGTCGCCGGCGTGGGCCCGGTTCCACGCGCGAGCCGTTCCCACCGCCTCCCAGTCGATGCCGCGGTGCTCGAAGAAGTGCGCGTCCTCGGCGGAGAGGACGGCTCGCACGAGCGCGGGCGAGACGTCGGCGAGGCGCACCGGGCGGCGATCGATCGCGTCGCTTCGACCCTGACCACGCAGGCGCTCCTGTCGTGCCCTTATGAACGCAGTCGTAGACGGGTCGCGCCAGCGGAGGAGGAGGATTTGAGGAAGAGGGATGACGACGAGGAAAGAGAAAAGAAGAAGGCTGCTGAGAAGGGTAAGAGGAACTGCGGCTCGGCGAACGAGGCAGGGCCTCTCATGGCCGTCGGCGCCTCTGACCCTTTCGGAAGAAATCTTCTCTCTCGTCCACTTCCCCGGATCAGCCGACGATTTCGGTGAGCGCCGCGCGCAGCCGCTGGACCCCCAGGGCGGCTTCGTCTTTCGTGAGCGTGAGGGGCGGGCGGAGACGGATCGCGCGCTCGCCCGATGCGAGCGACATCACGTTGTACTTCTTCAGCCAGCAGGACATGACGTCGCCGCGCGTTTTCGTGTCCGGAAGGTCGAAGGCGATGAACAGTCCCCGGCCGCGGACGTTCGTGATTTTCCCGGGGAACTCCAGGGCCACATCGTTCAGCTTCCCCAGGAGGAAATCCCCGGTCGTTCTCGCGTTCTCGACGAGCTTCTCTTCCGCCATGATCTCGAGGATCTTGCGGCACCGCACCATGTCCACGAGGTTGCCGCCCCAGGTGGAATTGATGCGGGAGGACACCGTGAAGACGTTTTCCTTCTCTTCCAGAATGCGGTCGTTCGACGCGAATCCGCAGACCTGGGTTTTCTTGCCGAACGTGAAGAGGTCGGGCGTGACGCCGAGACCCTGGAACGCCCACATCGTGCCGGTCAGGCCCATGCCCGTCTGGACTTCGTCCAGGATGAACAGCATCTCGTGCTCGTCACACAGCTCCCTGAGGCGTGAGAGGAATTCGGACCGGAAATGATTGTCTCCGCCCTCGCCCTGGATCGGTTCGAGGATGAGCGCGGCGATCTCGTCGGGGCTCTCGGCGAGGGCGCGCTCGATCTGGGCTACCGAGAGGTTCTCCGCCGCGATCGTCGCCGCGAGATTTTCGTCCGTCGGCGGAAACGAGAGCTTCGGATTCACGACGCGCGGCCAGTCGAACTTCGGGAAGTACATCGTCTTGCGCGGATCGCTCGTGTTCGTGAGAGAGAGCGTGTATCCGCTCCGGCCGTGGAACGCCTGCTCGAAGTGGAGCACCTTCGATCCGACCTCGCGGCGGTACCCCTTACGAAAGTTGCGCCTCACCTTCCAGTCGAATGCCGCCTTCAGCGCGTTCTCGTTCGCGAGCGCACCGCCCTCGATGAAGAACATGTGAGCCGCGTGGCTCGCCGGTACGCCGAGGCGCGCGAAGGTTTCGACGAAGGAGGCCATCTGCTCCGTGTAGATGTCGCTGTTCGCGGGCTTCGTGACGGCCGTCCACGCGAGCTCGTCGAGGAACTCGGGAGTCGTCAGCTTCGGGTGTGCGTAGCCGACGGGGCAGGTCGCGAAGTGCGAGTAGAAGTCGAGGATCTCAACGCCGTGGAGCGAGTCGTGGATGAAGTTTCCGCGTGACGCGCGGAGGTCCATGACGACGTGGTATCCGTCGACGAGAATGTGCTTCGACAGGGACTCGAGAACGTTTCGGGCTTCGTGGAGGGACGCCACGCGAGATGAGGATGCGGCCATCCCTGCATTTTACCCCGTCCCCGGTCGCGGCGTAAGCCGTGGAGTTCGAGCGCGTTCGAGGCGTTCAGGTCTTGAGGATGACCGAAGAGCCTCTCGCGGGGGAGTTCGACGCCTCGGCCGCCACGACACAGTTCTTCCCCTTCGTCTTGGCTGCGTAGAGCGCCGAGTCCGCCTTCTTCAGAATCTGGTTCTTCTGCTCGGCGGCGGGCAGGGAGGGGTCGACGTGCGCGCGGTACGTGGCGACTCCCACGGACATCGTCACGACGTTTTTGAGGTTCAGGGCGGGCTCGCCGGGGCCGATCGACATCGGAAGGAACGTCCAGTCGTCGATCGCCTTGCGGATCTTCTCGGCAATCGCGACCGCGGCGGCGAGGTCCGCATCGAGGAGAATCACCGTGAATTCGTCGCCACCGTACCGGCAGGCGAGAGAGACGGTCTCGGCGAGCGTGCGCTGGAGGATGAAGGAAACCTCGCGAAGGACCTGGCTGCCCGCGAGATGGCCGTGGAGATCGTTGACGCGCTTGAGGTGGTCGCAGTCGAGGAAGAGGAGCGCGAGGTCGCCGTCCTTCGCCTCGCCGATGCGATCGATCTCGCGCTGGAGCTTCCGGTGGAAATAGCGGTCGTTGTAGAGAGACGTCAGGGAATCGCGCCGGGCGACCTCCCGGGCTCGCCGTTCGTCCAGGAGGTTCTGGAGCGCGAGGGAGAGCGTGTCGCCGAAGAGCTCCATGAGGCGCTCGTCGCGAGGCGTGAAGGCGGGCTCGCCCTGGCGGTTCAGGAGGATGAGGGACCCGCAGACGTGGTTCTCGATCACGACCGGGACCGCGAGGACGTTCGTGATCGGCATCTCGAGGAGGGCGTCGATCTCGCGCGAGAACGCGTGCGCGCCCCCGACCTGGTTGACGCACGTGCGTTCGCCGCGCGCGTAAACGAAGCCGGCGATCCCGTCGACGGGCCGGACCTTGCGCCCGACGGCGCTGTCCTTGACGTCTCCCGCGGCGACGATGATCGCGAGCTCGTTGCGCGAGCGGTCGTCTTCCTTCGAGACGGGGTCGTCGAGCAGAAGCGCGCCCGCCTGCGCCGGCACGAACTCGAGCGCGCGGTTCACGAGCGTGATGAGGAAGCGATCCGGAGGCGTCCCGCTCGTCTCGTCGAGCAGGCGATGGCGCTCCATGTAACGCCCGAGTTGCTTGGGGGAGATGACTCGGGCCGCTCTCGTGCTCACGTTCGTGTCCACATTTTACGCTTCGGGGCGGTGCGGTCTCGCGAGGCCCCTCACGCGACGCGCTGCAGGAAGTTGCGGGCCCGTGTACGGAGGCCCTCGATGCGCGCGTCGTAGTCGCCGAGCTGGGGCGCATAGCGGAGGAAATCCACGTCCGAAAGGAGGGACCGGATGTCTTCCAGCTCTGAGGCGGGAAGCCCGCGTTCCTCGAGCCCCGCGAGGAGTGCCGACGCGGACGCCCCGTCCGGAACGAGATAGCGCTTCAGAAGCGCCTCGCGGATCGCGCGGTCGACGCGCGCCGCCGCACGCTCTTTCGTTTCCCCGGCTTCGGTCCGGAGGGCCTCCTGCCAGGCGCCGCTCGTCTTCCGCCGGCGGGCGAGAAGGGCGGCGCCGAGCGCGAGGAGGGCGGCCCCCGGGATCGTCGCCACCGCCCACATCGGAAGTGTGACCGTGCGATGCGAGAAGTCCACGGCGGCCGAACCTCCCGAGGTCGCCGACTCCTTCGGCGGGGCGGACGGCGCGGCCGCGGGGAGGGACGGCAGCGTCGTGTCCGCGGTCGTGAGCGCGGTTCCGCCCGCGAGGGAGGCTCCTTCAGCCACGAACGAGAGCGGCGCGGTCGTCTTCGTCACGATTCTCTTCTCGGCGGGGTCGAAGACGGTGAGAGAGATCGGAGGGACCGTGACCGCGCCCCCTTCTTTCGGCACCATCACGTAGCTCCACTCCGTCGACACCTGCGCGCGGCCTGTCCGCACGGTGTCGGACTTGACGCTCGGCGGATACAGCGTGACGCCGGGGACGTTCACCTTCGGGGCCTCGGTCGCGGTGCGCAGGTTGCCGACGCCGGAAAGCCGGAGGCGCAGCGTGACGGCCTCGCCGGGAGCGGCGTGCGTGCGGTCGAGCTTCGCCGTGAAGTCGAAACGGCCTACCGCTCCGTGGAACGAGGCGTCGCCGGGGATCGGGAGGATGTGAAGCGTGACGGGCCTGGCCACGAGGTCGACGACTTCGGGACGCGGGAAGAAACCGAAAGGATCGTTGACGGAGTCCGGCGCCATGCGGATGCTCGTGCGGATCTTCGCTTCCGGAATGTTCACGGTTCCAGGATTGAGGCCCGAGACGAGTTTCTTGAGGAGCGTGAAACGCATCACCGTGCGTCCGTCCACCACGTCGCGGTGCCCGACGGGCTTTTCGGGCTTTTCGAGGTCTTCGGCCCAGCAGCCGGGGAAACGCGGCGCGTCGAGATACTCGAGGCCCTGGACGTCGGCCTGCGTGAGGAGCTCGTAGTGAAGCGTGATCTCTTCGCCGACGTACGCGGTCGTCTTGTCCGGAGTGACGCGGAATTCGACGAGCGGCCGGGCGCCGGAGTTTCCGCCGGCCGCCACCCGGTTCATCCCGCCTTCGCGCCGCCGGAGGAGCGCCGTCAGGGGATCTTCGTTTTCCGGCTCGGGGGGCGCGGCGTGGCCGCGGGCGGCGCCGACTTCGAGGATGTAGCTCGCTGCTTTCACTGTCTTGTCATCGAACCCGAACGCGATCTCGCCGACCTCGGCCGGCCCGGGGCCCATCGGTTTCAGGAAGTACGTCAGCGAGAGCGAACGGCTGAAGACGCCGTTCACGTAGGACATCTGGTCCGACTTGGACGGTCCGCCCACGAGCGTGAGGTTTTTCAAGGGCAGCGAGCCCGGGACCCGGAGCGCGCCGCCGAGGCCGGAGCCGGTGAACGTGTAGGTGAGCCGGACGACGTCGTCCGCGGCCGGTCTCGCCTTGTCGACGAGAACCTGAACCGCGATCTCGTCGGCGCCGGGCGCGGGAGGCGCCGCAGCGGCCGCGATGAAGAGCGCGGTGGCGAGCGCGGCGGCACGGGGCGCGCGCCTCACCAGTCCCTCGCGACGCGCCGCTTGCTGCGCTGCTCGGCGACCTTCTTCTTCTGTTCGTCGAGGTCCGAACGCTCGATGGCCGAAAGGAGCTGCTCGGCCTTGTCGCGCGTCATGTTCGCCTTCTGCTCGAAATCCTTCTCCTGCTGCTGCTTCTTCTTCTGCTCTTCGTTTCCCGCGTTCTGCTTGTCGTTCGGATTTTCGGGTTTCTTGTCCTTGCCGTCCTTCCCGTTCTGCTTGTCGTCCTTCTTGTCCTTCTTGTCCTTCTTGTCCTTCTGATCCTGTTCCTTCTTCTTCTCTTGTTCGGCACGCCGTACGCAGAGCTCGTAATTGAAGGCCGCGTCCTCGTCCCCCGGCCGGCGCTTCAGCGCCTCGCGGAACGCGGCGGCCGCGGGCTCGTACTTCTTGTCGCGGTAGAGCGTCTGCCCGGCGTTGAACGCGGCGTCGGCGGCGACCGCACCACGCCCTTCCTTCCGCGCCTTCTCGAGGGACGCGAGAGCCTCCGCCGGCTTGCCGGCTCTCGACTGAGCGGTTCCCAGGTTGTAGCTGCCCGTAGAGTCCTTCGGAGCGAGGTCGATCTCGCGCTGAAAATGGGAGAGCGCCTCGGCGGGCTTTTTCTCGTCGAGGAACTTCTGGCCCTTCTTTGCTTCGGAACGAGGAGAAGAGAGGAGTTTGCTTAGAAGGGGAAGAGATGAGGAAGATGAGTCAGGTGAGGCTTGAGCGTCGGGTGCAGCGGACGCGGTTAGCGGCGCGGCGGAGGCGGGGGCAGGCGCGGCAGGCTGTTGCGCATCGAGGCCGCGCGCCAACGCCAGGCAGAGCAATGCCGTCGCGGCTCCCGCGGCGTCTCCTCTCTTTCCCGTTCTAAGCAAGTCTCTTCTTCCCCCTCCGAATCCGAGAAGAAGCAGGCCCAGCGCGGCGACCGCCGCGGCGAGCGGAATCTGGAAGCGCTCCTCGAGGGAAGTCACGAGCATCTCGGACAGCGGGCGGCGTGCGCCGAGATCGATCTGGCGGGCGACGCCCTCGAGGTCGGTGCGCCCCGAGGAGACGACCGTGAAGGAGCCCCCCGTTTCCGCGGCGAGCCGGCGCAGCAGGTCGGGATCGGCTTTCGAGAGCACGGGCTGGCCCTTCTCGTCGCTCTTGAAGCCGCTCGTGCGGCCGGCCGCGTCGAGGTCCGGTATCGGAGCGCCGGCGCCGTTCAGCGCGCCGACGAACACGCTGTGGACCGTGATCCCTTCGGCCTTCGCGCGCGCGATAGCGGCGTCCACCCCGCCTTCGAGATCCTCGCCGTCCGAGAAGAAGACCACGTTCTTTCCACCCGCGGAACCGGCGGGAAACAGATCGGCCGCGGCCGCGAGGCCCGAGGCGATCGACGTTCCGGGCTTCGGCCCCATGCCGGGCTCCATCGCGTCGAGGAAGAGACCGACGGCCGCGGCATCCAGCGTGAGAGGCACGAGGGCCTGGGCCTCGCCCTCGCAGGCGATGAGGGCCGCGCGGTCGCTTCCGAGCCGGGACAGGAGGGACTGGGCGGCCTGGCGAGCGAGAACGAAACGCGAAGGCGAAACGTCGGCCGCCCGCATGGAGGCGGACGTGTCCACGACGAGAACGACGTCCGTCCCGCGCCGCTCCGCCGTCTCCGTCGTCCGGCCCCAGCGGGGTCGCGCGAGCGCCATACCGAGGCCGAGGATCGAGACGAGGACGAGGATCGAGCGGAGGGCGGGGAAGCGGCCGGGGCGCGCGAGGCCCGCCTTGGCCGCGAGCGCCGGCGAGACGAGGGCGCCGCTCCGGGCGGCGCGCTGCCGAACCGCGAGGGCGAGCGCGAGAACCGCGAGGATCGCGAGGGCGAGGCCCGGCACGAGGTACTGAGGTTCCGCGAAAAGAGCGCGAAGGGCCGTCATCGCGGCGTCACCGGAAAGACGAAGAGCGCCGCGAGGCCCGCGAGCGCGAGGCACGCGGCCGCCGGCCTCGCCGCGAGCGGGAAGATTTCCCGGAAACGCGTGTACTTCGTCGTCTTGATCTCACTCTTCTCGAGCTTGTCGATCGTCTGGAAGGTGTCGGAGAGTCCCTGGGCGTCCGTCGCGCGGAAGAAGCGGCCGCCCGTCGCGGTCGCGATCCGCTGAAGAAGCGCTTCGTCCACGTCGACCTTCGCGCGAATCCGGCGCTCCGTCACGCGTCCCGTTTCGGGGTCCCGGATCGGGATCGGAATCTCGACCATGCCCGCGTCCGTGCCGACGCCGACGGTGTAGACCCTCACGCCGAGCGCCTTCGCGACCCCGGCGGCCGTGTCCGGATCGATTTCGCCGGCGTTGTTCGCTCCGTCGGTCACGAGGACGATGACCCGGGACTTCGCCTTCGACGGCTTCAGGCGCGCGAGCGCGTTTCCGAGAGCGAGGCCGATCGCCGTGCCGTCTCCCTGGTCCCCGAGCTTCAGGCCCGCGATGCGGTCGAGCACCATCCCGCGGTCGGTCGTGAGAGGGCTCACGGTGCGGGACCGGCCCGCGAAGACGAGGAGTCCGACGCGGTCGCTCGAGCGGCCCTCGATGAACTGGCGCGCGCACGCTTTCGCGACGAAGAAGCGGTTCTTGGGGCGGAAATCCTCGGCCGCCATCGAACCGGAGGCGTCGAGCGCGATGAAGATGTCGATCCCTTCCGTCCAGGATTCCGTCCGCTCGAGACCCAGCCGCGGGCGCGCGAGGGACAGGACGAGGCCCGCGTAACCGGCGAGGGCGAGGACGAAGGGCAGGTGGCGAAGCCTCACGCGCCACGTCGGGCGCACGCGGGAAAGATGGGAGAGCGTCGGGACGACGAGGGCGCCGTCGCCCCGCTTCTCGCGCAGGACGCGCACCGCGATCGCGAGGGGGATCAGGAGAAGGAGGAGAAGGAGCAGCGGGTCCCGGAGCGACAGGCCCGGGGGGAGGAGAGTCGCGGTGAAAGCACGGAGAGCGGTCACGAGACGGCCGCCCTCTTCCGGGTCGTCTCGTTCGCTTTTTCCCGTACGGCCTCGCGCGCCTTCTGTTCCTGGAGCATCACGCGCTGCCGCGCCTCGACGTCTTCGAGGACGACCCGGGCGCGTGAGAGCGCCTGCCGGGCATCCTCCCGCGTCGCCACGCCCTTGCCGAACTTCACGCGGTCGGCGGCGCCCAGCAGGTCCGGAAACGCGGCCTCGCGCGGGAACTCGTATCCCTTCTCGCGCAGGCGCCTCACCGTCTCGAACGTCGTCCATTCGAGGACCGGCTCGCCCGTCGCGCGCTCCAGAAAGCGCTTCACGGCGTGTGTGAGGTCCGAGTAGAAGCCGCGCGCGTCGTCGGTCAGGCCCTCGGCGACGTCAGCGAGCCGCGCGAGCGCGAGGCGCAGCTCCTCTCCCGGAGGAACCGCGGGCTCTTCCGGCGCGGCCGGAGCCGGTTTCCGACGCCGCATCATGAGCCACGCGACGAGGGAGGCCGCGAGCGCGACGCCGGCACCGGCGGCGATCCAGTATTTCGCCGGCCAGGCCGGGATGCGGACGGGCTTGTCGTTCTTCGGCGCGATCTCCTCGGGCTTCTGATCCTTCGGAAGCCGCGAGGCGACCGTCAGCTCCACCGCGGGCGGGCGCACGTCGAAGGTGTGTCCGGCCGAAGAGGAAGACGAAGACTCTTCTAATGTGTAATGGGGCCCGGGCACCCGCACGGTCCCTGTCGCGAATGGGAATAGAGCCACCGGCTGGGACCATTCGAGGAAATCCCCCGCCTTCGACTTCGTCACCCTGGCGGGCGACGGCGCTTCGAATTCGAGAATCGCGCCGCCGGGCGGCCGCGTCCCTTCTTCCGGCGCTGGCGTCACGAGGGATTCGAGCACGAGCGAGGAGCCCGCGGGGATCCGTGCGGTATAGGTGACCACGACGCGATCGCCGATCGAGACGCTGGTCTTGTCGGCCGTGGCCGAGAACACGGGAGGGGACCCCTCCTCCCCTTTCAAGGAAAACGCAGCGATCCCCGAGCCGAGCAGCATCGTCGCAAGGCTCAACGCCGCGGTTTGCACGGGAGTAAAGAGGATTCTCTTCATCTCCCCGCCGCCTTTCGCTTCTCGCGCTGCTTGAAGAAGCGGACGAGCGGGAGCTCGTAGGACGCGTCGGTGCTGAGCGGGATGGAGTCGACGCCCGCCGAACGGAAGATCGCTGACGGCTCGGACATGGCCGGCCCGCGGCGGCCCCAGGCCTCGCGCAGAGCCGGGTCGGCCGTATCGAACACGCGGGTGGTACCGGTCTCGGCGTCGCGGAGCCGCACGAGGCCGGCGGCGGGAAGGGTCTGCTCCCGGGGATCGCGGATCGGGATCGCGACGACGTCGTGCCTGCGGTTCAGCGTCCTGAGCGCCTTCTCGTACCCCGCCGCGAGAAAGTCCGACACGACGAAGACGACGGCTCGCTGCTTGAGGAGGGATGCGGCGCTCCTGAGGGCGAGCGTGAGGTCCGTGCCGCGGCCGGCGGGCGCGAGAGAGAGCGCGTCCCGCGTGATCGCGAGCGCATGGTCGACGCCCTTGCGCGGCGGGTGATAGCGCTCGAGCCGGTCCGAGAAGAGCAGCGCCCCCACGCGGTCGTGGTTCTTGACCGCGGCGAACGAGAGGAGGGCCGCGAGCTCGGACATCAGATCGCGCTTCGTGAGGTACTGCGACCCGAACTTTTGCGATGCCGAGAGGTCGAGCAGGAGGAGCACCGTGAGGTCCCGCTCCTCGGTGAACTTCTTGACGTGGGGGACGCCCGTCCGCGCCGTCACGTTCCAGTCGATCGTGCGCACGTCGTCTCCGGGCACGTACTCGCGGACCTCGGAGAACTCCATACCGCGGCCCCGGAATACGGAGTGGTATTCGCCGCCCACTCCCGCATCCACGAGCCGGTTCGTCCGGATGCGGATGCGGTGGAGCTTGCGGACGATCTCGCGGGGCAACACGGCCGTCAGGGCACTTCGACCCGTTCGAGCAGTCGCTTGACGACCTGGTCGCTCGTCACGTTCTCGGCCTCGGCCTCGTAGGACAGCAGCACGCGGTGCCTGAGAACGTCCGGAGCAACGTCCTTGACGTCCTCGGGAACGACGTAGCCGCGCCCCGCGAGGAACGCACGCGCGCGCGCCGTCGAGAGAAGTGCGAGCGTGGCGCGCGGCGACGCCCCGTAGGAGACGAAGTCCGCGAGATCCGGCAGGCCGTAGGCCTTCGGGTCGCGCGTCGCGGCGACGAGCTCCACGAGGTAACCCTTGATGCGCTCGTCCGCGTAGATGCCACGCACGAGAACGCGGAGCTCGCGGATCATCTCGGGCGTGAGAACCGGCCGAACCGAGGCGGAGGCAGCCGCCTCGGTGGTATCGCCCATCCGGTCCAGGATCAGGCGCTCTTCCGCCTTCGACGGATAGCCGACCGTCAGCTTCATGAGGAAGCGGTCGACCTGGGCTTCGGGAAGGGGGTACGTGCCCTCCTGCTCGATCGGGTTCTGGGTCGCGAGAACGAGGAAGGGGTCCGGGAGAGGCGTCGTCGTGTCGCCGACCGTGACCTGGCGCTCCTGCATGGCTTCGAGCAGGGCGGACTGCACCTTCGCCGGCGCGCGGTTGATCTCGTCCGCGAGAACGAGGTTCGCGAAGACGGGGCCGCGCCGCGCGACGAATTCCTGCGTCTTCGGGTTGAAGACGAGCGTGCCGATGAGGTCGGCCGGCAGGAGGTCGGGCGTGAACTGGATGCGGGAGAACGAGGCGTCGAGCCCCCGCGCGAGGGTCTTGACGGCCAGCGTCTTGGCGAGGCCTGGAACCCCTTCCAGGAGGAGGTGGCCGTCCGCGAGGAGGCCGATCGTGAGGCGATCGATGAGGCTGCCCTGGCCCACGATCACCTTGCGAATTTCCGTCAGGAGTGCCCCGACGAGAAGCGATTTTTCGCGGATTCTCTCGGTGAGCGCTGCTGGGTCGATACCGGGGGGCATGGCGTGCGTCGCGTTCGTCGTGATCGTGGTCATCCTGTCCCTTCGAAGGCCTCATTCAGACGCCGATTCGGCATCCGAAACGGCCACAAGTCGGTAACAGCAAGGGAGATGCCGACTCCGGCTCGTGCCGTTATTCGTCCGGCCGATGTTTCCGTAAGGATAGCTCCGGCGGACGCGGCTTATGCTGGCCGCGATGACGCTTCCCCCGGCCGCCCGCGTTTTCTGCCTCGTTCTCGCCGGCGTTCTCCTCGCCGCTCCCGCGACCGGAGCGAAAAAAAGGAGGAAACGGAAGCCCACGCCGACCGCAACGCCGACCGCAACGCCGACTCCGGCGCCGACACCCGTGCCGTTCCTGCGGGCGGCCGGTTTCTGCCTGCGGTACGAGCCGGGCGCCTACGTCGTCCTCTCGGAAGTGGGTCAGCCGGGCCGGGCGTTCCGCATCGACGCGAAGACCGAGATGGCAGCCACGCCCCGGCGGGGTGTCCGCCTGAGAATTCTCTATGAAGACGGGCCGGACGGGCCCGTTGCCCGAAAGGTCCTGCCCGGGCCGGCCGAAGAGACGAGGAAGTGAGCCGGACCCGTCGTCAGATCGACGACGCCAACTTTGAGACTTCCTGGCGGAACGGGTGGCCCGGAGCGAGGGGCCGCACCGCTTCGTCGAGCAGCCGCCGGGCCTCGTCGCGGCCCCCGCGCGCGGCGATCGCCTGGGCGAGAAGTGCGCGCAACTCGGCGCGATCGAGGTGGCCCGCGGGGACGGCTCGGTCGAGTTCGGGAATCGCGTCGGCCGCGATCCGTTCGGCACGGGCACGCTCGCCCGCCTGCAACAGGGCCTCCGCCAAAGCCGTGCGGATCAGGATCGACTCCCGCCTGCCGGTGGGAGGGGAGAGGGCGAGCGCCTCGAGCTCGGCGAGAGCGTCCGTGTTTCTCCCTGTTCTCGCCCATACAAGGGCGCGCCTCCGGCGAAGCGCGACGGTGAGCGGGTGGTCGGCGCCCAGTGCGGCGGAGACGCGTGGAAGGATGTCGGCGAGGGCGGCCTCCGCGGCGGAGTAGTTCCGGCACGACGTTTCGACCGTGGCGACCATCGCCGTCACGCCGGCGGCGCGAACGAGATCCGGTGCGGAGCCGGTGCCGGAGCGCGTTCCCAAAACGCCCGGCTTTCCCGCCGCGCCGCGGTCCAGCGCGACCTTCACGAGGTCCGAGCTGGCCTTCAGGTCGGAGAGCGCCGCGGTTGCGGCGGCGTGGGCGCCATCGTAGTCCCCCGTCATGACGAGCGACCCGGCGAGCTCGGCCCCGACGAGGGCTGCGTAGCTCCGATCCTCCGACTCCCGCGCTGGCACGACGGCGGCGCCGAGGTCACGGGCCGCATCGACGAACCGGCCCTGCGCCATTGCGAGGCGTGAGCAGCTGCGCAGAATGATCGCACGCGGCCGCGGCGCCATGCCGTCGCGTCTCGCGAGCGGCAGGATCTCGCGGCACTCGACTTCCGCTTCCTTCAGCCGCGACGCGTTCGTCAACGCGTAGATCAGCATGCCGCGTGAGGCGAGGAGGTCAGGGTGCTCCGGCGGGAGGATCCGGCGCCACACGGCGAGGGCTGACTGCATCGCGGCGATCTCGGAGTCGCGCTCGCCGCGCTGGCCGTGGAGCCAGGAGATCAGCTCGAGAAGGTCGGCCTGGACTTCGGGAGTCGCGGCGAGCTCACCTTTCCGCAGGGACTCTTCGGCTCTCTCGAGCATGCCGCGCGCGCTCTGGTCGCCATCCGTCCGGCCGCTCGCCGGATTGGCGTTGAAGAAGAGTCGGACGAGGAAGTCCTTCGAGAGTTTCGCCCGTCCGGCCTCGACGGTGGCCGCGGCCGAAGCGACGCGTGCCGCGCGCGCTTGCCAAAGGGCTGCGGCAAGGCCCCCGAGGACGGCCGCCGACGCGAGACCCGTCAAAGCCAGCGCCAGGCGGTTATGCTGCACGAAGCGGACGGCACGGTAACGCCGGGATGCGCCCCGCGCGTGCACCGGGTGCTGCGCGAGCCACCGCCGGAGATCGTCGGCAAGCGCGTCGACCGACGGGAACCGGGCCTCGGGTTCCTTGCGCAGGGCGGCGAGGGCGATGGCTTCGAGGTCTTCGGGGATCGACGGAACGAGCGAACGGGGGCTCGGAGGGTCGTCGTGAAGGATGGCGTGCTCGAGGGCGATACGGCCGTTCCGCGTCGAGAAAGGGAGCTCCCCGGAAAGAAACTGATAGAGAAGCACCCCGAGCCCCCACACGTCCGTGGCTGTCGTGATCGTGCCGTCCGTCAACTGCTCGGGAGCGGCGTACGCGGGCGTCGCGGCTCCCTGGAGCGTGCGGGTCGCGAGCGAGTCCTCGTCCGCGAGGAGCTTCGCGATTCCGAAGTCGAGGAGCTTGGCGTGGCCGTCCGGAGTCACGAGGACGTTTTGTGGTTTGAGGTCGCGGTGGACGACGAGGTTGCGATGGGCATAGCCGACCGCGTCGCAGATCTCTAGAAAGAGCTCGACGCGCTCCCGGAACGACGGCGCCCGCTCGCGAAGAAAGACGTCGAGCGGCTGGCCTTCGACATACTCGAGGACGAAATAGGGCTGGCGGCCGTCGTGCACGCCGGCGTCGATGAGGCGAGCGAT
>JBBQRP010000021.1:0-76346 GCA_038214715.1 Thermoanaerobaculia bacterium | reverse complement strand
CGTCAACGACGGCGCACAGCCCGGACAGCGCAGTGGCGACGGCGCGTTCGTCTCGGCAAGCGTCCCTTCACCCTGAGTCTGCCTAGCTCCCCGGCACGAAGCGGAAGAGTCCGCGCCCGATCGTCGCGAGGTAGAGGCCCGACGCGGTGCGGGGGTCGCCCGCCCACCCCGCGACGACGAGGCCCGTCTCCGGCATCGTGACCGAGAGCCCGCCGTTCGCGTCGTCCTCGGGACGGAACACGAGAACCGAGCGTTCCCTCGAAAGAGAGACGCCGATCGGCTCCGGGACGAAGTGCGTGACGGAGCGCGGGCGGCCGAAGCCTCCCGACAGCGTGCGCCCCGCGCCGGGCAGGGGCCGGCGGGCCCAATCCGCTCCGTCCCACCAGAGGGTGACCCCTTCGGCGTCGGCGGACCACGTCTTGAGCGCGCGCTCGGGAAGGCGCGCCCGGCGCACGTCCTCGACACGGGAACGCAGGGTGCCAAGCCGCCGCCACGTGCCGCCGCCGTTCAGGGATTCGAAGACGCCGCCGTTCGTCGCGGCCAGGATCCTGCCGTCTCCGTCGGAGGCGAACGCGCGCGTGCCGAGGTCCAGCACGCGCGTGAACGCGGCACCCGGGCGCGACGCCCGGTAGATTCCGTCCGGCGCACCCGCGAGAAGGGCCTCTCCCGAGGACGCGAGGGAGAGCACGGTCGCCGGGGGGGAGGACGCAAGCCTCTCCACGTCGCCCGACTTCGCGTCCACGGTCCAGAGGCCGCCGCTCCTTCCGTCCGCGGCGCGCGCCACGACGACGCGGCCCGAGTCGAGAAGCGCTACCGCCGAGACGCGCGCTTCCGAGAGGCCCCGGTTCGACTCCGTGAGTGTCAGGCCTCCATCATCGGAACGGAGAACGCCCTCGGCTTCCGTGCCCACGATGAGGCGCGACGGATCGTGCGGGTCGAAGACGATCGCGTTGACGACCACGTCCGGTGAGATGCGCCGGAACGTCTTCCCCCGATCACGGCTCTCGAAGAGTCCGCCTGTCGTTCCAACGAGGATCCGGTCCGGGTTCCGAGGATCCACACGGACCGCCTGCGACCGCCGGTCCGCGAGGCCTTCGCGGTATCGCGTCCAGTTCGCGGCGCGGTCCGTCGAGCGGTAGACCCAGCCGCACGTCGCCGCCCAGAGCTCGTTCGGGTCGTGGGGCGAAAACTCGATCGCGAAGACCTCGGTGTCCTCGACCATGCCGTTCGCGATCCGGAGCCAGGTCCGGCCCCCGTCGAGGGACCGGAACGGGTGGCGGAACGAACCGCAGTAGAGGACACCCGACTGAACCGGGTCGAACGCGAGAAAGGAGACCCCGCTGCCGGGGTCGAGGGGGGGCGCGGAAACCCTCCACGTCAGGCCATCGTCCTCCGACAGCTCGATCCCCCAGTCGCCGCCGACACCCACCGTCCGCGGGCTCCGCTGCGAGAACGCGACCACCCGCGCTCCCGCACGATCCTCCCAGCGCCGCACAACCTCGAACGTCCTGCCGAGATCGACCGACCGGACGAGGAGTCCGCCCTTCACGACTCCCGTCAGCCCCGCCCAGACGACGCCGGCCCTCGCCGGATCCACGGCGAGCGACGTGACGGAATAGCCGGGAAACGGAGTCCCGCCCGGCGGCGAGATCCACGAAAGTCCGCCGTCGGACGACCGGTAGATTCCACCCTGCGCCGTCCCCGCCCAGAAGACGCCCGGCAGCGCCGGATCCGCGACGAGAGACTTCACCTCCGCCCCGGGCAGCGGATAGCGATACCACGCACCCCCCGCCCCGCGCGGAGGCGCGCCGGCGAGCGGGAGAGTCGCGCACAGGAGCACGGCCGCGAGGGCCCGGAATCGCATGGGACAGTCTAGCCGGGAAGAAGGGAAATGCCGCCATCCGCGCGATCGCGCGCGGACTACTTCGTCCTGTCTTTCTTCTTCTTCGAAGGCGCGGGGGCCGTCTTTTCGGCTGGCGTGGACGAACCCGCGGCCGATTCGCCGCCCTCTTTTGCCTTCCCCTTCGAAGAATCCCCGTCTTTGTCCCTCTTCCCTTCGGCGGCCGAAGCCGCGCCCGACTCGCTCCCGCCGGGCTTCCCCTCTTCACCTTTCGAAGAATCTTTCTTTTCTTCGCTCTTTTCGCTCTTCTCGCCCCTGGACTCCTCCCGGGATCCCGGCTTCGCATAGTCCGTCGCGTAGAAGCCCGAGCCCTTGAATTGGACCGCGGGCGAGGAGAGAAGCTTCTTCAGGGGACCGCCGCAGTGCGGGCACTTCGTCTCGCGCGGATCGGAGTAATTCTGGATGAACTCGGACTTCTTGCGGCATTTCGCGCACTGATACTCGTAGAGAGGCATGGATCCTGTTTTTCCTTTCGAAGCCGCGCGCCTTCAGCCGGAAGAGTCGCCGCCCCGGGCGGGAGAGCCTCCCGACGTCGTCTTCCACTGAATGCGCTTGATCCCGCTCGTATTGACGTCGCGGCGCGTCACGAGATGAAGCACCCAGAAAGCATAGACCAGCTTCGCGTTCGTCGAAACGTCCCCCGGCCCGGCTGTGATGAGCTCGCGAAGGGTCCTCCGCCCGTCCACCATCGAAAGGAGCTTCAGCTCGTCGGCGCTCCAGGAGACACCGGAGGTTTCGGCGGGCACGTCGCCACGGTCGAAGACGGTCCATGAGGGCCCGAGCCTCAGCACCACGCGCCGCGGATCCGCCAGGAGGCGAATCCCGTCCGCGATCGCCTGCGGCGTCGGGACGTCGAGCTGGATGAGCTCGTCCTTGCGGAAGTGCCCCACCTCGAACGTGACGGACCCTTTCTCCCACGAGAAGATCGAATACAGGATCGCCTTTACCTGCTCGGTCACGATCTGGCGGAGCCGCTCGGGCGTGAGGACGCCCATCTCGACGAGGAGCTCACCGTGGCGCTTGCCCTGCGCGACGTCGATCCGGTCGACCGAGATGCGGAGCTCTGCGGACGAGATGAGCGCGCTCTGCTTCAGGTACGCGCCCAGGGAATCTCTCAGGTCCGACGACGTCGCGAAGATCACGTTTCCTCCCATGAGGTAGATCTTCTTCACGATCTCGCCGGACGCGGCCGTCACGACTCCGGGCACGCGGTAGTGGTGAATCGTCCGGAGGATCTCGGGAAGCGGCTCCTCTCCGAGATCGCCCCTGTACTGAAACGGGGATTCCGTCACGATCGCTGGATTCTACTCACGGACGCGAGCCCCCGCCTTGCTACGATCCCCCCCGTGCTCGCGTTCGACGACGCCCTCGCCATCACCCTGGGCGCCGTCACGCCGCTCACGGCCGTGGCGCTTCCTCTCGGCGACGCCGCGGGCCGGATCCTGGCCGAGGACGTCACCGCCGACCTGCCGCTCCCGCCGTTCGACGCGACGGCCATGGACGGCTGGGCCGTCCGCGCGGCGGACGTCGCGCGCGCCCCGGTCCTTCTCTCGCGCGCGGGCGCGGCGGGCGCCGGCCGTGTCCCCGGAACCCTGCCTCCCCTCGCTGCCTGGAAGGTGATGACGGGCGCGCCGATGCCGCCGGGGAGCGACGCCGTCGTACCCGTCGAGGACGCGGTCGAGATCGACGATGCGACCGTGAGGCTCGACGCCCTCCCGCGCCCGGGCGCCCACGTCAGGACGCGCGGAGAGGTTTTCCCGAGAGGCACGCTTCTCCTCGCCGCGGGTCGGCGTCTCACGCCCGCGGACCTCGTTCTTGCGGCGGCCGCGGGACGTTCGACACTCCGCGTGGCGCGTGCCGTGAGGGCCGCGGTACTCGTGACCGGAGACGAGATCGTCGCGACGGGCGACATCCCCGGCCCCGCGCAGATCCGCAACACGAACGGCCCTCTCCTCCTCGGCGCGCTCCGGCGCGCGGGAGCGGACGTGACGGACCTCGGCGTCGTGCGCGACACGGAGGCCGCTCTCGCGAAGACGATCCGCGCCGCCTTCGCCCGCGCGGACGACGTCCTCGTCACGACCGGGGGAGTCTCGGCGGGTGACTACGACTTCGTGGGCGCGGCCCTCGAAGCCGCGGGCGCGTCGATCCGCTTCCACAAGGTCGCGATCCGGCCCGCGAAGCCCGTCCTCTTCGCGACGAAGGGCGCCATGCTCGTCTTCGCGCTCCCGGGCAATCCCGTCTCCGCGGCGATCGCGTTCGACTTCTTCGTGCGGCCCGCGCTGCGCGCGGCCGCCGGCATCCGGCCGCCGCTTCCCCCCGCGCTCCCGGCGCGCCTGTCGGCCGCCGTGAAGAACAAGGGACCGCGCGTCGCGTTCCACCCTGCGATCCTTTCCCTTCGCGACGGGATGGAAGAGGTCGTGCCCCTCGCGACGAAAGGCAGCCACGACGTCCTCGCGCACGCACGGGCGAACGCGCTCCTCGAGCTTCCGCCCGCGTCCTCGTTCGACGCGGGCGATCTCGTTCCCGTGCACCGCGGCACGCCCGAGAGCACGTTTTGAGAGGCCGCCGCGTCGCACTGACGGGGCTCGGCTGCCTGACACCGATCGGCAACGGCGTTCCCGCGTTCACCGAGGGTCTCCGGAAGGGGCTTTCCGGCGTCGCCCGCATCTCGTTGTTCGACCCGGAGGCCCTCGACGTCACGATCGCCGCCGAGGTGAAGGGCTTCGATCCGGAATCGGCCCTTCCCCCGAAAGAGCTCCGACACGTGGCGCGCGTCGTGCCGCTCTCGATCGCGGCGGCGGCAGAGGCGCTCGCGAGCGCGGGAATCGACCCGGGCGCCCTCACTCTCGAGGAACGGCGCCGCGTCTCGGTCGTCTTCGGCACGGGAGGTGGGCCGGTGGAGTTCTTCGAGAAGATGTACGGCCACTGGTATCGCGGCGACCTCAAGAAGGCGTCCGTCTATTCGATTCCGACCGGGACGATGGGGACGCTCTCGTCCGAGATCTCGATGCGCTTCGGCCTCAAGGGCCGGTCCCACGTCATCACGACCGGCTGCACGTCGTCCGCGGACGCCCTCGGCTACGCGGCCCGGCTGATCGCCTGGGGCGACGAGGATCTCGTCCTCACGGGCGGCGGCGACGCCGTCATAACGCCGGGCATCATGACGGGGTTCGCGCTCATGCAGATCCTCTCGACCGCGCACGAGGCGGAGCCAGCGGCCGCGAGCCGGCCGTTCGACGCGGGACGCGACGGTTTCGTGCTGGGCGAGGGCGCGTGGATGTTCGTTCTCGAGCCCCTCGAGCGAGCCCGCGCCCGCGGCGCCGAGGTGCTCGCCGAGGTCTGCGGTTACGGCACGACGTGCGACGCGTACCACCGCGTCCGCCTCGACGAGTCGGGAGAAGAGCCGGCGCGCGCGATGCAGGAGGCGCTCGCGGACGCCGCGCTTTCCCCGGAAGACATCGGCTACGTGCAGTACCACGGGACGTCCACGATCCTGAACGACCGCATCGAGACGCGGGCGACGAAAAGGGCCCTCGGCAAAACGGCCCTCGCCGTTCCCGGGAGCAGCGTGAAGAGCCAGATCGGACACCCTCAGGGGGCCTCGGGCGCGGCGGGAATGGCGGCGACGATTCTGGGGATGCGGGAAGGCTTCCTCCCGCCCACGATCAATCTGTCGGCGCCCGATCCCGCATGTGATCTCGACTACGTTCCGAACGCCGCGCGCGCCTCGGAGATCGAGTTCGCGCTCTGCAACGGGATCGCCTTCGGGTCCAAGAACTCGGCGGTCGTCCTCCGGAACGGCCGGGCGCTCTGAGGGCCGGCAAGGTCCGATGAGCTTCTGGATTCCCCAGAGGCGTCCCGGCCAGGAGCTCCTCGACGGCGACGGCGTGTCCTCGTCGGACGCGGAGGCGAGCCTCCTTGACATCGAATGGGTGCATCGCTGGCTGGGCGGGCGCGGCCTCGTCAGACGGCGCCTTCTCCCCCTCCTGAAAACGTTTCCCGCGCGCTCGCGCGCGCTCTCCGTCCTCGATCTCGGTTGCGGATCCGGTCACGTCGGGCGCGACCTCCTCGCGGCCGCCGCGGACGCGGGGATACGCGTCCGCGTAATGGGCCTGGACCGGAAGGCGTCGCACGCGCGCCTCGCGCCGCGCGGAACGGCGGTGATCGCGGACGCCCTCCGGCTTCCGTTCGGGAACCTCAGCGTGGACGTCGTCCTCTCGACTCTCTTCCTCCACCACTTCTCTCCCGCGGAGCTCGCCGCGCTCCTTGCCGAGTCGCGCCGCGTCGCCGGCTCGGCCGTCGTCGCGCTCGACCTCTCCCGCCACCGGCTCGCCCTGGCCGCGATCTCCCTCCTCGGACCGTTCGCGTTCCGGAGCCGCCTCTCCGTGCTCGACGGGCGGACGTCCGTGAGGCAGGCGTGGACGCCTCGGGAGATCGAATGCATCGCGGACACGGCGCTTCCCGGCGCCCGGGTCGTTCGCGCGTCCCGGTTCGTCTGGGAGCTCGTGTGGATCCGTTCCTAGCCCGGAACGCGAGCTGCGACGTCGCGGTCGTCGGGGGCAGCCTCGCCGGAGCCGCCGCCGCGCTCACTCTCGTGCGGGCTGGGGCGCGCGTCGTCGTCCTCGAGAAGGCGCAGTTCCCGCGTCCGAAGGTCTGCGGATGCTTCCTCTCACACGAGGCCTTGCCGGTCCTCCGGCGGATGGGATTGGAGGAAGAGCTTCGAGAGGCGGATCCCGAGCGCATCGAACGCTTCACTCTCGTGCGATCGAACGGAAAGCGGGTCGACGCCGATCTACCTGCCCCCGTTCTCTCGATCTCGCGGGAGCGCCTCGACACGATGGCCGCGGCCGCGGCGGAGTGCGCGGGCGCGCGCGTACGCTTCGGATCGACCGTCCTCGCCATCGAAGGAGATCTTTCGAAGGGTTTTCTCGTGCGGGGCGTCGGCTGGGAGCTTCAAGCTCGCGCTGTCGTCGGCGCCTGGGGGCGCTACAGCCCCCTGGACAACCGCCTCTCACGCGCGTTCATCCGAGGAAAATCCACGTTGGTCGGCTTCGGAAAGACTCTCGTCGGTCCGAGCGACCATCTTGCGAATCGCGCGATCCTGCATTTCTTCGAAGGGGGATACGTCGGCCTCTCGCGCGTCGAGGGCGGGCTCGTCAATCTCGCTGCTCTTTCCACCCTCCGCGTCGCGAAGTCCGCGCACCACGACTTCGACGCCCTTCTCGCGCGGCTCGCGGAGGAAAGTCCGGCGCTCGCCGCCGATCTCCGTGGGCTCACGCCCGCCACGGGTCCGCCCCTCGTCTCGGAACCGCTCCATCTCGGCCTGCACGGCGCCCTCGCCGGCGACGTGCTCTGCGTGGGCGACGCCGCGGGAGTGATCGACCCATGGACCGGGACCGGAATGTCCCTCGCGCTCCTCTCCGGAGCCGCCGCCGCGGAACCGCTCGCCGCGTTTCTGGCTGGGACTCTCGACGCCTCCGGCCTCCGCGAGGAGCACGCGCGCCGGTACCGGCGGATCGCGGGCCGCCGTTTCCTCTACTCCCGGCTTCTCCGCCCGTTCTTCGCGGGCGGAGTCCTGTCGCGTCTCGTGCGTCCGGGCGCGGCCCCCGCCGCGCGCTGGGCCGCAAGACTCACGAGGGGGCGGCCCTCTACTGAACGGGTCCGCTGATCGTGTACTTCAGCGTCGTGCCATCCTTCGCGCGCTTCCACATCTCCACGTTCGCGCCCTGCTGGGGCCAGTTGAAAACGTTCGTCTTCGCGAGGAAAAGGTCGCACCGATAGACCTTGCCGAGACCGGGATCCTTCCCCACACCGTGGCTCGCGCTCACGGCGAGAGTTCCGTGGTACGCGCCGTTCTGGAGCGGGACGTTCATGTATCCCTGCGCGACCGTGTCGGCGGGAACGTCGAAGACGGCCGAAGAGGACACCTGACAGTTCACCTGCACGATCTGCACGTCCTGGTGGACCGAGTCGAGGTCGACCTTCACGTTGAACGTGAAGTCCGCGGCGGCCGACGCCGTCCCCGCGAGCGCGAGATTCAGAGCGAGAAAGCCGGGGGCGAAAGCGAAGCGGCGCATTGCAATTCCTCCTGTCGTATCAGCGGGGAATGCCGGCCGCGTTCGACCGGAGCCCCGTCATCGTCAATCTGTTCACGGAAAGAGTCTTCGGAACGAAGCGAAGGCCCGTCAGCGCGAGCCCGTCCACGAGGAGCGTCTTCGGCGAGAACCCCATTCCCGTCAGCGCGAGCCCGTCCACGAGGAGCGTCTTCGGCGAGAACCCCATTCCCGTCAAGGCGAGCCCGTCCACGCCGAGCGTCTTCGGCGAGAACCCCATTCCCGTCAAGGCGAGCCCGTCCACGGCGAGCACCCTCGGCACGAACCTCATCCCCGTCAGGACGAGCGACGAGACCGGGATGGCCTTCGGAGGACGGGGCGCCGCCGCGAGCCTCGACTGCGCCGCTGCCGGGAGGCCCGCGGCGAGAGCCAGGCAAGCAGACGCCAGCATCGGGCGCACCCACCTGGGACATCGAAACGCGGGTTCACTCCGTCGTGTCATGGCTTCCCCCGTTGAGACGCCCGCAAGGAGGCCGCGTTATAGGCGGGGACGCGGACGGGAGGGCGCCGGTCTGCGGGCCGCCCTCTTTCTGCGAGTTCCGGGAAAGAGGCCCGTGCGGATCGTCTCGATCTGGGAGACGTGAATGCGATCGTGGCCCGCGTACATGGCGACCATCGAGCGAATAGATTCCTCTCCCCGTTCTGCGTGCACGCCGGCCCGGTCCCACGCCTCCGCGGGCAGCCGATCGAGGAGGCCGAGATTCACGGCGCGCGCCATCGCGAAGTCGTCGATCAGGTCGGTGGCCTTCGCGGTCAGCGAACCGAGCCGGTTCACGAAGGCATCCTGGTCGTACCCCGGCAGCGCCGGGCGATCGTGCGCCGCGACGAAACGGTAGCGGCTTCCGAGAATGACCTCACCGTCCGCGAGGTGCGCGACGATCTCCTGGATGCACCATTTTCCGGGAGCGGGTTTCGCGCGGAGCTGCTTGTCCGTGAGACCGCGAAGGAGCTTCCGGATGAGGTCCGGCGTCTCGGCCATCACCGAGACTGGATCGTCGTCCCCAAGCGCGAAGGCATAGCGGTCGAGCGCGGCGGAACCCGGGCGGCGCCTCACCACGGGGCCGGCTTCTCAGCGGATCGCAGACGCGATCTCTCCGGCCGTGACGGGCTCCGAGCTCCTCAAGCGGATGTTTCCGCCCGTCCTCCAGGCGATCCAGTACGGCGCCTTGTCGATCCCGGACTCCTTCGCCCAGTCTCCCGCCGGATCGAAGACGACGGGCCTCCGGATTCCCCGGGCCCGCTTCACCGCTTCCTTGACCGGCTCTTCGCCGATCACGATGAAACACTCGAGGCCCGCTTTGTCGAGCTCGTCCGCGAGCCGGATGGCGTCGTTCAACGCCTCCTTCGAGCCCTTGCCCGCCGTCGGCGTGAGGTAGACGGCCGCGCAACCCGGCGGGGAGCACGAACGCAGGGAGACGCTCTCCATGTTCGCCTCGAAGCCGGCGTATCTCGGGAGCGCCTGCGCGCTGATCTCGCCGGGAGGCTTGAGGTAGAGCCAGGCCCCCACGATGGCACCGACGATCACGACGAGGATCGACGTGCCGGACGGGCCCATCGAAATCTTTCGCTCGTCGAAACGGAAGCGGGACGAGGTTGCCGCGTGGGCAAGGGGATCGCCGCCCGCGGAGGGTCGGCCGGAAACCGGACGAGGAGATCCCGGAGGCGGTGACACCGTGCCCATCTGCGCCCGATTGTACCGAACGCCCGGCGGCTCCGCGCGGGAGCCGTCACATCACGCCGCAGGCCCCTTCCGGATCGTCACGCTCCCGGAGTTCGACCGGATCGTGAGCTTCGGGCCGCCGCCATTCAGCTTCCCCTCTCCGGAAACCGATCCGGGGCGCCGCGAGACGGTGATCTCGGGAAACTGCGACGTGATGGCGTCCGCCGTTTCGGAATCGACACCCGACACCCTCACGTCGACGTCCGCGCGATAGTTCGAAGGAAGCGTGACCGTGACGTCGCCGCCGCTCGTCGTGAGGTCTCCGCCCGCGGCCGCCGCGCTCGTAATCTCACAGCTGATCGTGCCGCCGGACGTCCGGGCCGTGACCGGACCGTGGATCTTCCGGAGCGTGATATCGCCGCCGCCCGTGCGGGCCACGACCGATCCGCCCGCGGCCCGGATCACGACGTCGCCGCCGGCGGTCTCGGCGCGCACCTCTCCGCTCACCGAGCCGGCCCTCACGTCGCCGCCGGCCGTCGTCGCCTTCAGATCTCCCGTGACGGTCTCGATCCGGATGTCACCGCCCGCGGACGAGAGCTCCGCACCCCTCGCGGCGGAGCGGACGCTGATCTGCCCCGACTGGGTCGAGATCTTCACGCGGCCGCCCACGCGTCCCACCGAGACGTCGCTCGGCGCGTACGTGAGGACGAAGTCGCCGTTCATGTCGCCCTTCACGATCGAGCGCCCCCAGGGGTCGGGCGGGATGGGCGCGAGAGGCGCACTCGGAGCTGTCGGGGGCACGGGCAAGGCAGGCGACAGGGGTGCCAGGGGCGGAACCGGCGCACGGGGAACGGCGAACACGCGCGGCGAGACCGTCACACGGGGCGCGACCATCACGAGCGGACCCCGACCCGAGGAAAGCCTCTTCGCCTGCGCTTCGTTCGTCCCCTCGGCGAGGAGGAGGATCCGGCCGTTCAGGTTCGAGCACCTCACGTTCGCTCCTCCGCCGCCGACGGTGCCCTCGTACGCCCGGTTCAGGTGGGACGTGACGGTGCGCGAGATCTCGCGACTCATCTCCGCCATCTCGCGATTCAGGTCGGCGAGCGACTCGTTCAGGTCCGCAAGATCGACCACGACGGTGTCCTCGTCGTCGCTCTTGCTGGCCTTGCGCTGTTTTTCCCGGATCTCCGACCGGATCTTGTCCCGCTCGGAGCGGATCTTCTCGCGGGCGGCCCTCGTCTCGTCGCGCTCGCGGACGGCCTCGTCGGCTTCCGGGGCGGCGGGCAGCGCGAACGACGAGAGGATCTCGCCGCCCATCGTGCGGCCTTCGAAGCGGAAGCTTGACTTCGCGGGCATCGTGAGGGTGATGCCCCCGTTCACGGTGCGCACGTCCACGTTCGCGCCCTTCGGGAGGTCGGCGAACACGGCCTTGATCACGCCGTTCACCGTGTTGAACTTCGCGTCGCGCCTCGCGCCGGCCACCTCGATCTTTCCATTCACGGTCGAGAGATCCAGGGCCGCGGCGAGCTCGCCGACGGTGACGGCGCCGTTCACCGTCGATACGTTCACGGAGACGCCCGCTGGAACCGTGATGCGGTACTTCACCTCGGTCTGCCAGTTGTCGTCGTCGTGGCGGCTGTGGATGCTCCAGCCCCGGCCGTTCCGCCTCACGGACACGCCGGGTTCTTCGGCGAAGAGCGAGAGGTCGCCGTTGTCGTTCTCGAAGCGCGCCTGGACCTCTTCGAGGCGCTTTTTCGCGAGCGACTGGCTGGAGGCGTACACGGTCACTTCGGCGTCGGCCTTGAACGCAGCGCCCGCGACCACGTCGACGTTGCCATTGATGTTCTCGACGGAAAGAGACTTGAGATTTCCGGACGCGGTGAAGTTCTGCGTGCGGCTCGCGTGAGCCGCGAACTCGCGGGCGTCCGCGCGAAGACCCGCCGCCAGGGTGAGGAAGACGAGCGCGGCGATGAGGAGCGCCCAGATGGCGGCGCGGTTGCGGTTCGCGCGGCCGGTCGTGGGCCCGTTCGGGGAGTGGGGAAATGGGGTCGTGCTCATGCGAAAAAGACGCTCCCGCGGACGAAAGGTATCGACATCAGATCTCGATCCGCTTCAGGGCGAGCGCGGCCTGGCTGCGCACGTAGCCGTTCTCGTGGTCGTCTCCCGCCTTCTGGCGCAGCGTCTCGATCGTGAGCGGATCCTTCAGGACGGACGCGGCCTTCGCGAGCCCTTCGACCGCCAGGATCCGCACCGCGGGATTCGAGTCGACCTTCAGCGCCTTCGCGAATGCGTCGCGAATCTCCGGCGTCGGCGGCATCTGGGTGAGGGCTTCCGCGGCCTTCTTTCTCACGCCGGGGTTCTTGTCCGTCTCGAGCGTTCGGCGGAGGAGGCCGACGATCTCCGGCGAGACAGCGGCGCCGTCTTTCGTGGTCGCGGAGACGAAGTCGAGCACCCTTCCCTTCGCGCCCTCCGTCTCCGCGGCGCCGGACATGAGCGAGACGAGGAGGTCGGCCACGCTCTTGTCCTCGGGCCGTCCCACGACCGTGTAGCGCGTCGTCACGTCGAACGACACCGCGATCTTGCCCGCCTCTTCCGAGGCGCGGTAGGAGACGTTCGCGAGACGGGGCTTGTCCGACAGGTCGAGCGCCGCGCGGGACGCGTCCACGGTCCGGTTCGAGACGAGGGCGACGTTCTCGCCGAACTTCATGTTCGGCGTGGGCAGGGCGGTCGCGGCGGTGAGCGAAGCGGGACGCTCGGTGCCCCGCGCCACGAGGAAGCCGAGGCCTCCCGCCAGGACGACCGCGGCTGCCTTCAGGAAGTTTCCCCGGGAGCTCGCGGCGGGAAAGGCGAGCAGCGTTCCGTTGCCGCGGGACGCGATCGCCGCGGTCACCCGGGATACGAACGCGGGTGAAAGGGAAAGGTCCGCACCGTCGTCCTCGCCGAGGCGGGACCAGACGGACTTCATCCCGCCTTCTTCGGCCTGGCAGGCCTCGCAGGACGCGAGGTGCTCCTCGAGGAACGACGCGTCCGCCTCCGCGATCGGTGTCCCGGCGAGGCGGTCGAGAATCAGGTCACGAACGTTCAGTGCGTTGCGGCAATCCATGGTGAGTCTCCTGCGGAGAAATGGGCCTTGAGCGTTTCCATGGCCCGGAAGATCCGTGTCTTGACGGCGCCTTCGCTGATCTTCAGCGTTCGCGCGATATCGGCGTAAGGCATCCCGTGATAACGCGCGAGGATGAGGGCCTCGCGTTGCTCTTCGGACAGGTGAGCGAGCGCCCGGCGGACGGCCTCGCGGCGCTGGCGGTCGGCGAGACGCTCGTCCACCGGGATCCCGGGCTCGGCCGTCTCGGCCACCGAATCGAGAGCGACGCTGGGCCGACGGACCGAGCGGCGCAGCCGGTCCCGGCATGCGTTCGTGGCGATCGCGAACAGCCAGGAGCCGACGGGGGCGCGCCCGTCGTACTGGTCAGCCCGCGACATGAGCTTGAGAAAGACGTCCTGCGTGACTTCCTCGGCCTCGGCCCGGCTTCCCAAAAGGCGCCCCGTGAACCTCAGGAGAGGTGCCGAGTAACGCTGGAAAAGCCAGGTCGCTCCGGCGGCTTCTCCCCGGCGAACCTGTTCCATCGCTTCGAGATCCGCTTCATGGTCCGGGTTCGTCGCGGGTGCTTCCAGGCTTTCCTCCAAGGCTGAGATGGCAGCGCCCACGCTCAATAGGACGGCCGGGCAGCCGGAAGGTTACGGCGGGGAGGGCGCTCAGCAGCCGCGGATCTGGAGGCGTCCCACGCCGGACGTGAGGTCGAAGGCGGCGAACCTCTGGGAAGGAAGGACGCATCCGCCGGAATTCATCGTGGCTCCTTCCCGATCGAGCCGAGACCGAGCCGGAGTCCGAGCAGCATGCCGTCCGGCGTCGGAAGGCAAACGGTGTCGAACGCTTCGCGGGCCTCTTCGTGGAAGCGGCGCATCGCGGCGGCCTCGGCGGAGTCCTCGAGGAGCTGCCCGAAGAGGTACGCGTTGTCTCCGACGAGGAGGCCTCCCGCACGCACGTTCCGCGCCGCCCAGCGTCCGTAACCGTCGTAGTTGAGCTTGTCGGCGTCGATGAAGACCGCGTCGAAGGGTGCCTCTCTCTCGAGGGACGGCAGGACTTCGAGCGCGGCGCCTTCGAGAACCGTCACACGCGCGCTTTCGCCCGCTGCCGCGACGTTCTCGCGCGCGACGCGGGCGTGCTTCGGATCGTGCTCGATCGTGAAGACGCGCCCGTTCGCGGGGAGGGCGCGTGCCATCACGAGCGCCGAGTAGCCGGCGAGGGTCCCGACCTCGACGACTTTCTTCGCACCCGCGAGCTTCAGGAGAAGGCCGACTGCCTTCGCCTCCGAAGGGCCGAGCTGAATCGCGGGCATCCCGTGCGTGGCGGGCGAGCCGAACGCGCCGGTGAGCGCGGCGTCGTGGGGCGCGTGGACGCGCGCGCACCAGGCGAGGATGTCGTGCGTCGCGTACGAGAGACCCGAGCGCGAGTCCGTGTCCGCCATCCACTACCTCCGGAGGCGCGGGGCGGCCCTCACCGAACCGCGGCTTCCAGCAGCGTGAGCGTGCCCGCGTCCCCGTCCAGCTCGGCCAGGACGCCGAGCGGAAGCGTCGCCTTGTCCGGAACGTGGCCGAACACGAGGTTCGCGACGACGGGGATTCCGAGCTTGCCGAGACGGTCCTTGCAGACCTCCTGCCACGTCCACTGGTTTCCGCCGAAGCTCGGCTTGTAGTCGCCCGGCGTGCAGTGCGCGAACTTCCCGAGGGCGACGCCCGCGAGGCCGGAAAGCTTGCCCGTGAGGAGGAACTGCGTGAGCCAGCGGTCGATGCGGTACGGATCCTCGCCGACCTCCTCGAGAAAGAGGATGCGGCCCTTGAGCTCGGGCTCGAACGGCGTCCCGACGAGCGTCGAGAAAACGCTGATGTTCCCTCCGACGAGGCGCCCCCTCCCCTTCCCTGGGGCCAGCTTGTAGATCCAGTTCTCGCGGTCGATCGAGATCTCGCGCGACGGGCCCTTCGGGGCCGGGGGCTCCGCGATTCGGCCCGCGGGCTGCGCCTGCATGATCACCTTGCGGAAGGAGGCGAGCGTGTAATCCGTCTGCGCCTCCGAGCCCACCGGGCCATGGAACGTGACGAGGCCGGTCAGCCGGTGGATCGCGTTCAGGAGCGCCGTGATGTCGCTGTATCCGCAGAAGACCTTCGGGTTCTTCCGGATCGTCTCGTAGTCGAGGAGCGGCAGGATGCGCGACGCGCCGTAGCCGCCGTGGAGGCAGAAGATCGCGTCGACGGACGGATCCGCGAAGGCGGCGTTGAGGTCCGCCGCGCGATGCTCGTCGGGCCCGGCGAGGTAGCGCGTCTCCTCGCCCACGTGCGGGAAGACCTTCGGCTTGAAGCCGAGGGCCTTCACGATCTCGACGCCCCAGTCGGTGTCGGCGAGACCGTCGCCCGGAGACGACGGCGTGACGAGCGCGACCGTCATTCCGGGCTTGAGAGCCTTCGGGAAGAGCGGATCCGGCGGCTTCTCCGCGTATTTCGTCAGGGCGGCCTGCGCCGAAAGAGGGAACCCGGCGATGAGAGAGGCGAACGAGACTTCCTCGAGGAACGTGCGTCGGCTGGTCGGCATAGCGGGATTCTAGGCCGAGGTCCGCGCCCTGTGGCGCTCAGACCTCCAGCCGGTCGTTCGGACCGGCGACGATCACGTACAACGCGGGCATCAGGAAGACGCTGACGAGGAGGCGCGAAAAAAGACCTCCCACGATCACGAGGGCGAACGGACGCTGCGTGTCGGATCCGATTCCGGTCGACAGCGCCGCCGGAAGGAGGCCGAACGCGGCCACGAGGCCGGTCATCATGATGGGGCGAAGGCGGAGGATTGCGGCCTCACGCGTCGCCTCCAGGATTCCCATCCCCTTCTTTCGAAGCTCGTTCGCATAGGAGATGAATATCACGGCCGTCTGGACGGAGACGCCGAAGAGCGCGATGAAACCGATGCCCGACGAGACCGAGAAGGGCGTCCCGGAGAGCTTGAGCGCGAGGAGCCCACCGATCGGCGCCGAAAGAAGGACCGCGGCGACCGTGATCACCGGAAACTTGAAGTTCGAATAGAGCATGAAGAGCAGCATGAAGATCACGAGCAGCGTCACGGGCAGGATTACCTGGAGCTGCTTCTTCGACGCGGTGTAGTTCTCGTATTCGCCACCCCAGACGATGCGGTATCCCGTCGGAACGGACACCGCCCGGGACACCTCACGCTCTGCGTCCTCGACGGCGCCGGCGAGATCGCGGCCCTTGACCGAGTACTGGACGCCGATGTACCGGGAGTTGTTCTCGCGATAGACGAAAGATGCGCCGCTGACCACGCGGACGTCGGCCAGCTCCCGCAGGGGCACTTGCTGGCCGCCCGGCGTGGCCACGAGGATATTGCCGATGGCGGCCGGGGTCTGCCGAAACTCCGGTCTGAGCCGCACGACGAGGTCGAAAAGCCTCTCTCCCTGCACGACCTGGGTTGCGACCGTGCCGCCTACCGCTGCCTCGACGAGGCCGTTGATGTCGGCCACGTTCAGGCCGTAGCGGGCGATCTTCGCGCGATCGATCGTCACCGTGAGGCTCGGCTGCCCGAGCTGCCGCACGACGGACACTTCGCCGATTCCGCGGACCTTCGCGAGCACGCTCTTGATCGCGTTCGCGCGGGATTCCAGGATCGACAGGTCCGGCCCGAAGACCTTGACCGCGAGGGCGCTCTTGAGGCCGGTCTCGGCCTCGTCGACGGCGTCCTCGGCAGGCTGCGTGAAGTTGAAGACGATTCCGGGGAAGGCCTTCAGCTTCTCGTCGATCGCCGCGACGAGAGCCTTCTTGTCACGGTACTTCCCGTTCCAGTCCCGGTACGGTTTCAAGCCGACGAAGAACTCGTCGTTGAAGAAGCCCGTGGGATCCGTGCCGTCGTCCGGCCGCCCGAGCTCCGAGCCCACGACCGTGACCTCGGAAAAGGACCGCAGGATCGATCGGACCTGGGGCGAGATCTTCGCGGCCTCCTCGAAGGAGATCGTCGAGGGCATCGTGGCGCGGATCCACAGCGCTCCCTCGTCCAGATGGGGCATGAACTCGGCACCGATTCCCGGCACGAGAAGGAGCGAAAGCGCGAGGAGGAACACGCTCGCGATCGTCGTCCGCCACGGATGGGCGAGGCACTTGTCGAGACCGCGCCCGTAGAGGTCGCGCGTCTTCTCGAACACGACGTTCCGCCGCTCCTTCACACCCTTCCGGAGGGCCCAGGCGCACAGCACGGGTACCAGCGTGAGCGCCACCACGAGCGCGCCGACGAGGGCGAAGATCGTCGTGTCGGCCATCGGACGGAAGAGCGCGCCCGACGGACCCGCGAGCGCGTAGATGGGCAGGAACGCGGCGATGATCACGGCCACGGCGTAGAAGATGGGCCGGTCCACCTCGGCCGCCGCCTGCAGGATGACCTCGGAGACGCTCAGGCGGTTCCCTTCCTCCCCGTTCAGTGCCATCCGCCGGAACACGTTCTCGACCATGACGACGCTCGCGTCCACGAGGATTCCGAAGTCGATCGCTCCGATCGAAAGGAGGTTGGCGGGCACGTGCTTGAGGTCGAGACAGATGAACGCGAAGAGGAGCGACAGCGGGATCGTGATGGCGACGATGAGGCCGGAGCGGAAGTCGTAGAGGAAGAACACGAGGACCACGATGACGAGCACCATCCCGCGGAGCAGGTTCTCCTCCACGGTCCCGGTCGTGAGCTCGATGAGGTCCCGCCGATCGTAGAAGGGGCGGATCTTGACGTCCTTGGGCAGGATCGAGTCGTTCAGCTCCTTCGTCTTCTTCTCGAGGCGGTCGAGAACGACCTGGGCCTGCTCCCCGCGACGCATGAGGATCACGCCCTCCACCGCCTCGTCGCGCTCGTTGAACCCGAACTGGCCAAGGCGCGGCGCCTCGCCGATGACGACCTGGCCGACGTCCTTCACGAGGACCGGCGTGCCGTTGTGGACGGACACGACGACGTTGCCGATGTCCTCGGTCGTCGTGAGACGGCCCAGCCCCCGGACGTAATAAAACTGGCCCCCCTGGGAGTAGAAGCCCCCGCCCGAGTTGCTGTTGTTGGCGCCGAGCGACGCGACGACGAGCGGAACCGAGAGGCCGACGGCGGCGACCCTCGCCGGATCGAGAAGAACCTGGTACTGCATCGTGGGGCCGCCGAGGCCCGAGTCGTCCGCGACGCCAGGCACCGCTTTGTACTGCCGTTCGACCACCCAGTCTTCCAGCGTCTTCAGCTCCATCGGAGAGCGGTCGGGACTCTCGAGCACGTAGCGGTAGATGAGGCCCGAGGGAGAGAAGAGCGGGGCGATGGATGGCGTGACGCCGGCCGGCAGCGAGGCGCCGGGCAGGCGCTCGAAGACCTGCTGCCGCGCGAAGTAGCTGTCGGTTCCGTTCTCGAAGGTCAGGCGAACGGCCGAGAGTCCGTAGAGCGAGATCGAGCGGACGACCGTCACGTTCGGCACGCCGTTCATCTCGACCTCGATCGGGACCGTGATGAGGCGCTCGACCTCCTCCGCGGCGCGCCCCCCCCACTGGGTAATCACCTCCACCTGCGGAGGGGAGAGATCGGGGTAGGCGTCCACGGGAAGGCGGCGGAACGAGGCGACGCCGACCGCGGCGAGGAGGACGAAGAGGAACGCGCAGACGAATCGCTGGCGGAGGGCGGCCGCCACGACGCCGTTGATCAAAGACGTCGCCGTCCGTTCCCGGATCTCCGGCGGCGGAGCCGACCCGGAGTCGCTCACGAGTGCTCCGCCGTCGACAGGAAGAGCCCTCCCTCGACGACGACCGAATCGCCCGCGGAGAGGCCCGACGTAATCTCCTGGCTCTCACCGACCCGTGCCCCGATCTGAACCGTGTGGCGCGCGAACGTGCCGTCCGAGGCCGCGGTAAACACGTAGGGAAGGTTGTCCTCGTCGCGCAGGACGGCCGAAACGGGAACCATGACGCCGCGGCTCTCGGTTCGCGAGCGGATCGACACGCGTACGTAGAGGTCCCTCTTCAGGACCCTTCCCGCGTTCGGCACCTCGAGGCGCACGGCGACCGCACGCGTCGCCGGATCCACGAGGGCGGCGATGTTGCCGACCCTTCCCGGCAGCGGCGCGAGCGAGGCGCTCGTCCTCACCTCGGCGGGGTCGCCGATCCTGACGAACGGAAGATCCGCTTCGAACACGCTCGCCATGACCCACACCGCGGAGAGATCGGCGACGGTGAAGCACGGGGTCGTGCCCGCCTGCAAGAGCTGACCGGGCGAGATGAGCTTCTCGACCACAGTGCCGGTCAGCGGCGCGCGGATGATCCCGCCGGGAGTCGCGACCGGATGGTTCTGCCGGATCTCGTCGAGAGTCTTCTCGTCGACACCGATGCTCCGCAGCTGCTGGACAGCGGAATCCCGGTCTGCGGCCGCGCCCACGGCGTCCGTGTCGGCCTGTTCGAGGTCCCGCCGGGAGATCGCGTCGTTCTTGAAGAGCTGTCGGTCGAGGTCCGCGATGCGTTCGGCGTGGCGCGCGGTGGCCTCGGCCTTGCGCAGTCCGCTCATCGCGGAGGCGAAGTCGGGCGAGAGGACGATGGCGAGCGGATCGCCCGCCTTCACCTGCGCGCCGATCTCGACGAGAACCCGGGTGACGGGCCCCGAGATGGGCGACAGCACCGCGGTCGAGCGGTTCTGGTCGAACGCCACGGTTCCCGTCGTCTCGATGCTCCGCCGGAAAGACGAGATGGCGACCTTCTCGGTGCGTACGTCGCGGAGCGCGGGGACCTTCGTGTTCGGCTCGCCCGCGCCTCCCGCTGCCTCGCGATGACATGCGGCCGTGAGAAGAGCGAGCCCGATAGCGGAGAAGATTGCGCCCGGGGAGCGCGGGTTCAGATGGCCACGCTGCTTCATGAATGGTCTCCTGATTTCCTGGGAAGTGGAGCTCCGGTCGCGAGCTCGAGTGCCGCTTCCGCGTCGTTCGCCGCCCCGAGTGCGTCGACGTATTGCCGTTCAGCGTCGACCAGGGTCCGTTTGGCGTCGAGGAAGTCGAGGGCCGAAGAGCCCCCCAGGCCGTAGCTCGCCGCCGCGATGCGATAGACGTCCTGCGCTTCCGGAAGGAGCTCGTCGCGGATGAAGATCGCCTGGCGAAGCGCGGTCGAGGCGCTCGCGAAGGCGCTGTGCACGTCGAGGCTCACCTGGGCCCGGTTGTCCTTGATGTTCGCGGCGAGCTCCGCTTCGCGGTGCCGGGCCGCGGCAACCTCGCCCTTCTCGTGCTGCCAGAAGAGGAGCGGAAAGGAGAAAGAGATTCCGCTCGTGAAGGAGGACGGGATGCCGTCGACGTTGTTGCGATCCAGGCTGAAACTGACGTCCGGTGCCCAGTATTTCTTCGCGAGCCGGGTCGCGACCTTCGCCCCCTGGACCTGGGCGAGGAGGCTCTTGAGCTCCGGTCGCGAAGCCTCCGCGAGCTGCTCGAGCGTTTCCAGGGAGGGCAGGGCGTCCGGGATCTCGAGGCTGTCGGTCGGTTCCAGAAACGCACCGCCCAGGCGACCGAGGAGGCGGTTCAACGAAGCGCGCGCCGTGGCGGTCGCCCGCTCGTTCGCGATGAGGTCGTTCTCCGCCTGCGAAACGTCCACGTGCGCCTTCAGGACATCCACCTTCGCGACCGTTCCCCCCAGGAATCGCGCCTGCGTCTTGTCGAGGAAGTCCGAAGCGAACTCCTTGCTCTTGAGAAGGTCCACGCGGTGCCGAAGAGCCACGAGAAGCGCGTCGTACGCCTGCGCCGCCTGCGAGGCCACCTGCTGACGCAGCTGAATCAGGTTGAACTCGGCCGCGCTGACCGCCGACCGGGCGACGGCCCGCCGCATTCCGATCTTCCCTGGAAAGGGAACGGTCACGCCGAGTCCCTGGTCGCTGCCCGCGCCCGACGCCGGATTGAACGGATGGGTTTCGCCCGCGATGTCGGCCGAAAACGTGGGGTCCGGAAACGCGCCGGCGACGACCACCTGCGCGCGGGCCTGTTCCACCTGCTCCCGCGCGGCGAGCAATGCGGGATTGCGGGCAAAGGCCTCCTGGATCGACTGCTCCCTCGTGAGGCGCAGCAGCTCCTCTCCACCCGCCGGAGCCGCCGCGAAAATGAGCGGTGGCAGGAAGACCAAAGCCTTCCACGCCGGATTTCGAATGCTCACGACTGAACCCTCCCTGAGTTCTCGAAGCGGAAGGCGAAACGCCTTTCCGCGGCGGGCGACGCGTGTGAACGGTTACGCGATCGCGGGAGGGGATCGGCCGGGAAGCTCCGGGAGAGCAGGCGCGTGGACCCGCCGCTCGACGCGCGCCTCGAGGATCGAGGCCACGGCGGGCGGCGTGAGGAAAACGGGTGTGGACGCGGGGGGCGTCAGGTTGGAGACGGCGCAGGCCGCGCATGCGTGCTCGGCCTGCGGAACGAATGGCGCGTGCGCCGGATGGTCCGGCGCAAAGAGCTGGGTGCCCTGGGAGAGAAGCTCGACGCCGTCGACGTGTCCGAACGCTCCGCCCAGCGCCAGTGGTGCCAGCAGGACGAGGAGGGCGACACGGACGACACGGCCACTCATGGCACAGAAGTCTACGCTTCCGGGCCCCGCGAGGTTTCGCGGCTACTTCACGCCGCTCATTCCGAGATAGCTCCCGTCGCCCGTGCCCTCGCCCGGCGAAGCGCCGTCGTTCACGATGCCGTAGACGAGGAAGGGTCGAAAGTTTTCCCGCGGGGGCCGAAGAGGCGGCCCGAGCCGTCGTGCGCGGAGGTCACCTGTGTGGGGCTCGAGAAGCCGGCGGCGACGCGGGTCAGCGCGACGCGCGGCCACGGGGCCGCGGCGAGCGCCGCTGCGATGAGCAACGGGACCATGAGTCCTCCCTCAGCGTAGTGTCGAGAACTCGGGCGGCCCTACGCGTAGTGCTGGAGGGCCACGGTCTCCTCGTCGAACACCTCGAAGACCGGAAGGAGCTGCGAGAGATGCAGGCTCTTGCGCACGCGCTCGTGGAGGTTCAAGAGCTTGAGGCTCGCACCGAATCGTTCGCTGATCTTCAGGCTCGCCACGAGCTCGCCCGTGCCCGCGCTGTCGATGGCCGACACGTCGGACAGGTTCAGGAGGATCTTCTTCCACCCCTCGGCGAGGAGCTCGTTGACCACGCTCCGGAGGATCTCGTCGCCAATCCCGGCGAGGAGCTTCCCGGAGAGATCGACGATCACGACGTCTTTCGACTTGCGGACTTCCACGTGCATCACATGGATCGTACCGCGAAGGCAGACGCTGAGGCACAATCTCGCGCGTGACCGACCAGACTCTCCACGAGGGACTGCAGGCCCTGCGCGACGATCGCTCCTCGGACCCGGCCGCCCTCTCCGCCGTCCGGCGACTCGCGCAGGAATTCGGAACGCCGCTCTACGTCTACGACCGAGCCTCCATCGTGTCTCAGTTCCGCGCCTTTCGCGAAGCCTTCGTGACGCGCTTCCCGGGCGTCCGCATCCACTACGCGCTCAAAGCGAACGCGAACGGCGCGATCCTCGCGCTGCTGCGCGCCGAAGGCGCCGCGCCCGAAGTCGTGTCGCTCGGAGAAATCATGACGGCGCTCCGTGCCGGATGGAGAGGCGATCAGATCCTCTTCACGAGCTCTTCCAAGGGCCCGGAGGAGATCGCGAAGGCCGTGCAGATCGGGGCCGTCCTGAACGTCGACTCCCGCGACGAGCTCGAGCAGGCGGCCGCCTGCGCCGCGAGCGCCGGCACCCTCGTCCGCGTCTCGTTCCGGATCAACCCGGGCGTCGATCCCCACACGCTCCACCACATCAACACCGGCATTCCCGAGGCGAAGTTCGGCCTCCACCTCGACGGCGGCCTTGCACGGGCCGCGTACGCGCGGGCGAAGGAGCTCCCGTCCGTTCTCATCACGGGAATCCACTGCCACATCGGTTCCCAGATCATGGAGACCGAGGGGTACGTCGAGACGGCGCGGAGGCTGCTCGCGTTCGTGGCAGAGCTCAAGCGCGATCTCGGGCTCTCGCTCGAGTTCGTGGACCTTGGCGGGGGGCTCGCGGTTCCGTACCACGACGGCGAGGGGGGACTCGCCCCGGAGGTTCTCGCCGAGGCGCTCGCGCCGGTCTGGGACGAGGCCCTGGCCGGGCTGGACGGCCTGCGGCCCGCCCTCTGGCTCGAACCGGGTCGCTTTTTTGTTGCACCGTCGGGTTATCTCGTGACGCGCGTGAACTCCGTCAAGACGACGCCGATCAAGACGTTCGTGAACGTGAACGCGGGATCGAACACGCTGCTCCGTCCCGCGATGTACGCGGCGCATCACCGCGCGCGGGTCGTCGGGGCGCAGGGCGCGCCGGAAACGCTCGACGTCGCGGGTGACGTGTGCGAGACCGGCGACATCCTCGCGGCCGAACGGCTCCTGCCGCGGCCGAAGGCCGGCGACTTCGTCGTCTTCCTGGACGCGGGCGCCTACGGGTTCGCGATGGCCTCGACGTACAACGCGCGGCCGCTCCCGGCCGAGGTCCTCGTCGACGGCGACACGGCAACGCTCATACGCCGCCGCGGGACGCTCGAGGACCTGTTTCGGGGTGAGACGCGTCCGACACCGGCAGAATGATGCAATACAAGACCGTTCGCCTCGCCGCTCTTCTCCTTTCTTCCGCCCTCCTCGCGTCCTGCGGAGGAAACCCGTTTCCGCCGGTCACGGTCGACTTCGGCCAGCTCACCGCGGACGCGCCACACGCGATCTCGATGCCGCTCGACGAGAAGGTCGGCCAGCTCTTCGTCGTGCCGGCGGAAGGCGTATTCCAGAGCGAGGATTCGAAGGACTTCCGGAAGCTGCGCCACCACGTCGTCGACAACCGCGTCGGTGGCGTGATCCTGTTCCGGTCGAACGTCTACGGCGCCGCCGTCCTCGTGGGAAAGCTGCAGGAGCTCGCCCGCGTCCCGCTCCTCGTCTCGGCCGACCTCGAGGCCGGCCTCGGGATGCGCTTCGACGAGGTGCCCTACGCGCCGTGGGCGATGGCGATCGCCGCGACCGGCGACCCGTCCCTCGCCGAGCGCGGCGCGTTCGCGACCGCGCGCGAGGCGCGCGCGATCGGAATCGCCCAAGTCTACGCGCCCGTCGCGGACGTGAACGTGAACCCGGACAATCCCGTCATCAACGTGCGGAGCTTCGGCGAGGACCCCGCGGACGTCTCGCGGTACGTCGAGGCGACCGTGAAAGGACTCTCCGCGGGCGGCGTCCTCGCGACGCTCAAGCATTTTCCCGGGCACGGCGACACCGCGACGGACACGCACCGCTCGCTCGCGATCGTGGGCGCCGACCGCTCGCGCCTCGAGTCCGTCGAGCTCGTCCCGTTCCGCGCCGGCATCAAGGCCGGTGCCGGGTCCGTCATGGTCGCGCACGTCTCCGTGCCCGCGCTCGACGACTCCCCCGCGCCTGTTCTCGCGAACCCGCCGAAGCCGGAGGACGCGATCGGCGAGAGTGTGGAGATCGAGACGAAAGGCACGGTCCCCGCCACGCTCTCTCAGCCCATCGTGACCGGCGTCCTCCGCAAAGAGCTCGCCTTCACGGGGCTCGTCGTGACGGACGCGATGCGGATGGGCGGGATCACGTCCCACTACGAGCCGGGCGAAGCCGCGGTGCGTGCGATTCTGGCGGGAGCGGACCAGGTGCTCATGTCGACCGACACGGATGCCGCAATCGTCGCCGTGATGGATGCCGTTCGGTCGGGGCGAGTCTCCGAGGCGCGCCTCGAGGAGTCCGTGAAACGTATCCTCGACGCCAAGCGGAAGCTGAAGCTCTACGACGATCGAATCCCATTCGTGGGCGCCCTCGCCCGAATCGTCGACACCCCCGCCTCGAGAGACCTCGAATCCGAGATCGCCCGGCGCTCCCTCACGCTCGTGCGCGAGGAAAAGGGCGCCCTGCCGCTCCGGAAGGGGACGAAGCTGCTTTCCCTCGTGATCGCGGACGAGGCGACCCTGAAAGGGCCCACGGGGCCTCTCGCCGCGGAGCTGAAACTGCGCGTCCCGTCCCTCAGGACCCTGCGTCTGGATCCGCGCTCGACGCCCGAGGAGACGATGGCCGCCGTCGACGCCGCACGGGACGCGAACGCGGTCCTCGTGTCACTCTTCGTCAGGACGCGATCCGGCCAGGGAAAGATCACCATTCCCCGCGCGGCGTTCGTGGCGTTGCCGCAAATACTGGCGCTCGGCAAACCCGTCGTCGCCGTTTCGTTCGGGAGTCCGTACCTCCTCAGGGACCTTCCCGACCTCCCCACGTATCTCTGCGCGTGGGGCGGCCAGGACGTCGGCCAGGTCGCGGCCGTCCAGGCCCTCTTCGGAGAGACGGCGATCGGCGGCACGCTGCCGATCACGATCCCGGGACTCGCGAAGCGGGGGGACGGGATCTCGCGGGCGGCATCGGCCGGTCCATAGACGGCCCGCATGACACTCGCGATCGCCGCCAGAGGACCGGACGCGCGCCGGCTTTTGCTGGCGGCCCTCCTCTTCCTTCCCGCGCGCGCCCCGAGTGAGCAGCTCCCCCTCAAGAGCTACACGACGGCGGACGGGCTCGCGAGCGGCCGTGTCCGGTGCATCCTGGCCGATTCGCGCGGCTTCCTCTGGCTTGGCACCGGTGACGGGCTCTCGCTTTTCGACGGCTACGGCTTCACGAATTATTCGGTCGAGGACGGACTGCCCTCTGCGAGCGTCCAGGCGCTCCTGGAATCGCGCGACGGCGCGTACTGGATCGCGACCACGAGGGGCCTCGTGCGCTGGGAAGCCTCCCGCGTCAACGCGACGTTGGCGCCGGTCGCGCTCGGTCCGGAAGGCTCCGTCGCCGATGTCCAGGCTCTCGTCCAGGACCGTTCCGGCGCCGTCTGGGCGGGCACCGCGCGCGGACTGTTTTCACTCCACCGAACCGCCGGCGCATGGAACGCGCTACCGGTTCGCCTCGGGCGCGATCCGGGCGAGGGCGGGGACAGTGTGGTTTCCCTCCTCGAGGACCGTTCCGGCTTCCTGTGGGCCGGGACGGAGAACGGTCTCTACCGGAAGGCGCCGAACGGCGCGGCCGAGCGGGTAGAGCTTCCGGGCGTGGCAATGCCCCACGTGCGAACTCTCGTCGAGGACCGGCACGGCTCCGTCTGGGCAGGGACCTTCTTCGACGGTCTGTTCGAGCTCTCCTCCCCGCGGGCCGGCGCGCGCGCATCCGTGCTCCGCCAGCTCACGCGGGGCGACGGGCTCGCGGGCCACAACGTGACCGCACTTCTCGAGACGTCCGACGGGAGGCTCTGGGCGGCCAGCTATGGGGGCGTGACCGAGATCTCGCCCGACCGAAGGTCCGTCCGCGCGTACACGCAGGCCGAAGGGCTGTCCGGCCTCGGCATCTGGTCGCTCGCGGAGGACCGGGACGGGAACGTCTGGATCGGCGGCGACGATTCCGGCCTCATGCGCCTCGCGCGCGACGGATTTCGCCGCTACGGCGCCCGGGACGGAATGAAGAGCGACCGCGTCACAGCGCTCTTCGAGGGGCCCGGATCGCTGCCGTGCGCGTTCACTCGAGGCAAGACGCCCGAGGAGATCGCGGGCTCGGACGGGTATCTCGAGTGCTGGGACGGAACGCGTTTCCACACAGGCCGCCCCAGGCTTCCGGCGGGCACCAAGTTCGGCTGGGGCTGGCAGCAGATGATGCGCCGGGACCGCGCCGGCGAATGGTGGGTCCCGACGTTCTCCGGACTCTTCCGTTTTCCGGCGATCCCCCTCGATCGGCTCGAATCGGTTCCGCCCCGCCGCGTCTATACGACCGCCGACGGGCTGCCGTCGAACTCGGTCTTCCGCCTCTACGAGGACAGCCGCGGCGATCTCTGGATCTCGCTCCTCACCGGCGAGAGCGGGCGCCTCGCGCGCTGGGATCGCCGGTCGGATTCCATCCGGGTCTACGGGGAAGCGGACGGGGTCCCGGACGCGCTCCCGATGGCCTTCGCCGAAGACGCGGCCGGAGCCGTCTGGATCGGATTCAAGGGGGGCGCGCTCGCGCGCCACCGCGAGGGGCGTACGGATGTCTTCGGCGAGAAGGACGGGCTGCCGGGAGGCTCGGTCCGGGCCCTCCTCGTCGACGCGGCCGGGCGGCTCTGGATCGCGTCGAGCCGGGGCGGCGTCGCGCGCCTCGACGCGCCCGCCGACGCGACGCCGCGTTTCCTGACGTTCGGAAAGGTGCGGGGTCTCACGGGCAGCGCGGCGTCGTCTCTCGCGGAAGACCGCTTCGGCCGGATCTACGCCGGGACCGAGCACGGGCTCGAACGGATCGATCCCGCGTCCGACAACATCCAGCGCTTCACCGCCGACGACGGGCTGGCGCCCGGCGAGATCATGACCACCTTCCGCGACGCGGGGGGCGGGCTCTGGTTCGGATCCTCCGAAGGCCTCTCGCGGCTCGAGCCCGTGCGGGAGAAACGGAGGGCCTCGACTGACGTGCGAATCACCCGCGTCACGCTCGACGGCGTCGCGCAGCCGCTGCCGCCTCTCGGCGACTCTCTCGTGTCGCTCCCGGATGCGGCACGCGAGGCGGCGCCTCTCGAGATCGATTTCGGCGGAATCGATTTCGCTCCCGGCGGAAGACTCCGCTACCAGTACCGGCTCGTAGGCGTCGACCGCGGCTGGAGCGCTCCCTCGGAAAAGCGCTCCGTCGTCCTCGCGCGCCTTCCCGGCGACGCCTACCGGTTTCAGGCGCGCGCGATCGCGAACGACGGCTCCGTCGGGACGATGGCGGCGGAAGTTCGCTTTACCGTGCTCCCGCCTCTCTGGAGACGGCCCGAGTTCGTCCTGCTCGCCCTTCTCGCGGCCACCGTGCTCGGCTACGTCCTGCACCGCAACCGCCTCCGAAGCGCTCTCGCCGTCGAGCGCGTGCGCATCCGTGTCGCCACGGATCTGCATGACGATATCGGCGCCGACCTTTCGGAGATCGCGATCCTCAGCGAGCTGGCCGGAAAACGCGGGGAGAGCGAGCGGGCGCCCTTGCTGATCGAGATCGGAAACTCCGCCCGGCGCCTCGTCGACACGATGGGAGACATCGTGTGGTCGACGGACCCGCGAAGAGATGACCTCGGGAGCGTCGTCCAGAGGATCCGGCACTTCGCCGCGAACGCGCTGGAGGCCCGCGGTGTCTTCTGGACGGTCGAGTCCCCGGAGCGGTTCGAAAGCCTTTCCCTGGGCCCGGAGAGGCGACGCGAGATCTATCTGATCGTGAAGGAAGCGGTCACGAACATCGCCCGCCATTCGGAGTGTTCGCGGGCCGTGCTGCGCTTCCGTGTGTCCGCCAACACTCTCTCGATCACGATCGAGGACGACGGCAAGGGCTTCGACGACCCGTCGGAGGCGTCGCCGTCCGTCAAAGGGTCGTCCGGAAACGGCCTCGCGAGCATGCGCGCCCGCGCCGACGCGCTCGGAGCGGAGTTTCGGGTCGAATCGCATCCCGGGGGCGGGACGCGAATTCTCCTCGGCGTTCCCCTCGTCGCGGCGTCCCGCCGTGCCGCATGGTAATGCGGTTGCGGACGACGGAAGGCGGGCAGAGGATGACCGCGAAGAACACGATGACCGAACGCGGCCTCACCCGGGTGGCCCTCGTGGAGGACAAGCGCCTGACGCGCGAGGGTCTGGGCGCGCTCGTCGACGCCGCGCCGAACACGCGATGCGTGGGTCTCTATGCCTCCGTGGAGGCGGCGATCCCCGGTCTGGAAGCGTCACCGTGCGACGTTCTCCTTCTCGACATCCATCTCCCCGGAATGTCGGGCGTCGAGGGCGTCGTCGTCCTCACGGAGAGATTCCCCGAGATGCGCGTCCTCATGCTCACGGTCTACGAGGACGAAGAGCGGGTCTTCGAATCGATCTGCAACGGCGCGAGCGGCTATCTCCTGAAGACGACGCCCACGGCTCAGCTCCTCGAGGCCGTGAGGCAGGCGCGGCTCGGCGGCACTCCTCTCTCTCCCGAGGTCGCGGGACACATCGTCCGCCGGTTCCGCGGGCTTCCGGGTCCCGCGCGCCCCCGGCCCCTCCTCACCGCGCAGGAGATCCGCCTCCTGCGCCTTCTCGCGGACGGACACAGCTACCGCTCGGCCGGCGACCTCCTCGAGGTCACTCTCAACACGGTGCGCGACCACGTGAGGGCGATCTACGACAAGCTCCACGTCCACTCCCGCTCGGAAGCGGTAAGCAAGGGGCTGCGTCGGCGCCTCATCGAATGACGCTTCATCCCCGCTCCGAGGCTGTTCCGCCCCGAAATCGGCTCCCGCATCCCCATGCTATGCAGAAGCGGCAGGTGATCACCTAGATTGCGGGTTCGCTCGATTTGCCCGAGGAGGACACATGACCCGTCCGCGAATCCCGACTGGCGCTCGTTGGATCCCGGCCCTCCTCTTTGGCGTCCTTCTCGCTCCGCCCACCCACGGCGCCACCGTCACGGTGACAGGCACGGGCGACACGCTCGCGGTCGACGGGGTCGTGACTCTCCGCGAGGCCATCGTGTCGATCAACGCAGGCGCGAACACGAACGGAGACGTCGTCGCGGTGGGCGCCTACGGGACGAATGACACCATCGCCTTCAACATCGCCGGGGCGGGCGTGCATACGATCACGCCGGCCTCGTTTCTTCCGACGATCACCACTCCGGTCTTCATCAACGGCTACACCCAGCCGGGCGCGAGCATGAACACTCTGGCCGTCGGCAACAACGCCGTACTTCTGATCGAGCTCAACGGCGCCAACACAACCGGTATAGCGATCGGCATCAACCTCGGCGGGGGCAGCAGCACGGTGCGCGGGCTCGTCGTCAACCGCTTTGGGTCGAACGCCGGCGCATTCCTTGGGAGCAGCGGCATCCGGCTCGGTTCCGACAACAACGTGGTTGCCGGGAACTTCATCGGCAGCAACGCCACCGGAAGCGCGGGCCTTGCGAACTTCGGTTACGGAGTCAGCATCGAAGCGGGCGCCAACAATCTGGTCGGCGGCACGACGACCGCGGACCGGAACCTTTTCTCTGGAAACAACACGGAGCTCTCCGCGGGCGGCGGCGGCGGCATTCTCGTCCAGACAGCTCAGTCTGGAACGCGGGTTCAGGGCAACTACATCGGCACCAATGCGGCCGGCAGCGCGCCGCTCGGCCTCGGCGCGGGGATATACGTGATCGGCTCCGCTCTCTCCGACATCACGATCGGTGGCCTCACCCCTGTTCCCGGTACCGGCGCGGGCAACGTGATCTCCGGCAACAGCAGCAACGGCGGCATCAACAGCGACGGGATCTACATTGCCTCGCGCCCCGGCGGCGGCCTCACCATTCAAGGCAACATCATCGGCCTCGATGCGACCGGAGCAACGGCCTTGTGGAATGGCGTGAGCGGTATCAACCTGAATAGTGTTACCTCCGGCAGCAGCGTCCTGCTGATTGGCGGAACCGCCGCTGGCTCTCGCAACGTCATCTACAACAACAGGATCACTGGCATCGTCAGCAATGCCCTCGGCTTGACGGTGCAGGGCAACTACATCGGCACCGACATTACCGGCACGGTTCTGGCACCCGGCGCCACGGGCTTCTTCGGCGGCGGCGTCGGCATATCGGTCGGCGGCTCGGCCACGATCGGCGGAACCTCGGCCGGGGCCCGAAACGTGATTTCAACCAAGGGCGCCGGTGTCGGTATCTTCGGCGGGACGGTCACCGTCCAGGGCAACTACTTCGGCACAGCCGCGGACGGCGTCACGGCGCTGGGCAACCAGAACAACGCCCTTCGTGTGGACAACGATGCCGTCGCCACCATCGGCGGCGCCGGAGCCGGACAGGGCAACGTAATTGCCTACAGTTTCAACGCTGCAATCGTGGTCAAGAATACCGCCCACGCCACGATTCTGGGCAACTCGATGTTCGGTAACGACACGGATCCCGCCAGCAATCGTCCCCCGATCGATCTCAACGACGACGGCGTGACTGCGAATGATTCATGCGACGCCGACACCGGGCCGAACAACCTGCAAAACTTCCCTGTGATCACCGCGGCGCCCATCGCCGGGGGCAGCGTCACGATCTCGGGCACCCTCAACAGCACCGCCAGCACGACCTTCCGCGTCGAGTTCTTCTCGGGGACGGCCTGTACTCCCTCGGGCAACGGCGATGGCCGGACCTTCCTGGGTTTCATGAACGTTACGACGGACGCTTTCTGTGGCGCGAACTTCACCTCTCCCCCGCTTGCGATCCCGCCCGGTCAGACGGTCATCACCTCCACCGCGACGGATCCGGGCGGCAACACCTCGGAGTTCTCGGCCTGTCTTCTTTCCGGCGGCGCGCCGACGCCCACTCCCACTCCGACGCCCACGGCGACCGCCTCTCCCCTCCCTACGACGACGCCCACGATCACGCCCACCCCGGCTCCCGGCGGACCTCCCGGCCCGGCGAGCAGCGTCCCCGCTCTCTCCGACGCGATGCTCGCATTCCTCGGCCTTGCCCTCGTCGCCGCGGCACTCTTCGTTCTGAAACGGGTGTCCTGACCCGTCGCGGGGATAATCCCCGCATGAGACGACTTCGCCTGCTCCTGGTCGCATGCGCGGCCTGCGCGTCGCTATCCGCCCTCGCCTCGGACGTCGACGAGGCGCGCGCGCTCTTCGAGAGAAACCTCGCGGCGATCCAGCACCGCGACAAGGCGGCGTACCTCGACTGCTATCTCGATTCGGAGCGGCTCGTGCGCACGTCGCCCGACGGTCCCGCCCTGGGCTTCGTGGACTTCGTGAAGCAGGCCGGGACGAAGTGGCCCGACACGCTCGAGGCCTCGGACCTCCAGCTCGTTCCCGTCCGGGAGGGCGTCGTCTACGGAACGTACAGGTACCGCGTGCGCTACGGAGGCGACGAGCAGTCCGGCATCTCCGAGCGCCTCTTCGTGAAGGGTGCGAAGGGCTGGAGGATAGCCGTGACGTCCGCCTTCGAGGCTCCGTCCGGGACCCCGCCGCCGCCGCGCGCGTTCACCGGGGCGACGCTCCTCGACGGGAAGGGAGGTCCTCCCGTGGCGGACGCGGTCGTCGTCGTCCGCGGCGGGCGGATCGACTGCGCGGGCACGCGCTCGGCCTGTCCCGTTCCGCGGGGCGTCGGCGTCACCGACCTCTCGGGGTCCTTCCTGTCCCCCGGCCTCGTCGACGCCCACGTCCATTTCAGTCAGACTGGTTGGGCGGACGGCCGCCCCGACGCCTTCGACGTGCGCACGAAGCATCCGTACGAGGACGTCCAGAAGGATCTCCGCACGCGACCCGAAAGGTTCTTCCGCTCGTACGTCTGCTCGGGAATCACGAGCGTCTTCGACGTAGGCGGATACGCGTGGTCGCTCGACCTCCCCTCCCGCGCGGAGAACGACTCGCTCGCGCCCCGCGTGCGCGCCGCCGGTCCCCTGCTCTCGACCATCGACTTCTGGATGAATCTTCCCGCGGAAAGGCAGTTCATCTTCCTCAAGGACGCCGACGCGGCGAAGACCGCCGTCTCCTACCTCGCATCGCGGGGCGCTCAGGCCGTGAAAGTCTGGTACGTCGTCACGGCCGACCGGTCCGTAGAGGCCTCCGAGCCCGCCGTCCTCGCGGCCGGCGCCGAGGCGAAAAAGCGGGGACTCCCCCTCATCGTGCACGCGACGGGGCTCGCCGAGGCGAAGGTCGCACTCAGGGCGGGGGCTTCGCTCCTCGTCCATGGCGTCTCGGACAGGCTCGTCGACGACGAGTTTCTCGACCTCCTGAAGAAGAGCGGTGCGATCTACAACCCGACTCTCGTCGTGATCGACGGCTACGTCGCGCTCGCGAAGGCCGCCGCCCGGGGCACGGCCCTCTCCTTCGACGACCCGAACGGCTGCGTCGACCCTTCCACGCGCGCGCGGCTCGCCGCGACGCCCGAGATCGACCCCTCGTCCGTCGCTTCGAAGGTGCGCGAGCGCGAGGTCCGGGCCGCGACGCTCGCCGAAGTCGGGCGCACGAACCTCAAGCGTGTCGTCGACGCGGGCCTCCCCGTCGCGATGGGCACGGACGCGGGGAATCCCGGCACTCTTCACGGGCCGTCGGCGTACGCCGAGATGGAGGCCATGCAGGCGGCGGGGATGACGCCGATGCAGGTTCTCGTCGCGGCGACGCGGGGCGGCAGCCTCGCCCTCTCGCGCGAGAAGGAGATCGGGACCGTCGAGAAAGGCAAGCTCGCCGATCTCGTCGTCTTCGCGAAGGATCCCTCCGTCACCATCGCGAACGTCCGCTCCGTCAGGGGCGTCGTCCGTGGCGGCGTCTACCGCACCGCAGAGGAGCTGCGCGCGATCGTCGCGGCGGAGCCGGCGGACCGGCCGTGACGGCAGTTTTTCTGGCGGCCGCGCAGGCGGCGGCGCTCGCGCTCGCGCCTCCCGCGACCGCTGGGATGTCAGCCGACCGGCTGCGTGCCCTCGACCGTGTGGTCGAAGAGTCGATCCGGAACAAGGAGTGCCCCGGCGCGGTCGTTCTCGTCGGCCGTCGCGGCAACGTCGTGTTCCGAAAGGCGTACGGAAACCGGGCGGTTTCCCCGGGCGTGGAGGCCATGACCGTCGACACGGTCTTCGACATGGCATCTCTCACGAAGGTCGTCGCGACGGCGACGAGCGTCCTGACGCTCGTCGAGGACGGAAGGGTCCGCCTTCAGGATCGCGTCGCGAAGCACATTCCCGAATTCGCCTCCGGCGGAGGCGCGCGGGACCAGGTGACGGTGGAGGAGCTCCTGACGCACCGTGCGGGACTGGCACCGGACGACCCAATGTCGCTCTACACGGGAACGAAAGAAGAAATCTTCGAAAGGAAATACAAGCAGCCTCTCGCGAATCTGCCCGGCGCGCGCTTCGTGTACTCCGACGTCGGGTACGAAGTCCTCGGCGAGCTCGTGCGCAAGGTCTCGGGCCAGCCCCTCGACGAATACGCGGCGAAACGCATCTTCGAGCAGCTCGGGATGAAGGACACGGGCTTTCTCCCTCTCTCTTCACCTTCTAAGAAAATTTCTTCCTTTTCTCCTCCTCTCTCGCGCATCGCGCCAACCGAGAAGATCAACGGAGTCGTGCGCCGCGGCGCCGTCCACGACCCGCGCGCGTACGCGCTCGGGGGTGTCGCGGGGCACGCGGGACTCTTTTCGACGGCAGACGATCTCGCCCGCTTCTGCGCGGCGATGCTCAAGGACGGCGGCGGCGTCCTGTCGCCCGCGGGCGTCGCGTCGATGATGCGGCCCCGCTTCTACGGGGACGGCGTCCTGCGCGGCCTCGGCTGGGACGTCGGGAGCTCGTTTTCGTCGAACCGTGGGGACCTTTTTCCCCTCGGTTCGGTCGGACACACGGGATGGACCGGCACTTCGATGTGGCTCGACCCCGCGACGGACACGTTCGTGATTCTTCTGACGAACCGCAATCACCCGGACGAGTCGGGCAACGTCGTCGCGCTGCGCGGAAAGGTCGCGACGATCGTGGCTTCGGCAATTACGGACAGAAGGCCGGAAGAGCTTAGAAGGGCTTCGGAGGAGACCGCGCTGCTGGCCGCGGTGGGCTCCATGGCGTCCGGCGCGAGGAGTGCGAGCGCGCCTTCGGCGCCTTCTTCGAAGGCGAAAGTGTCAGCGGCTGCGCCGGCGCGCGTCCTGGGTCAGGTCCGGCCCGGCATCGACACACTCGAGGAGAATTCCTTCAAGCAGCTGGCTGGAATGCGCATCGCGCTCCTGACCAATCACACCGGGCTCACGAGGGACGGAAGGTCCACGATCGACGTGCTCAATTCGGAGAAGGCTCGGGCCGCGGGAGTGACTCTTTCGAAGCTCTTCTCTCCCGAGCATGGGATTCGCGGCACCCTGGACGAAGAAGTCTCGGACTCCGTCGACGAGAGGACCGGCCTCCACGTGCGGTCGCTCTACGGCGACACGCCCGGGTCGAGGCGGCCTTCGGCCGCGGACCTCGCCGGCCTCGATGCTCTCGTCGTGGACCTGCAGGACGCCGGCTGCCGCTTCTACACGTACCTCACGACCCTCGGATACGTCCTCGAGGAGGCGGCGAGAGCGAAGGTCAAGGTCGTCGTCCTCGACCGGCCCAACCCAATACGCGCGGACGTCACGGAAGGCCCACCTGCGGACGCAGACGCTCTCACGTTCGTCGCATACCACTCCATTCCGATCCGCACGGGGATGACGATCGGCGAGCTGGCCGGTCTCTTCAATGCCGAGAGGAAGATCGGCGCAGACCTCACGGTCGTGAAGATGTCCGGCTATGCCCGCGACCTCTGGTACGACGAGACGGGGCTTTCGTGGGTGAACCCGTCGCCGAACCTGCGTTCTGTCACGGAGGCTGCTCTCTACCCCGGAATCGGCCTCCTCGAGACGACGAACGTCTCCGTGGGCCGCGGGACGGACGCGCCGTTCGAGCAGCTCGGCGCTCCATGGATGGACGGGCCGCGGGTCGCCATGACACTTAACGCGCGGGGGATCGCGGGCGTACGCTTTACGCCCGTCACGTTCACTCCGGCCTCGTCCGTCTTCAAGGGCGAGAAATGCTCGGGTTTCCGCATCACGGTCGTGAACCGCGACGCGCTGAACGCGGTCCTGCTCGGATTCCACGTGGCAACCGCTCTCCGCGATCTCCACCTGAAGGACTGGAAATCCGAAAGGCTCAGCCGCCTCCTCGTGAACGCCGCCGCCCTCGCCCGCTTCCAGCGCGGCGAGACGGCCGGCGAGATCGCCGGTGCATGGGCCGCCGGTACGATGGAGTTCGAGACGCGAAGGACGCCGTTCCTGCTTTACTGACCCTCCGGCCTGGGCGCTTCTTGGCTCCGGCCTTGCCGCCGCGCCGAAGCTGCCGCCCACTTCGCGGATCTTCGGCATCGCGCGCGAGGTATGGAGAGCGGGTCTCGTCGAATCAAGATAGATTGACCGCTCCCGAAATCTCTGACGGAGGCGACAAATGTCCGATCCCAATCGGCTGACCTCACCCTCGCGCCGCGGATTCGCGAAGAGCCTTGCGCTCGCGGCCGCCGCTCCCACCCTCGTGGGCGCCGGAGCCGCCCTCGGCCAGACGCCGCCAAGGCCGTCTCCGACCCCCGCTCCGGCTCCCACTCCCGAGGCCCCGTCCTCCGCTGCCGAGGCGCTCACGGAAGTGGTCAGGATCCGCTGGGGCCGGAACCTCTCGGGCGAGCAGCTTTCGGAAATTGCGAAGACGCTCGATAGCCGCCTCAAAGGCGCCGATGCGATGAGGAAGGTCGCGCTCACGAACGCGGACGAGCCGGACTTCGTCTTTTCGGCGGACGTCGAAGAGGGCCGGTGATGGCGCTCGACGAGTCGCTCTTCTTCCTTTCCATCGCGGAGCTCTCCGCGAAGCTCAAGGCGAAGCAGCTGTCGCCGGTCGACCTCGCCGAGGGATACCTCGCGCGCCTCGAGCGCATCGGGCCGAAGCTCGGCGCTGTCGTGACCGTCACGCGCGATCTCGCGATGAAAGAGGCGAAGGCCGCCGAGTCGGAGATCGCGGCCGGGAAGTGGCGGGGACCTCTCCACGGGATCCCGTACGGCGTGAAGGATCTCCTCGCGACGAAGGGGATTCCGACGACGTGGGGAGCGGAGCCATTCCGGACGCAGGTCTTCGGCGAGGACGCGACGGTCGTGAAGAGGCTCCGCGAAGCGGGCGCCGTTCTCGTCGGAAAGCTCGCGATGGTCGAGCTCGCCGGGGGCTTCGGATACAACAACGCCGATGCGTCGTTCACCGGACCGGGACGGACTCCCTGGAACACGGACTTCTGGTCCGGCGGATCGTCCTCGGGCCCGGGCGCCGCGACCGCCGCCGGGCTCGTCGGATTCTCGATCGGGTCGGAGACATCGGGCTCGATCGTGACGCCGGCGGCGTTCTCGGGCGTCACGGGCCTCAGGCCCACCTACGGCCGCGTGAGCCGGCACGGCGCCATGGCCCTCTGCTGGACGCTCGACAAGCTCGGCCCCCTGTGCCGCACGGCCGAGGACTGCGGCCTCGTGATGGCGGCGATCGCCGGGCGGGATCCCCTCGACGCGTCGTCCCTCGCGCGGCCGTTCCACGCGCCGGCGAAGGGCGCGAGGCCCCGCCGCTTCCGGATCGGCGTCATCCAGGGCACGACCGAAAAGGTGCAGCCCGAGGTGCGAAGGAATTTCGAGGCCTCCCTGAAGATCCTCGCGGAATTCGCGGACATCTTTCCCGACGTCGCATTTCCGGAATTTCCCTACGGGCCGGCTGTTGGAACCATCGTGTCGGCCGAAGGCGCGAGCGCATTCCGCGACCTCGTGGAGAGCGGACGGTCGAAGGAGCTGCGCGTTCCGAACGACCGCTGGGGCGGATACGCCGCGTCCATGACACTCGCGGTCGACTACATCCAGGCGATGCGCCTCAGGGCTCCGATGAAGAGGGCCCTCGACGGTCTCTACGCTAAGTTCGACGCGCTCGTGTCCCCCACCCGGGCTTCCGTGTCGTACCCGATCGGACCGGACTTCGACAAGGTCTACCCGGGAATCAGCGGCGGCCCCTCGGTCATCGCAGCGGGCAACCTCGCGGGACAGCCTGCGCTCTCGGTCTTGAACGGGTTCGGCGAGAACGCGCTCCCGACGGCTCTCCAGTTCACGGGCCGCGCGTTCTCCGACGAGACGCTCGTCGCTCTCGGCACGGCGTACCAGGCGCGGACGGAGTGGTACCGGAAGAGGCCGCCGACCCTCGCGTAACGCTCGACGCGGCACCGCCGGACGCCGTATTCTTCCGGTCACATCATCAGAAGGAGATCCCATGCGCAGCCCTTCAACACGTCTCTTCGTCCTCCTCGCCGGCGCCCTCTTCGGAGCGCAGGCGTTCGCCGCCGACCCGATCAAGATCGGCGTCTACGGTCCGTTCTCGGGCGGCTCCTCCCCGATGGGGCTCTCGATGCGCAATGGCGTGCGCCTCGCCGCGGACGAGATCAACGCGAAGGGCGGGATCCTCGGCCGCAAGATCGAGCTCGTCGACCGCGACGACCAGGCCGTGAACGAGCGCGGCGCCCAGGTCATGCAGGACCTCGTCTCGAACGAGAAGGTGGCGGCCGTTCTCGGGCCGATCAACACCGGCGTCGCGCTGGCCTCCTACAAGTATCCGATGGAGGCGAAGGTCCCTCTCCTCATCAACGTCTCGGCGGGCGCGCCGGTCAACGAGCTCTTCAAGGACTATCCCGACAACTACGTCTTCCGCATCGCGGCCGGCGATCCGATCCAGGCCGAGATGATCGTGTCGGAGGGCGTGGACAAGAAGAAGTTCAAGAAGGTCGCGCTCCTCTGCGACGACACGAACTACGGCCAGAACGGCCGGCAGAAGATGGAAGACGCGCTCGCGGCCCGCAAGATTACGCCCGTCTACGTCGGCAAGTTCAAGATCAAGGACACGGACATGACGGCGCAGCTCCAGGAGGCACGGAAGGCGGGCGCCGAGGCGATCCTCGCTTACGGGATCGGGCCCGAGCTCGCGCAGATCGCGAACGGCATGCAGAAGCTGGGCTGGAGGGTCCCGATGATCGGAAGCTGGACGCTCTCGATGTCGAACTTCATCGACGCGGCGGGTCCGAACGGCGACGGCGCGACGATGCCGCAGACCTTCATCCAGCGCGGCGCCACGAGCCCGAAGGCGAAGAAGTTCATCGCGGACTACCAGAAGAAGTTCACGGTCGAGCGCATCCCGTCCGCCGTCTCGGCCGCGCAGGGATACGACTCCATGTACGTCCTGGCGCAGGCGATCGAGCAGGCGGGCGGCACCGAGGGGCCGAAGATCAAGGCCGCGCTCGAGGACCTCAAGAAGCCCTACGTCGGCGTCATCGCGACGTGGGCGAAGCCTTTCAGCAAGACCGACCACGAAGCCGTCCACCGCGAACAGGTCCTCATGGGCGTCGTGGGCAAGGGCGAGGTTCAGCCCCCCACGAAATGACCGCGTGGACGGCGGAGCATGATGACGTGAAGGCGAGGGCGCCGGCCGGGAGATGACCGACCTCCTGCAGCTGATCCTGAGCGGCGTCGCCCTCGGGATGATCTATGCGCTTCTCGCCTTCGGTTACAGCATCACGTTCTCGACGTCGCGGACGATCAATTTCGCGCAGGGCGAGTTCCTCATGCTCGGAGCCCTCACCGGGCTCACGGCGGCCGTCACGTGGAAGCTCGGCTACGCGGGCGCGCTCTTCGCGTCGGCTCTCGTCGGTTGCGTCCTCGGCGTCGTCCTCGAAAAGGCCGCGATCGCCCCGGCCCTGAAGACCCGTTCGGCGGTGAGCTGGATTCTCGCGACCGTCGCTCTCGGCATCATCGCGCGCAACGCGGCGGAAAGGATCTGGGGAACGGACGACGTCCGCTTCCCCGCGCCCCTCGGCGACGAGCCGCTCACGTTTCTCGGCGTGCGGGTGCTCCCCCAGGAACTCCTCGTGATCGGCGCCGCGGCCGTCATCATGTCCGGCGTCGAGCTCTTCCTCAGGAAGTCGATCTGGGGAAAGGCGGTCACCGCGGTCGCGGCCGACAAGGACGCGGCGGCCCTGATGGGCATCAACGTCCCCCTCGTGATCACGTTCTCCTTCGTCCTCTCCTCGTCGATCGCCGCGGTGTCCGGCGTCCTCGTCGCGCCGCTCACGCTCGCGGGTGCCACGATGGGGACGCTCCTCGGCACGAAGGCGTACGCCGTCGCGATCGTGGGCGGGCTCCAGTCCGGGCTCGGCGTCCTCGTGGGCGGTCTCCTCCTCGGCCTCTCCGAGCAATTCACGGCGCGGTACGTGTCGACGGGATACAAGGACACGCCGGGTTTCGTCCTTCTCATCCTCATTCTCCTCGTGAAGCCGTCCGGCCTCTTCGGCAAGAAGACGATCAAGAAGGTCTGACCCTGCATGCCGCGCGCTCTCCGCGTCCTCGTCCTCGTCGCCGCGGCCGCCTTCCTCTTTCTGCCGTTCGTGACGCAGAACCCCTACTACGTCCACAGCGTCGCGTGCAAGGTCTGCATCTACGTCATCCTCGTCTCCGGCCTCGACCTCGTCGTCGGCTACTCGGGCGACGTCTCGGTCGGTCACGCGGGGCTGTACGCGGCGGGCGCGTACACCGCCGCGATCCTCGTCACGAAGGCACACTGGCCCTTCCTGCCCGCGGCGCTCGCCGCGATCGCGATGGGCGCGCTCTTCGGGCTCCTCCTCGGCGTTCCGGCTCTCCGCCTCTCGGGCCCCTACCTTGCGGTCTCGACGATCGCGTTCGGCATCATCGTCCAGACGGTCGTCAACGAGGCCGAGAACCTGACCGAGGGCTCGCAGGGCATCCAGAACATCCCGAAGCTCGTATGGGGAAGACTCAACTTCGAGGGAAACAACCTCTACTTCCTCGTCTACCCCCTCATGCTGCTCTCCCTCCTCGCCGTGCACCGCGTCGCGACGAGCTACTGGGGACGCGCGTTCGAGGCCCTGAAGGAGAGCTCCATCGCGGCCGAGTGCTCGGGCATCAGCCGCTACCGCTACAAACTCTCCGTCTTCGTCCTCTCGGCGGCGCTCGCGGGCCTCGCGGGCGCTCTCTTCATCCACATCGACAAGTACGTCGGCCCGACGACGTTCTCCCTCCAGCTCTCGATCCTCTTCCTCATCGCGCTCATTTTCGGCGGGACGAGGTCGCTGCTCGGGAACGTCCTCGGATGTCTCGTCGTCGTCGTCCTGCCCGACGTCTTCAACCGCTTCGCCGACTACCAGCTGATGACGTTCGGCGGCCTTCTTCTCTTCACGCTCTACGTCCTGCCGGGCGGCCTCGCGGGCCTCCTCCGCAGGCTCTTCGGTCTCTTCTGGAAGCCGCGCGCGCCCGTGGCCAAGGCAGCCCGCGACGCGGTGCCCTCCGCCATCCGCGTGCGCGAGGGAGAGGAGGCGCGACGGGCGACGCAGGCGGGCGGGACCCTCCTTTCGACGGAACGCCTCACGATCGCCTTCGGCGGCCTCGTTGCCGTGAACAGGCTCGACCTGGCAATCCGTCCCGGCGAGGTGCACGCGCTCATCGGCCCGAACGGATCTGGCAAGTCCACGACCGTTAACCTCCTGACGGGCGTCTACCGGCCCACGTCGGGCCGCGTCGTCCTCGCGGGGCGGCCCTACGGGAACGCGAGCCCGTTCGAGGTGTCGCGCTCGGGAGTGGCCCGTACGTTCCAGAACGTGGCGCTCTTCGGCGACATGACGGTCCTTGGGAACGTGCTCGTGGGCCTTCACCACACCTTCCACGGCGGCCTCCTGCACGTCCTCCTGAGGACGCCGCGCGCGAAGCGCGAGGAACGGGACGCGCGCCTCCGGGCTCTCTCGCTCCTCGAGTTCGTGGGCCTCGCGGGTCTCGCGGGAGAGCGCGCCCGGAACCTGCCCTACGGCAAGCAGCGCCTCCTCGAGATCGCGCGGGCCCTTGCACAGGACCCCCTCCTCGTGGTGCTCGACGAGCCCGCCGCGGGTCTCACGGCGGGCGAGATCGCGGGCGTGGACACCCTCATCGCGAGGATGAAGGAGCGCGGGCTCGCGGTCCTCCTCATCGAGCACCACATGGACCTCGTGATGTCCGTCTCGGACGCGATCACGGTCCTCGACTTCGGCGAGAAGATCGCCGAGGGCATCCCCGCGGACATCCAGAAGGACGAGCGCGTGATCAGCGCGTATCTCGGAACCGACGCGCACGGCATGGCCGCCGATGCTTGAGATCCGGGATCTCGTCGTGAGGTACGGCCCGCTCGAGGCCCTTCACGGGGTCTCGCTTTCGGTGCCCGAGGGGAAGCTCGTGGCGGTCATCGGGTCGAACGGCGCCGGGAAGACGACGATGCTCCGGACGATCTCGGGCCTGCTCCGGCCCGCCTCGGGCACCGTGAGCCTCGAGGGCCGTCCGCTCGGCGGTGAGAAGCCGCACGTGATCGCACGCCTCGGCGTCGCGCACGTGCCCGAGGGCCGGCGCGTGTTTCCGGACCAGAGCGTCCTCGACAACCTCTCCCTCGGCGCGTTCTCCCACCGGGGACGGACGCCGAAGAAGGAGATCGACGCCCTGCTCGAGGACGTCTTCACATCTTTTCCGCGGCTCGCCGAGCGTAAGACGCAGCTCGCGGGCACGCTCTCCGGGGGCGAGCAGCAGATGCTCGCGATCGGGCGCGCTCTCATGAGCAAGCCGCGCGTCGTCCTCCTCGACGAGCCCTCGATGGGCCTCGCGCCTCTTCTCATCGACGAGGTCTTCCGAATCCTCTCCCTCCTCAAGGCGCGCGGCATCACGATGCTCCTCGTGGAGCAGCTCGCGTACCGCGCTCTCGCCGTGGCGGACACCGCGTACGTCATCGAGCACGGGAAGATCGAGATTTCGGGCGACGCGAAAACGCTCGCGAAGGACCTCCGCGTGCGGGCCGCGTACCTCGGCGAAGCCGCCGGCAAGGCTTGACGATCGCCCTCTCCTTCCGCGCCCGCCGTCTCCTCGTCTGGGGCGTTCTCGCCCTCGTGTACGTCGTCTCGTACTTCCACCGGATCGCGCCCGCGGTCCTCGCGAAGGACCTCATGGCGAGCTTCGCGGCGACGGGTGTCGAGGTCGCGACGATGGCCGCGCTGTATCTGTACGCCTTCGCGGCCATGCAGTTCCTCGTCGGCGCGGCCGTCGACGCGTGGGGACCGCGCCGCGCCGTGGCCGCGGGCGCCGCCGTGATGGCCTCAGGCGGCGCGCTTTTCGCCGGCGCCCACGGCCTCCCGGCGGCCTACGGCGCGCGTGTGGTGGTCGGAGCCGGAGCTTCCGTCATCTTCATCGGCACGCTCAAGCTGGTCGGCGCGTGGTTCCGGCCCGACGAGTTCGGTACGTGGTCGGGCCTCACGCAGGTGGCGGGAAACCTCGGCGGCCTCCTGGCGGCCGCGCCTCTCGCCTTCGCCGTGTCCGCCGCCGGCTGGCGAACGACCTTCGGCTTAGTCGCCGCGCTGTCTCTTTTTCTCGGGGCGCTGTGCCTTGCCGTCGTCCGCGACCGTCCCGAGGACGCAGGATTCACGCCCCCGGCCCCGCGGGGCGATCCGCCGCCGATGAGCGTCCGCGAAGGCTATCGGGCCGTGTGGGGAAACCGACGTACGTGGCCGATGTTCCTCGTCTTCTTCTGCCAGTACGGAACGCTCATCTCTTTTTCCGGGCTCTGGGCCGTCCCGTGGATGCGCGACGTCTACGGGATGTCGCCCCGGAAGGCCTCGGAAATCGTGTCCCTCGTGGGGATCGGCGTCGTCTTCGGCGCTCCTTCGGCCGGCTTCCTCTCGGACCGCGTCTTCCGGGCACGCCGGCTCCCGTACGTCCTCTTCACGTTCGTCTACACGGCGGTGTGGGCCTGTATCGCGGTCCCCGCCGGAGGCCCTCCCCGCGCTCTTCTCGGTCCGCTGTGCTTTCTCGTCGGCCTTACGGCGAGCTGCTTCACGCTCACGTGGGTCCTCGCGCGCGAGGTGAATCCGCCCCGGTTTTCGGGGATCGCGACCGCCACGGTGAACGCGGGCGGATTCCTCGGGGCGGCGGTCATGCAGAGCGTCCTCGGACGCATCCTGGACGCGCGCTGGACGGGAATCGTCGAGAACGGCGCGCGCCGCTATCCCGCCGCGGGATATCACGCGGCATTCCTCGCGAGCCTCGCCACGCTCGCCCTCGCGTGCGTCCTCGCGCTCACCGTGACGGAAACCTTCGGAAGGCACGTCTCCGACCGAGACCCTAGAATCGCCGCATGACGCGACGCTCCCCCTTCCGCTTCCCCGTCGGCAGCCTCCTCGCTCTCGTTCTCGCGGCGTCCGCGGGCCTCTCGTCCCGGCTCCAGGCCGCGGGCCCCGCCGAAACGCCGAACGCCGCCGAGATCCGCCTCGCCCTCGCGAAGCTGAACGTCGTCGGCGGAGCGCTCTACGTCGCGGCGCACCCCGACGACGAGAACACCGCCTTCCTCGCCTGGGCATCGCGGGAAAAGCTCGTCGACGCGGGCTACCTCTCGATGACGCGTGGGGACGGCGGCCAGAATCTCATCGGGACGGAGAGCGGCGAGCTCATGGGCGTCCTGAGGACGCAGGAGCTCCTTTCGGCGCGACGGCTGGACGGTGCGAAGCAGTTCTTTTCCCGCGCGATCGACTTCGGCTATTCGAAGAGTCCCGAGGAGGCGCTCCGCATCTGGGGAAAGGAGCAGGTCCTCGCCGACACGGTCCGTGTCATCCGCACGTTCCGGCCCGACGTGATCGTGACGCGCTTTCCGACGACGGGCGAAGGCGGGCACGGCCATCACACGGCATCCGCGCTCCTCGCCGTGGAGGCGTTCGAGGCGGCCGGCGATCCGTCGCGCTTCCCCGAGCAGCTCACGACGCTCTCGCCGTGGAAGCCGAAGCGGCTCCTCTGGAACGTCTTCCGATTCGGAGGCGACACCCCTCGCCAGGACGTTCCCGGGCAGGTCACCGCGGACCTCGGCGCGTACAACGCGCTCCTCGGGCGCTCGTACACGGAGATCGCGGCGCTCAGCCGCTCGATGCACAAGAGCCAGGGCTTCGGCTCCGCCGAGCGCCGCGGCACGTGGCTGAACGACTTCAAGAACATCGCGGGCTCGCCCGCGGAGAAAGATCTCTTCGAGGGAATCGATCTCACGTGGGGAAGGTTCGGAGAAGAAGGAAAGGAAATACAGAGACTGCTGAGAAGGGCGGAAGAAGAATTTCGCCCGGTTGATCCGGCCGCCTCGGTTCCGCGGTTGGTGGAGGCATGGACCGCCGTCGAGCGGCTGGCCGCCGCGGGAAGCGAGGCCCCCTCTTCACCTTCAAGGGGGTCTTCCGATCGCCTCCTCCTCCGGAAACAGCGCGATATCGCCGACGCGATTCGCGCGTGCCTCGGCCTCTGGACGGAGGCGATCGCGAGCGAGCCCTCCGCGATGCCCGGAGCTGGCCTCAAGGTTGCGACGATGATCCTGAACCGTTCGGCGCGACCCGTCTCGCTCGAATCCATCTCCGTGACGTACGCCGGAGCGCCGGCCAAGGGTGGAGCGAGCATCCCGCTCCCCGCAAACGAGCCTGTCCGCCGGGAGATCGCGCTGACGCTGCCCGAGGACGTCCCGACGACGCAGCCGTACTGGCTGCGCGAGCGCCCGGGCAAGGGCCTCTTCAAGGTGGCCGATTCTTCCCTCATCGGCCTGCCGGAAAATCCGCCGCCGCTCGTCGCGCGCTTCACGGTGAACGTTTCGGGCGCGTCGATTCCCTTCGAAGCCCCCGTCGCGGTGCGCCGCACGGATCCCGTCAGGGGCGAGGTCTACCGCCCGTTCGTGATCACGCCTCCCGTCATGGCGACCTTCGACGAGAAGGTCTATGCGTTCGGCTCCGCCCAGCCGAAAAAAGTGCGCGTCACGCTGACGAGCGGCGGGCCCGCGGCGGGCGTTCTCCGCCTCCGGACGCCGGCCGGGTTCGCGGCCACGCCCGCGGAGCGTTCCTTCGCGTTCACGGCGCGCGGAGAGGAGAAGGCGTTCTCCTTCACGCTGACGCCTCCTCCCGGGGCCGCTCCGGCAGCCGGCTCGATCGCGGCGGAGGCGACCGTGAACGGGAAGACGTATGCGCGGGGACTCGTCCGGGTCGACTATCCCCACATCGCGGTCCAGACGCTCTTTCCGCCGGCCGAGGCGCGCGTCCTGAGGCTCGACGTGAAGGCGCCGCAGGCTCCTGTGGGCTACGTGATGGGCTCGGGCGATGAAGTGCCCGAGGCGCTCCGCCAGATGGGCTACGCCGTCACACTCCTGTCGGACGACGAGCTCGAGAACGGCGATCTGTCGCGCTACGCCGCGATCGTGACCGGGATCCGCGCGTACAACACCCGTCCGCGACTGAAGCTCGCCGAGCCGCGCCTCATGGAGTACGTCGAGAAGGGAGGCACCGTGGTCGCGCAGTACAACACGTCGGGAGACCTCGTCACGGAGCAGCTCGGCCCGTGGCCCTTCAAGCTCTCGCGCGACCGGGTGACGGTGGAAGAAGCACCCGTTGAGTTCCTGAACCCGTCGAGTCCCCTCCTCACGTTTCCGAACCGCCTCACGCCCGCCGACTTCGACGGCTGGGTACAGGAACGCGGCCTCTATTTTCCCGGGACGTGGGATCCGCGGTACGAGACGGTGCTCGAGGCCCACGATCCGGGAGAAGGGGACAAGCCCGGCGGGCTTCTCTACGCGCGGTACGGCAAGGGCGCGTTCGTCTACACGGGTTACGCGTTCTTCCGCCAGCTCCCGGCCGGAGTTCCCGGGGCCTACCGCCTCTTCGTGAATCTCGTCTCCGCCGGCGCGGGCGCACGGCTCAAGACGACCGCCCCAGGGCCTCCCGCCCGCTGAGCATCCACTGACTCCTCTCGACTGGACCGTTCTCGCGGGTTCGCTCGCGTTCATCGTCGGCTTCGGCGTATGGAAGAACCATCGGTGCGAGACGCTCCACGGGTACCTCCTCGCGAACCAGTCGGCACGCTGGTACACGGTCCTCGTTTCGATCATGGCGACGCAGGCGAGCGCGATCACCTTCCTGTCCACGCCGGGGCAGGCCTACGCCGACGGCATGCGCTTCGTGCAGTTCTACTTCGGACTGCCTTTCGCAATGATCGTCCTCGCCGTGACCGCCGTGCCGCTCTATCACCGGTTGCGCGTCTTCACCGCCTACGAGTTCCTCGAAAAGCGCTTCGACCTCAAGACCCGCACGCTGGCGACCCTTCTCTTCCTCGTGTCGCGCGGTCTTTCGACGGGCATCTCGATCTACGCGACGTCGCTCGTCCTTTCGGTCCTCCTCGGGTGGTCTCTGCCCCTCACGAATCTCGTGATCGGCGGGCTCGTCGTCGTCTACACGACGTCGGGAGGCTCGAACGCCGTCAACTGGACGCAGTCGTGGCAGTTCCTCATCGCGATCGGCGGCATGATCGTCGCGCTCGTCGTCATCGTCCGCTCGCTGCCCGAGGCCGTCTCGCTCGCGGGCGCGACGCGGGTCGCGGGCCAGCTCGGGCGGCTCAACGTCGTCGACCTGAAGTTCGACCTCACGAACCGCTACAACCTCTGGTCCGGCCTCGTGGGAGGCTTCTTCCTCTCGCTCGCGTACTTCGGCACGGACCAGTCCCAGGTCGGGCGTTACCTCGGGGGGCGCTCGGTCAGAGAGAGCCGGCTCGGACTCCTCTTCAACGGTCTCCTCAAGGTCCCGATGCAGTTCTTCATCCTCTTCGTGGGGGCCATGGTCTTCGTCTTCTACCAGTTCGTCGCGCCGCCCGTACTCTTCAATCCGGCCCCGCTCGCGCGGCTCCGGAGCGGCCCTCACGCGGAGGAGCTTGCCGGCATCGAGACGCGGCACCGCGCGGCCTTCGAGGCGCGGCGTGCCGCCGCCGAAGCCTTCGTGAGGACGGAAAAGGGGGCCACCGAGGCGGAAGGCACCGCTGGAAACGCCCTGATCGCGGCGGACGCTTCCTACGCGGCGGTCCGGGCCGAGGCCGTGGCGCTCGTGAAGGCTCACGACGTGCCCGCGGACGCGAACGACACGAACTACGTGTTCCTGTCCTTCGTCCTCGCTCACCTGCCGACGGGCCTCGTCGGTCTCATCCTCGCGGTCGTCTTCGCGGCGTCGATGTCCTCGAACTCGGCGGCTCTCAACTCCCTCGCCTCGACGTCCGTCGTGGACGTGTACGTGCGCCTCGTGAAGAAGAACCGCCCCGACGCACACTACCTCGCCGTCTCGCGGGTGGCGACCGCGCTCTGGGGCGCGTTCTCGATCGCGGTCGCGATGTTCGCGAACCGGGTCGGCACGCTCATCGAGGCCGTGAACATCCTCGGCTCGCTCTTTTACGGGACGATGCTCGGGATCTTCCTCGTGGCGTTCTACCTGCCCCGGATCCGCGGGACGCCGGTGTTCGCGGGTGGGATCGCCGGCCTCGCGTCCGTCTGGGCCTGCTTCGCGTTCACTCCTTTGAGCTATCTCTGGTTCAACGTCGTCGGATGTGTCGTCGTGATCGGCGTCGCGCTCGTGCTGACTATTTTTTCCACTCCGCGATCTTCTTCTCCAGCGCGGCGATAGCCTCAGGCGACGGCTTCTGCTCGGCGGCTGCCCCGGCCGCGAGCGCTTTCTCGGCGGCGGCGACGGCATCCTTCGTCTTCCCCTGTGCGGCGAGCGCGTTCGCCTTCACGGAGAGGTTTCCGAAGGTCGCCTTCGTCGCGATCGACTTGTCGATCCACGCACCGGCCTCTTCGGGCGCGTACTTGCTCTCGTAGAGGTATCGCGCCGCGACGAACGGCGTCTGCCAGTCGTCCGCCTTCGCCTTCGCGACGGCGTCCTTCGCGTTCGCGAGGAAACGGGCCTTCGTGTCCACTGCGATCGTCACGGGAACGCGGAGCTTCTCCCACGAGAATGTGAGCGTCGCACCGTCCGACGTGACGGACGGAAACCCGATCGTGAAGAGCTCCTTCATGTCGGACGCGACCGGCTTGACCTTGACGCGAAGGACGTCGTTCTTCTCAGCGTAGTCGGGGCCTCCCGTCGAGACGCTGCTGAAGATGACGGTCCACTCGGTCTTGCCGGGAATCGTGTAGAGGCCATACGAGCCCGCCGCGAGCTTCTTGCCCTCCACGAGGACGTCGCCGTCGAGCGTGATCTTCGTGACGGCGTTCGCGCCGGTGCGCCAGACCTTGTCGTAGGGAACGAGCTCTCCCCAGATCGTCCGGCTCTTGACGCCGGGCCGGCTGTAGGCAACCTCGATCTTCGTGACGCCCACGGTCTGCGCGACCGTCGCGTTCGGGCTCGGGAGAGGCGTGGACAGCTGCGACAGGGCCGGCGCGGCGAGAGCCACGGCGGCCGCGAGGGCGGCGAGAACGAAAGGAACGCGGACTTTTGTCATGGGGTCTCCTTGAGGGTCGAAATCGACATTTGGAGTCGATTCTACGCGACCGCGGATAAGATCCGTCGGCCTCTCGCCGCACGAAAAGGAGCTTTCATGAAGATGATGGACAAGGAGAAGGACAAGAAGCCGGCGGCCCCCGCCGCGAAGTGAACGTCCTGGCCCTCGGCTCAGCAGTGCCTGGGGCGATGGGGTCGGGGCTCGACGTCCTCTTCGCGTCGGGCCTCCTCCTCGCGCTCCCGCTCGGTGTCGCCGGCCTCGCGCTTCTCCGCTTCGGCCTCCTGCCCCGTCTCTCGGAATCCTCGCCACGGTGGCGCGATCGCGCGCGGACCTCGTTCCTCGCCGGTCTCGCCGCCGCGTTCGCCCTCCTTCTCGTGGCACTCGCTCCGCCGGCGCTCCTCGGAGCCTTCCGGCCCGGGGCCGATGGGTACGCGGCCTTCGTCCCGGCGCGCGGGCCCGCGGCAGCGTCTGGAACGCTTCCGATGTTCGGGTTCTTCGCGCTGCAGAGCCTCACGGAGGAGCTTCTCTTCCGGGCCTTCTTTCTTACCGTCCTCGCGGGCCTCCTCCTCTTTGCGGTACGGCTCTTCCGGGGGCCGCTCCCCCCGAAAGGCGATCCGCTTCGCGCCAGCCGCGCCGCGCAACGGTGGTTCGGCGCCGGGATCCTCGCGAACGCGGGACAGGCATTCGCGTTCGCGCTCCTGCACGCCCGGAACCCCAACGTGACGCCTCTCGCCCTCGTGAACGTCGGCCTCGCGGGCGCCGTTCTCGGGTGGCTCTTCTGGTCCGAAGCGGGCCTGGCCGGATGCTGGACGTTTCACGCGGTCTGGAACTTCACGCTCGCCGCCTTAGCCCTTCCCGTCAGCGGCCTCACATTCGGACCGCCGCTCGTCTCGAGCGGCGTCCTGGGAGCCGGCCTTCCGGCGTTGAGCGGAGGCGCGTTTGGACCGGAGGGATCGATTCCCGGCACGCTCGGCCTGGCCGCCGTCCTGGCCGTCCTGATTCGCCGCAGCGCGAGAAGGCTCGCGAGCGAGTATCCTTCGACGGGATGATGGGTGGCCGGCAGCTCTACACGTGCGCGACATGCGGGAAGAGCTTTTTCTATTGGGTGCCCGATTCGACATCCCAACCGAAGGTGAAGTGTTACTTCTGCCGCGCGGAAGCGTTCCCGAACGGCGAACCGCCGCCGGCCCCTGCTGCCGCTGCTGCCGCGCCCGCTCCAACCGCCCCGGCCCCGCCCGCCTCCACACCGCCTGCCGGCGAGACTCCGCCTGCGGCCGGCTGAGCCCTCCGTGACGGACGCGCCCGAGGCTCTCGCGCTGCGGGGCTGACGCCCCGGGAATTCAGCGCTTCGCGTCCGCCCGGTAGACGATCTCGCCACCGACGACGGTCATCACGACCCTTGCCTTCGGAATATCCGCGGCCGATGTCCTGGTCGAAAGGATGTCGCGATCGAGAACCGTGAAGTCGGCGTCGAAGCCCGGCCCGATCCGGCCGCGGCGTTTCTCGGCGAACTCGGCGTACGCGTTGTCGGCCGTGAAGAGCTTGAGCGCCTCGGCCCGGGTGAGCGCCTCGTCGCTCCGCCAGCCGCCGGTCGGCTTGCCCGTGACGTCCTGGCGCGTGACGGCGGCGTAGATACCGAGGAGCGGGTCTTCGGACTCGACCGCGAAATCGCTCCCCCCCGCAAGCCGCGCGCCGGCCCTCAGGAGCGTGCGCCATGCGTACGCTCCCTTGATCCTTTCGGGGCCCAGTCGCGTCTCGGCCCACGGCATATCCGACGTCGCGTGGGTGGGCTGCATCGACGCGATGACGCCGAGCTTCAGGAAGCGCTCCGCTTCGCCCGGCGCGAGGACCTGGACGTGCTCGATGCGTGGCCGCGGGTCGACGGGGTGCACGCGCGCGAGCGCTTTCTCGTATGCGTCGAGCGTGACGCGGTTCGCGCGGTCGCCGATCGCGTGCGTCCACACCTGGAACCCGCCGCGGAACGCCTTCTCCGCGATCCGCTCGGTCTCTTCGGGAGCCGTCACGTCGAGGCCCCGGTTCCCCGGTGCATCGGAATAGTCCGCCAGTAGAGCGGCGCCGCGCGAGCCGAGCGCCCCGTCCGCGACGATCTTGACGGCCCGCACCGTCAGGCGCCCGTTCTGGATCGGCCCCTTCGCGATCGCCTCGTCGAGACTCTTCGGCGAGACGGTCGCGTACACACGGATAGGCATCTTTCCTTCGCTGGCGAGAGAGTTCAGGAGGGAAATGTCTTCGGGGGAGGATCCGGAGGCCTCGCCGACCCCGGTCAGGCCGGCGCGCGCGCAGGCCCTGAATGCCGCGAGGAAATCGCGCCGGATTTCCTCGGGAGTGGACGCGGGAGTCGCCTTTTCGACGAGAGCCTTCGCGTTGTCCACGAGGACTCCCGCCGGCCGCCCGTCATTCAGGCGCTCGATGCGGCCGCCGGCCGGGTCCTTCGTGTCCCTCGTGATGCGCGCGGCCTCGAGCGCCGCCTCGTTCACCCAGATCGCGTGGCCGTCCACCCGCCCGAGGATCACCGGATTCGCCCGCGAGACGGTCGAGAGCTCGGCGGCCGTGGGGAACGACTTCACCTTCCAGCGGTTCTGGTCCCAGCCGCGCCCCCTTATCCATTCGCCGGGAGCGGCGGATGCGGCGCGCTCCTTCACGCGTGCGAGGATCTCCTCCTTCGAGAGTCCGCGGGCCTCGATCGCGCGGCGCAGGCCCCCGAGTCCGCGGAGGTGGCCGTGCGCGTCGGTGAGGCCGGGCAGGACGACCGCCCCGGACAGGTCCACGACGCGCGCTTCGGGTGCGAGCGCCCGCGCTTCGGCTTCCGGGCCCACGAAACGCACGGCGCCCGCGACGACGAGAATCGAAGCGCGCTGAGGAGGCACATCCCACGCTCCGGCCACCGTCGCACCTCGAAAAAGCGTCGCGACGTCTGTCGCGACGGCGGGAGAGGAGAGCGCGAACGAAATCGCCGTTACGACGCCGACGAGTGTCCGACAGCTCATCGCGGCACCACGACCTCTCCGCCCTTCATCACGAAGGAGACCGTGACGTGCGTGTGCATAGGACGAGGACGGGCCGGCAAAGGGCGTATGTCGACTTCATGCCGCGAAGGCTAGCAGAGGGCTGACGGCCGGGCAGGCAGAGACCGCCTCTAGAATGAGCGCGATGGTCGAGAGCGTCGATCCCGTCCTTTTACGGCGCATCCAGGCCCGGATGCGCACGGTCGCGCACCAGCAGTACGAAGCCGTCCCGGTCCCGCCGTTCACACTTTTCTTTCACGCGTCGGACCCGCTGCCTTTCTTCAACTACGCGATCCCCGACGAGCACGAAGTGGCATTCGGAGATCTCGCGGCGCCGCTGGCGCGCCTGCGGGCGACCTTCGAAGCCCGCGGCCGCGTGCCGCGCTTCGAGTTCGTCGAAACCTGCGCGCCCGAGCTTGCGCACGCTCTCGAGTCCCAAGGCTTCGTCCTCGAGAACCGGGCGCAGATCATGGTCTGCGGGCGAGGCCGGGAGAGGCCGGTGCCGGCCGTGCCCGGTCTCGCGATCGAGTTTCTCGACGCGGCGGCTCCGCCCGAGGAGTTCGGCCTCTTTCTGGATCTCCAGCGGCTCGCGTTCGGGTTCCCGTCCCTGACGCCGACGTCCCGCGACGACGCGCTTTCCCTGCGCGATTCCGTCGGGGACGGGTTCACGCTCGTCGGGAAAATCGGTGAGCAGCGCGTCGCGACCGCCATGATTCAGCCGGGCGGCGACGGTCTCGCGGAGCTCGTCGGCGTCTCGACGCTCCCCGAGTTTCGCCGGCGCGGAATCGGTGCTGCGCTGGCGTATGAGACGGTTCGAAGGGCATTCGAGCGGGGAGGCTCGCTCGTCTTCCTCTCCGCCGCGGACGAGCGCGCTGGCCGCGTCTACGAGGCGGCGGGGTTTTCCGGGATGGGACACTCGCTGTTCTACCGCACGCGCAAATACGCCGAGCCCGCCCTCGAGGTCCTCGCGTGACCGCGAAGGAAACTGCCGGAGCTCTCTCCGCCGGCGCACCCGCGTTTCCGCCTCAGCGTGCGCGCCGGTAAACGCAAACCTCGCCCCGGCTGCCGAACGCTCGCGCCGGAAGGCGCGCGACCTCGGTCCAGCGGTCGAGCGCACCGGAATCCGCGGCAAGCGCGGGGGAAAGGAACCGGTCGAGCGCAACGAGGGCGCCGGCCTCCGTCTCGCGGAGGAGACGCGGCGGAATCGCGCCTCCCTGGCCCGAGGTCCGCTCGAAAAAGCGCAACGCGCCGGGCGACACGAGCCCCGCCGTGTCAAATACCCGCGCGCGCGTCGCCCAGCCGAGCGCCCCGATCTCGGGCGCGGCGACCGTGTCGCCTTCACGGAGATCGAGGAGCGCCGCCGCGCGCGCGTAAACCTCCTCGCGACCGGAAGGCTCGTACGGGCGGAAGGCCCACAGATGGACGGCGGCGGCCATCGCGAGGAGAACTCCTGAGACCGCGCGCCCGGGATGCGGCAGCCGCGCGGCACAGGCCGCCGCCACGAAAGCCGTCGCGAGCGCGAGCGGAGGGCGGTACCAGGGGAAAACGAGAGGATTCGCGAGGCCGAACGCCGCGAGCGTCGCGCACGCGAAGAGCCCGAAGGCGAGGACGGGAAGCCGGACCAGCGCAGACCGACCCGCCAGGAGAACGGCGGCAAACGCGAGCGCCGCGAGGAGAGCGGCGAGGACGGGGGGAACGGGAGATGCGGACGCGACGAGCGTGTCCAGAACGGTTTCCTCCATCATGCGAAGCGCGTGGCCGGACGGCATCGCGTAGACGAGCCTCTTGGCCGTCACGCTTTGAGGCAGCGGAGACCCGTACACAGCCGAGAGCGCGGCCGCGGCCGCCACCGCCGGTGCGAGACCCGCCGCGGCTGCTTTCCACGGCCACTTCCCGCGCTCCACGCGCAGCGCGATGCAGAGAGCCGGCACGAGCGCGGTGGCGTCCGGGTGCAGGAAGAAGAGAGCCGCGGCGACCGCGAACGCAGCGGCGTCGTGCCCCCGGCACGCGAGTTCGACGGCGCCGAGAAGTCCCAGGAGGACGAGGGGTGTTTCCATTCCGGACGCGAAGACCTCGAGCGAAGCCTGGGGCGTGAGGGCCGCGGCGACGAAGAGGATCGCGAGAGACGGGGAGACCGTGCGCCGGGCGAGGCGGTAGCCGAGGAGAGCGCAGGCCGGGAGGCACAGGACGCCCACCGCGAACGCGGCCCCGGGGACGGACGAAGGCGTCAGCCGGTGAAGTCCGGCCAGGAGCGCGGCGAAAAGCGGAGCCGACGTTCCGAGCACACGTTCGCCGGCGTTGTAGACGAGCCCGACGCCCTCGGCGAGGTTCCGCGCGTATCGGAACGTGATGTACGCGTCGTCCACGATCCGCGGCCCGTGACGGAAGACCGTGGCGCCCAGGACCCCCGCGAGCGCGAGCGGGAGAGCGAGCTCGATCGCCCGGAACGGCGCGGGAGCCATTCCCGGCAAGGGGATCGAGGAGTCAGCGTCTCGGGAGACGATGACCCATCATAAGGCCTTCCGACGCGGCTGAGACGCTACGGAACCGGCTTGAGCTCCACCGGAAGCTTCGCCGTGTCGCCGAGATAGGCGGTCTGCATGTTCACGAAGTACTTCCGCGCGAACTCCCTCACCTCCTCGGCGGTCACCGCCCGGATCCGCTCCGGGATCGTCCGCGCCTCGCGGAAGTCGCCGGAGAAGATCCTCCAGGAGGTGAGTAAGAGCCCCTGCGCGTCGGTCGTCTCGTTCGCGGCGACGAAGTTGCTCAGATACTGCTCCTTCGTGTCCGTCAGCTCCTTGGCCGAGACCGGCTTCTTCTTGAGCCTCTCGACCTCGGCGTCCATGACCTTCAGCGTCATTGGTGGGTCGACGGCCGTGACGTAAAGCTCCCCGTACGCGACGGCACCGTTGTTGATCGCCGCGAAAGGGGCGTACGAGAGATTGCGCTTCGTGCGGACCTCCTCGAAGAGGCGGTAGCTCAGGAGACTGGTCGCGACGCGCGCCGCCGGGTACTCCTCGTCACCGGGGTGCGGCACCGGAAAGAGGCGCGCGACGTAGTTCGTGTCGAGCGGCCGCGACTCGGCGGCGAGGGCCGGCTTCCTGAAGGCGGGAGGCGCGATCGGCTCCTCGCGGAAATCGCCCCGCGGCAGCGCCCCGAAAGCGCTGCGCGCCCGGCGGGCGACGTCGGCCGGCTCCACGTCCCCGACGACGACGAGGAGGAGGTGCGCCGCCTCGCGGACCCTCGCGAGATACCGCTCCGCGTCCTCGCGCGAGAGCGCGGCGACAGTCGTGAGCATCCCGCCGGCCCGCCGCTCGTACGGGTGTCCGGTGAAGAGGGCCTTCTCCTCGAGGAGTCCAAGCGCGCCGTCCGGGTCCTCGAGCTGGTGCTTGAGGCCCGTGAGCATCCGCTGCTTCACGAGGACGATCTCGGAGGCCGGCAGCGCCGGCCTCAGGAACGCGTCCGCGAGGAGGTCGAACGTGGCCGGGAAGCTCGCCCGCAGGCTCTTGACGGACAGCATCCCGAAGTCGTTCGTCGACCGCGCGGAGATCGTGCTCCCCATCGACTCGAGGCGCCGGGCGAACGCGTCCTTGTCGAGACGGTCCGTCCCGCCGGTGGACGCGGTCCCGAGCGCGAGCGCCTCGATCCCGGCCTGCTCCTTCGTCCAGTTGCGGACGCCGCCCTTCACGACGAGAGAGGCGGCGACGAACTCTGCGGACGGAACCCGCTTGACGAGGATCTCGAGGCCGTTCACGTCGAACGCGGTGACGTCGCCGTCGACGGCGGTCGCGGCGGGAACGGCCTCCCGGACCGCAGAGGCGGCGGGCGCGGCCGCGGCCTTCGCGACGAGGGCCTCGATCTGACCGCGGGAAAGGACGGACTTCGCGGCCTCGGGCGACACCATGACGCCGAGGACGTACGGCTTCCCGAGGACGTACGCGTCGAGGAAGCGCGCGACATCGGCTCGCGTCGCCTTCGCGACGTTGTCCTCGTAATGGCGGTAATAGTCGAGGCCCGCCGAGGCCCACCAGAACGTGATCGTGTGGGCGTAGCCGCTCGGCTGCTCGCGCTGTTTCGCGAAGTCGATGCGCAACGCAAGTGCGGCGTTCGTCATTTCGTCGCCGGAGAGGTAGTCCGGTCCCCTCATATTGGGAAGTTCCGCGAGCGCGGCCGCGAGGCACGCCTCCCCCTTTTCAGACATCGCCGTCACGCGGAGCATGACGGGCCCGACGTTGCGCTGCGTCTGCCAGCTGAACTGGGCGCTCACACAGGCGCCGGAGTCGACGAGCGCCTTCTGGAACCTCGAAGACGGCTGCGCGACCGCGTAGCCGAGGAGGTCCGCCGCATAGGTAGACGCGACGTCCGGCCCTTCCGTCGACGGACCGTGCCAATTGAAGGACGCCGTCATCGTCCGCACGGGCTGCTCGACCCACACGACCTCGGTCTTCGGCAGGGGCGGGTGCACGACGAGCGGGAACTTCACGAACGGATCCTCCGCCCGCGGCCAGCCCGCGTAGAGCGTCGCGGCCGACGCGAAGACGTCGTCCGCCTTTACGTCGCCCGTCACGACAAGGACCGAGTTGTTCGGAACGTAGTAGCGCTTCTGGATCGTCCTCATCATCTCCGGCGTGGCCGAAAGGACGGTCGCACGCGTACCGAGCGGGTCCTTCCGCGTCGGGTACTTCCACCACAGCTTCTCGAGGACGTCGTGATACAGATGGAAGTACGGATTCGAGAGGTTCCGGTCGATCTCGCCGGTGACGACGACGCGTTCCTTCTCGAGCTCCTTCGACTCGAATCGCGGCGAGACGATCGCGTCGCGCATGAAGACCATCGCGTCTGCGAAGTGCTTGGTCGTCGTCGTGAAGAAGTAGTTCACGCGCTCCGTGTTCGTCGTCCCGTTCCAGAGGAGGCCGAGCTCGCGCGCCCGCGCCATATACGCCTCCTGATTCGGGAGGACTGCGTTCGCCTTGAAGAACATGTGTTCGTACAGGTGCGAGACGCCGTTGTATCGCTCGTCCTCCGTCATGGAGCCGTTCTTCACACCGATCTCGACGGTCACGAGCGGCTGGGCGTGGCTTTCGACGACTACGACGGTGAGACCGTTAGGGAGCGTCTTCTCCACGAAAGGCGGCACGGCGAGGGCGAGACCGGTCCACGACAGAAGGGCGAGAGCGAGTAAGCGGCGCATGGTGCCTCCGATTCGATGGAGGGATTATCGACCGGGACTCGCGGACGCGGCGCCTTGTAGAGTAGGGCATGCCGAATTCCCGCCGGGACTTCCTGACCGCCGCCGCCGCCGGAGCCGCGGGGATCGCCGTGAGCGCCCGCGGCGATGCCCAGACGCCGTCCACCCCGCCTTCGCAGCCAACGCCCGCCGCCGGGACGCCGCCCGCCTTCGGGACGGCGCCGCCGGTGGGAGCCGAGATCTCCCCCGCGACGATCGCCGAGGCCGAAAAACTCGTCCGCGTCACCCTGACGCCGAAGGACCGCGCGCAGGCCGCGGGCAACTGGCGCACGTCCCTCGCGGGCACGATGGAACGGCGCACCGGCCCGAAAAGAGTCTCCCTCGAGCCGACTCTCGCGCCGGCATCGCAGTGGAATCCAGTGCTGCCCGGCACCTCCGCCGGCCCGGCGCGCGACGTCTTCGCGCGCAGCAACGCCGCGCCGGCCCCCCTCCCGTCGCGGGACGAGGACATCGCATTCGCGCCGGTGACGGCCCTCTCTCGCTGGATCGAGACGAGGAGCCTCACGTCCGAGCGCCTCACGAAGATCTATCTCGAGCGTCTCAGGCGATTCGACCCACAGCTGAAGTGCGTCATCACCCTGACGCCGGACTTCGCACTCGAAAAGGCGCGGCGTGCGGACGCCGAAATCGCGGCCGGAAGGTATCGGGGCCCGCTCCACGGCATCCCGTTCGGCGTCAAGGACCTCCTCGACACGAAAGGCATCCCGACGACGTGGGGCGCCGAGCCGTACCGCGACCGCGTGCCCGACGCCGACGCGGTCGTCGTGAAGCGCCTCCACGAGGCCGGCGCGGTCCTCGTCGCAAAGCTGAGCCTCGGCGCACTCGCACTGAACGACATCTGGTTCGGGGGCGAGACGAAGAACCCGTGGGCGCCCGAGGAGGGCTCGGGCGGCAGCAGCGCGGGCCCCGGCTCGGCCACCGCCGCTGGCCTCGTCGGCTTCGCGATCGGAAGCGAGACCGAGGGCTCGATCATCGACCCCTCGATGCGCTGCGGCGTGACGGGACTCCGGCCCACGTTCGGACGCGTCGCACGCACGGGTGCGATGACGCTGTCGTGGTCGATGGACAAGCTCGGGCCGATGGCGCGGAGCGTGGAGGACACCTTTCTCGTCCTCGCCGCGATCTCGGGCCCCGATGAAGGCGACGTCTCGAGCGTCCCGGGCGCGCTGGATTTCGAGGCCGACGGTCCCGTCGCGGGCCTGCGGGTCGGGTTCCTTCCCGCGTGGATGAACGAAGCGCCCGCGACGGAAGTCGATCGCGCCGCGCTCGGGACCGTCAAGCGGCTCGGAATGGTTCCCGTCCCGGTGAGCCTGCCCGACTGGCCGTACGGCTCCCTGAACACGATCCTGTTCGCCGAAGCCGCGGCCGCCTTCGAGGAGCTGACGCTTTCCGGCGGCCTCGACCAGCTGAAGATGCAGGTGCCGGACGCCTGGCCGAACACGTTCCGCCAGTCGCGCTTCCTGTCCGCGGTCGACTACGTGCAGGCCGACCGGCTGCGCCGCAAGGTCGCGATCGAGATGGCGCGCCTCTTCGAGAAGGTCGACCTGCTTCTCGTGCCTTCGCTGCGCGACGAGATCCTCACGATCACGAACTTCACGGGCCACCCTTCGCTCACGCTGCCCGCGGGATTCGTCGAGATCGAAAGGGCCCGCAGCGACTGGGCGCCCGATCCGGCGCACCCGCTGCCGAAGCTCTCGCCGAAGCGCCGCGTCCCCCACGGGGTGACGCTCGTCGGCCACCTGTTCGACGAGGGCACGATCGGCCGCGTCGGAATCGCGCTCGAGAAAGCATTCGGCGTCCGCGCGGAGCGGCCGAAGGGGTTCTGAGCCCCCTTGACCCTGATATCGTCGTACCCATGGCGACTCCGAAGCGCTTCAAGCCCCTCGACGACCACCACGGCGACGGCCGGCTTGCGCCCTCGTGCAAGGCCGTGCCAGAAGGGCAGGAGGAGCTCGTCGGCTCGGACGCCGCGCTCGTCTTCGTCCCGCCCTACGCCGGCAAGGCCGGCTTCCCGGTGAAGAGATTCTCGAGTGCTCTCGCCGCCCTCGCCCTCTCGGCCCTCGCGGGGACCGCGTTCGTGACGGTCGAGGCCGCGGATGCTCCGCCCGCCGCCGTGATCCTCGTCCGGCACGCCGAGAAGGCCGCGGAGCCCTCCGGCGACCAGGCGCTCTCTCAGGCCGGACGCGCGCGCGCGGCCGCGCTCGCCGATGCGCTGCGCGACTCCGGGGTGACGGCGATCGTCACGAGCCAGTTCGCGAGGACGCAGGAGACGGCCCGGCCACTCGCGGCCGCTCTCTCCGTGAAGCCGGAGATCGTGCCGGTCGCGTCCGCTGACGTCCCGGCGCACGTCGCCGCGGTCGTCGCCGCCGTTCGCCGGCACCCGGGCGAGATCGTCCTCGTGGTCGGCCACAGCAACACGTTGCCCGCGATCGCCGCCGCGCTCTCGGGCACGAAACAGCCGGATATCTGCGAGTCGCAGTACGCGAGCCTTTTCATTCTCGTCCCCGCGGGCGCAACGATGCGCATCGTCAGGAGTCGCTACGGAGATCCCGACCCTTCCCCCGGGCCGGAATGCCGGTGAGGGAACCGATGAGGTGCTTCGCGAAACGGCTGGCAGCCTTGGTGTTCATCCCCGCGCTGGCGGGATCCGCCGCCGTACAGACCGGCGCCGATCCGTTCCAGTGGCTCGAGGACGTCCAGGGCGAAAAGCCCCTCGCGTGGGCCCGCGAGCACAACGCGAAGTCGACGGCGCTCCTGAAGGCGCGCCCGGAATACGAGCCGATCTACAAGCGCACGCTCGAGATCCTGGACTCGAAGGAGAAGATCCCGACTCCGGAGCTCTTCGGAGAGACCGTGTACAACTTCTGGAGGGACGACGCGCACGAGCGCGGAATCTGGCGCCGCACGTCCCTCGCGTCCTACCAGACCGCCGCTCCGCAGTGGGAAACCGTCCTCGACGTCGATGCGCTCGCGAAGGCGGACGGCAAGGCGTGGGTGTTTCACGGAGCGACTTGCCTGCCACCGGCAAACGTCCGCTGCATGCTCAACCTCTCGCCCGGAGGATCCGACGCTTCCGTGTGGCGCGAGTTCGACACGGCGACGAAGCAGTTCGTGCCCGGGGGCTTCGAGCTGCCGGAAGCGAAGTCGAGCGTCGCGTGGCGCGACGCCGACACCCTCTGGCTGGGGACGGACTTCGGAACCGGATCGCTGACCTCATCGGGGTATCCGCGGATAGTGAAGCTCTGGAAGCGCGGGACTCCCGTCTCGGCCGCCCGCACGATTTTCGAGGGAAAGACCGAGGATGTCGCCGCGAGCGGTTCGAGCGAGATCTTGAGCGACGGCCGGTACGACATCGTCACGCGCACTCCGGCGTTCTATCGGCACGAGACCTTCCTGCTTCTCGGCGATCGGCTCGTCAAGCTGGATCTCCCCGAGGATTCCCAGATCAGGGGTTTCTTCCGCGACCAGCTCCTCTTCTCGCTCCGGAGCGACTGGACCACCGGAGGGAAGACCTGGCTTGCCGGCTCGCTTCTCGCTTGCCCGATCGATGACGTCCTGCGCTCCGTAAGGCGCTTCGACATCCTCTTCGAGCCCACAGAGCGCATCTCTTTGGCCAGTGTCGATCGGACGCGCGACAGCCTGCTCATCCGCACGCTCGACAACGTGAAGAGTCGCATCACGGCGCTTTCGTTCGCGGACGGGGCGTGGAGGAGATCCGAAATCCCCACACCGGGTCTCGGAACGGCGACGTTCGACGGCACGAGCGACCTCACGAACACGTTCTTCTTCACGTATCAAGACTTCACATCCCCGACGTCCCTGTGGATCGCCGGGACAGGCGCCGCGCCCGCGAAGGTGAAGTCGATGCCCGCGTACTTCGACGCGACCGGGATGAAAATCGAACAGTTCGAGGCGACGTCGAAGGACGGCACGAAGATCCCCTACTTCGTCGTGACGCCGAAGGGCTTCAAGGCCGACGGCAAGGCGCCGACGCTCCTTTACGCGTACGGCGGCTTCGAGCAGTCCCAGGTGCCGCGGTACAGCGGAAGCGTCGGGGCCGCCTGGCTCTCTCGCGGCGGCGTCTATGTCGTCGCGAACATCCGCGGCGGCGGCGAGTTCGGGCCAGCGTGGCACAAGGCGGCGGTGAAGGAACAGCACATCCACAACTTCGAGGACTTCGCCGCCGTCGCCGCGGACCTCACGGCGCGAAAGATTACGTCGGCACGCAGGCTCGGAATCATGGGCGGGTCGCAGGGCGGCCTTCTCGTCAGCGGGACATTCACGCTATACCCCGATCTCTTTCATGCCGTCGTCGCACAGGTGCCGCTGGCCGACATGAAGCGCTTCAGCCACCTCCTCGCGGGCGCGAGCTGGATGGCCGAGTACGGCGACCCCGACAAGCCGGAAGACTGGGCGTACATCAAGACCTGGTCTCCGTACGAGTTGCTCGAGAAGGGCACGAAGTACCCGACGCCGTTCTTCTGGACGAACACGCGAGACGACCGGGTTCATCCCGGCCACGCGCGGAAGATGGTCGCGAAGATGGAGGCGCAGAGCCATCCCGTCTACTACTTCGAAAACACCGAGGGCGGCCACGGCAGCGGCGCGGTGAACAAACAGACGGCGGAAGTCACGGCGATGCAGTACGCGTACCTGTGGATGATGCTGAAATGAGGATGGGTGTCTCCGAACGTGGCGGAAGGCCCCCGTAACCATCCTCCGAGGCCTGCGTCTTTCCGTCATGCCAAGCTCTCCCACTCTCGCGTCTCTTGGACTCGTTCTCTGTACCGCGTGCGTCCCCGCCACCGCCGAGGCTCCACGCCGCCGCGTGGAGCAGGTCGTCACCTCGTCTGCCCTCCCGACGATCGCCGTACGGGTTGACGAGTCACTTACATTTCTCGGCCGCGTCGAGGGCTCCGCCATGGCCGCGCGAGCGGAGACGGAGCAGTTCTTCTTCGCCGAGAGTCGCGATGGACGCATCCGGCGGATGGTCGTCGTGCACTTCGAGGGCATCGTGCCTGGAGTGGATTTCAAGTTTCGCTACCCGCGCATTCGCATGGAGACTCTCGGAGGCAAGGAGTACCTGCACCAGTCGTTTCCCGAGGAGGACTGGGAGCTCTTTTCGACGAAGCCGGTGGCCGATCTTCTCGCGAGGTGGAGGCTCGAAGCACCGAAACGATGGCTCGTCGACCGTTACGTCCGCGCCGTCGACCCGGAGCTACGGCACGAGGTCATCCTCTTCTACCTCGAGCCGGCCGCCGAGCTGCCTGCTCCCGTCGATGACCTACGCCTGGCCGGCAAGTCCCGCGCCCTGTGGGAGCCGATCGACAAGGCGCTCACGATCCGCGCGAGAAGCGCCTTCGAAATTCTCGACAAGTGATTTTCGGGCCAGATTCCTGATCGAATTCCGCCGCGCTTTGGAAACCCGGCCTGCAAGCATTCCGTACTAGGGCCATGAACCGACACTTCATGTTTGTGCTTGTGGTGTCCGTCGTTCTCTCGCCGCCTCGTCCGCTGGCCGCACAAACGGCCACGGACGCACCCGCGAGGATCCTCTGGACCGCGGGCGTGAAGAACGCCTATCCCCGCTGGTCGAAGGACGGGAAACGGATCCTCTACGAGTCGAATCGCACCGGGAAGTGGCAGCTCTACGTGATGGACGCGGACGGGACGCGGGACCGCGCGCTCACGACCGGAAACTTCGACAACCAGCTGCCGGACTGGTCGCCAGACAACACGCGAATTGCATTCGTGTCGAACCGAGACGGAAACGACGAGATTTACGTCATGAAGGAGGACGGCACGGAACTGCGCAACGTGTCGTCGAGCCCCGCCCGCGAGATCCATCCCTATTGGTCGCCCGACGGGGCGTGGATCCTGTTCAACTCCGATCGCGACGGTGGAAGCCTGCAGATCTACGAGGTGCGTCCAGACGGAACCGGCCTGCATCGGCTCGCCGTAAGCGCGGACGAGGAGACCTGCGCGCGGGTCTCACCGCGAGGCGACACGATGGTGCTCCTCGCGAACCTTAAAGAAGGGCGAGACGACGTGATCCTCCGCCGGCGCGACGGTTCGAACCCCGTCAACCTCACGCACGACGCTCCCGCCGACGGATGGCCCGCATGGACGCCGGACGGCGGCCGCATCGTCTTCGCATCCCGGCGAAACGGGCCGTTCGCGCTCCATTCCATGCGCCCGGACGGATCGGACGTCCATCAGATCACGTTCCCGGTGCCGCCCTTCTCCGACGCACGGCCCGCCGTCTCGCCCGACGGACGCAGGATCGTGTTCAACCGCCAGGAGGGAGAGACGATCGGAATTTTGGTCGTCCGGTTCGAGTCCGTCACGCGCAGGTGAGACGCATTTGCGGGGCCCGCGCGCGCCGGGGCGAGGCGCGGGTTGCCCGTGCCGAGAAGCGTGATCCGGTTCTCGAGGATCGCCGTGTGTGCGTGCCGTACCCGAAAATCTAGCCGGATCCGCCTTCCGCGACCTTCGGCCGCGACAGGAGCGTGGCCTTGAAGAAGTCGCGATTCAGCTGCGCGATGAACTCCTGGCCGATCTCCTTAGGGCAGGCGCGCGAGCACTCGCCGTGGTTCGTGCAGGTGCCGAAGCCCTCGGCGTCCATCTGCGCGACCATCGAGAGAACGCGATCATAGCGCTCGGGCTGCCCCTGCGGGAGGAGCGCGAGGTGCGAGACCTTGGCCGCGACGAACAGCATTGCGGAAGCGTTCGGGCAGACCGCCGCGCATGCGCCGCAGCCGATGCACGCTGCCGCGTCCATAGAGCGCTCCGAGCAGCTCTTCCGGACCGGGATCGCGTTGGCGTCGGGAGCGCTCCCCGTCGAGACGGAGACGAAGCCGCCCTTCGCGAGGATGCGGTCGAAGGCCGAGCGGTCGACGATCAGGTCCTTCAAGACCGGGAACGGCGCCGCCCGCCAGGGCTCGAGCGTGATCGCGTCCCCGTCCTTGAAGCTCCGCATATGGAGCTGGCAGGCCGTCGTCCCCCGGCGCGGGCCGTGCGGATAGCCGTTGATGACGATGCTGCACATGCCGCAGATCCCCTCGCGGCAATCGTGGTCGAACGCGATCGGGTCGTCGCCCTTGAGGATGAGGCGCTCGTTCACGACGTCGAGCATCTCGAGGAAAGACATGTCCGGGCTGATGTCCGGAGCGTCGTATGTGACGAACGCCCCCTCGGCCTTCGCGTTCTTCTGGCGCCAGACGTTCAGCGTCAGTCTCACTTGTAGCTCCTCGTGGCGAGATGGACGTTCTGGAACTCCAGCGCCTCGACATGCCGGACCGGCGCCTTGCCCTCTCCGGCGTACTCCCAGGCGGCCACGTGGCAGAACTTCTCGTCGTTGCGGACGGCCTCGCCGTCCGGGGTCTGGTACTCCTCCCGGAAGTGCCCGCCGCAGGATTCTTCCCGCGCGAGGGCATCCCGGCACATGAGCTCGCCGAGCTCGAGAAAGTCGGCCACGCGGCCCGCCCGCTCGAGGGATTGGTTCAGCTCCTCGGGGTGGCCCACGACCGTGACGTTCTTCCAGAACTCCTCGCGGAGGGCGGGGATTTTCTTCAGCGCCGCCTCGAGGCCGGCCTTGTTGCGGGCCATGCCGCAGCCCTCCCACATGACTTTGCCGAGCTCTTTCGAGAAGGAGTCGACGGTCCGGCGTCCCTTCACCGAGAGGAGCTTCTTGACGCGCGAACCGACCGCATCCTCGGCCTCCTTGAAAGCCGCGTGCTTCGTGTCGACGGAATCCTTCTTCGCTCCCGCGAGGTAGTTGCCGATCGTGTACGGGAGGACGAAGTAGCCGTCCGCGAGGCCCTGCATGAGGGCGCTCGCGCCGAGGCGATTCGCGCCGTGGTCCGAGAAGTTCGCCTCGCCCGCGACGTGAAGGCCGGGAATCGTCGACATGAGGTTGTAGTCGACCCAGAGGCCACCCATCGTGTAGTGGGAGGCCGGGTAGATGCGCATCGGGACCTTGTACGGATTCTCGGCCGTGATGCGCTCGTACATGTCGAAGAGGTTGCCGTAGCGCTCGCGGATCAGGTCCTCGCCGAGGCGCTGGATGGCGTCCTTGAAGTCGAGGTAGACGCCGTAGCGCGTCTCGCCCACGCCGCGGCCCTCGTCACAGACCTGCTTGGCGGCGCGCGATGCGATGTCGCGCGGGGCGAGGTTTCCGTAAGACGGGTACTTGCGCTCGAGGTAGTAGTCGCGCTCGGATTCCGGAATCTGGTCCGCGGGGCGCATCTCGCCCTTCTTGAGGGGAACCCAGATGCGCCCGTCGTTACGCAGGGACTCGGACATGAGCGTGAGCTTGCTCTGGTGGTCGCCGGTGACCGGAATGCACGTGGGGTGGATCTGCGTGTAGCACGGGTTCGCGAACGCGGCGCCCTTCTTGTAGGCGCGCCAGATCGCGGTCGTATTGCAGCCCGTCGCGTTCGTCGAAAGGTGGAAGACGTTTCCGTAGCCGCCGGTCGCGAGGATCACGGCGTCCGCGATGTGGGACTCGATCGCGCCGGAAACCATGTCACGCGTCACGATCCCGCGCGCGCGCCCGTCGACGACGACGACCTCGAGCATCTCGTGGCGCGGATACATCCGCACCTTTCCGAGCCCGATCTGGCGCTCGAGGGCCTGGTAGGCGCCGAGGAGAAGCTGCTGCCCGGTCTGGCCCCGCGCGTAGAACGTACGCGAGACCTGCGCGCCCCCGAAGGAGCGGTTCGCCAGGAGCCCGCCGTACTCGCGCCCGAACGGCACGCCCTGCGCGACGCACTGGTCGATGATGTTCACCGAGACCTGCGCGAGACGGTAGACGTTCGCCTCGCGGGAGCGGAAGTCTCCGCCCTTGACCGTGTCGTAGAAGAGACGCCGGATGCTGTCGCCATCGTTCTGGTAGTTCTTCGCGGCGTTGATGCCGCCCTGCGCCGCGATCGAGTGCGCGCGCCGCGGGCTGTCCTGGTAACAGAAACAGGAGACGTTGTAGCCCAGCTCGGCGAGGGACGCGGCGCCCGCGCCGCCCGCGAGCCCCGATCCGACGACGATGACGGTGTACTTCCGCTTGTTCGCCGGGTTGATGAGCTTCATGTCGAAGCGGTGCTTGTCCCACTTCTGCTCGAGGGGACCGTCGGGAACGTTCGACTTGAGTTCGATCATTTCAGGACTCCGGCGAGGACTGCGAGAGGAACGAGCACGAACCCGCCGGTCACGAGAATCGTGAAGACGACCGCGAACACCTTCCGCGCACCGAGATACTTCGGGTGCGAGAGGCCGAGCGTCTGGAGCATCGACCAGGAGCCGTGCCAGAGATGAAACGCGAGGCAACCCATCGCGAGGATGTAGAAGAGCGCCACCGGCACGGACGCGAGACCCGTGACCAGATTCTGGTAGACCTTGCCCTCGACGAAGTGGGGATGAACGTTGCCGATCGTGAGGTGCATGAGGTGAAAGACGATGAAGGCGGTGAGGATGGGCCCGGTCCAGCGCATGGAGCGGGACGCGAAGGTGGCCTCCTCGAAGTCGTTCATGCGGTAACCGGTTGGGCGCGCGGCCATGCTCGTCTTCGTGAGGGAGAGATACGCCCAGATGTGCAGACCCACCGCGAGGAGGAGGCCGCCCCTCACGAACCAGATACCCGTGCCGTGGAGGAGCCCCCTCAGGAAAGCACCGTAGTGGTCCAATGCCTCGGCGCCGTTCGGGAGAAACGCCTGGAGGTTACCGGCCATGTGGCCGAGGACGAAAAGCGACAGGACGATCCCCGTGATCGCCATGATGATCTTCTTGCCGACTGACGAATTCAGGAGAGTTGCGGGCGCGGCCATTCGAGCGATTCTCCTCCCCAAGGTCCCTGAGACGGAATCAGACGGTCAGTTTGCCGACGAGCTCGTGGACGGAATCGGCCGACTTGTGGAGGGCGGCGGATTCCTCCGGGGTGAGCTTGAGCTCGATGATCCTCTCGATGCCGCCGGCGCCCAACACGACCGGAACGCCAACGAAGACGCCGCTGAGCCCGTACTCGCCCTCGAGGTAGGCCGCGCACGGAAGGATCTTCTTGCGGTCGTTGAAGATCGCCTCCGCCATCTCGACGGCGGCGGCGGACGGGGCGTAGTAGGCCGAGCCGGTCTTCAGGAAGTTCACGATCTCGGCGCCGCCGTTCGCGGTGCGCTTGACGATCGCGTCGACGCGCTCTTTCGACATGAGCTCCGTGATCGGCACGCCCGCGACCGTGGAGTAGCGCGGCAGCGGAACCATCGTGTCCCCGTGGCCGCCCAAGACGGTCGCGTGGATGTTCGTCATCGAAACGCCGAGCTCCATCGAGATGAACGCGCGCATGCGCGCGCTGTCGAGGATACCCGCCATCCCGATCACGTTCTGCTTCGGAAGCTTCGTGACGCGGCGGACGACCTCGCACATCGCGTCGAGCGGGTTCGTCACCACGATGACCTTCAGGTCGCGCGACCCTCGAGTCGTCTTCGAGATGCACTCCGCGACGATCTCCTCGTTCTTTCTCAGGAGATCGTCCCGCGACATCCCCGGCTTGCGGGCGAGGCCGGCGGTCACGATGACGAGGTCGGACCCCGCGGTCTCGTCGTAGCCGTTCGACCCGACGATCCTCATGTCGAAGCCTTCGACGGCGCCCGACTGGATCATGTCCAGGCCCTTGCCTTGCGGAACCCCTTCGACCACGTCCACGAGGACGACGTCGCCGAGCTCCTTCTCCACGATTCTCTGGGCGACGGTCGCGCCCACGTTTCCGGCCCCGATCACGGTGATCTTGCGTCGCATGGCTTCGTTCCTTCCCCGCCTCTTCAAATCGAAAAGACGTGTCCGAAAAGGGAGCCTAACACCGGATTTGCGACGCCGACGAGCATGCAAACGTACTAGGATACCGATGGTGAGCGACTACAAAAATCTCCCGACGTGGAAGCGTGGAATGAGCTTTGCTCACACGGTTTACGCCGCCGTGGAGGCCGCCGGGGCGAAGGGCACCGAGGCCGGGACGCGCCTTCGGAAGGCCGCGGTGTCGGTGCCGTCCCTCGTGGGGGAAGCGTTTCTCGAGCTTTCCGGCACGGACGTCACCGAGGCACTGTCCCTGGCCGAGCGGAAGCTCGCCGAGGTCGCGCACCTCCTCACATCCGAGCCCGTGCTCGTCCAGATTCCCGACGCCGACCGCGAAAGCCTCCTCGCCGATCTGAACGCGCTCCGCGCGGAGCTCGCCCAGCTCAGGGCCGACCGTTCCGGCGAACCGGCGAACTGATTCCGCCGCCCTCTTCGCCGCTTGACGCTTCCCCGAAGGACCGATAGTTTCGCGTACCATGAAGCGAAGCCCGGCGATCCCCACTCTCCTTCTCGCCCTTCTCGTCTCGTCTCCCGCCCTCTCGCAGCAGCCGTCCGCGTCCGGCGCGACGGGAAAGACGACCCCCGAAGCGGTCGCGGCCCCTCCGGCCACGGCCCCGATGACCGCCTCGCCGGCCGCTTCGGCAGGCGCTCCCACGACGTCCGCTCCCGCTGCCGCGACGCTCGAAACCGCGAGGCCGGCGACGAAGGCGGAGGCGCCTTCGTCCGAGCTCCCGTCGGGCTCGTCGCGCACCACGACGATCGTGATCGGGCTGATCGTCCTCTTGCTCCTCATCGTGCTCGTGATCCTCGGGACGAAGAAGGAAGAGTAGCGCTCAGGCGGCGACCGTCGACGAGGCGGCGACCGCCAGCTCGTCGAGCTTCGCGTTCAACGCGTCGACGTCGCGCGCGTCCCCGGCGAACTGGGCGAGCGGCGCGAGCTGTTCCTTCGCATGGGCCGCGTTCGCCGCGAGGCCGGCCCACTGCGCCGCCTTGTCCTCGAGGTCCGGATCCACCGCATACGCCGCGTACGCGGTCGCATGGACGAGGGAGGCGTGGAGCCGCGTCGCCGCCGCCTTCTGGTCCGGCGGCACCTCGCGCATGAGCTGGTAGGCGATGTGCTGCGCGGCCATCGCCGCGCGGTAGAGCGGGTGGTCGGTCACTTCCTTGCGGGGGGAAATCTTGGGCATGTGAGGATTCTAGAGAAATATGGTGCCCCGCGCGCATCCGCCAAATTACCCTTCTAAGAAAATATTCTTCTTCTCCTCAGCAAATCCAAACAATTCCGATCGACAGCACGTCGACGTGCGCGGCGGCCGGAACGACGTTCACCTTCTCGAAGCGGGCGGCGTCGGGCGGTGCCAGCTTCGCCTCGAGCGCCACGACGTCGGCCCTCAACCCTTCGACTTTCGACTCTGCCGTGCCCTCCATGCGGCTCTTCGTCAGCACGGAGCCGACCCTCCCCACCCGCAGCGTCTTCTTTCTCCCGAGGAAACCGCCCAGGACGTCGAGGGCGGCCGAGCCGATCGACGCGTACGTCTCGAGCGAGCGGGACTTCTCCGCGGCTTCTGCGGAGGCGAGGTCGCGCCGTTTTTTTTCGAGCCTCTCGCGCAGCGCGGCTGGCGGATCCGCCGCGCCGGTTCCGCTCGCGAGCCGCGCGGCGAACATCGCCGCCGATTCTCCCGGCCCGGAGAGTGCGCCCGTGACCGGGTCCCTCAGGAGCGTCGTCGCGAGCTTGTCGGGGAGCCGCGTCCTCACGGCCTTCTCGACGGCCTTCACGGCACCTTCGCCGAACCAGCCGGGCAGGTCCGCGTAGCGCAGGGGACGGGCCGGCGCGGACGCCTTCAGCGTATCGAGGTCCGAGGCGTCGAGATCCGTGGCGTCCCCTTCCAGGATTTCCGCAGCGGACGCCGAGGAGAGGGGGAACAGCTTCGCCGCGGTCGTCTCGGGCGCGGAGGACGCCGCGGCCCGATAGCAGACGGCGTACTTCACGAAGAGCGCGGGCGACGCAATGTCCGCGTTCCGCTTCTCGAGCCAACGCGCGGGCCACGCGGACGGAAGCGCGGGCGCCGTCGAGTCCGCGGCGGCGACCTCCCTCCTCGCGGGCGCGGCGCTCCCTCCCGAAGCGGCCCTCAGCCGCGCGAGATCGGCCTTCGTCATCGGCCCGCGCAGGTAGCTCATCGCCCAGCGCGTCTCGACGAGGGCCGGCTCGCCGCGGTGGACGTCGTTCAGGAGAAAGACGCGCTTGCGCGTCCTGTCGAGGAGCGCCGACGCGTCCTTTCCGCCCGCCTCCACGAGGCCCTCCGCGAGGCGCTTGCGGTCCCTCTCGGTCTGGAGAGTGCCCACCCACCAGCAGCCGCAGTTCGAGAGGCCGCGATAGTCGAGATCCACGGGGTTCTGCGTCGCGAGGACGACTCCGACGCCGAACGCCCGCGCCTGCTTGAGGAGCGTGAGGAGCGGCCGTTTCGTAGGGGGCTCGGCCGAGGGCGGGAAGAATCCGAAAATCTCGTCGATGTACACGAGCGCGCGAAGCGCCGGGCTTCCCGGCTGCGAACGCATCCAGGCCTTCACCCGCGAGAGGAGCGTCGCGACGACGAAGACGCGCTCGGCGTCCCCGAGGTGCGCGATCGAGACGATCGAGAGGCGGGCACGGCCGGGCGCATCGGGCCGGGCCGACGGGCCGGACGAAAACATCGTCGCCACGTCGAGCGGCTCGCCGTCGCGGAACGCCGAGGTCGCCGGCGACGCGAGAAGCGCGTTCACGGCGAGGACGAGCTCCTGCCGGTCCTTCGCGGGGTAGAACGTCTCGAGCGGGAGAGCGCCCACCTTCGCAAACGGCGGCGCGGCCGCGGACTCGAGGAGGGACTCGAACGTGGCCGTCCGCCCCTTTTCCCAGAGCGCCGCGACGCAGGCGGACAGGAAGATGAAGTCGCGGGACTTCACGGGATCAGCGTCCCGGCCCGCGAGACCGAGGAGGCCTCCGACCCACGCGGTCACGACGTCCCGGCGGTCGTCGTCGTCAGCCTCGGGAGGCGGGGGTGCACACGAGCCGAAGAGGTCGATCGGCGTGCCGGCCGACGAACCCGGGGTGTAGATCACGGCGTCGCGGCTCTCGACCAGAGTCTTCACGTTCGCGGCCGAAAGGCCCCATCCCGCGAGGCCTTCCCGCCATTTCGCCGACTCCGACTCGGCCGTACCTGCGGACGGATCCACGAACGGTGCGAACTCGGCGGCCGAAAGACCGGGGAAATCGAGGAGCAGGTTGCCGAGGTCGCCCTTCGGATCGATCGCGAGGACGGAGATGCCCCGGAGCAGGAGCTCCTCGATCAGGACGATGCCGAGCGCGGTCTTGCCGCTCCCCGTCATGCCCACGATCAGGCCGTGAGTCGTGAGGTCCGCGGGATCCAGCCGGAAAGGCTCCGGGCCGGTCTTCCCCGTCGCGGGGTCGACGGCGCGACCCAGAAAGAGACCGGATGCCGGGGAAGACATGGCGGGATCTTAGCCCGCCATAATCCGGAGCCATGAACGACCCGTCGCTCCCGCGCCCGGCACTCGAACCCGCGATCCGCGTCTCGATGCTCCCCCGCGACACGAACGGCCACGGCACGATCTTCGGAGGGGTCCTCCTCGCGTACATCGACCAGGCCGGCGCCGTCGCGACGCGGCCGTACTGCGACCTCGTGGTGACGGTGAAGATGAACGAGGTCGTCTTCCACGCGCCGGTCTTCGTCGGCGACGTCGTGAGCTTCCATACGACGGTCGAGCGCGTCGGGCGCACGTCGATCACGATCAAGGTCCTCGTGACCGCGGACCACTGGCGAAGCACCGGCGAGACGGTGAACGTGACCGAGGCCGAAGTCGTTTACGTCAACGTGGACGAAAAACGGCTGCCGACCCCGATCACTCGCCGCGAACCCTCGCCTACGCGGGCGTGAGCACCCCGGCCGGGACGGCCTTCGCGACCCGCTTCTCGAACGGGGTGATGTGCCGCTCGGGGGCTCCGAGATAGACCTGGCGCGGCCGCGCGATCTTCTGCTCCTTGTCCTGGATCATCTCGTCCCACTGCGCGAGCCAGCCGGACATGCGCGGGATCGCGAAGAGAACCGGGAACATGTCGACCGGGAATTTCATGGCCTGGTAGATGAGGCCGGAGTAGAAGTCCACGTTCGGGTACAGCTTGCGTTTCAGGAAGTACTCGTCCTCGAGCGCGATCCGCTCGAGCTCGAGCGCGATGTCGAGAAGCGGGTTCTTGCCCGTGACCTCGAACACCTTGTCGGCCATGTTCTTGATGACCTTCGCCCGCGGGTCGTAGTTCTTGTAGACGCGGTGTCCGAAGCCCATGAGGCGCGTCTCGCCGCCCGACTCCTTGACCGACTTGATGAACGCCGGGATGTTCGCCTTCGACCCGATCTCGCAGAGCATGCGGAGGACGGCCTCGTTCGCTCCGCCGTGAAGCGGCCCGTAAAGAGCGGAGATCGCGCCCGAGGCGGCGCAGTAGGGGTCGACTTCCGACGATGCGATCGCCCGCATCGCGTTCGTCGAGCAGTTCTGCTCGTGGTCGGCGTGCAGGATGAACAGGACCTCGAGCGCCCTCTCGAGCACCGGGTTCGGCACGTACTTCACTTCGGCCGCGCGGTACATCATCTGCAGAAAGTTGCCGCAGTACGAGAGGTCGTTGTCCGGGTACGCGTACGGGAAACCGATCGAGTGGCGGTATGCGAAGGCCGCGAGGGTCGGCATCTTCGCGATGAGGCGCACGATCTGCTGCCGGCGAGTCTCCGGCTCATGGACGTCCTTGGACTCCGGGTAGAACGTGGAGAGCGCGGCCACCGTGGACGCGAGCATGCCCATCGGGTGCGCGTCGTACCGGAAGCCCTTCATGAGGTCCTTGATGTTCTCGTGGACCATCGTATGGAACGTGATGTCCTTCACCCAGTCGTTCTGCTGGTCCCGGGTCGGAAGCTCGCCGTTCAGGACGAGGTACGCCGTCTCGAGATACGTCGTCTTCTCCGCGAGTTCGGCGATCGGGTAGCCGCGGTAATTCAGGATGCCCTTGTCGCCGTCGATGAACGTGACCTTGCTCTTGCACGACGCCGTGTTCATGAATGCAGGGTCGTAGGTCATCAACCCGAAGTCTTCCGGAGACGACTTCAAGACACGGAGGTCGAGCGCCTTGATCGTGCCGTTCTCGATCGGACACTCGATCGTCTTGCCCGTGCGGTTGTCCGTGACGGTCACGGTCTGGCGCGGTGCGCTGGATGACATAGACAAATCCTCCTAATTCTTGGGGCGGGTCCGCCCCCATCGCCTTCAACATGCTCCCGGGGACCCCGTAAGCGCAGTAGTTCAGATGCGCTAGTCTTCGGTTCCGACCGCCCGGCGCACCGATTTCAGCCTCCCGTCCCGCACCTTCTCGCGCAGGCGCGCCTCCTTCGCGCCCCGGGACGGCCGCGTCGGACGGCGACGGGCGGGCACGAGGAGGGCGCGGGCGACGAGATCGCGGACCCGCTCCCGGGCGGTTTCGAGGTTCCGGTGCCTATCCCGGCTCTCCTGGGCGACGAGGCGGAGGCGCCCATCGGCCGCCCGGCGGCGCCCGGCGAGCGCGAGAAGCCGCGAGAGGGCCCCTGCGTCGAGCCCCTCGATCCGGGTCGCGTCGATGAGCAGCTCCACCCGGGACGCGACCTTGTTGACATTCTGCCCGCCCGGCCCGGACGCGCGCACCTGCCGCGCCTCGAGCGCGGCCGCGGGGATGGTGACGCCGGGCGCCACGGAAATCGGATCGGCCATGCACCGCGGAGGATAATCCCGGCGTGTCCCGCCCCGATCCCGTGCGGCTCGTCTACTCGACCGGGGTCGGGAGCGTCTGCGCGACCTGCGGCTGGCCGAGCGACCAGTGCAAGTGTTCGTCGAACGAGGAAGAGAAGGTCCCTCCGAGGGTCGTCGTCAAGCTGCGGCTCGAGAAGAAGGGGCGCGGCGGGAAGGTAGTCACGATCCTGGATGGGCTGCCGAGGAATTCAGATTTCCTGGAAGCTCTGGGAAAAGAGCTCAAGAAGCAGCTCGGCACCGGTGGGACGATCGGTCAGGCTCTCATCGAGCTCCAGGGCGACCACCGTGACACCCTTCGAAGAATTCTTTCCGAACGAAATTTCCTCGTGAAAGGCTGAACCCATGCCGACGCGCGTTTACCTCGTCCGCCACGGGGCCACGATCCTCTCGGCCGAGGACCGCTTCGCAGGCGAGACGGACGTCGACCTGTCCGACGCGGGCCGCGCCCAGCTTGGGGCGCTGGCCGTGCGCCTTTCGAAGGAGCCTCTCTGCGCCGTCTACGCGAGCCCGATGCGCCGGACGCTCGAGAGCGCCGGCATCCTCGCGGCGCCGCACGGGCTCACCGTCCAGCCGGTCCCTGGCCTCCGGGAGATCTCCCACGGGCGATGGGAGACGAGGATGCGCCGCGAGGTCGAGGCGCTTTGGCCGGAGGAGTACGCGCGTTGGGACGCCGATCCCTACACGTTCGCTCCGGAGGGCGGGGAGAGCGGTCTCGCCGTGACCGCGCGCGCCTTTCCTGCTCTCGCCGACCTCGTGTCCGCACACGCGGGAAGGACGTTCCTCGTCGTCTCACACAAGGCGACGATCCGGCTGCTGCTCTCGGCCATTCTCGGATTCGATCCGCGCTTCTACCGGGACAGGCTCGGCCAGAGCCCCGCGTGCCTCAACGTCCTCGACTTCAAGGATCCCTCGCACGCCCGCCTGACGCTCTTCAACGACGTCTCGCACTACGAGCGCGGAGCCCCGGAGGCCCCGACGGCGCACCTCTCGAGCTGGTTCGACTCCGCAAGACCCTGACCGGAACGGTCAGCCGTGCGCCGCGCCTTCTCCGGCCGTCCGGCCGGTCGCCCAGGCCCACTGAAAATTGAAGCCGCCGATCGGGCCGAAGGCGTCGAGGATCTCGCCCGCGAGGAAGAGCCCCGGCACGAGCCGGCTCCGCCCGCTGCCCGCGTCCACTTCCTCGAGCGCGACGCCGCCGCCCGTGACCTCGGCCGTGCGGTAGCCCTCCGTCCCGGTCGCGGGGAGGGGGAACGCGGTCAGTGTTTCCACGACCCGCGCCCGCGCGTCGCGACGCAGTCGCGCGAGCGGCTGATCTCCGACGCCAGCCGTCTCGAGCAAAAGACGAACCAGGCGGTCGGGAATTGAAGAGGAAGAAGAGGAAGATTTGCTTAGAAAGGAAGAGAGAGAGCGGGCACCCGATGCGCCGACGAGCGCGGCGTCCCAGCGCGCGGCGACGTCGCCAACAAGCGATCCGCCAGCCTCAGACACGGGCACCTTCAAAGAAATCTTCTCTTCTCTTTCTTTCTTCTCTTCTCCGATTCCGAAGCAAATCCGAACCTCGGCGGTGCGGCCCGCGAGCCGCGCCCTCTCGACGACGTGCGCGACGTCGAGCACGGCTGGCCCGCTCCAGCCCTTGTGCGTAAACAGGAACCCGCCGCTCGACGTCGCCCGCTCGCCGGCACTCCGCGCCTCCACGCGCGCCGGGAGCGAGACGCCCGAGAGAGCGTGATGTGCCGGCGCATCGCCCGTGAGAGGGACGAGCGCCGGATACGTGGGGTGGACGCGGTGGCCCATCGCCGCCGCCCAGGCGAATCCGGCGGCGTCCGCGCCGCCGGCGAGAACGGAAAGTCCGCCCGTCGCGAGGACGGCCCGCGGCGCGCGGATCTCCTCTCCACCGTCCAGCCGCACGCAAAACCCGCGCTCCGTTCTCACGAGGTCCCGGACCGGCGCGGCCGCCCGGAGCGTGGCTCCCGCGGCGGCTACCGCGAAGCGCAGGGCGTCCCTCACGTCCGCCGCGCGATTCGAGGGAGGAAACAGCTTCCGCGATTCCGTTTCCTCGCGCAGCGGCCCCCCGAGGAGCTCCTCGAAGAACGCGCGCTGCTCCGCGAGCGGCCAGCGATCGAGAAACCGGCGGACGAGCCGGTTCGGCGATTCCGAGACGAAGCGCGCCGGGGCCTCCGCAATCGGCAGGACGTTGCACCGGCCCCCACCGGAGACGAGGATCTTCCGGCCCGCGTCCCGGGCGGCCTCCAGCACGAGCACGCGCCGGCCGGCCCGCGCGGCCGAGAGCGCCGCGAGAAGACCCGCCGCGCCGGCTCCCACGACGACGACGTCCGGTTCCACCTCGGGCTATATTGCGGCATGCCCGTTTCTGCCAGCGGTTACGGCGGGTTCCTCCGCCGCCTGGTATTCCACGTCTGGTTCGTCCTCGCCTGCACCGTCGGCGGTTTCGCGTTCGTCTTTCTCGCGGCGGTCGCACTCCTCCATTACGCACTTTTCCGCAACGGGGAGAAGGCTGCGATGGTGTGGATCCGGAGCTTCGGCATCGTCATGACGCGGTTCGTCTTCTGGCGGGTCGAGACCGAGAACATCGAGACCATGCTCGCGACGAAACCGGCCGTCGTCGTCGGGAACCATCAGTCGAACCTCGACATCGCGACGAGGGGGACGTTCTTCACGTACCGAGCCGTGGCGGTCGGCAAGAAGGAGATCCTCAAGATCCCCGTCTTCGGCTGGCTCTGGAGGGTGTCGAAGCACATCATCGTCGACCGGTCGAACGCAATCGCGGCGCGCGACTCGCTCCGGGCCGCGGCCGAGCGGATCCGGACCGAG
>JBBQRP010000020.1:0-81445 GCA_038214715.1 Thermoanaerobaculia bacterium | reverse complement strand
CGTCGTAGCGCGTGTGAACGTGGTGGACCCGGCGCTCGTCGGCGGCGACGCGTCCGGTCGTCCGGATCGATGTCTCGAACGGGGCGCGCTTCACGACGACGGTCTTCAGGCCCAGGAGCTGACGCTTCCTTGCATCGATCGTGACCGTGCTGAAGCCCGACGGCCCCGCGGACGCGGCTTCGGCCTCGTCCGCGTAGACCGGCACGAAGTACATCCCCATCGAGTCCTTCCTCGGGACCGGCGAGGTCTCGTTCGTGCCCATCGGCGACCGGTAGAAGAGGATGCGCCGGGCGGCCGCTGGCTTCTCCTGTTCGATCGGCACGAGCTTCATCCCGCAGATCGGGCAATCGCCGGGCCCGTCCCGGACGATCTGGGGATGCATCGGGCATTGCCACTTCTGAGCTTTCTTCGCATCGGCCGCGTCGGTCTTGGCCGCGGCGGGTGCGGCGGACTTCCCTCCGCAGCCTGGCAGGGCGAAGGCGGCCGCCCCCAGGATGGCGGCGGCGGCGAGAAAACTCGGGACCTTTCGCAGAATCTTCATCTTCGTCTCCCTACATCCCGGCCGCGCCGGCCGAAGTCGCCGGCGTCGAAGAGGCGCGTACGGCGGCGCCACGCTCCAAAGAAAACTCGCGGAGATCGGCTTCCGCGCGGAGAAACCCCGCGAGCCGCGCGATCGCGGCGCGGCGGTCCGTGAAGAGGGTGCCGAGCGCTTCGAGGACGGTGACGAACGGAACCGCCCCCGTGCGGTAGCTCGCGAGCGCCGACTCGACGGCGAGCCGGTCCTGCACGAGGACGCCCTCCGCGTCGAATCGGGCCTCGGCGGCGAGCTGCTCGAGACGGATCAGCCTCTCCTCGGTAAGGGCCTCGGCCTGCCGCTTCAGCGAGGCCTCCCGCAACGCGGCCGCCTCGGCGAGGCGTTCGGCCTCGACGATGAGCGGTCTCTGCTTGCGTGCCGCCCAGAGCGGGACCGACACGCCGACGCCCGCGGACCACATGAGCGGCAGGCCACCGCGGTTCATGTAGCTCGCCGAGGCCACGAAATCGGGCCGGAGATTGCGTTTCGCGAGGTCGAGGGAGAGTGCCGCGCGTTCCTTCGCGAGGGCGACCTCCACGAGCTCGGGCGTGACCGTCAGCGCCTTCGCGAGGGATTCCACGGCCGGCGGAACCGCAAGGGACGCCGTGGGAACCAGGCGGCGCTCCGTCGGGATCGGCGCGTCCAGCGGGCGGAAGAGAAGTCGCCGGAGCGCGTTGAGTGCCGTCCTCTCCGCCGCTTCGTCGCGCGCGCGCTGCTGCTGGAGGCGCGTCCGCTCGCTCTGGGCGCGGAGCACGTCCTGCTGGCTCCCCATGCCCGCCGAGTATCGCGCGCGGATGATCTCGTCGATCCCGCGCCAGGTCTCGATCTGCTCGTCCACGAGCCGGAGGTTCTCGCGCGCCTCGAGGAGGTCCGCGTACGATCGCCGGACGGACGCCTCGAGCGTGAGCGCCACGCGCTGCGGCTGGATCGCCGCGGCCCGGGCGTCGGCGTCCGCCACCTTCCCCGCGAGCGCCAGCTTCCCCGGAAACGGGAACGCCTGCTGCGCCATGAACTCGAGGCGCGACATCTGCTGGGAGCCGAGCGACGGCGAGACCCCGTCGTTGACGTACGTCACGGAGAGCATCGGGTCCTGCAGGGCTCCCGCGGGCCGCACGCGCGCCGCCGCGGCGTCTGCCTCCTGCCGCACGACCGCGAGATCCGGGTTGTGCGCGAGCGCCTCCGCGACGAGCGCATCGGCCTCGGCAGAGCCCGAGATCACGGAGCCCGCCGAAGCGGGCTCCGCAAGGGGGGCGGGCGCCGCGAAAGCGGCGGCCGCCCGAAGACCAGCCCCGAACACAGCAACGAAGCTGCAAGCGACGAGGGCAGCGCGTCTGTTTGCACGGGACCCTCTAAGCAGATTTTCTTTCTTCTCTTCTTCTCTTCCGACCATCTGAATCTCCTCGCGCGGAAAGCCTCACGGAGCCGCCCGAAGGGGCGGCGCGAGAACGGCGAGACGCAGGATTCAGATCAGGAAGACCGAGTAGAGGAGGTGCAGCGGCGCCGGCCGGGCATGCGGCGTGACGCGGCGCGCGGGGCCTTCGAGGGAAACCGAAACGGCGGCTTGCGCCAGATCGAGAGAGCTCGCGACGGGGGCCGTCATCACCGGGACGACGGGGGGCGTCAGCGAAGGGGCTGCCTCTTGTGCAGCGGACATGCGACAGGACCCTGCAGAGGACTTCGGGGAAGCGTCCTCGCCCATGCAGCAACATGAAGGGGCGTCATCGCACATTCCCGCTGACGCGCAGCAGGGCGGGCACGGCGCGGGCCCGGGAGCGGCGAGCGCGAAGCTCGCGAGGAACAGGACCGCGAGAACCGCAGCCGTTCCCCGGATCAGGCGCGCGCCCGGAACTCTCGACATCGCTAGTAGGATAACGCAGGCCTCCCCGCGTTCATTCCTGACGCAGATGAATCAGGCGTCCATCGGGCGTAATGTTCGCTTCGATGCCGTCCCAGGCGAACTCGAAAAGCCCCGCTCCGGCGCTCCTCTGGGAGCATCCGCACGACACCTCGGCACTGATCGCGGGGCAGCATGGCGGCTGACGCCCAAAGGGGCCGAAGCGGCCAAAGGGGCCGAAGCGGCCAAGTCGCGCGAAGTGCGAAGTCAACGGCGTCCCAAGAGCCCGCCGCCCCCACGAGGCCCGTTGGGCGGAAGGCTTCGGCCTCCCCGATGGCGCTCGACCGGGTCATCCACGAGCCCGTGAGGCTCGGCATCGTGAGCGCCCTCGCCGCGGCTCCGTCGCTCACGTTCGGCGAGCTCAAAAAGCTCCTCGGGACGACAGACGGGAACCTCTCGGTACACGCGCGCCGCCTCGAGGAGGCGGGCTACGTGGCCTGCCGAAAGACCTTCCAGGGCCGAACGCCGCGTACCGAGTTCCGCCTGACGGACGCGGGACGAAGGGCCTTCAGGCGCTATCTGGATCACATGGAGGCCGTCATCGACGCGGCGCGCGCCAGCTCTCCTCGGCCTTCGTCAACGAGGACTTCGCCTTCGCGAAGCAGTTCACCGCCCGCGCCGGCTGCGTTGAGAGGCAATTTTTCAACTACAAGATCGCGGAGCTGAACGTCAACGGCAAGCTCACACTCGGCGAGAACATAGCGGACCGACAGCGTTCCACTGCCCCGACGACGCCCCCATGGTTCGCAAGGCCGTGGACCTGTGCGAGGTCTGGTAGAAAGGAGAGACTATTTTCCGCCGTGGCCTGCTGCACGGAATTCGGCGAGATTCTTCCTCTGCGCCTCCTGCATGCCGCCCTCCGAGAGTGCGATGGCGGCTTCCTCGGTCTCGATCGCACCCGTCACGTCTCCTCTCAGGAACTGCACGCTGGCGAGAACGTCGAGCATGCCGGGCGCCTTGCGGCCCGTGAGCGAGACCGCGCGCGCGGACGCTTCGAAGGCGATCTCGAGGAGTCCGCGGTCCGACTTCACGGGAGACCCTCCGATGGCCGCCGCGACGAGACTCAGGAGGCGCGGGTCGTCACCGCCCTCGATGCGCACGAGCCGGAATGCGAGTGCGCGGGCGCCGGACACGTCGCCCTCCGCGAGCAGCTGGTCGAGACGCTGGCGCTTCTCCTCCGCTCGGCGGCTGTCCTCCCACCTGCGGCTCGCGGCGACGAGGTCCCAGTCGCCCGAGAGAATACGGCGGAGCGGACCGTCCAGAGTGAGCGGGTCGCCGATGTACGCGATGCGCCCGCGGCCGTCCACGACGAACGCCGTCGGGAGCGAATCCAGGCCCGCCTGACGAAACCAGGGGTTGCGATGGACCCCGACGTCTCCCGCGGGACCGACGGACTCCGGCAGCCATGCGACGCGGTACGCGAGGCGGTCGCCCTTCGCGGCGATGAACTTCCTTACGGCGTCGAGGGAGTTGCCCCAGCGATCCGGACTCGTCGCCCCGACGACCTCCACGCGGCCCCGGAAGGCGCGCGCGATTTCGCTCAGGTGCGGAATGTTCGCGAGACACGGCCCGCACCACGTCGCCCAGAACTCGATCACATAGACCGTACCGGGTGCGAAGAGCTTCACCGGCTCCCCCCGGAGCCACGATTCCACTTCGAGTGGAGGCGCGACGTCGCCGACCCCGAGCGGCCGCTCGGGTGGGACGAGGACGAAACCGGGTGCGGACACCGTCAGCGCGAGGGCGAGGGCCGCAAGAACCGTGACGGCGCGATTTCGCATGAGACGGCCCGATTCTAGAGAAGGACTCCGGGGGAAAGGTGAAAATGGAGGGAGATGGCCTCTTCCGGGCGCACTGTTCTCGTCGTTGCCGCCGTCCTCGCGGCCGGGGCGTGGCTCGTCGTCCGCTCCCCGTCGAAGCTCTCGGCGACGATTCTCCCCAGGCTCGCCGCGGACGGGTCACCGGCCGGCGACGCTCCGGCCGGCAAGTGCGCGGGCGCGAAAGGATGCCTGATCGTCTACGTCGCGCCGTGGTGCGAGCCCTGCAAGCGGTCCCTCCCCGGCGACCTCGCGCTCGCGGACCTCGTCAAGGAGCGCGGAATCGAAACGACGTTCGTGGTTGGCATGGATGAAATGCCGAAGTGCGCGGAGATGGCGCGCGCGATCGGACGCGAGGTCCTCGTCGACGCGTCGGGCGCATGGGCGAAGAAGATGAAGATCAACGGGGTCCCTCACTTCCTCGTGACGTCCCCGGACGGCAGCGTGAAGAAACGGCAGGCGGGCGCGCTCAGGGCGAGCCCGGAAGACGTCGCGCGGAGCCTGGGGCTCTGACGCGACGACGGGCTGTAACGCGGACCTACGGGTTCATCTCGTAAGCGTCCTTCAGCGCGTGAACCTTCGCCCAGACGCGTTCGTAGCGGGCGGTGTCGTGGACAGGTTTCCGGACCATTTTCAACGCGTACTCCATCTGGGCGTCGGTACCGGCTGGCTTCGTGTAGAGGTCGACGGCGTGGCGGGAGAAGTCGCGCACGAAGACGTCGAAGATCTGATCCACGAGATCCGGGTCGGCCGCGTTCTCGCCGAGGAGCTTCACGTTCTCGAGGACGAGCTGCCCGTAGACGACGAGCGTGAAGAGCTCGCCGACGACAAGGCTGAAGTCGACGTCCTTCCCCTGCTCCTCGGTCGGGGTCGCGCGCATCAGCATTTCGCGGAAGAGGGCGGTCTGCTCGCGGAACACGGCGACGTTCGGTTCGTTCCGCGCGGCGAACACGGGGGCGAAATCCTGGAAGCGGATCTTTCCGAGTCCCTTCGCCGGCCCCTGGTCCCACAGGAACGCGTCGTCCGACGGGTCGTCCCTCCGCGGGACATCCGGGTAGGGCGCCGCGGCGAAGAAGTAGTTCTTCATGAACTTGACGATGAGGGCGATGTTGACGTGGACCGTGCCCTCGAGCTTCGGGAGCGCGCGGATGTCGCGGGCCGCCATTTCGAAATACGTATCCTTCTCGAAGCCTTTCGCCGCGATCACGTCCCAGAGGAGGTCGATCACCTTCTCACCCTCGGTCGTGACCTTCATCTTCACGACCGGGTTGAAGAGGAGGTAGCGCCGGTCCTCGCGCGAGGCGGACCGGAAGTAGTCGGAGGCCCGGAGCGCGAAGAGCTTCATGGCGACGAGGCGCGCGTACGCGTCCGTGAACATGCGTTTCACGTGCGGGAAGTCAGTAACGGCCATGCCGTAGAGCCGCCGGTTCGCGGCGTGGCGGATCGCCTCGTAGAGCGCGTGCGTCGCGATGCCGATCGAGCCCCAGCCGAGGTTGTACTTCCCGACGTTGACCGTGTTCAGGGCCGCGTCCCACGCAGCGGGGCCGCGCAGAAGGATCTCGGCCTCCGTGACCGGATAGTCGTCGAGGACGAACTCCGCGACGTAGGACTGGCTCGCGACGACGTTCCTCACGAGCTCGTACCCGGAGCGCTTTGGGTCGACGGCGAAGAAGACGTACTCGTCCGTTCCCGCGATCTTCCCGAAGACCGAGAGCCGTGCCGCCTCGTTCCCGTTCCCGATGTAGTACTTGCTCCCGCGCGCGACGTAGGTTCCCCGGCCGGTCGGAACGAGCTGCATGCTCGAGGAATAGATGTCCGCGCCGTGCTCTTTCTCCGAGAGGCCGAAGCCGAAGATCCCGCCTTCTTCGAGGAGCCGGGCCGTCTCCTTCTTCGCCGTCTCGTTGCCGCTCATCCAGAAAGGCCCGAGCCCGAGGATCGTGACCTGCCACGTGTACCAGTACGGCAGGCCGTAAAACGCGATGACTTCGTTGAGCGCACAATTGCGATACGTGTCCCAGCGGGTCGCGGCACCCCAGGGCGACGGCGTGAGAAATTCCGCGAACAGCTTTTCCTTCTTCACGAAGGCGAGGAAGTCCGCGTACCAGGTGCGCGCGAGATCGTCCCTTCGGAGAGCCGACTTCCCCTTCGCCTCGAAGAACGCGATCGTCTTCTCGACGAGCTCCTGCGATTTCAGATCGAGCGGAAGCGGGAGGGGGCGCTTGGGATTGAGAAGCAGCATGGCGGGATTGTCGCCTGTCCGCGTCTCCGGGGCCCATCGTGACCCTCGAGCCGGGGCCGGACACGACGCTACACTGTTTGGTGATAGAGTAATGATATGGTTCACGAACGTGGCGGAAGCTGCCGCGTCCAAAACAAGGGAGACCCCAATGAAAGCTCTTCGAGCGATCCTCGCTATCCTCGCGGGCGCGACAATCGCCGTCACGCTCTCGGCATTTCCCGCCTTAGCTCAGATGGGCGGCCCCGGACCGGGTACCCAGAACGGCCCCATGGACGGCATGACGAGCGGCAGCGAGAACCTCGTCATTCCCGCCGGCGTCCGTGGACCGGGCCTTTTCAGCTCGTTCTTCGTGACGGATCTTTGGATCAAGGCGAGCGCGACGGGAACCGCGACGCTTTATTTCCACAAGGCCGACTCGGCCACGTCGGCGCCTTTCGCGACGACGACGGTCAACCTGACGCAGCCCATCACGTACCTACCCGACGTCCTTCAGGCCAACTTCGGAATCGCTTCGGGCTTCGGGGCCGTCCGCGTCGTCGCGAGCTTCCCGGTGTCGGCGACCGTGCGCGTCTACAACCAGTCCGGAGCCGGCGCTTACGGACTCGCGTTCATGGGGATGCCAGCACGCATGTCCATGAGCTCGCTTCCGACGTCGGGCGGGCACGGGATGGACGAGTACGCGATGTACATGCTCGGGCTCCTGCCGCAGCCGGGTAACCGCGTCAACGTGAATGTCGTCTCCACCTCCGTCGACGGCGCCACGGGAGTCGTGGAGATCGTCGACGCCGACGGCGGCACGCCGACGGGTTCGGGCGCGAAGAGTCTTCCCTTCGCCCTCGCGGGCTACTCCTCGCACCAGTTCAACGACGTTCTCGCGAACGTGCACTCGAAGTTCCCGGCCGGCGACGCGGGGCTCCAAGTCCGGGTTCGGATGAACCAGGGTACGTCTGGGATGGTCATGTCCTACGCGGTCGTGAACGACAACCTGACGAACGACGGCTACGTCGTGATGGGGAACATGATGAACGGCGGCCGCGGCATGGGCGGCGGCATGATGACTCCCTGACACCGGGAGGTCCTCTGAGGCAGGGGGCGGGCTCGACGCGGGAGTCGCTCCGCCTCAGCCCCAGCGCGGCTGCTCGTCCGGACTGATTCCGAGCGTGATCTTGCCGACGATGTCGTGCGTGAGCGCCGAGTTCGTCGGATGGAAGCGGCCCGCCCGGCAGTCGCGGAGAGCCGCTCGAGCTCGCTCTTCTTGAACATGCCGAAGCCGCCCGAGAGGTCGAGAGCGCGGTCGACGACGCGGAACGCGCTCGACACCCGCCGGAACGACGCGCGCGACGTACTTGTCGGGAATGAAGACGCCGTCGAGGATCGTGTCGTCGCTCCGCGTCGCGCGCATCCCCATGACGTCCCACGTCTCCTTGATGCTGCTGCCCTTCGAGCCGCGCGGCATTGTCGCCCGCGCGCCAAAGGTCGGCGGCGTCGCCGACCCAGTAGTTGTGCATGTTGATGAAGAGGGCGGTCGCCGGCGCATAGCGAGCCCGCGGCCTTGAGGTCGTCGAAATCCTCCTGACAGAAGCGGTTTTCACGGTCGCAGACCGGCGCGCGCGTGCGGCACTTGTCGAGAAGGGCCTGGGTGAGGACTCCCTGCGCCGCAGGGGCATTCGAAACCTCCGCAAACGAATGAGTCGTCGAGAACGGAGCTTCTGGCACCGAACGCCGGAGCGGGTCGAGCGAAATCCGGCATTCCCGCGACGCCCGTCTCACGCGCCCGGCGAACCCCGGGACTCGAGGCCGGTCTCCTGGGCGCGTCGGCCATAATCGTGGTCCCCAAACCATGAGCCTGGAATCCGGCACGAAGCTCGGCCCGTACGAGATCCTCGCGCCGATCGGCGCCGGGGGGATGGGCGAGGTCTACCGCGCGCGGGACTCTCGCCTCCAGCGGGACGTCGCGATGAAGGTCCTTCCCGAGCAGATCCTCGAGAAGGGCGGTGCCAGAGCCCGATTCGAGCGCGAGGCTCGCGCGTTGGCGGCGCTCAACCACCCCGGCATCGCGGCGATCTACGCTTTCGAGGAGATCGAGGGGCGGGCCGTCCTCACGATGGAGCTCGTCGAGGGCGAGCCCTTGAACGTGCGGATGGCGCGCGGCCCGCTCGCGGCCGGCGAAGCGTTGCCGCTCGCCCGGCAGATCGCCGAGGCTCTCGAGGCCGCGCACGAGAAGGGCATCGTCCACAGGGATCTCAAGCCTTCGAACATCCACGTCACGCCGGCCGGGAAAGTAAAGCTGCTCGACTTCGGCCTCGCGAAGGCTTTCGAGACCGAGGACTCCGGTTCTTTCTCCGGAGCGACACAGACTCCGACGCTCACGTCGCCCCACACCGTGGCCGGGACGATCCTCGGGACTCCTTCCTACATGGCACCCGAGCAGGCGCGCGGCAAGCCAGTGGACAAGCGCGCGGACGTGTGGGCGTTCGGCGTCGTCCTCTACGAGATGCTCGCGGGCCAGAAGGCGTTCCCCGGAGAGACGCCGTCCGACGTCATGGTGGCCGTGCTCACGAGGGACCCGGACTGGAGCGCCCTTCCGCAATCGGTGCCGGGAGCGGTGCAGCACCTCCTCCGCCGCTGCCTGACCCGCGAGATCTCGAATCGTCTGCACGACATCGCGGACGCCCGGATCGAGCTCACCGAGCCGTCGCCGTCCGGCGCATACCGACCTTCCTCCGCTGGGCGGTTCTCCTACGCACGTCCTGGAATGGCCGCACTCTTCGCGGGCGCCCTCCTCGCGACCGCGGGCCTGACCGGGTTCCTCGTGAAGAGAGCGGCGCGCATCGAGGCGCCGCGCTTTCGGACGCTGACCTGGTCGTTCGGAAGCGTCTTCTCCGGCCGTTTCACGCCCGACGGGCAGAACGTGATCTACAGCGCCGAGCTGGAAGGCCGTCCCCCGGCGCTCTTCTCGACGCGCGTCGACGCGGTGGACTCGCGCAGGCTCGACATTCCCATGGGAGATGTCGCGGGGATCGCGAAGACCGGCGAGATGGCGCTCCTCCTCGGCAGCCACAACGTGGGGAGCTGGCTGAGGGTCGGGACGCTCGCGCACGTCTCTCTCTCGGGCGGCTCGCCACGCCCCATCCTCGAAAACGTCTTCGACGCGGACATCGCACCCGACGGCTCGTCCTTCGCCGTCGTTCTGGCCGACGGGGCCGGGCAGCGCCTCGAGTACCCGATCGGCCACGTTGTCTACCGGAACACGGGCTGGATCGCACACCCGAGGATCTCGCCGGACGGAAAGAGCATCGCGTTCGCGGACTACCCGACGGAAGGCGATGACGAAGGCACCGTCATGCTTATCGATGCCGCGGGGCGCGTCACCCGACTCTCGAAGACGCTCGACTATCTGCAGGGTCTCGCCTTCGCTCCGTCGGGAGAGATCTTCGCGACCGGCTACGAGCTCGAGAGGGGGACGACGCTGTGGGCGTTCTCCCCGTCGAAGCCGCCGAGGGAGGTCCTCGTCGTGCCCTCCGTGATCCACATCGTCGACGTCGCCGCCGACGGGGCGATCCTCCTCTCGTACGACGAGACGCACGTCGAGCTCGAGGGACGACTGCTCGGAGACGAGACGCTGCGCACGTACTCCTGGTGGAGGGCGAACGTCGTGGCCGGCATTTCGGACGACGGCTCGGTCTACGCCGGCGACGGCGCGGTGAGCGTCGCCGAGGGCGGCATGATCACGTTTTACCGCCGGTCGGACAGGACGCCGCCCGTTCGGATCGGCTTCGGAAAATCCGCGGGCATTTCTCCCGACGGGCGCACCGTCTACGTGCGGGGGCCCGCCGCGTTCGACGCGATTCCGACCGGGCCAGGTCCGCCGCGCACGTACGCGCTCGGAAGCGTCGAGCCCCAGGTCTCGGGGGTGCGGCTACTGTCATTCTCTTCCGACGGAAAAACGGCTGCCTTCGCGGGCGTGGCCAAAGGCTCCGGGCGCCGCGGCTACGTCCTCGACACGATGGCGGGCGGTCCGCCCCGCCCGGTCACGCCGGTCGGCGTCGACGACGTCCTTCTCTCCCCCGACGGCGCTTCGCTCGCGGCGGTTGTGGGCGAAGGGATTCGGCTGTATTCCGTGCGCGGCGGCGCGGAACGGGCCGTCGCGGCCGCGCAGCCGAAGGAGATTCCGGTCGCCTGGGAGAAATCGGGGAAGGCCCTCTTCGTCTGGGACCGGGGCGTCCCGGCCCGCGTCCACCGCATCGACATCGCGACGGGCACGCGCACGCTCGCGCTGGAGATCACGCCGCGAAACCCGGCGGGCGTTCTGTACGGCTTCCTGCGCGTGACGCCGGATCTCACGCACTACCTCTTCCGCTTTCGAAGGCGCTCGAGCTATCTCTGTACGACGGCGGGCACGCGACCGTAGGGGACGCCGAAAGGACTGGAGCCGAAGCCCGGACTTGAACCGGGGACCTACTGATTACGAATCAGTTGCTCTACCAACTGAGCTACTTCGGCTCGCTTCCGAAGGGAACGGGAGTCTAGGGGGGGCGGGAACGCGCGTCAAATGCGGGGTTCGCCGCCGCGCCTCAGCGCGTGGAGATCTCGACCTCGATCTCACTCGGATTCCCCGCGCTCTTGTCCGACAGCGCGTCGCTGCGCTCTTCGTTCGCCTTCTCGCGGTCGCGAGCGCCCCCCTCGGCCAGGCTGCCCGCGCCATTCGAAGCGCGGCCGCCGACGGGAGCGAAGACGAGGCCGCGCACGAACTCCAGAAGCGCGGGCGGGACGGGGCGTGCGTCGAGGGCGCGCGCGGCGGTCACGCGGCCGTCGGCGTCGAGCGTGACGCGAAACGACGAGGCCGAGGCCGACGCCGCGAGAGGCCGGCTCTCGGGAGCGCGGCGCAGCATCCACCGCCGCGCGCCCTCGCCGCGGATCGCGACGGCCCACGCGCGTTCGTCCGCCGCCTTCCTCGCGCGGACCGCTGGAGCGGCCGCCGCCGGCGCCGCGGGCGAGACGCCTCCCACCGCCTGCGGAGCCGCAGCCGAGAGAGAGGGCGACTGCAGGGTTTCCTCCCGCTGCAGGGATTCCTGCCGCCGGCGGGGAGCGTCCGCGTCGGCTTCGCTCTTCGCGAGCTTCTTCTGTCTCTCGTCGGGCGAGGACTCGTTCGACGCGACGACGGAAGCGACCGAGGCGCCGGGAGCACCCTCCTTCGACTCGGCCGTGACTCCGGACGGCTGGGATACTTCGGCCGGGAACCCTGGTCCGGCGGCCATGGGCTCGGCGGCAGCCGCCGCGTCCCGCCTGACGTCGTTCGCGGCGAGCTTCCCCGTGTCGCTCCCCGTCTCGCTCGACGCGTCTTTCGCGGGCTTCGCGGCGCCAAGAGCCGCTGGCTTCGCGGACTCCCGCGCGGGCTCCTTCGCGCGGGCGCGCTCGAGGAAGAATACGTCGACCGGCCCGTCGGCCTTTCCCGCGATCGTCGAGGCGACAGGCCTCGGCGCGGGAGTCATGAGAGTGATCCCGACCGCCACGAGCCCGAGAACGACCATCGCGCCGATCGCCATGCCCGGGGGCGGGTAGAAACCGAACCGGTGGAAGATCGATCCGCCGCGCGACGCCTTCTCGGACACGTTCGAGTTCACGCGCGTCGAGAGCGCGAACGGCGGAGCGGGTGCGGGCAGAGCCCGGGCCTCGGCGACGAGCGCGCCAAGCTCGTCGCGGCGCTTGCGGGCGGCGGGATCGGCCGCGAGGATCGTTTCGAGGTCGCGCGTCTCTTCCGGCGAGAGATCGCCGTCGAGCGCGCGGGAAATGAGGAGGTCGAGCTCCTCGCCTTCGAGGCGGGGAATGGAGGGGCGGGCGCTCACGAGAGTTTCTCCTTGAGAAGCGCGCGGCCGCGCGCGAGCCGGCTGCGCACGGTTCCGATCGGAACCCCGAGCACTTCGGCGACTTCTTCGTACGAGAGGCCTTCGAGGTCGCGCAGCAGGACGGCGGCGCGGAACTCCTCGGGCAGGGCGCGGATCGCGCCGCGCAGACGGACGCGGCGCTCCTTGAGGACGGCATTCTCCTCGGGGCTCGCGGCGGGATCGGCGGCGTCGTCCAGGCTCGCGAATGGATCGTCTTCCTTCGAACGGCCCGGTACGAACATCGTGCGGAGGCGCCCGAGCGTCCCCATCCGGGCGCGCGCGCGGTTCAGCGCAATTGCGTAGAGCCAGGTCTTGAGGCTCGACTCACCCCGGAACTTCCCGAGGCCGTGGTAGGCCCTGAGGAACGTCTCCTGGACGACGTCCTCCGCGTCCGAGGGACCGACGAGGCGGGCCGCGAGGGAAAAGACCATCGCCGAGTAGTACCGCACGATCTGCTCGAATCCGAGGACGTCGCCCGCGAGGAAACGGTGCAGCGCGATGTCGTCGCCGGGCCAGTCGCGCTCGGCCGGATGGTGATGCGCCGGGTGAGCCGGGGCCGCGGCGGGTGACACGGGAGCCATTCTCACACGCGTTTCCTCACCCCGGGAGGCGTCGAAGGTGAGGATTCGGGCCGGCATCGCATCGTTCTCCTCGAGGTTGGACCCCTCAAACGGGCGGAAGTTCCCGCCCGTTTGAGGAGCGGACGTTCAGCCTCCCGGACTCAGCGCGGCCCGTGTCACGCGGTGCCGGTGGGCGAACATGCGAAGGAGGTCGGGCCGCACGATGGAGAGGTCCGCGAGCCTTCCTCCCGCGAAAGCGAGCGGCACCTCGTAGGTCACCCGGTCGAGGAGACGGCCCTCGAAGAAGAGGTGCTCGTGCCGCCAGGACGCGAACGGTCCTTTCTCCTGCACGTCGATGAAACGCGTCTCGGGCTCCCAGACCTCGATCCGGGAGATCCACGTGAGCCAGAGCCCGAACTGCCGCACTTCGAGCACGACACGGGCCCCCTCGTGCATCTCCGCTGGCCGCTCGACGATCCGGATCTTCTTCTCTTCCGGCGTCAGCTTCTCGAGAGCCGAAGGATCGCGATGGAAGTTCCAGATCTCGCTGCGCGTGGCGCCCGGAAGGTCGAGCGGGAACTCCAGAACGGGCATCCCGGGAGCCTACGCTTCATCTTCCGGGGGGCCGGCTTCGGTTTGACTTTGGATTCCCGGGCATGGTGCAATTCTTTTCTTCATGTTTCGTTCCCACCATCTTCCGAACCCGCTTTCCGCTAATGGACACGGAAGGCCCTCAAGAACGCAAAAGTTGCGAAGGATTGTCATTCCATGAAGCTCTACGTCGGAAACCTGTCCTATTCCGTGAACGACAACTCGCTCCGATCCATCTTCGAGGCGTACGGAGCCGTCGAATCGGCCCGCGTCATCTCGGACCGCGACACCGGCCAGTCCAAGGGATTCGGTTTCGTCGAGATGTCCGATGCCGACGGGCAGAAGGCCATGAGCGCAGTGAACGGCCAGGAGCTCGAGGGCCGCGCCCTGCGCGTCAACGAGGCGCGCCCGCAGGAGCCTCGAACGGGCGGCGGCGGGGGCGGGCGTGGCGGATACGGCGGCGGCGGCGGCGGTTACGGCCGCGGCCGTTCCTGAAACACGATCCTCTTCCCATGAGGCCCTCTCGAACGAGAGGGCCTTTTTTTGCACGCGCTCCGGGGCGTACGCGCGCTCAGTCTTGCGGAGGAGGCGGAGGCAGAGGAACGGGGGTCTTCTTCTTGGGCGGGCGGGCGGTGATGAGGAGGCCCGTGCCCGACATCGCGGAGCGGCCCGCGGTCGCGAGGTCGCCGCTCTCGACCGCGGGACCCAGCCGGTAAGGCTGCGGCTCGCCGATCGTGAGGATCTCGTCGTCGTCGAGCTTCAGCACGGGACGCGCCTTCGGCTCGGGCTTCTCGCCACCGGCGGGGCGCGGGTCGGAATAGCCGAACACGTCGATCGCCTCTTTGAGGCCGATGAGCTTCGGAGTCGACGCGATCGACGAGCCCGAGACGATGAACGGGACGGCGCTCTTCGCGATCGTCTTGCCGCCGCTCACGATCTCGAGGAACGCGCTGCTCGGCAGCCCGGGCGGTACGACGAAGGCCGACACGCCTTCGGATTCCTTGAGGACTCCGACGGGCTTTCCGCCGATGAGGAGCTGCGCGTCGGCGGGCACGCCCGACTTGATGACGACGCGTCCCCCGATGGCGCCGACCTTCGGCTCGAACTCCAAGCGCCCCTGGCCCGTCGCGGGGAAGGCCGCGGACGTGACGAAGAGGGCGGCGGCGCAAACGAGAAGTCGTCTCACGCACTCACTGTACGCCCCGAAGTGAGGAGCCGCAATCGGGCCGTGAGAGGATAGGTCCCCGTGGCGGCTTTCCCGCTGGCCCTCGTGATGGGCTTTCTCGCCGGGTTCATCGGCGCGATTCCTCCGGGGCCGCTCAATGTCACGTGCCTGAGAAAGAGCCTTCACGGAGAGAAGCGCGACGCCTACCGGGTGGCGTTCGGCGGCGCGACCGTCGATGCGTTTCTCTGCGCCCTGATCGGGCTCGGCCTCGGATGGATCCTGGAAAAAGTCGTGACGAATCCGTGGGTGCGCGGGACGCTCGCGGTTTTCCTCGTCGGCTACGGTGCGAAGCTTCTCCTCGTGGACGCGCGCCGCGACGCGGAGCAGACGGACCCCGGCTCCTCGCGCCTCCAACTGACGCCGCGCCCGCCCGACGAGAAAAAGAAAGCCTTCTTCCGGTTCCCCGTCCTGACGGGCCTCCTTCAGGCCGCCGCGAATCCCGCGCTCTTCGTGAACTGGACCCTCTTCATCTCGTTCCTCGTCGGCCACCGACTCTTCGTTCCGACGCCGGCGGGCGCAAGCGGATTCGCACTGGGGGTCGGTCTCGGCGTCTTCGGGTGGTTCATGCTCCTCATCGAGCTGGCCTATCGCTGGCGCTCCCGCGCGGGCGCCTGGGCCTCCCGCTCGACGATCGTCGCGGGCGCGCTCCTCGTCGCGTTCGGCCTCTACTTCACGTGGCGCACCTTCTCGCACCCATGAGGCGCGCATGACCGCCGGCGGCCGCGTCCCGGGTATCCGCCTCTCGACACGCCTCGGCCTGACGTGGGCCGGGATTCTCGTCCTCGCCGCGATCGCCCAGACGCTCGTCTATTTCCAGACCCGCGACGAGACGCTCGACGAGGCGGACGCCTCCTACCAGGCCGTCGCGAAGGCCATCGAGGTCGCCACGACGCAGATCGGACCCGAGGGCTGGAAGGACCCGAAGGTCCTCGAGGACTACACGGCCGCGCTGCGCGCCCGCGGCCTTCAGAACATCAAGATCGCGGACGAGACGGGCCGGCCGATCGGCGAAGCGGCGCCTCCCGGAACCATCGCGCGCCGCCCGAAAAGGACGCCGAGCCCGAAGGACGTCGTGATCTCCGGCGTCATCGGCTCGGGCCCGACGAACCGCCATCTCGTGGTCCCGATCGTCGTGGACGGCCACCTCCGCGGCCACGTCGAGATCGCCTACAACCTCGAGAACATCCGCACCCAGCTCGCGGACAACTTCCGCCGCCGCCTCTTCGCGCTCCTCGGCGTCTTCGCTCTCGGCCTCGCGGTCATGCTCGTCCTCACGCGCAACGCGACCCGGCCTCTCGACGCGCTCGCCGACGGCGCGGCGCAGGTGGCCGAAGGGCGGCTCGACGTCGCCGTGCCCGTCGACCGCGACGACGAGATTGGGCGCCTCGCCTCGACGTTCAACTACATGACGGAGAAGCTGCGCGAACGGCAGGAGCTCGAGGTGCGCCTCGCGGGTGCTGAAAAGCGCGCGGAGATCGGCCACCTGGCATCGGGCCTCGCCCACGAGATCAAGAACCCCCTGAACGCGCTCAGCCTCGGTCTCGACGTCCTGAGGCGCCGCCACCAGCCGACCGACGCGGGCGCCGCGGCCGAATACGGGGCCCGCATCGAGTCGCTCCGCGAGGAGATCAACCGCCTCGCGATCCTCATCAACAACTTCCTCGCGTACGGGCGGCCTCTCACGCTGACGTTCGCGCCGACGGATCTCGGTGCGCTCCTGCGCCACACGCTCTCGGACCTCGCCGAGACGGCCGCGCAGGTTCACGTGACGATCGAGGAGGACATCCCTCCCTCGGTGCCGGTCCTCCGCGGGGACGCGAACCTCCTCAAGTCGTCGATCTGGAACCTCGTCCAGAACGGCATCCAGGCGATGGAACGCCACGGCGGAGGCCTGACGGTGCGCCTCTCGGCCGAGAACGGGAGCGAGGAGTCGGGCCGCAGGCTCGTTCTCGCCGTCGAGGACGAGGGCCCCGGCATCGCCGAGTCCGACCTTCCGCGCCTCTTCGACCCGTACTTCTCGAAGAAGGAGGGCGGCGTCGGCCTCGGCCTCGCGATGGTCAAGAGAATCGTGGAGGAGCACGGAGGAAACGTGACCGCCGAGAACCGCGGAGACGGAAGGACCGGCGCACGTTTCCGGCTCTCGCTCCCGGCGGGCGCCTGAACGGCGGCGGGGTTACTCTCCTCCGGTGAGCAAGGTGATTCCGCAGGAGCCGAAAGCGTCCCTCCTCGTCGTCGACGACGAGAAGCACCAGCGCGAGTCACTGACCCTGATCCTCGAGGACGAGGGATACAAGGTCACGGCCGCCGCGGACGGACGAGAAGCGCTCGCGAAAGCGGCGGAGATCCGCCCGGAGGTCGTGCTCACGGACCTCAAGATGCCGGGTCTCACGGGCATGGACGTCGTGAAGAACCTGAGCTCTCTGGCCGACGGGCCCCTCGCCCCGAAGGTGATCCTCGTGACGGCGCACGGCTCGGTCGAGCGGGCGCGCGAAGCGCACCGGCTCGGGGCGTTCGACTACATGTCGAAGCCGGTCGTCGCCGACGAGCTTCTCTTCCGCGTGGAGCGCGCGGTCGAGGCGTTCCGGCTCGCGGAGAAGAACGTTCGCCTCGAGAGGCGCCTGAAGAACGACGGCCTGGAGGCGATCGTGGGCGAGAGCGCGCCCATGCGCGACGTCTTCCGTCTCGTCGAGAAGATCGCACCGACGAACTCCACGATCCTGATCCGCGGCGAATCCGGAACGGGCAAGGAGCTCGTCGCGCGCGCCATTCACGCGCGGTCCCTCCGCGCCGCGAAGCCGTTCTTCGCGCTGAACTGCGCCGCGATCCCGGAGAACCTCCTCGAGAGCGAGCTCTTCGGACACGAGAAGGGCTCGTTCACGGGCGCCGACGCGAAGAAGATCGGGCTCGTCGAGGCGGCGAGCGGGTCGACGCTCTTCCTCGACGAGATCGGGGACCTGACCCTGCCCCTCCAGGGAAAGATCCTCCGCGCGCTCCAGGAGAAAGAGGTCAAGCGCGTGGGCGGGACCGAGACGATCCCCGTCGACGTGCGGATCGTCGCGGCGACGAACCGCGACCTCGAGGGGATGATGAAGTCGGGACAGTTCCGCGAGGATCTCTTCTACCGCCTGAACGTGATCCCCGTGGACCTTCCGCCGCTCCGCGAGCGCGCCTCGGACATCCGGGCGCTCGTGAGCCGCTTTCTCGACAAGGCGAACGCGTCTCACGGCACCGCCGTGACGGCCGTCTCCCCGGAGGCGATGGAGCTGCTCGTGCGGCATCCGTGGCCCGGGAACGTGCGCCAGCTGGAGAGCCTCGTCGAGCGCGCGGTCCTCCTGTCGGAAGGGAGCACGATCCGCCCGGAGGACCTGCCCGCAGACGTGAGGCTCCGTACGGCGCCCTCCGCGCGTCCCTATGGGTTCGACATCCCGATCGAGGGGATCGACATCGAAGAGTTCGAGCGCCAGCTCATCGTCCAGGCGATGGAGAAGTCCGGATGGGTCATCGCGAGAGCCGCCCGCCTCCTCGGACTGACGTATCGCACGCTCCAGTACCGGCTCGAGAAGTTCGGCCTCAAGAAGCCCGCCTGATGCGTCCCACCATTTGGATTCTCCGGGTCGACCGAATGGGTCATGTCCCGCCGGCCGGATGAGAAGAAATACCCAAAAGGACGCGTAAGCGACTTCCCGGGACGACCTTTTGCCATTCTGGAGACCGGATCAAACCCGGCACGGCTCATGCACGTACAACCCGTCATGGCTGCGATCGTCCTCGTTCTCGCACTCCTCATCGCCCCCGAAGAAGCCCCGAAGCCGGGGACGGCGGCCGCAACCGACTCCGCCCGCGCAAGGGCCACGGTCGGAAAGCCCGCCACGGCGACCGCCGCCGTCGCGTCGCGGACGATCGTGGGCGAGATCGTGTGGGTCGACTTTCCGTCGCGCCTCGTCCTCGTACGCGAGTCCGTGAAGTCCACGGCGGTCAAGGGCAAGCCCGCGACCCGCGAAACGATCGCGCTCGCGATTCCTCCCGACGTTCCCGTCATCCGAGGCAAGCAGCCGTCCTCCTTCGCGGACCTGAAGCCGAAGGACCACGTCGTCGCGCGCTACATGCCGACGTCGACAGGCGCGAAGGCCGTTTCCCTCCGCGTCGCGGACGCCTCGAACACGCCGTCCCGCTCGACAGCGGGAACGCCGCCCGTCCCCGGGGGAGCCGCGGGCGAGACGGACTGAAGACCGGAATTCCGCGTCCGGCTACACTTCTTCCATGGACATAAAGGCCGGTTCCGCCGCGCCCGACTCCCGGTTTCGCACGCGCGAAGGCGCGAGCCTCTCGACGGGAGACGTCGTGGCCGCGGCGCACGGGCTCCCGGTTCTCCTCGCATTCTTCAAGACGAGCTGTCCCGTCTGCCAGCTCGCGTGGCCGTATCTCCAGCGCCTCCACGCAGCCTACGGCGGAAAGACCGTGAGGATCGTCGGGGTCTCGCAGAACGACGACGCCTCGAGCCTCACGTTCTACAGGACCCACGGCTCGGCGACGTTCGAGCTCCTCTTCGACCCCGAGCCCACGTTCGTCGCGTCGAACGCGTTCGACGTCGAGTCGGTGCCCCTCCTCGTCCTCCTCGCTCCCGACGGGGCCGTGGAAGACAGCTTCGCGGGCTGGTCGAAATCGCGCATGGAAGCGCTCGGAGCACGTTTCGCGTCGGCGTCCGCGCCGCTCGTGCCGGTGATCCCGCCGGGTGACCCGGTGCGCGAGTTCTCGGCCGGTTGAATGGGCCGCAACCGCTGACCGGTCCGGTCGGCACGAAAACGGGGCGGGGGGTCAGTCGAGCCTGAGGAGCGGGACGTCCGTCATGTCAACGCCCGTTTCGACATCCCGCCGGACCGTCCTGTCGTAACCTTCACGCGGAAGGGGTCCCATGTCCTCGAATCCCGAACGTCCCACGACCCTCGGTGAGCTGATCGCGGCCGGCTACGGACCGAAGTCCGTCAAGGACGAAGTGAGGGACAACCTCATCGCGAAGCTCAAGAGCGGAGAGACGGTGTTCCCCGGCATCCTCGGTTACGAGAAGACGGTTCTTCCCGCGCTGGAGAACGCGATCCTCGCGCGCCACGACATCATCCTCCTCGGCCTCAGAGGCCAGGCGAAGACGCGGCTCCTCCGCGCGCTCGTGAACCTCCTCGACGAGGAGGTCCCCGCGATCGCCGGCTCCGAGCTCAACGAATCCCCGTTCGCGCCCTTCTCCGCGTATGGAAGGCGCATGGCCGCGAGCGCAGGCATGGACCTGCCAGTCTCGTGGCTCCCGCGCTCGGCGCGCTACCGCGAGAAGCTCGCGACGCCAGACGTGACGATCGCGGACCTGATCGGCGACGTGGATCCCGTCAAGGCCGCGACGCTCAAGAAGACCTTCGCCGACGAGGACGTCATCCACTACGGCATCGTGCCGCGGACGAACCGCGGCATCTTCGCGATCAACGAGCTGCCCGACCTGCAGCCGCGCATCCAGGTCGGCCTCCTCAACATCCTCGAAGAGCGTGATCTCCAGATTCGCGGCTTCCCGCTGCGCATTCCGCTCGACATCCTCATGGTGTTCTCGGCGAACCCGGAGGACTACACGAACCGCGGCAACATCATCACGCCGCTGAAGGACCGCATCGCGTCGCAGATTCTGACGCACTACCCCGTCGACGCGAAGACGGCCTCGAGAATCACCGACCAGGAAGCCTGGACGGACCGGACTCTCGGCGGCGTCACGGTCCTCCTCGGCGACGAGGTGAAGCTCCTCGTCGAGGAGATCGCCTTCGTGGCGAGGAAGAGCGAGCTCGTGGACCAGTCGTCGGGGGTGTCCGCGCGCCTCTCGATCGCGGCGCGCGAGCTCCTCGTGTCGAACCTCGAAAGGCGGGCGCTCAAGACGGGCGAGGCGGTCGTGGCGCCCCGCCTCGTGGACCTCTTCGCGGCCCTTCCCGCGATCACGGGGAAGGTCGAGATGGTGTTCGAGGGCGAGCAGCAGGGCGCGGAGATCGTCGCGAAAAAGCTCATCGGAGACGCCGTGAAATCCCTTTTCGAGGCGAAGTTCCCGCCCGTCGAGGGGCCGCGCACGCGGGCGGAGAGCCGGCGCAGGCCGAGGAGCGGCGAGCTGGACGACGACGACGCGAGCGGCCCGACGACGCTCGAGCGTGCCGAGACCCGGCGCACAAGCGCCGCACCCGCTCCCGGCCCGTACGACGAGATCGTGTCGGCGTTCGCGGACGACCGCAAGATCGTCCTTTCCGACGGCACGCCGTTCTCCGAGCACCTCAAGGCGCTGGAGTCCGTGAAGGGCCTGTCCGACTTCGTCCTCGAGCACGCGAAGCCGCGGGACCACTACGAGCGCGCCTTCCTCATGGAGCTCGTCCTCGAGGGCCTCGTCCAGAACCTCCGCATCGCGCGCGAGGACCTCGATTCGACGCTCACGTACGCGGAGCTCGCGAAGTTCAACCTGATGCGCAGCCGCGGGTAGCCACGTGACCGAGGCGGGGAAAACGCCTCAGCTCGCGGACGCGGGTCTTCTGGGGAGGTCTTTCGCCCCTTTCGCGCTCGCCTCCGTTCTTCTCGCGGCCGCTCCGCTCGTCCCCCGCCTCACGCCCGGCTGGCCCCACGGATGGGGCACCGTCCTCCCTCTCGTCTTCAGCGGCATTCTTCTCTCCATCGCCGTCGCCCGGTTCATGTCCGGCGCGCGCGCGCGGACCCGCGACCTTCTCGTCGTGGCCGCTCTTCCTCTCTATGCCCTCTACGTGGGGAACGGGCTTTCCCTCGCATCGGCCGACAATCTCGCGACGCGCCGGATCGCGAGCCAGCTCCTCACCCGGGGAACTCTGGACCTCGCCCGCAACCCACCTTACGAAGAATCGTTTGGATGGGCCGCCGTCACCGTGCACGGACGGGTTCTCCCTGCGTTCCCGGTCGGCATCGGGCTCCTCGAGATTCCCTATGCGGCGGTCGCCCTCGCCGGCTCGAGCGGGGCAATCACACCTTCGCTCGTCGCGCGATGGGAAAAGCACTTCGCGGCGCTCCTCACCGTAGTGTCTGTCGCGATCTTCTTCCTGGCCGTCGCGCGCTCGTTCGGCCAGCGCGTGGCGTGGGGAACGTCCGGAGTCCTCGCCCTCGCGACGAGCCTTCCGAGCGGCGCGGCGCAATCGATGTGGTCGTCGACGGGCGAGCTCTTCTGCACTTCGCTCGCGCTCTTCTTCCTGCTGCCCGGGAAGGGAGAGCGGCAACACGCCTGGGCGGCTGGCGCTGCAGGCGCAGCCATGGCCGGAGCTTTTCTGTGCCGCCCGACGGCACTGGTCTCCCTCGTCGTGCTCGGCGTCGTCGCGTGGCGGGAGGGCCGTCGGGACGCAGTTCGCTACGGCCTCGCAGCGGCCGTCGGAATTGCCACGATTCTGTTCTGGCAGTTCCGCGTCTTCGGACACGCGCTCGGAGCCTACGGCGCCATGGACACCGGGGAAGGGACATGGGGCGGGTCGATTCCCTCGAGCTTCGTGGGTACGCTCCTGAGCCCCAGCCGTGGAATTCTCATCTGGCACCCGTGGCTCTTGTTGCTGCCGGCCACGGCGATGAGCGTGCGCCCCGGATCGCTTCGGGAATGGTGGCGGGGCTCTTTCGCCGTCCTCTTCCTGACGTGGATCGTGGCTTCGCTCTTCACGAAATGGTGGGGCGGCGGCTGCCTCGGTCCGAGGTACTTCACGGGAGTCGCGCCTTTCCTCGCGCTCCTCACCGCGCCCCTCTGGATGTCGGCTTCGAGGCGAATGCGCGCCTCACTCATTGCGACGCTCACCTTCGCATCCGCGACCCAGCTCCTGGCGGCCTACAACCCGAAGGCCTTCGAATGGAGCAGCCTCGTGGACGTCGACAGCCACCCTCGCGTCCTCTGGTCAATTCGTGACAGCCAGCTCGCCGCCGTCTGGTGGCCGGGATGGCGAATCAGCGACGCGTTTCTCGCGACGGTTCCGCGGCCCTTGGGCCGGGAGGACGGCGCGCTCACGGGCTCCATCGACGAGCCGAGAGAGGGTGCGATCGTCGTCGGCCCGCTTCGCGTTGCGGGGTGGGCGCGGGCGTCCGGAGAGGACCTCGACGTCCGGCTGTACCTCGATGGAGAGATCGCCGGCTCGCAGGTTCTCCGCGTGCCGAGACGCGACGTCGAGGCGGCGCTTCCGTCGCTCGGCGACTGCTCGCGGGCCGGCTGGGAAACCGTCATCGAGTTTCCGGATCGCAAGGGCTCGGTGCGCGAGCACGAGTTGACGGCCGTCTTCCTCACGCGAGACGGGCGCTTTCGACCCTATCCGGTGCGGCACATCACACTCGGCAAGCGAGAGTAAGCGCGCGCGTGGCCGCCGCCACGCAAGGCGTCCCGGAAAATGGGAAACTCCATTGGCACCCTTCCTGCTATCACCTCCCTCGGAAGGGAAATCGCATGAAACCGCACCGAATCTCGAGAGTTCTTCCGATCCTGGCCGCCCTCCTGGCCGCGGGACCGCTTTCCGCGGACCAGCCCCGCGTCGAGAGCTTTCAGGAAAAGGTGGAGGCCGCGGTCGTCCATTCGCCTCTCTACGGGCCCTTCGACGTCGTCTCGATCGAGGTGAACGGAGACACAGTCACGCTCGGCGGACACGTCTATCGCCCCGTTCTCAAGGGGCTGACCGAGAAGGCTGTCGCTGCTGTTCCCGGCGTCGCCCGCGTCGTCAACTCCATCGAGATCCTGCCGACGTCGCTCGAGGACGATCGGCTGCGCCGCTCGGTCTTCTTCACGATTTACAGCGACATCGGCCTCGCGAAATACGGGACCCCGCTGGCCTCTCTCACGCAGGGCCGCGGATTCGAGCCGATGGGAAACTACGCGATCCACGTCGTCGTGAAGGGCGGAAGGGTGACGCTCTACGGCCTCGTCGAGAACGCGGTGGACCGCGAGAAGGCGACGATGCAGGCGCGGGGAATCTTCGGCGTGAAGTCCATCGAGAACCGGATCGACGTGCGGCGCCCGGCGCCGGGCGTGGACCCGGCTTCAATCTGACGAGAAGCGAACGGGCGGATGAGCGGCGTCGCGAGAGACGCGCTACGTCTCGGAAGAATGCCTACCTCTTCACGGGCCCGAGGTACCTGTCCAGCCAGTCGAGGGTCTCGCGGATGAACTCCTTCCGCGGGACGGCGTGGCCTGTCTCGTAGACGACGTGCTTCTTGTCCTTCTCCGGTGTGCCGAGGAGGCGGTAGAGCGGGATCTGCGACGACTCGACCGGGAAGAAGTGGTCGTACCGGCCGTTCACCATGAGGAGCGGCAGCTTCACGCGCGTCACGAAGTTGATCTTGTCCGCCTCGGGCAGAGCCCTCTGGAACTCGAGACCCCCGGACTCGAGGACCGCGGCCTTGAACCGGTCCTCGACCGCGAGGACAACGGGCGCGACGGCCCCTCCCCAGCTCAGTCCGAGATACGCGAACTCCCCGCTGAGGTCCTTTCGCGTCGCGAGGTAGTCGAGCGACCGGCCGACGTCCTTGACCCACGCGATCATGTGGTCGCGGAAGAACGCCGTCGGCTCCGGGTAGTCCGCCTTGAGGGCGTCCCGCCTCTCGTATGTGCCTTTGAAGACCGGTGCGATGAGCGCCCGGCCGCTCTTCGGGATGAAGTCGGCGTAGACCGAGAGGCTGAACTTGTCGGTGTGGATCGCGCCCGACCCGGGGAAGAAGAGGACCGTCTGGAACGGCGGGATCGCGTTTTTCGGAAGATAGAGGTACGCGATCACGCGCTCGCCGCCGTACGCCGCGTTGAAGCTGACCTTCTCCCGGGTCCAATCGCCTGTCGTCTCGGTCTCCTCGACACGGGCGTTCAGATCGCTCTTGTCGTAGGCGTAGAGGCCTTTGAAGGCGCGGAAGACCTCGTCCGGGACGGGCTTCTCCTTCGTAAAGTCCCGGAACGGAGGTGTGATCCGCGCGAGCGCGCCGGCAGGAGGCGGCGCCGAAAGCTTCACGCACCGGAACCCGTAGTTCGGCCGGCGATCCCAGGGCGACTGCGCGTCCTGGTCGATGAACATGTACGACGGCTCGCCGAAGCCGCCTCCGAGGATGAATCTCTTCCCGTCACTGCTCTCGTTCTCGCACCACTCCTTGACGTTCCCCGCCATGTCGGTGGTCCCGAACCCGCTGAACGCACCTGGCCCTCCGACGGGAACGGTCTCCGAGCCCTGGAAGTTGCTCCCCGGGACCGCGAGCTGGCTCGCCTGCGTCTGCGCGGCGCGGTTCCAGTGGTAGATGCTCGGCAGGCTCTTCCCGATGAACTCGGCATAGGCCGCCGCCTCGTACCAGCTCACGCCCGCGACGGGGTGCTTCTCCCGTTCCTTCGGAAAGCCGCCGAGCTCCCACGTCGCCGGGCCTGGCCGCCCCGTGGCGTCTCGAAACGCGGCCATGGCCTCGCTCCACGGAAGCGTGCGGCCCTTCGCGAGGAACGGATGCTTCCAATAGTCCGGCTTCGCGTACCCGCCCGCGTCGACGAATTTCTTGAACTCTTCGTTCGTGACTTCGTGCCGGTCGATCCAGTAGTCCTCGAGCGGCATCGCCGGAAGGTCGTCGAGGCCGGGAATTGCGAGCTCGATCTTCCCGCCTTCGACGGGCACCATTCCCGCCGGGGCGCTCCCGGCCGGCCGGAGGCGGAACGAGAGGTTTCTCCCGTAGAGGTAAGTCCACGTCGGAGCGATCCGCCAGGACGGCTCGTACCCCGCCTTAACGATCTGCCAGACGTAGTACCCCTTGGGTAGCCGGACCTTCGTCAGCGGCGTCTTTCCGAGGTTCTCCCACCGGTTCGGGTCGCCGCGGTACGCCCGCGCGATCACCTCGGCTCCGGGGGGATCGCTCTCGACGGACACCTCCATCGTCGCCTGCGTCCAGAGGCTTTCCAGCGCGGGGTCGTGCGGGAGCACGAGGCGGGCCTCCTGGACCAGCGCGGCGGCCCTCGTGAAGTCTTCCTCGGCTGCGAGACGCGCGATCTCAGGCATCGCCGTCTCCCGCGCCCACCGCGCCCGTGCGGCGCGACGCCACACCCAGGCGCCCAGCGCGACGACGACGACGGCGGCAACAGCAAGAAGGAGGCGGGTGTTCCGCGAGAGCCCGCCGGCCCGCGCCGGGGCCATCTCGGACTGCTCGGCCCGAAGGGCTCCGAGGACTTCCTCCGCGCTCGCGAAGCGGCGGGCCGAGTCCTTCTCGAGGAGTTTCTTGACGATTCGTTTGAGGCCCTCCGGGACCGGCGGCTCGCCGAATTCCCGCGGCTCCGCGTGCAGAATCGCGTCCGCCACAGCAACCGTCGTGCTTCCCTGAAACGGCAGGCGCCCCGTGAGCATCTCGTAAAGGACGACGCCGAAAGAAAAGAGATCGCTCCGCACGTCGACGGATTTCCCGAGGAGCTGCTCGGGCGACATGTAGGAGAGAGTCCCGAGCGTGGTGCCTTCGCGCGTCAGCTCGGGTCCGGCGCCCGGTGCGTGCCCACCTTCGAGTCGCTTCGCGAGGCCGAAGTCGAGGACCTTCACCTGTCCGCGGGAAGTCAGCATGATGTTCCCGCTCTTGACGTCGCGGTGGAGGATCCCGGCGCGGTGCGCCTCGGCGAGCGCGTCCGCGATCTGGATCGCGACAGTCAGCGCCTCCGCGGCGGAGAACGGCCCTTTTGCGAGCGCGGCGTGAAGCGTTCTGCCGTCGACGAGCTCCATAACAAGGACGTGGCGGGTGGCCGAGGAGGAAGAGGAAGAGGAAGAGGAAGAGGAGGGGGAACCGGGAATTTCTTCGAATGAATAGAGGGTGGCGATCCCGGAGTGATTCAGGCTCGCGAGCAGCTTCGCCTCGCGCTCGAAGCGCACCCTCCTCTCTTCACCTTCTAAGAAATCTTCCGGCAATACTTTCAGTGCAACCAGCCGGTCGACGCGAACGTCCCGCGCCCGATAGACCTCTCCGAAGCCACCCGCGCCGATCCGCTCGAGCACCTCGAAGTGGCCGAGCGTCGTCCCGCTGATCGAAGGCGCAGGGGGACGAGGGGCGCTCCCGGGCGGCGTCGCGGCCGTCAGGTCCCGCGAGAGATCGTCTTTGCCCGAGGACATCGCCGCAGAGCATAGCGCCGGCGGTAAACTCCGCCCATGCCAATGAACAGACGCGACCTCCTCGGAGCCGCCGCCGCCACCGCCGCCGTGTCCGCCCTCCCCCGCTTTGCCCTTGGCGCCCAGGCCGCCGACGACCGCGCGCGCGTCTACGCCGAGATCGAGAAGCGCCACGGCGAGGCCGTCGCGCGCCTCCAGGACTGGATCCGGAACCCGTCGATCGCCGCCGAGAACCGCGGGACGGAGACGGGCTGCGCCCGGATGATCTCCCTCGCGAAGGACGCGGGCTTCCAGACGGCCGTCAGGATGCCGACGGCCGGCCACCCCGGAGTCTTCGCGACGCTGGACGCGGGCGCGAAGCGCACCGTCGGCCTCTACTTCATGTACGACGTGAAGCAGGCGGACCCCGCCGAGTGGACGACGGCCCCGCCGTTCGAAGCGAAGCTCGTCGACAAGCCGGGCTTCGGCAAGGTCGTCGTCGGCCGTGGCGCCGTGAACCAGAAGGGCCCGGAGTCCGCGTTCCTCGCGGCGCTCCACGCGTTCAAGGGCGCGGGCGTGAAGCTGCCCGTCAACCTTGCGCTCGTCGCCGAGGGCGAGGAGGAGATCGGCTCGCCGCACATCGCCGACATCGTGAGGAAGCCCGAGGTCCTCGCGGCGCTCGGCAGGACGATGGGCGTCTTCATGCCTTCCGCGAGCCAGGATCCCGACGGCTCCGTGACGGTCTCCCTCGGCGCCAAGGGCGTCGTCGAGCTCGAGCTCGTCTCGAGCGGCGCGAAGTGGGGCCGCGGCCCGACAAAGGACGTCCACTCCGCGAACCGCGCGCGCCTCGACAGCCCGGCGTTCCACCTGGTGCAGGCGCTTGCGACGCTCGTGAACGCGGACGGCGATCCCGCGATCGAGAACCTCGCGGTGGGCGCGAAGCCGCCGAACGCCACGCAGACGGCCCTCCTCGACGCGGCCGCGAAGCGCCTCGACGAAGCGACCGCGAAGAAGATGCTCGGCGCGACGCGCTGGGCGCACGACGACACCTGGCGCGCGTCCCTCGAGCGCCTCACGTTCTCGCCGACGGTCAACATCGAAGGCCTCGTCGGCGGCTACACCGGCCCCGGCGGCAAGACGATGCTTCCGAACAAGGCGGTCGCGAAGATCGACATGCGCCTCGTCCCGGACATGACGTTCGACGGCGCGATAGCGGCCCTGAAGGCTCACCTCAAAAAGCACGGCTTCGGCGACATCGAGGTGAACGTCTCGGGGGGCTACGGCCCGACGGAGACGCCCGCCGACGCGCCGCTCATCCGCGCGCAGATCGTCGTCCTGAAGCACGACGGCCTCGACCCGCTGCTCTGGGTGCGCAACGCCGGGTCCTACCCGGGCTACATCTTTACGGGCGAGCCCCTGAAGCTGGCCTCGGGCCATTTCGGCCTCGGCCACGGCAGTGGCGCGCACGCCCCGGACGAGTACTACGTCATCGAGTCGACGAACCCGAAGGTCTCGGGCTACGACGGCGCCGCGCGCTCGTTCGTCGACTACCTCTACGAGCTCGCCACGATCGTCTAAGGGGCCAGACCCCCGCCGTGATCCGGAAATCCGTCGAGGATGGCAACGCCGCGAAGGGACGTGACCGAGAACAACAGCTCCATTCTGTCGGGGAAGGCGGCGAAAGACACGTCCTCGCCGCCGGAAGAAGCAGGGCCGCGGCCGATGCGGCGATTCCCCCGCCGTGGCGGCGCAACGCCCACTCGAGGGCAAACGCCGCGAGCGCGCAGGGCGCCGCCCAGAATGCGAGGACGTAGCGCGGTGCCGAGGCGGCCCCGAGAACGACGAGCGTCAGCACGGTGACGGGAACGAACACCAGGAGGATCGGCCTCGCCGATATCATCCGGTCCGTGCCCCCCGAGACAAGAATCCGGATGCGCGCGTTCGGGCGCGAGGCGCTCGTCTTTCTCGGCTTCGTGGCGCTGACGGTCGTCATGACGTGGCCGTGGGTGCTTCACATCCGCGACCACGCGTCCGACACGGGCGATCCCTACCTCGTGTCGTGGACGCTCTGGTGGGACTATTTCCAGACCTTCCACGACCCCTTCCATCTCTTCAACGGGAACGTCTTCTACCCGATGAAGTACAGCCTCGCGTTCTCAGAGCACAACTACGGCATCGCGCTGCCGTTCTTTCCGCTCTTCGCGCTCGGCGTGCGCCCGCTGACCGTGCACGGAATCGCGACGCTCCTCGGCTTCGCGTTCGCCGGTTACGGAACGTTCCGCCTCACGCGCACGCTCACGGGATCCACGGGAGCGGCGTGGGTTTCCGGAATCGCGTATGCCTTCGTGCCGTACCGCTTCGGGCAGATGCCGCACCTTCCGTACCTGTTCTCGGGCTGGATTCCGGTCCTCCTCGAGGCGACGGTCCTCTTCGTGCGCGAGAGGACGCCCCGGCGCGCGGCGTGGCTCGGCGCCGCGTTCTTCCTGAACGGCCTCTCCGTCATCCACTGGCTGATCCTGACGCTCATCCCGCTCGCGGCGACGGGCCTCGCGCTCGGTTACCGTAACGGCGCCGCGAAGGACCGGGCGGGCCTGAAGCGCGGCGCGCTCGCGCTCGGCATCGCCGGACTCGGCCTGCTCCCCTTCCTGATCCCGTACCAGAGGGCCGCGGCGCTCTACGGATTCTCCCGGGGAACGGGCGAGACGCGCGAGCTTTCCGCCCTGCCGAAGGACTGGCTGAACATGGATGCGTGGAACCGCACATGGCGGGGCTTCGCGGAGTGGCCCGCGCCGAACGAGCGCCTGCTGTTTCCGGGGCTGCTCCTGCTTCTCCTGCCGCTGACGGCGGTACTCCTGCGGCCCTCGGAGACCGGCGCCGCGGCGCCGTCCGAAGAGGGGTCCGACCCCTCACCGCGCGCGCAGAGGGCGCTTCCGTGGCTGGACGGGATCTCGGTCGTCGCCGGCACGCTGGCGCTCTTCGCCTCGAGTCCGACCGGCATCCACATCCGGCTCTTCGGCAAGGAGGTCTTCCGCGCGACGGACCCGACGCGCGCGCTTGCGCTCTTCTCGGCGGCGTTTCTCGCGCGGTGCTGGATCCTCTATCCGAAGGTCCTCACGTTCCCGCGCGGAAGGAACATTCCCGAGAGTCTCCGCCTTCTGAGGCGGCCCGACGTAATCCTCGTCGGCGGGATCTGGGCCGTCATCGGCTTTTTCGGCTCGCTCGGCATGAACTTCCCGTTCCACCGCATTCTCTTCGAGACGGTGTTCCTCTTCCGGAGCATCCGCGCGCCCGCGCGCTGGGCGATGATCGCGTATCTCGGCCTCGCGGTCCTCGCGGGAGTCGGGGCGAGGGCCATCGGGGACGCGTGGAGCCGGCGCCGCGGAGAGGCGGGGCGCGCGCGTCTGGCGGCGTTCGTCTTCGCGCTCGCCTGTCTCGGCCTCCTCTTCGAGGACCGGGCCGCGCCCCTCGAGCTCGTCCGCGGCGAGGCCGACCCCGACGACGTCACGCGCTTCCTCGCGGCGACGCCGATGAAGGGCGGCCTCGTCGAGTTGCCGGCGGGCACCGAGGACCACGGAAATTACCGCGCGGTCCTCCGGGCCGCCGACCACCGCAAGCCTCTCGTGACGGCGGTCTCGGGCTTCGCGGCCCCCTACGTGACCCGTATCGAGGAGGACGAGCGTAAGACGCCGATTCCCGACGAGCTCCTCGACTTTCTCGAGAAAATTCCAACGTCCTACATTCTCGTGCGCGAGTCGTGGCTTTCGCCGGGGATGCGCGGGCCGCATCGGGAATGGCTCGCGAAGGGCATGGCGGAAGGGAGGCTTCTCTTCGTCCGCCGCTTCGACGGGCGCGTGAAGAACGACCTATACGCCGTCGTGAAGAACGAGCCGGACGCGAAGGCGCTCGATCCTCTGCCGTGGACTCCGGCCCGCGACACGCCCGCGGCTCGTGCGGTCTATCGCGAGGACGTGTCCCTCGTCGGTTCGATCGATGCGCCGGCCGAGGGCGCCGTCGTGACGGGGCCCCTCAGGGTCTCTGGCTGGGCCCGGATCCCGGCCTCGGACCTCCACGTCACGATCACGATCGACGGTGAGGAACGCGCTCCCGTCGCCAGTGCGCGCGTGCCGCGTCTCGACGTCCAGGCCGCCGTGCCGAATCTCGGAGACTGCCGGACCGCGGGTTACGACGCGACGTACGCGTTCGAGACCGGCGACGAAGGGCCCCACGAGATCCAGGTGCTGTTCCGCGCGCCCGACGGCAGGCAGCGCCACTATCCGCCGAGGAGATTCGTCTGGAAACAGTGAAGCGTGGCGCGCGGGACGCCGGCGTGCTCGCCGCCTTCGTCCTCCTGACCGTCGTGATGACCTGGCCGTGGGCGGCGCACATCCGCGACACTTCGTTCGACTCCGGCGATTCGTACCTGAACTCCTACATCCTCGCGTGGGACGCCCACCAGACGTTTCGCGACCCGCTGCGCCTCTTCGACGCGAACATCTTCTTTCCGTACCGCTACACGCTCGCGCTCTCCGAGCACCAGTGGGGCATCGCGCTCCTCTTCTTTCCGGCCTTCGCCGCGGGCCTTCCGCCCCTGACCGTGCACGGCCTCGCGATGCTGTTCGGTTTCGCGTTCAGCGGTTTCGGCGCATTCCGCCTCGCGCGTACGCTCACGGGCTCGACGCCGGCCGCGTGGGTCGCGGGCGTCGCGTTCGCGTTCGTTCCCTACCGATTCCACCACATCCCCCACCTCTCGTACGTCTTCGCGGGGTGGATGCCGCTCCTCGCCGAGGCCGTCGTTCTCTTCGCGCGCCGCCGCACGTGGGCGCGCGCGGCGTGGTTCGGCACGGCCTTCTTCATGAGCGGCGTCTCGAGCATCCACTGGTTCCTCCTCGGCTCGGTGCCGACGGCGGCGATGGGCGTGCTCCTCATCCTCAGGACCGAACCCGCGGCTCGCCGCGAGTGGGGGCGGGCAGCGGCGGCCCTCTTCGCCGCGTCGCTTTTCCTCGTGCCGTTCTTCCTTCCGTACAGACAGGTCGGTAAGCTCTATGGCATCCAGAGGGGGCCCGAAGAAGCGACGTTCTATTCCGCGCGACCGATTCACTGGCTCACGCCCGACTTGAAGGCACCGCTCTGGCGGGGGATGGGCGAACGACCGCCCCGCGGGGAGTTCTCGCTCTTTCCCGGCTTCCTTCTTCTCACCCTCGCGGCGCTCGGGGCCCTGCTCTTCTTCAGGGCCCGCACGGAAGCCGCGACGACGGCCCTCCTCTTCGCGGGGCTCGGGTTCGTCGGATCGTTCGGCATGTCGACACCGTTTCACCGACTGCTCTTTCTCCTCCCGCCGTTTCGCGCGATCCGCGCGCCGGTGAGGTGGGCGATGGTCGCGGACCTCGGGCTCGCGCTCCTCGCGGCCGTCGCGACGGCGGCCCTCGTCGAAGCCTGGTCGCGCCGGCGCTCGAAGGCGTTCGGTCTCGGAATCGCGGCGTTTCTCTCGGGAGCGCTCCTCTTCGAGGACCGTGTGGCACCGCTGTTTCTCAACCGCGGGGAGCCGGATCCGGACCCCATGACGCAGTTCCTTGCCGCGGTACCGATGGCGGGCGGCTTGTGGGAGCTGCCGGACGCCTTCAACGAAACGAACGCGCGGCACGTGCTCCGCGCCGCGGACCACTGGAAGCCGCTCGTGAACGCCTACTCGGGGTTTCAGACTCCGCTCGCCCAAAACCTGCACGACCTTCTCGTCGAGGGCAGAGCCGGCGACCTCCTCGACGCGCTCGAAAGGGTGCCCGTTTCGTATGTGACCGTCCGCCCGACCCGGATGACCGACGAACAGCGATCGGCCGCCGCGAAGCTCGTCGCGGCCGGCCTCGAATCGCATCGGCTTCTCCACGTGAGGCACTTTCTCCCCGACGACGAGCTCTACGCGCTCGTGAAGACCGAGTCCCTCGCCCGAGCCCTCGAAGGCGGACCGGCCGGGACAGCAGCCGGCGGATCGCCGGGCGTCGAATCCGTGGAGCTGACCGGCTCGATCGACCGTCCGCCCGAGGACGCCGTCGTGATGGGGGATCTCTCCGTCAGCGGCTGGGCGCGGATTCCGGGGAGCGATCTCGAGGTCACCGTCCTCATGGACAAGGCCCCCCGCACTCCCCTCCGCGCGGCGCGGGTCCCGCGCCTCGACGTCGAGGCCGCGATACCCGGCCTCGGGAGCTGCGCGGCCGCCGGCTACGAGAGCGTCTTCGCGTACCAGCCCGGCGACGAGGGCGAGCACGAGCTGTCCGTGATCTTCCGAGGGCCGGGCAACCGCGTGCGCCATTACCCGTGGCGGAAGTTCACGTGGAGGAAAGGACCGTGAGGACCGGGCTGCGCCGCGCGGCAGCGTTTCTCGCCTTGCTCTCGCTGGCCGTCTTCTTCGCCGCGGGCGCCCAACGTCAGTGGGAGCTCGTCGCGAAAAACCTCGCGTTCGGTTTTGACCACATCGCGGATCCCCTTCCGGTCGCGCGGCGCGTGATCTACGGGTCGCGCTTCATGCGCGGCATCGACGCGATCGCGAAGGCTATCCCGCCCAATGGATCGTATTGGCTCGTGGACGCGATCGACGATCCGGGCTACGGATACTTCGTGAGGACGGCGCTCGCCCCGAGGCGCGCGCGGTATCTCGGCCGCTTGTCGGCGCTCGACCAGGGCTCGCTCCGGGTCGTCCTCTCCGGAACGCCGGCTCCTACCGTCGTCCTCTCGTGGCAGCCCGACGGGCCGCCCATCCTCGTGGATCCACGCCGCTTCCGGCAGCCGCCCTCCCCGTGAGCACCGCCTACCGGCTCTTCGCGTCCTTCGGAACCATCGCCCTCTTCGTCGCGTCGGGATACGCGCTGACAGCCTTCGTTCCGTCGCTCCGGGAAAAGTCGTTCGTCCGGCGCCTCGCGTGGGCATATCTCCTCGGCATTGCGTACGCTGGCGTCACGCTCTACGCGCTCAGCCACTGGGCGGGCGTCGAGCTCAGACGCGGCGCGATCCTGTCCGTTCTCGCGGTCCCTCTCGTGCTCGCGGCATCGCGCGGCCGTGCCGCCCGACGTCGAGAAGGACGCACCGGACCCTCCTTGTCCCGGTTTCAACGAGCCGCCTGCGCCGCGGCCCTCGGGGCCGGCGGTCTCGTCTCGGCTGCCGTTCTCGCCCACGCCGTCTCGAGCGTCGAATCCGGCTACGACCCGAGAATGACGTGGAACGCCGCGGCCGCATACGTGCGCACTGCCCACTCCGTGAATCCGCCCGCCCTCCTCGACAAGAACGTCTACATCCAGAATCCCCGCTATCCGCTCCTCCTGCCCGTCCTGCAGGTCGTCGGACAGGAGATCTTCGACACGGACGACGACGAGCGGACGCCGCGGCCGCTCTACGCGCTCCTCCTCCCCGTTCTCCTCCTGCTCGTCTTCGACGTTGCGCAACCTCATGCCGGCACGACTGCCGCGGCCGTCACGGTCGTCGTCATCGCCTTCCTCCCGGCTGTCGTGTTCGACATCGGCAGCGGCGCGCTCACGTCGTACAGCGATCTCCCGCTGGGAATCCTCTGGGGAGCTGGGCTCGTCCTCGCCCTTCGGGCCCCATGGAGTCCGCCCGAGGCTCTCGCGGGCGGACTGCTCCTCGGAGCAGCGGCGCTCGCGAAGACGGAGGGGCTCCTCCTCGCGGGCGTCGCCGTAGGGATCGTGTGCCTGCGCGCGGCCCGGAGGCTCGTCCGGCGATTCGCCGGGAGCCGGCGAGGCGGTCCGTGGCTCCGGGCGGCGGGCGGCACGCTGGCGGTGTTCCTTTTCGCCGCCGCTCTGAATCTTTCGTGGCGGGCCGGGATTCCGAATCGTTATGCCGAGACATGGGACGACGTGACGCTCCGGCAAGTCCTTTCGGGCACGGCCGCGCGCATTCCGGTCGTTCTCCCTCTCCTCGGCACGCAGATGGCGAGAGCCGAGCTGTGGAGCGGCTTCTGGTGGCTGGCCGCGGCCGTCTTCGTCCTCGGGATCCGCGCTTTCGTGCGCCCGCCGGCCCGATTCCTCTCGCTCGCCGTCGCGGGCGCTCTCTGCGTCTACATCGCGGCCTACGGCGCGAGCGGCTGGGCGCCTTCCGATCTCGTCCCGACGACCTGGAACCGCTTCCTGTGCCAGCTGTCGCTTCCCGTCTTCGTTCTCTTCGCGATGGCGCTCGGGAACGCCCTTCGGAGTTTCGTCACGACGGGGTGGCGTCGAACGGGGCTCAGCGGGTAGGCAGCGGGACCTGCGGTAGACCGATGCGGTTCGCGCGCCCTTCCTCGCTCCAGAGAAGCTCCCTGAGGAAAGCGGCGCGTGAAAGCTCGCGCTCCTCGAGCTTGCGCAGGTAGAAGGCCTCGCCTTCCTCGTCGACCGCGCGCCCAAAAAGCCGCTCGTACGCGAGCCGGATGAAGGCGCGATCGCCGGCGAGGGCAAGGCCCTCAGCGAGGATCCTCACCGCGCGGTCCGCTTCGCCCCGCGACGACTCTCCCGGGAGGAGATCGCGATCCTTCGCAGGCGGAACCGGGGGATCCGGATACTTTCGATTCGAGAGAAGCTCTCTGACGAGGAGCCGGTACCCATCCGGGTGCTCCTCGACGAGCGGAAGGTGGTGGCGGAACGCGTCCTCGTCCGCTTCGAATCCGAGGATCGTCCGGAAGGCGAACGCGATCGCGCCCCTCGGGGCTTGTCCCTGAAGGCGCGCCGTGACGAACTTCACGACCTCGAAGAAATCCGCTGGGATCGGCTCGCGCCCGAGACGCATCGCGATCTCGCACGACGCAAACCAGGGAACGTCGGGCACGAACGGGCGATAGAGGTCCAGGAACCCGCGCGAGGTCGTGATCGTGTCGAGGAGCGCGGCGCGGTCTTCGAACCCCTTCTCGAGGATCGCAACGTGGAGCGCCCGCCCGTCGGCGTCGAGCGCGCTCCCGAGGAGCGCGCGATACGCCTCGACCACGAACGTCGCGGAATCCGCGCGCGCGAGCTTCCGCACGAGGCGCAGGACGTGCGGTCGGAGCGAGCCGGCACCGCTGCGTATTCTCGCGGCGTCCGTCTTCGGCAGGAAGGAGCCAAGGCGCCTGAGGAGAGACGCGAGGAGGGGAAGATCCCACCCCCGCGGGCGAAGAGTTACCGCGGCCCCCTCTCCCGCTTTTCGCGCGGTGATCCAGTGGTAGTGGCCGTCCGCTCCCCAGCTGTCGACGATCGAGAACGCGGTTCCGACGAGCAGCGCGCGCACGCCCTTCGGCGAGAACTTCACGCCGTCGTACGTGCCGGGCCCCTCTTCACCGTGCTTCCACCACCAGCGTCCGTCCACCTGGAAACGGAAGACGCCGCCACTCTTGAGCACGCGCGCCGCCTCTTCCACGTACCGGCGGATCGGCTCGCGCGCCGGAATGTGCTGGAACACGATGAACGAGAAGACGAAATCGAGGGACGCGTCCGGAAGGTGGGAGAACGTGCCGTCCGTGAGCGCCGTCTTCACGTTCGGCCTTTCGCCCGCGTACTCCTTCGACTTCGCGATCATCACGGACGAGATGTCGACGCCGTGCGCGACCGCGACCCGCTCCGCGAGAGGGACGAGCAGTCGGCCCACGCCGCACCCGATCTCGAGGGCCTCGGCGGCCGGATCGAGGACGACGCCGTCGAGGACGATCGCATCGAGGTCCTGCGCGCCCGACGCCCGGAACTTCTCCTCGGACCCGGAGTGCCCCGTCGCGATGTGGAGCTTGTGGTCGTCTTCCGCCCGCCGGTCCCAGTCGCCGCGCATCCGGGAGAGAACGTCGGCGGGCGGCTCCGGCATCGCGGCCGAAGATAGCATCCGGTGCCGCGCCTCCTGCCGTAGCATGGCGGCGTGGACTACCGGTACGGCGAGCTTCCCCTCGACCTTCTCCAGTCGCTCCTGACGTACGAGGAGCTCTTGAAGCTGTTCCTCGACCTCGTCTCGCGCCTCGGCGGAGACGTGGAGCAGGCGATGCAGTGGATGCAGGAGCTCCAGCGCCGCGGGCTGATCGGGAAGAACATCGACCTCGAAGCCTTCCGCGCCGCGCTCGAGAAGCAGGGCATCGTGGGCCGCGACGCCGACGGCAACCTCGCGCTCATGGGCTCGGGCGAAAGGCGCATCCGCCGCAATGCGCTCGAGGAGATCTTCTCGTCGCTCCAGAAGGCCGGGCCCGGCCTGCATTCGATTCCGCGCGCCGGCACGGGAGCGGAGGCGCTCCCCGAGACGCGTCCCTACGAATTCGGCGACGATGTCGCGCGCCTCGACGGCATGCGCACGGTCGCGAACGCGGCCCGCCGCGATCCGGACGCGCTCGAGCTCACGGCGGAAGACTTCGAGGTCTTCGACGTGGAGCACCAGAGCGCCTGCGCGACCGCGATCGCCATCGACATCTCCCACTCGATGATCCTCTACGGGGAGGACCGGTTCACGCCCGCGAAAAAAGTCGCGCTCGCGCTCACGGAGCTCATCCTCCAGAAGTATCCGAAGGACACGATCGACATCGTCCTCTTCGGCGACGAGGCGAAGCAGGTCCCGCTCGAGGAGCTGAGCAAGGCGCAGGTCGGACCGTTCCACACGAACACGAAGGCGGGCCTCGGCGTCTCGCGGCAGATCCTCATGCGCCGCCGCTCGCGCAACCGCCAGATCTTCATGATCACCGACGGAAAGCCGTCGTGTATCCACGAGGGCGGCCGCCTCTACAAGAACCCGTTCGGTCTCGACCTCAAGATCGTGAACCGCACGCTCGAGGAAGCCGAGAAGCTGCGCCGCGACGGCATCCAGCTGACGACCTTCATGATCGCGACGGACCCGGCTCTGGTCGACTTCGTCGACACGCTCACGAGAGTCGCGCGCGGCCGGGCGTACTACGCCTCGCCCACGGACCTCGCGTCCTTCGTGTTCCGGGACTACATCCGGAATCGGAAAAAACTGTTCCGGTGAGCGCGGCGGGCCTGCTGCTCGCGGCGGGGGTCGTCGTTGGAGTCCTTTTGCTGCTCACGGGGGCATTTGTCCTCGCGACGAGGCTGGTCGCCCGGCGCCGCGGGAAGATTTTCCTGGAAGGGTTAGGAGGGGTCGTCCGCATCGGGTCGCCGTGCCGCGTCGTGGATCGGCGTGGGCGTGCGCTCCTTCCCGGGACGGTCGCCCTCACGCCGGCGGGTCTCGTGTGGGAGGCGCTGCTGTCTGATCCGGGCACATTCACCTTCGAAGAAATCCAGCGCCTCGAGACGGACGAACACCTTTCGAGCGGGAGGGGATTTCTCCGAAGCAAGGTCCTCCGCGTGACGCCCGTGGAGGGTTCGCCCGTCGAGTTCGTCCTGTCGCCCGGCCACGCGTGGGAGTGGCGGCAGGCCCTCGGGGAATGGGCCGCGAAGCGGGGAGCGATCGCGGGCGCCTCCGCGACGCGTTGAATCAAGTAGGCAGGAACGGCACCGTCCGCGCCGCGAGGCGCGCGGGAAGGCGCTGCTTCACGAGGCGGCGGATCTCCTCGGGGCTCGTCCGGAGCGTGAGGTGCGTGAGGACGAGGACTTCGTTCTCGAAGAGGTCCGCCCGCTCCGCGATCTCGTCGATGTGAATGTGCTTCCACTCCTTCGACCGCGCGCGATCCCGCTCTTCCAGGAACGAGCACTCGAGGAGGAGCACCTTCGCCCGAAAGAACGACCGCGGCGCACGGGAGAAGATCCCTTCCCCCGTGTCGCCGGAGAACGCGACGAGCGGGATCGAGACCTTCCCCGCCACCTCCTCGCCCCGGGCGGCGGCGTCGCGGATCTCGTCGCGAGAACGTCCCGCGAGCGCGGGGAGGAGCCGGTTGCGGATTTCGGACGCCACGAATGCGAGCGTCGGCACCCGGTGGTCGGCTTCGAAGGCCTCGACCTCGAGATCGCGCCGCAGCGCGACGCGCGCGCCCGGCTCCATCTCCTCGATGCGCGCGTCGTAGCGCACGCCCTCGAGGTTCTGGTGGAGCTCGAGGATTTTCCTCCACGCCGGGACGCCCGCGGGATGCGTGTGGAGGACGCCGCCCGGAAGCCTCAGGAGCCGGCGCTGCGAGCACCAATACGCGAGGCCGGCGCCGTGGTCGAGGTGGGGATGGGACAGGAAGACGTTCGCCACCGGCACGAGCTCGGTGGGCGCGCGCCCGAGGTCGAACGCGAGATGCAGCGTCGGGAGGTGAAACCAGGTCTCGCGCCCCGCGATCGAGACGCCCCGGACGGGCAGGCCCGCCCACGTGGCCTCGATGCGGGTTTCCCGTGGGTCGAGGCTCACGCTCCGAGGATACCGCCGGGCCCCGGCCTATAATTCATCCTTCACACCGGTAAGGAGCGGAGAGAGCCATGGCGCTGTTCAACCATGCCACGAAAGAGTTGACGGCCAAGATCGTCTACTACGGGCCCGGTCTCTGCGGAAAAACGAGCAACCTCAAGATCCTCCACCAGCGGCTCGAGCGTGGAGCGGGGAAACTGCTGTCCCTTTCGACCGCGCAGGACCGCACGATCTACTTCGACCTCCTGCCGATCGAGCTCGGGAACATCAAGGGGTACACCGTCCGCTTTCAGGTGTGCACCGTTCCCGGACAGGTCTTCTACAACGAGACTCGCAAGATCGTCCTCCGGGGCGTCGACGGTCTCGTGTTCGTCGTGGACTCCCAGTGGTCGATGCTCTCCCACAACCTCGAGTGCTTCCAGAACCTCAAGGAGAACCTCCACGAGGAGAAGATCTCCCTCGAGACTCTGCCTGTCGTCATCCAGTACAACAAGCGGGATCTCCCGAGCGCGCTTTCGGTCGAGGCGCTGCAGGACTCTCTCGGGTTCCACTCGTATCCCTACGTCGAGACGGTCGCGTCCGAGGGTTCGGGCGTCATCGAGACGTTCAAGCTCGTCTCGAAGCTGACGTTCGTCGACCTCCTGCGCCGCCTTCAGCGCGGCTGGCAGCCCTCGTCGGCGGAGTCGCCCGCGGTCCGCCCGGCCGAAGCGTTCGCCGCGTTCTCCGGGGAATCCCCCGCCGTCGCCGTGGAAGAGGCCGCCCCTTCGCCGGAGTCCGAGGAGGCGCCCGTCCTCGCGGTCGTGGGGCGCGTGGCGGGAGACGATCCCGTGGAGGCCCCCGCGGCGCGAGAAGACAGCGAGGCCTGGCTCCAGCCCCGCGCGGAGACCGCGATTCCGGATCCGCCTCCGGAGCCCACTCTCGAGCCCGCCGTGCTTCTCGCCGCGCTCTCCTCGCCGCCTCCGGCGCCGCCGGCTCCGGAGCCGCCACCCGCACCCCGGCCCCCGCCCGTAAACGCGCATCAGCCCGCGAGGACCTCGTCGGTCGACGCGAAGCTGAACGCAGTCCTCGCGGAAGCGCGAAGGGCGACAGGCCGCACGTCCGGCGCATTCCGCCGTCTCGATCCTCCCGAGGTCTCGACCCAGGAGATTCCCGCGCGGGAGCTCGCGGAGCGCCGCCTGGAGGAATCGATCGCCGCCCTTCGCATGGAGGTCACGGGCGAGATCGCGAAGCTTCGGAGCGAACTTGCCGCCGCGCGCGAAGCCGCCTCCAGCGCGGAGTCCGCCGCGGCCACGGCGGTCGATCGTGCGCGCCGCCTCGAGGACGTCCTCCGGCAGGCCCTTCGCGGACTCTCGGACTGAGCCTCAGGGCACCCGCTTCAGCGATACGCCCGAGGCGAGCCTCTTCGAGAGCGCGAGGCGAAGGCTCGACGTCTGCTGGTCGGTGAGCCCCACGAACTCGCCGCCGGCCCGGTAGATCAGCAGGCGCGCGCCCTCCGTGCCCGTCGCGAACCCGCCCGCCCGGCACCGCGTGACGCGCACGAGTCCCGAGAACGAAACGCCCGCGAAGATCGCGCTCAGGTCGTACGTCGAGCCGGGGCGAAGCGTGGAGGCGACCTCGAAGAGAAGTCCGGACTCAGAGAGATTCAGGATCTCCACGGGAATCGTCGACTTGAGCTGCCCGCGCGTGCCTTTCGCGACGGCCGTACGGGGCGCGCGTCTCTTGTCGTTGTCCACGTTTCTCTCGTCCCCCGGACGGGCCAGTTTACGGGAGGAGAGGCTCGCGTCAACCGCGTCAGCTCGTGAGCGTGTCCAGGAAGCGGGGATCCTCGCGCCAGCCGGGCCGGGCCGAGACGAGGAGCTCGAGATAGAACCGCCCGCCGAGCGCCTGCTCGAGCTCCAGCCGGGCCGCCGTTCCCGCTTCGCGCAGGAGCCGTCCCCCGGCGCCGAGGACGATGCCCTTGTGGGAATCGCGGTCCACGACGACCGTCGCCTTGATCACCGTGAGGTCCTTCGCCTCGTCGCGCCGGATCTCCTCGACGAAGACGCCGAGTCCGTAAGGGATCTCCTCGCGTGTCCTCTCGAGGAATTTCTCGCGGATGAGCTCGGCGGCGCGCGTCTTCGTGTCGGAGTTCGTGACCGAAGAGGCGGGAAAGAGGTCCTCGCCCTCGGGGAGGTGGCGCCTCAGGACGGGCAGGAGGAGGTCGAGACCCTCACCCGTGAGCGCAGAGACCGGGACGATGTCGTCGAAGATGCCGGCCTGCCCGATCGCGTGAAGCCGCGGCAGAAGTGTTTCCCGCGAGACCTGGTCGATCTTGTTCAGGACGGCGACCCGCGGGCCCTCGGCGCGCGCAAGGAGGTCGAGCGCGAAGCGGTCACCGCCGCCGGACGGCACGGAGACGTCCACGACGAGGAGCCGGACGTCCTCCTCGCGCAGCGCCTCGAGGGCCTCGTTCATCATCGCCTTGTTCAGGCGGTGAAGGGGTTTGTGGAGCCCCGGCGTGTCGACGAAAACGATCTGACCCTCGGCGTCCGTCCGGATGCCGAGAAGGCGCCGGCGCGTCGTCTGCGGCTTGTCCGAGACGATCGCGACCTTCGTTCCCACGAGAGCGTTGAGGAGCGTGGACTTCCCCGCGTTCGGACGGCCGACGACGGCCACGGTCCCCGCGCGGCGGACGGGCGCGTTCATCCCTGCCGCCCCTTCGACGCCCCGCCGGATTCCTCGCGCCGGATGCGGACCCTGTGGATCCGGCGGCGGTCCGCGTCCTCCACGAGGAAGAGAAGGCCCGCTTCGCGCGCCGTCTCTCCGGTCTTCGGAATGCGCCCGAGCCTCTCGGAGACGAGGCCCGCGACCGTGTCGTACTCGTCCGAGGGAAACGTCACGCCGAAAAGCGCCGCGATCTCCGGCACGCGGACGCGCCCCGCGACGGAGTACGAGCCGTCCTCCTGGGCGACGATCGGAGGCTGCTCGTCTTCGTGCTCGTCCGCGATCTCGCCCACGAGCTCCTCGACGAGGTCCTCGAGCGTCGCGAGCCCCGTGACCGCCCCGTACTCGTCCACGACGATCGCGAGCGGCTGACGGCGGCGCCGGAAATCCGAAAGGAGCGTCGCGACGGTCTGGGTCTCCGGCGCGAAGAAGACCTGGCGGGCGAGCGGGCGAGCGGTCTTCGGGGGGTCCGGCCGGCGCAGGACCGTGAAGACGTCCTTGACGTGGACGACGCCGACAGGCTTGTCGACGCTTCCTTCGACGAGCGGGATGCGCGTGAGCTTCGTTCGCACGAAAAGGTCCGCGATCTCGTCGAGGGGCGTTTCGGCCTCGGCGAACACGATGTCGGGCCGGGAGGTCATGACCTCCCCCACGGTGCGGTCGCCGAAGTCCACCGCGCGCGTCACGAGCTCCTCCTCGTGCTCCTCGAGGATGCCCTCCTCGCGGGCGACGTCGAGCAGCGCGCGCATGTCGGCGTCCTTCTCGGCTTCCTCCTTCTGGGGAGGACCCGCCGGGCCGCCCTCCGCCTCGTCCTCCTCCCGTTCGAGAAGGCGCGAGAGAAAGGGAGTCAGCGGCGCCGCGAGGAAGTCCACCGCGGGTGTGAGCCACGCGAAACCCGCGAGGGCCGAGTCACCGCCCCGGCGCGCGACCCACCGGATCACGAGACTCTCCGCGACGATCCACCCGAGGAGGATCACGACGGCCGAGAGGAGCCAGGGCTCGCCGACGCCGAGCGCCGCGAGGGCCGAGCCGAGGCAGAGGAGTCCCCCCAGAACCGCCCCCTGGGCCGTGAGGCGCACCGCGATGCGGGAGACCCTCACGTGCTCGGACGCGAGAAGCGTTCCGAAGCGCCGCGGGTTCGCCTCGAGGAGCGACTTGCGGCGCAGCACGGAGAGGCTCTCGAGCGCCTGGCCGAAGCCCGAGAAGACGACGTAGACGCCGGCGAAGAATAGTGCGAGGAGAAGCGCGACGCCCGCGCCTCCAACGAGGACGCTCGTCACGGCACGCCGTCCGGGCCTTCACCGAAGGCGCTGAAGAGAATTCGCCGCTGAAACCGGAACATCGTGCCATCGTCCTCCTCGTGATCGTATCCGAGAAGGTGGAGGAGTCCGTGCGCGAGGAGGATCTGCACCTCGCGCGCGAGCGCGTGCCCGCGCCGCCGGGCCTGCCGCGCGGCGTAGGGCACGTCGATCACGACGTCGCCGAGAAATGAAGAAGAAGAAAGCGAAGAAGAAGATTCTGCGAATGGACGAAAAGAGAGAACGTCCGTCGGGCGATCGATACGGCGCCACGCGCGGTTCAAGGTGCGCATCCGTCGGTCTCCGCAGAGGAGGATCGAAAGAGAAAGAGGGCGCTTCGCGCCCGCCTTCGACAGCAGAATGCGGGCCCAGGCTTTGATGCGCGGCGCGGGAGGCGCGCCACCAACCGACACGAGCACGTCGACGCCCGTTGCTCTCTTCACCTCTAGGAAATCTTATTCGGCCCGCTGGAAACCGGGGCCCTACTCGCCGGCCTTGTGGCCGTTGTCGTTGCCGTTCAAGGTGGCGGCAGCGGCATCGTCGGCCTTCTTCTTCTCGAAGATCTCGTAGGCGTTCACGACGGACTGCACGATCCGGTGCCGCACGACGTCCCGCTGGTCGAAGCGCACGAACTTGACGCCCTCGACGCCGGTGAGCACGCGGTCCGCTTCCTTCAGGCCCGAGATCTTTCCCTGCGGGAGGTCGATCTGCGTGACGTCGCCCGTCACGACGGCCCTGCTGCCGAAGCCCATGCGCGTGAGAAACATCTTCATCTGCTCGGAGGTCGTGTTCTGCGCCTCGTCGAGGATGACGAACGCGTCGTTCAGCGTGCGGCCGCGCATGAACGCGAGCGGCGCGACCTCGATGATGTTCCGCTCGAGCATCCGGCCGACCTTCTCGTAGCCGAGGATGTCGTAGAGCGCGTCGTGCAGGGGCCGAAGGTAGGGGTTCACCTTCTCGGCGAGGTCGCCCGGCAGGAAGCCGAGCTTCTCGCCGGCCTCGACCGCGGGGCGGCAGAGAACGATGCGCTTGACCTTCATCTCGAGGAGCGCCGCCGCGGCCATCGCGACGGCGAGGTACGTCTTGCCCGTCCCCGCGGGTCCGATCGCGAACACGATGTCGTGCTCGAGCACGGCCTGGAGGTACTCCTGCTGGCGCACGTTGCGCGGCGAGACGACCTGGCGGAGCGCGGGCCCGACCGACCGGTTCTCGAAGAAGTCGACGAGAGACGTCGAGGGCTCTTCCTTCAGGATGCGGATCGCGGCATCGAGGTCGGCCTTCTTCGGCTTGTAGCCGCGCTCGATGAGCTTCGAGAAGTCCGAGAGGAGCCGCGCCGCGAGCGCGGTGCTCTCCGGGTCGCCCGAGACCGAGACCTCCCGCCCGCGCGCGGAAATCTCGACACCGAAGGCGTCCTCGAGGAGCCGAAGGTTTTCGTCGTGGACACCGAAGAGCGCGCCGAGTCCCGCCTCGGGAAGCGTGAGCGGGATGGAGTCAGGTCGGATCTTGCGCTCTCCTTGGAAGGGAAGGATAGAGGCTCGAAGGACGGCGCGTCAAGGCGCGCCGTCCCGATTTCACCGGAAAACTACTTCGCGTGCTCCTTCACGAAGTCGACCATCTGGTCCCCGTGCACGTTGTTCACGCGCCGGTCGAGTGTGTAGGACGCGCCGGCCACGATCTTGTGGTGCACCGCGACGAGCGTCTTGCCCGACTTATCGACGATCTTCCAGTCGTAGACGATCGTGCCGGAACCCGCGGCTTCGCCGATCCAGCCGCCCCACGCCGCGCCCTTCTTGGGATAGCGGAACTCGGTGATCTGACCCTTGAGCGTGTAGTCGCCGGACCCGCCCGCCACGAACTTGCACCCGATCTTCTCGATGTGCTCGTTCGTCGTGTCCGCAAACACGTTCTCCATGAACGTGTCCGCGTTCTTGAAGTCGAGGGATCCGTAGTCGTCGCCCTTGGGCGTTTCGAGGTCCTTCCTGAACTTCTCCACGTGGATCGTCTTGCCGCTGAAAGAGAAGGACGGGTCGACCCATGCGCAGTCGAACTTGTCCTTCTTGCACTTGTCGATCCCGAGGAACTTGAGGTCCTCCTTCGGGCTGTCGGCCGCGGCGGCCGAGAACGCGAGACCGAGGAGAGCGCCGGCGAAGAGGGTCGAGGCACGCTTCATCTGAAATCCTCCTGAAATCGGAGTACGGACTTTACCCGAGATTCACGGCGTCGAGGGCTCGGGGAACCATTCCTGGAAGATCCGCCAGCCTTCGAAGCTCTTCTGGAGGTGGTACGCGACGGTCCGCCGCCCTCCCGGCGTCGCGTCCGTCACGGTGAGCGTCGCGGCGTCGTCCGTCATCCAGCCTTCCTTCAGCTTCGGGTCTTTCGGGCGCAGGGACTGCCAGAGCGCGAGGTTTTCCTTGTGCTCCTGCAGGAATTTGACGGAGCTTCCGGGAACGAGCTTCGCCATCGTCGCGAAGTCGGCGGCGTGGACGGCCGCGGCGTACGCCTTCACCACCGCGAACGGTTCGGAGTCCTGCGTCATCTTCCGGCCGTTCGCGGCGGTGATCCGGAAATCCTTCGCCCCCGCCTTGCGCAGGACGTCCCCGGTGTCCTCGCGCTCCGCGACGATCGCCTCCCCGAGCGCCGTGTTGCCGCCGGAGTCCACGTCCTCGATCCGCGCCCCCGCGGCGAGGAGGTTCTGGACGCAGGGAATAGAGCCCTCCCGCGCGGCGTTCATGAGCGCCGTGCGCCCCTGGTTCCGCTCGTTCGGGTCCGCCCCGGCGTCGAGGAGCACCTTCTGGCGGGCGCAGTCCCGCTCGTCCCAGACACTCGGGTGGCTCGGCAGAGCCTGGCCCTGGGGGTCGCGCTTCGGAGACAGCAGGTACATCGGGACGAGGATCGCGTGGAGGCCGAGGAAGAAGACGAGACCGGCCACGAACGTCTTGATGGACGCTCCCCCGACGTTCCGGAGAGTCGTCGGGAAGTCGCCCGGATAGAGCCGGTTCATGGTCATCGCGCCCTCGGGAGCGAATCCCCCGCGCGAGGCGGACCAGCGGCCGAGGAGGGTTACCTGCGCACCGACCGAGACGATCTTCTCGGTGATCTTCCTTCCCTCGAGATGGGGCTCTCCGTCCGTGATCCGGAAGTCCTTTCGGATCGCGCCGTCGTCGTCGGCCAGGAGGGCGCTCAGGACCGAGAGCATGCTCGTGAACGAGAGCTTCTCGAACGTGGCGGACCTCAGGTAGCGCAGCCCGCGTTCGAGGTCGATCTCGTCGCGCCCGCTGTTTCCAAACGGGTCGAGCACCGCCCAGCCGAGGAGGCGCGCCGGGCCCTGCTGCCCGTGTACCGCGCACGGTGCGAGCGCCACTCCCGCGAAATCGCTCTTGCCCTCGTTTCGGCTCTTCACGTCGTACTCGTAGGCGACACAGGGGCGGCCCGTGAACGGGGCCTCGAGACCTGCCCCTTCGGGGCGGATCGAGCCCGAGACGGCTTCCAGCTTCCCGTCCCTCGGTAGCTCCCCCGCCATCGCGCGCTTGATCGCGCCGCGGTCGCCCGCACCCGTGAAAAGGCCCACGAACGAGCTCACGAGCATGGCCGCGAACGTGCCTCCGAGGACCCCGACGATCGCGGTCGGAATCGGCTCGCGGATCTTGGTCCACGCGACGTATCCGTAAACACCGGCAAGGGCGAGCCACAGGAGGAGGCCGAACGCACAACCCTTTTTCATAAGTGCGCGGATTGTCGCATCCCCGGCGCACCCGCGGAAAGCCGTGCGGCTCTAGGCAGCGACCCCCGCGGCCGAATCGCTCAGGATGCGGCCGTCGTGCACCTCGATGACGCGGCCCGCCCGCCTTGCGAGGGTCATGTCATGCGTGATGACGATGAGTGTCCCGCCGGCGTTCCAGAGCTCCGTGAAGAGCCCCATGATGTCGCCGCCCGACGACGAGTCGAGGTTCCCGGTCGGCTCGTCCGCGAGCAGGAGGTCGGGCCTCATCGCGAGGGCGCGTGCGACCGCGACCCGCTGCATCTGGCCGCCCGACAGCTCCGTCGGCTTGTGGTCGAGGCGGTCCTCGAGCCCGACCTTCGCGAGGAGCGCGGCGGCGCGCGTCCGCCTTTCGCGCTGCGGCACGCCGCCGAAGAGCATCGGCATCTCGACGTTTTCCTGGGAGGAGATCTGGGGAAGCAGGTTGAAGGACTGGAACACGAAGCCGACGCGCCGGTTGCGGACGTCCGCGAGCTGATCGCGCGAGAGGCCGGCCACGGCCTCGCCGCCCAGCCGGTAATTGCCGCTCGTCGGCGTGTCGAGGCATCCGAGGAGGTTCATGAGGGTCGACTTGCCGGAGCCCGACGGGCCGACGATCGCGACGAACTCGCCCTTCTTGATCGAGAAGCTCACTCCCTTCAGGGCCTCGACCTTTACCTTCCCCGTGTCGTAGACCTTCCGGATGTCCTCCATGAGGATGATGTCGTCCACGGGAGTCGCGAGAGTCCGTGCGTCGCGGGGCATGAAGTCTCCTTTTGTCTCCTACTCGTAGCGCAGGGTCGCGGCAGGGTCGATCGCGGCCGCCCGGCGCGCGGGGAAGTAGCCGGCCATCAGCCCGATCGCGCCGAGGATGCCCGCGGTGCCCGCCGCGATCACGGGCGAGAGCGTGGGCCGCCCGAGAAACGCGAGCACGCGGTTCGAGCCGTCCGGAATCATGCCGAGCCCCGTCACGATGAGGATCGCGATCACGAGCCCGGCGACGCCGCCGAGAAGCGTGTAGACGAGCCCTTCGAGGACGAACGGCCACGTGATCCAGCGTGCCTTCGCGCCGAGCGCCATCTTCACGCCGATTTCCCGCGTTCTCTCCTTGACGACCGCGTACATGATGTTCGCGACGCCGATGCCGCCGACGAGGAGGGTCATCGCCCCGATGAGGCCGAGGAACAGCTGGATGCCGATCGACATCTTCCGGCCGTTCGTGGTGTTCTTGACGATGTTCCAGGTGGAGAGGGCGCGCTCGTCGGTCGGGTCGAAGCCGTACTTCGCCCCGACGATCTCGTTCAGGCGCTTGAGCTCTGGTTCCATCTCCTCCGGACTCCGCGACTGGATCACGAGGACGTTCAGCCGGTCCCGCCCGAAGATCGCCTTGAACGTCGTCCACGGAATGACGGCGTGGTTCTGGTCGGGACCGCCGTAAACGCCCATCTGCGTCTTGTGCTGCATGACGCCGATCACCGTGAACGGGGAGTTGTTCACGAGGAGGGTCTTTCCAACCGGGTCTTCCTTCCCGAAGATGTCCTTGGCCAGCTCGTCACCGAGAAAGATGACGCGCCGCTTCTCCGCCTCGTCCGCCTCGGAGAAGAAGCGGCCGCCGGGGAGCGGGTAGTGCTTGCGCGCCTCGCCGTAGACGGTGTTCGTGCCGAGGACGCGGCCGTTGACGGTCTTGCGCCCATACGTCAGGACCGTGCGCCCCGACGTGTTCTCCCCGATGACGGCGGCGAGCTCCGGCATGCGCTCGGCGATGAAGGGGACGTCGTCCGTCGTGAGCCGGATCGGCCGGCCCGGCGGCATCCCCTTCCACGGCTTTGACGTCTCGTTAGGCCACATCACCGCGAGGTTCTCGCCCGTCGAGCGGCGGTTGCGGTCCATCTGGCGTTTGAGTCCCTCTCCGAAGGACAGGAGAAGCAGGATCGCGACAGTGCCCCACGCGATCGCGGCGATCGTGAGGAAGGCCCGCTTTTTCGCGAGCCGGGAGGACTGCGAGAAGAGCGTCAGGACCACTGGAACCGTTCGCCCGCCCGTCAGAGTTTTCGTCAAAGTTTCATCGCCACGACCGGATCCAGCCGCGACGCCTCCCGCGCCGGGAACCACCCGGCGAGAAGACCGATGAAACCGAGGATGCCAATCGTGATCGCGGCGACGCCGGTGGAGACCTCCGGCACGCCGATCGAGTCCGTGAGGCCGAAGTGCGGGAACATGGCGCAGATCGCGATCGAGACTGCGAACCCGGCGAGCCCGCCGAACGCGGTCACGAGGAGCGTCTCGAGGAGGAACTGGGAGAGGATGAAGCTCTGCTTCGCGCCGAGCGCCATCTTGATCCCGATCTCCCGCGTCCTCTCCTCGACGACGACGTTCATGATGTTCGACACGCCGATGCCGCCGACGACGAGGGTGAGCGAGCCCACGATCCCGAGGAAGCCCGTGAATGCGAGCATGAAGGTGTCGTAGAACTTGAATTGACCCGTCGTGTCCCACACGGAAAGGGCCTCCTTGTCCTTCGGATCGAACTTCTTGCGCTTGCCGACGATCTCGAGGATCCGAGACGAGAGCGGGTCGGTCTCGAATGCGGAGGTCGCCTGATAGATGACGTTGTTGACGTACTTCTCGCCCGTTAGGGCGAGGTAGGTCGTGCCCGGCATGTACGCTTTGTCGTTGTCGCGGCCGTTGTAGTTCGAGTCCTGCGTCTTCGTCTGGAGGACGCCGACGACGAGAAACGGCGAGTTGCCGAGCATCACGGTCTTCCCGACCGGCTCGTCCTTCCCGAAGACGTTCTCGGCCAGTTTGTCGCCAAGGAACAGGACCCGCCGCTGCTCCTTCATGTCAACGGGATCGACGAAGCGCCCCCCCTCGCGCGGGATGAGGTTCCGCATGCGTCCGAAGTCCGGCGAGACGCCGGAGACGTCGACGGGCCAGGTCTTAAGATCGAGGTGCAGCTTCATCGAGTTCGAGTACTCGCTCGAAACCCCCGAAAGACCCTCCGCTTCCCGCCGGATCGCGTCGACGTCCTCTTCCATGAGCCGGATGCGGCGGCCCTTGCCCAGGCCCTGATAGGGAACCGACGTGAGCCCGGGCCACGCGATGCAGATCCGGTCCCCGAGCCCCGCCGTGTTCTTGATCATCTGCTTTTTCAGGCCCGTCCCGAAGGCGAGAAGCAGCGTCACCGCGACCGTGCCCCACACGATGCCGAAGACCGTGAGGAACGTGCGCAGCTTCTGGCTCCGCACGTCGCGAAAGAGCTGGCGAAGGACTTCAGTAAATGTTGCCATCTTCCTGTTTCGTCAAGTTCTGCAAATTTCTTTGAAAGGAAAGCGAGTCCGCCCGGATCCCCTTTCTAAGAAATCTTCTCTTCCTAAGAGATTTCCTTCGGCGGCCTCTGGATGACCTTGTCGCCCTTGTTGAGTCCGCTGATCACTTCCATGCTCATGCCGTCCGAAATGCCGAGCTTGATCTCGATCTTCTTCGGCTCGAGCTTGCTGCTCTTCGCCTTCTCGTCCGGGATCTCGACGAAACTCTTCTTGCCGCCGTCCTCCCACAGGACGAGGCGCTCGGGAATCGTGACGATGTCCTTCTTCTCGCGGATGATGAGGTCGGCGTTCGCCGAGTAGCCCGCACGAAGCGTGATCTTCGGGTTCTTCTCGAGCTCGATCTCTAGGTCGAAGAGCGTCGCACCGTCCTTTTGCTGCGCCTGCGGGGCGATACGCGAGACCCTTCCCGTCACGACGTCGGTCGGAAGGGCGCCGACCTTGATGCGGGCCGGGAGGTCGACGTGCAGCTTGCCGACGTCGATCTCGTCCACCGTCCCCTTGAAGATGAGGTCGCTCATGTCCGCGATCGTCGCGAGCTCCGTGCCGGGCTGGTAGGACGTGAGCGGGACGACGGGGTCGCCCGGGTTCACGAGGCGCGTCAGGATCGTCCCGGCCGCCGGCGCCCGGATGATCGACTCGAGCCCCGTCGTGGCCGTCTTCGCGAGGCTGCCCTTGCGCGTGAGGTCGCGGTCCTGCTCGGCCTTGTTGAGCGCGACTTTCGCGAGCTCGAAGCCCTCACGCTTCTGGTCGACGTCCGACTTGGCCGTGATTCCCTGCCGGAACAATTCCTGCGAACGGTCGAATTCGAGCTGCGCTCTCTGGAACGTCGCCCTCGCCGATTCGACCGCGCGGTCGACTTCCGTCAGCTCGAGGGGCGTCGGGTCGGGGCCGATCTCGAACAGCGGGTCGCCGGCCTTCACCTTGTCGCCCACCTCGACCCGGCACGAGCGCACGATCCCGGAGATTTTGGATTTCACCGAGAATTTCTGGCGGGGTTGGATCTGACCGACGGCGACCGCCTTCTCGGTGATCGAGCCGAGCTGCGCGTCGATCAGCTTCATACCGCCGTCAGCCTTCTTTCCTCCCCGGCTGTAGGCGTAGACACCTGTCGCGGCTCCCGCCAGAAGCACGAGCGCGAGCAGACTTTTCAACAGCTTAACCATGTCCGAAGCCTCCCGGGCGGAGCCCTATTTCAGAAGAAATACGCCGGGATCGCCTGGAGGTTCCTCGGGAAAGAGACCCGCGAGAACCATGGGGGCCGAATCCCCGTATTCAGGGGCAAGGAGACTTCTTTCTCATGCCGAAATCGCCCCTCATGCGGTTCGCGAGGACCGCCGCTGCCCTCGCCCTCTTTTTTCCCGCCGCGCCCCTCCCCGCCCAGGCGCCGCCGCTCATCTCGCGCGACATCCTCTTCGGAAATCCCGAGAGAGCAAGCCCGAAGCTCTCCCCGGACGGGCAGCGCCTCGCGTGGATCGCCCCCGACAAGAAGAACGTCCTCCAGGTCTGGGTCAAGACCGTGGGCAAGGACGACGACAAGATGGTCACCGCCGACAAGAAGCGTGGCATCCGCCAGTACTTCTGGGCCCAGGACAACGCGACTCTTCTCTACCAGCAGGACAACGACGGCGACGAGAACTTCCACGTCTTCGGCGTCGACCTCGCGTCGGGCAACGTCCGCGACTACACCCCGTTCCAAGGCGTGCGCGCGGGCGTGGCCGACCTCAGCCCGGACTTTCCCGACGAGGTCCTGATCGAAGCGAACATCCGGAACCGTCAGTTGATGGACGTCCAGCGCCTGAACCTGAAGACCGGCGCCCTCACGCTCGATACCGAAAACCCCGGCGACGTCGCGGGCTGGAGCACGGACGCGAAATTCCAGGTCCGGGCGGCGCAGGCCCAGACGCCGGACGGCGGCACGGAGATCCGCGTCCGCGACGACGCGAAATCACCCTGGCGGACGCTGCTCAAGGTCGGCCCGGACGAGATCCTCGAATTCGAAGACTTCACGAAGGACGGCCTCTCCGTATACCTCAAGTCTTCCATCGGCAGCGACACGGCTCGCCTCGTCGAACGCAACCTCGCGACGGGCTCCGAGAAGGTCCTCGCCGTCTCGCCGGACGTGGACGCCGGCCCGGTCGTCATCCAGCCGAAGCAGCACACCGTGCAGGCCGTGGGCTTCGCGCCCGGACGCCTCTCGTGGAAGGTCCTCGACCCGTCCATCCAGGCCGACTTCGACGGCATCCAGAAGCTGAACCCCGGCGACTTCGCGATCGTGAACCGCACCGAGAAGGACGACCGGTGGCTCGTCGCGTTCACGTCCGACCGTGGCCCCGCATCGTGGTGGGCCTGGGACCGCGCGACGAAGAAGGGGACGCTCCTCTTCACGGCGCAGCCGAAGCTCGAGGGGCTGGCCCTCGCCGAGATGAAGCCGGTCGCCATCAAGGCGCGCGACGGCCTGACGCTCAACTCCTACCTCACGCTTCCCGTGGGCATCGCGCCGAAGAACCTCCCCATGGTTCTCTTCGTGCACGGCGGCCCGTGGGGCCGGGACACCTGGGGCTACGGCGCCTATGCGCAGTGGCTCGCGAATCGCGGCTACGCGGTCCTCCAGACGAACTTCCGCGCCTCGACGGGCTACGGGAAGAAGTTCCTGAACGCGGGCAACCGGCAGTGGGGCCTGAAGATGCACGACGACCTCATCGACGCTGTGGACTGGGCGATCAAGCAGGGAATCGCGGATCCGAAGAGAATTGCGGTCATGGGCGGCTCCTACGGCGGCTACGCCGCGCTTGCCGCCGTCACCGTCACTCCCGAGAAGTTCGCCTGCTCGGTCGACATCGTCGGCCCGTCGAATATCAAGACGCTCATCGCCTCGATTCCTCCTTACTGGAAGCCGATCCGCGCGATGTTCGACGTGCGCATGGGCAACGTGGACGACCCGAAGGACGCCGCGCTCATCCACGACGCCTCGCCGCTGTTCAAGGCCGACAGGATCGTCCGGCCGCTCCTCATCGGGCAGGGCGCGAACGACCCGCGCGTGAACGTGAAAGAGTCCGAGCAGATCGTCGACGCGATCGAGAAGAACAAGGGCAACGTCACGTACGTCCTCTATTCCGACGAAGGGCACGGGTTCGCGCGGCCCGAGAACCGCATCGACTTCAACGCCCGCGCCGAGAAATTCCTCGCCGGCTGTCTCGCCGGCCGCTTCGAGCCGATGGAGGGAGAAAAGATCCCCGGCTCGACCGCCGTCGTGAAGGTGGTCGGCAAGTAACCGGAATGCGGCCAGGGCCCCCGGGCGATCGGGGGCCTCTTCGCGTCAGTTCGTGATCGGAGACGCCTTCGTCGCGCCTTCCTGGGTGTAGGACACCTGGAGGCACGCACTCTTCGTCGTGGGGTGCTGGTAGAGATACAGGTAGTCGAACGACCCGCCGTCGCGAAGCTTCAGCTCCGGCGGCCGGAACGCGCTCGTCCGGAAGGCCCGGACGAAGTCCGTGTCGAACGGGCGCGTCTCCGAGCAGCCCCCGGCGAATTCGCGGACGTTCTCGGTGGGCGCGAGGACTCGAAGCTTCAGAGAGCTGACGAGGACCGTCGTCTGCTCGGCGGTGAGGGGCACGATGCACGCGCCCGCGCGGAGCGTTCCGAACATCCGGCACTTCACGCCCGACACGAGGACTCCCTCGCTGGCGATCAGGGCGGTTACGTCGCGGGCCAGCTCCCCGCGCGACCAGACGTTCCACGCGAACCGGCATCCCCCCGCGGCCAGGGCGGCCACGACGAGGGCCGCGAGCGGCCTCAGGCGGCTGGCGACCACGCGACGATCCTTCCCGCGAGCGCCGAGGCCGCGATCACGTACGGGCTCCCGAGGTAGACGCGTCCCGGACCGCTGCGTCCGGGAAAGTTGCGGTTGATCGCGCTCACGGTGACCTGGTCGTCGCGCGTCGAAACTCCCGGCCCGGCGTTGATGCAGGCCCCGCACCCCGGCTCGACCAGGAGCGCGCCGGCTCTCGTGAAGAGATCGAGGTAGCCCTTTTCGCGGCACCACTCCCGCACGTCCCGGCTGCCGAACTGGATGAAGAACGTGACACCCGGCGCGACGCGCCGGCCCTTCGCGAGGCCTTCGGCGAGCACGGCCGCGAGCATCTCCATGTCCTCACGCTTGCCGGCCGTGCACGAGCCGCCGTACGCGATGTCGATCCGGACCGGGAGGGGCAGGTCCGAGATCCGCACGCCGTTGCCCGGGTCCCCCGGCAGCGCGACGAGCGGAGCGAGCGCGGAGAGGTCGAGCTTCAGCACCGAGTCGAAGACGGCGTCCTCGTCCGACGAGAGACCGCGGCAGAGAGCGAGCACCTCGTCGAGCGCGAGGCCGCGGCGCTCGGCGAGGAAGCGCGCCGTCGTCTCGTCCGGAGCGACGATTCCGGCGAATGCGCCCGCCTCGGCCGCCATGTTCGTGAGTGTCGCGCGCTCGTCGATGGAGAGGGAATCTACCCCTTCCCCCGCGTATTCCAGAACCTTGCCGATCGCCCCGCCGCCCTTGAAGTAAGGGTGCGCGAGGAGCGCGAGCATGACGTCCTTCGCCGCGACGCCAGGCGGGCGTACCCCCTCGAGGACGACGCGGATCGTGGCGGGCACCTTCACGCGCACGTCGCCCGAGAGCCACGCGCACGCGACCTCCGTCGTGCCGATTCCGAACGCGAGACAGCCGAGCGCACCCGCGTGCGTCGTGTGCGAATCGGAACCGACGACGACCTGGCCCGGCAGCGCGTGGCGCTCGAAGACGATGGAATGGCAGATGCCTTCGCCGGCACCGTAAAGCCGGATGCCCTGCGCGGCCGCGAACTCCTCCTGGCGCGTCGCGAGGGAGTCCGCGAGAGCGAGGAGGCCGCGCCTCTTGCGTTCCTCGGGCATCACCTCGCCGAGAAGCGAAAGGTGGTCGCGGAAGAGAAGCACGGAGCCGGGATCGCGCACGCGGGCATCCTCTCCGAGCTCGGCCTCGAAGCATGCGGCCGCCATCGGCGTGACGTACTCGTGGGAGAACCTCAGATCCGCGCGGACGAAAAAGGTGTCTCCGGGCTCGACGGCGGGGACCGGACCTCCCACGGCGTGGCGCGCGAGGATCTTCTCGGCGAGGGTCATGCCGCGGGGGCGCGTCGCGACGGCGGGCGGAACGGAGCGCCCCGCGAGACGCGCGCGTGTGTACGGGAGGAACCCGCCCGCCTCGATCACGGCGCGCGTGATCGGGTCCTCGGCTTCGGTGAAGAAGGCGAGCGGGATGTCCTCGCCGCGGCGCACGCGCTCGAGAACGGAGAAGTCCGTCGTGAGGAGGAGGCCGAGGTTGATCGCGTTCTGACGGTAAATGCGCTCGAAGCTCTCGGCGACGAGGAGGCGGATCCCCGCGGCGCGCTCCGCGTAGGGCGCCTGCTCGCGGGAGGAACCCTTCCCGCGGCGGCGCCCGGCCACGGAAACCCCGAAACCGCCGCGCCGAACCGCGTCCTCGCCGACCGGCTGCACGCGCGCCGCGCCGTCCTGACATGTGACGCCGAGGTACGCGAACCGTCCGAGGGTCGCGTCGTGATGAAAACACGTCCAGCCGGGCGTGATCTCGTCCGTCGAAAGGTCGTCCCTGAGGCGATGGGCTGGGTCGTTCGGGTCCCAGGGAAGGTCTTCGCCCTCGAGCTGGCCGCGCAGGAGGTGCGCGTCCTCGGTCAGATAGAGGACCCGGCCCTCGAAACGCACCATGCGCGAGTCGCTCATCGCCCGATTGTAGGTCCCCTCCCGTTCGCCCGGCGGAGGCCAGCCCCGGTCAGTTGACGGGCTCGTCCTCGTCCGCTTCGAGCGTCGGATCCCCCCTCTCCACGAGGCGCGGCGCGGCCGGGCCGTCGAGGCGGGGAAGCGGCGGTCCCGACTCGAGCACCCAGCGCTCGAAGAGATCCTCGGGCAGCTCCCTGAGGAAGCGGCTCGGCTCGGTCACGACGACGATGCCGTACCGGTCGAACGCGGCGAGCGGGTGGACGAAGAGGAGCTCGTCTTTCGCGCGCGTCGCCGCCACGTAGAAGAGGCGCCGCTCTTCCTCGAGGCCGTCCGAGGTCCGCGCCGCCCGCACGTTCGGGAACCGGTCTTCGATGAGTCCGATCACGAACACGGCGCGCCATTCGAGACCCTTCGCCTGGTGGACCGAGGACAGCACGAGCCGCTCGTCCTCCGCGTCGCCGGCAATCACGGTCTCGCCGGTGGGCTCGCCGAAGAGCGTGACCTCCTCGAGGAAGCTCTCGACGCCGTCGTAGGGCAGCGCGAACTGCGCCAGAGCCTCGAGGTCGTCGAGCCGGGACTGGTGGTTCTCGAACTTCGTCTTCGCGACGTCCGCGTAGCCGCCCTCGTCCACGACGAACCGGATCGCTTCCGCGGGCGCGGACAGCAGGGACGGCCGACGCAGCAACTCCAGAGTCGACGCGAGCTTCTTCAGCGCGCCCTGCGCTCCCGCGGGAGCCTTCCGGAGGTCGAGGCGCAGGAAGGATCCGACCGGATCCGGACTGTCGGCGACCGCCGTCCAGAGCGTCGCGGCGGTGCGCTCCCCCACCTTCGGCAACAGCTTCAGGATCCGCTTGAAAGACGTTTCCTCCTTCGGATTCGCGAGGATGCGCAGGTATGCGAGGACGTCCTTCACGTGCTGCTGCTCGAAAAAGCGCATCCCCGACCGGATCTCGTACGGGATCCCGCGGCGCGTCAGCTCGATCTGGAGCTCCAGCGCCTGGTGGTGAGCCCGGTAGAGAACCGCGATCTCGGCGAGCGGCGTGCCCTCGTCGCGCAGCTCGAGCACCCGCTGCGCCACGAATTCGGCCTGCTGGGAGACGTCCGCCGTGCCGACGACGGCCACGGGCACGCCCGACGGCCGCGTCGCGCGAAGGGTCTTCTCGAAGCGGCGCGTGTTGTGGGCGATGGACGCGTCGGCGAGGCGCAGGATCTCGGGCGTCGAGCGGTAGTTCGTCTCGAGCGAGAAGACGCGCGTCCCCGGATGGCGGTCCGGGAACCCGAGGAGCGCCTCGAAGTCCGCGCCCCGGAACGAGTAGATCGACTGCGCATCGTCGCCCACGACCATCACGTTCGGCGACGCGACGTCCTGTACGACGAGGTCGACGAGGCCGGCCTGGAGATGGTTGACGTCCTGGTATTCGTCGACGAGCACGTGCCGGAAGCGCGCGCCGAAGCTCCGCCGGACTTCCGCGTGCTCGAGCATGAGTCTCTTCCAGTTCAGAAGGAGGTCGTCGTAGTCCATTCCGTTCGCGGCGACCTTGCGTTCGAGGTAGCGGTGCACGACGGCCCGGATCGCGTCCATCTGGGAAAGGAAATGCGGATGCTCGGCCGTGATCACGTCGTCGAGCGGCCGGCCCGTGTTCACGCAGAGCGACACGATCGCCCGCAGGAGATCCCCCTTCGGAAATCGCCGCTCCGTCACGGGGACGCCGACGTCTGAGGTCGCGGACTCGAGGAGGTCCTTCGTGTCTTCCGCGTCGAGGATCGTGAAGTTCGACTTGTACGAGAGCCGCTCCGCGTAAGGGCGCAGGAGGCGTGCCGCCACCGAGTGAAACGTTCCAGCCGTCGCCCGGTTCAGGTCCGCGCCGATCAGCGACTCGACGCGGCGCTTCATCTCCTTCGCCGCCCGGTTCGTAAACGTGAGAAGCAGAAGCGACGCCGGGTCTGCCCCGTCCTCGATGAGGCGCGAGACCCGGTAGACGAGCGTACGGGTCTTGCCGGAGCCGGCGCCCGCGACGACCAGCGTCGGTCCGTCGCCCGCGAAGACCACGGCCTTCTGCTCCTCGTTGAGCTCGCGCCCGTAGTCGACACGATAGCTCTTCGACGGTCCAGCCCGGCGGAGAACGTACTTGCGGGGGGCCGGGGGCTCGGACACCTGGCGAGACTACTCCGCGCGCCGCTGTCGTTCGTCGCCCGCGAATCGCTTTTTCTCCCGGGCGCGCTCCTCCGGCGTGCAGGGGAAGCCGAACCCCGCGTCGAAGTCGCAGCCCTGCACGCGTTCGCCCTTCCGAAGCGACTGCCGCTTCGTGAAGCGGTCCGGCCAGACGAGGCCGAGGAAGTCGCTCGTGTAGGACCCGAACTCCGCGACCGCGGGAAGAAGAGGCGCGAGGCCGAAAAGCGCATCCCGGAACGCCGGCGAGACGAGCCCGGTCGCGCGCCGCCGCGCCTTTGCCGCTCCTTCGTCGCCGAACTCGGAGAAGCCCGCAGCGAACGAGCCGTCCCGACCGGAGAAGATGATGCACGCGTCGGGAGCGCGCACGGAGGAGCAGGAGGGGATTTTTTCGAATGAAGAGAGAACGAGGCGTCGGGTGAACGTCTCGCCGTCCGGGAGGCGCCGGATCGACTCCATCGAATCCCGCCCGGCAGCATCCTGGCTCGAAGCGAAGACGAACCGCCCCTGAGGTGCCTTCACGAGGAGACGGGCCGTGTCCCCCTTTTCTTCCCTTTCGAAGAATATCGAAATCTCCCACGTCTTCCCGAAGACGAAGTGCCACCTCGCGGGTGCGGAAGCCGCCGCAGGCGCCATCATCACGTGCAACGCGACGGCCGCGAGTACCGCGCGGATACGCATCCTCACGGAGCCAGCGACGTCCAGACCTTGCCTTCGATGAACGCCGCGACCAGCCACGCGTCGAGCCGGTCGCGCTTCGCCTCACTCTCCAGAATCGAGAGCGCGGCGTCGCGCGGGACCGCTTTCTTGTAGGGACGGTCCGAGGCGGTCAGCGCGTCGTAGACGTCGCACACCGACAGCGTGCGCGCGGCTGGCGGGATGTCGGCGCGCGAAAGCCCGCGCGGATAGCCCGTTCCGTCGAGCTTCTCGTGGTGCGCGTACGCGATCTCGGGCACGCGTGCGAGATCCGCGGTCCACGGGATCGTCGACAGGAAACGCCACGTGTGCGAGACGTGGCTCTCGATCGCGCGGCGCTCCTCGTCCGAGAGGCTCCCCTGCGTGATGGAGAGGAAGCGGAACTCCTCCGGCAGAAGGAGCGTCGTCTCCGCGCCCCTCCCGTCGCGCGTCACCCTCGCGAGAAGCGCCTCGAGCCGGCCCCGGGCGTCCTTCGGCATGATCGTGGGTTCATTCGCCGCGAGGATCTCCTCGAAGAGCATGTCGTATTCCCGGGAGCGTTCCCGCGCCCCCTTGTCCAGCTCCTCGAGGTCCGACGGATTCACGCGCTCTCCGTCCCGGGCCCGCTTCTCGAGAAGATCACGGGCCTCGGCGGCCTCGGCGGCCACCCGGGACAAGTCGAACCGGTCCCGGATCTTTCCGAGGCTCTCGTCGGAAAGCTTCTTCGCCTTGACGAGCACGCGCTCCGGGATCGAAATCTTGCCGAAGTCGTGAAGGAGGGCCGCGGTCCCGATCTCGTAGAGCTCCTCGCGGGAGAAGGAAAGGGCCGCGTAAGGCCCGTCCGTCGCGCGGTCTACGATCTGTGCGAGGCCCACGGAGAGCGTCGACACGCGGCTGCTGTGCCCGGCCGTCGTCGGATCGCGCTGCTCGACCGCGACGATGGCCGCCTGAGCGAAATTCTCGAAGAGTCGCCGGATGGACGCGGTCAGCTGGTTCGCTTTCACGCAAACCGCGGCCTGCGTCGCGAGGGAGAGAAGCAGCGGGACGAGGTCGTCCGGGTAAGTCTCGTACGCGTCTCCGGCGCGCGCGCGCCTGTTCATGAGCTGCAGGACGCCGACGAGCTCTCCGCGGTGGTCCTTCATCGGCACCACGAGCATCGCGCGGGTGCGGAATCCGGTGGACTCGTCGAACGCGTGGTTGTGGCGGTACGGCGCACCCGCGGGTAGCGCGTAGGCATCCTCGAGGACCAGCGGCTCCCCGTGTACCGCGACCCAGCCCGCGAGGCTTCCCTCGTCCACGGGCACGGTCCGCTCGGAAAACGCGAACGAGACCGCCTCGTTCTGCGCCAGCTTGAACCTCAGGCGCCGGCCCTCGGGCGATTCCTCCGCGAGATAGAGACTGCCCGCCTCGGACGAGGAGAAGCGGCGCGACTCCGTGAGGATCGTCTCGAGCAGCTTCTCCAGGTCCCGTTCCGCCGACAACGCGATGCCGATCCGGTTCAGCGCCGCGATCCGCTCTTCGGCCTGGCGGAGCCGTTCCTCGAGAAGAGCGAGGGCGGCCGCGCTCACTGGACGGCCTCCTTCCGGCGGCGCCCTCCGTCGGCCGGCAGGGCGACGACGCGGTCCCTGGGAAACGTGACGCGAAACCGGCTTCCACGTTCGCGTCCTTCGCTCTCCGCGGCGATCGTTCCCCCGTGCGCGATCACGATGGCCCGCGCGATCGCGAGTCCGATTCCGAGGCCGCCGAACCGGCGGTTCGAAGACGTTTCCTCCTGCCGGAAGCGATCGAAGATGAGCGGGAGGAATTCCGGATCGATCCCGTGCCCTTCGTCCTCCACTACGATCTCGAGGCCTCCGCCCGAAACGGAACGACCGAACACCCGTACCGTCCCTCCGGCCGGCGTGAACTTCACTCCGTTCGCGAGGAGGTTCCAGAGGACCTGCTTGAGCCGCACCGCGTCTCCCTCGACGCCGGGCAGCCCGGGATCGAGCGCGCTGCGGATCGCGACGCCCTTGCGCTGTGCTCCGGGTGAAACCGCGTCGAGCGCGTCCGCGAGGATCTCCGGAATCGCGACCGGGCCCCGCCGGATCTCGAGGCCGAAGTTGTCGATCCGCGAGAGGTCGATGAGGTCGGCCAGCATCCGGCTCAGTGTATCGGCCTGACCCAGGATCGCCTCCAGGGCGCGCCGGGCCTCGGCGTCCTCGCGGCGGGAATCCAGCAGGACTTCGGCCCAGCCGACGATTCCGGTGAGCGGCGTCCGGATCTCGTGGGAGAGGTTCGCGAGGAAGTCGTCCTTCAGGCGGTTGCTCTTCTGCAGCTCCTCGATGAGGCGCGCGTTCCGGAGCGCGATGGCCGACTGCTCCGCAAGGAGCGCAAGGGTTTCTCCGTCCTCCGGCGTGAACGCGTTCCGTCGGATCGCGAGGACCTCGAGAACGCCGAGCCGGTGGTCTCCGACCCGGATGGGAACCGCCATCAGTGAGTGCGCCTCGACGTCTTCGACCGCGGATCTCGCCCGCGCGCGGGCACCCGCATCCCAGCCCGCGGCCAGCTCGTCGAATCCGTCCACCTGCTTGAAGACGATCTGGTTCTCGAGAAACGCCCGGCCCGCGCACACGAGATGCGAGAGCGCGTGGGGGGCCGTTCCGGCCGTGCGCAGTGTCATCGCGCCGAGGCCGTCGGCGGCGGCGACGGACAGGTTCAGGCCCTCCGCGTCCGAGACCCACGCGACGCACCCGTCGGCCGCCAGGAACGCACGGGTCGTCTCCTCGACGACCGACGTGAGGACGTCCGGAGCGTGAAGGCGGAAATTCAGGAGCTGCGTCGCCCGCGTAACGGTCTCGAGGGTCCGCGTGCGGTTCTCGAGCGTTCCGACGAGCTCCGAGAGCCGGAGCGCGAGGGCGGCGCGTTCGGCGAACGAGCAGATCGTGCGCGCGTCGGCGTCCGAGAATGCGCCCGGGCGGCCCGACTGGAGGTCGAAGACCCCAACGACGCGATCGTCGAGGATGAGGGGAACGACGAGCTCGGCGCGCGCGTCGGGCCACCCCACGACGTAACCCGGCTCGCTCGCCACGTCGGGCACGTTCACGATGCGCCCCGTGCGCGCGCCGCGGGCGATGAGGCCGGGCGCGTCGAGCGGGATCACGGAGACCGGATCGACGGGAGACCACCACTGGCCGCGCCGCCCGATCTGCACGAGGACTCCGCGGGCGTGGTCGACCAGGAGAAGAGAGCACGCCTCGTGCCCGAAGTGCTGCGCAAGCGCGTCGAGGATCTGGTCGAGGAGAACGCCGCGGTCCGCCGTCCGGGTCAGGAGCGCGTGCGAGGCGTCCGCCAGACTTCGCGCCTCGCGCATCGCCTGGGCGACGGCGTCCGCCGACCTCCGCTGCTCGAGTGCGACTCCCACGAAATCCGCGAGCGACTGGAGCGTCTCCACGTCGTCGAACTCGATCCGCCGAGACGTGTCCCGGCTCGCGACGCTCATGACCCCGATCGTCTTTCCGGCCGAGCGCATCGGGAACACCCCGAACGAGACCGCACCGAGCTGGCGGAAGCGCTCCTTCGAGGGTCCCTCCGGCTCCTCCTCGACGTCGCTGACGATCAGGGGCTGGCCCGACTCGAGAACCCGGAAGGACGCCGTCGGCCGCTCGGGCGTGAGGGGAATCCGGCCGGAGAAGTTCCCCGCGTCCGTACCGCCGTAGCCCCCGAGGCCGATCACCGCGTCCCCTTCCGGAGAGATCAGCGTGAACGCGCCGATCGGGAAGAGCAGCGTGTCGCGCAGGCCGGAGAGCGCGGTCTCGACGACGTCGTTCACCGTCGTCGACCGCTGCACGGCGGATGCAAGATCGAAGAGAACCGAGAGCCGGTCGCGCTCCCGTCCGAGCTCCTCGACGAGCTCCGTCTGCTTGAGTGCGGCGGAAAGATGGTGGACCGCGGACTCGAGGAACGCGACGTCCTCCTCGGCCCACGCGCGCCGCTCCTTGACCGTCGCCGCCGAGACGAATCCCCGGAGGGCTCCGTCGATACCGATCGGGACGGCGAGGACCGACTTCGTCCCGAGCGCGCGCAGAGTCTCTCCGACCTCCTCGAGGTCGCTCGACGCCGAAACGTCGTCGATCACCAGCGGCTCGAACTGCCTCATCCGGGCCGTCACGAACGACTCGGAAACGGGCATCGACGCGGGCACGGACTCGATCCCGTCCGCCGCCCAGGACGTGCGGACGACGAGACTCCCGTCGTCGGCGCCCGGACCGAACAGGAACAGGGTGAGGCGGTCCACCTCGAGGATGCGACCGATCTGCGCGACCGACCAGTCCAGAAACTCCTGGAGCTGAACGCCCTCGACCAGAGCGAGAGCGAACTCGGAGAGGAATCGGTCGCGAATGACACCACGATCGATCAGGGCGCGATCGTCCTGACTCACTGGAGACTCAGTCTATCCTTCCGGGACGAACGTCGATTTCTCCGACGGGGACCTCTTCCTCCGTAAGGAACATCGCGCTCTCGCGGAGCGCTTCGACGGTATCGCCGGAAGCGTTCACGCCCGCGGAGAGGTCCGCCCTCCTCGTCAGCGCGCCGTCAGGAGCGGACTGAAGACGAGGTAGGGGTTCACGACGAGGGCCCTTCCGGCGGCGTCCTCGTCCCGGAAGATCGCGAAGTGAAGGTGCGGGCCGCCGATGACGTGCCCGGTCGACCCGACGTCTCCGAGCCGCTGCCCTCTCACGACGTGGTCGCCGGCCTTCAGGCCCTTTTCGTGGCGCGCGAGGTGCGCGTAGAAGAACGTGTACTTCGAGGTGGAGTCGCGCAGGTAGACCACCTTGCCGCCGCGCTTGTCGCGGCCCAGGCGTTCGATGACGCCGTCCGCGACCGCGACCACCGGCGTGCCGCGCGGGGCGGGGAGGTCGATCGCGTGGTGCTTCTTGTGCTTGCCCCGCTTCGCGAGGAATGAGTCGTGGTACTTCGCCCGGTCGAAGACGCCGAGAGGCAGCGGGAACTCGGTCGTGAAGAGCTCGGCGAGCTCTTCCTCGGGAACCGAGACCGGGCTGCTGTTCGTCTTGCGCACGACGAGACCCGTAACCGTCTTCGCGAGATTCTTCCAGAACGCGAGGCGGGCCGGATTCGACGTGCCGTTCATCGACGGGTCGACGGGAGCGAGGCCGCCGCCGTCCTCCGAATCCTCGATGTCCGGGTCGTCGGGATCGTCTTCTGCCGCTTCCGCGCGCCGGGTCGCGACGGCGGAGGGCTTTCCGGACCGGGCCAGCCACGCGAGATCCGCGGCGTCCGCCGTGGGATAGCAGCGGCCGTCCTCGGGATCGCGGGCCGGACAGGCCAGCGCGAGCGGGCCACCGCCGGAAGCAGACTCGGGAGGGACGCCGCGGACCGGCGCATCCAGCCGGGCGTCCGCGAGCAGGGCGAACGGGGCCGGCCGGGACACCTCTCCACCGGCGCCAGCCGTTCCGGCCAGGGCGGCGGCCAGGAGAAGAATCAGGAGACGCGCTCCAGGTAGGAAGCGTCGCGCGTGTCGATCTTGACGACGGTTCCGGCCTCGACGAACTGGGGGACCTGGACGACGAGCCCCGTCTCGAGCTTCGCGGGCTTGTAGGACGCTGACGCGGTCGCGCCCTTCATTCCGGGCTCCACCTCGACGATCCTCAGGTTCACAGTCGTTGGCAGCTCGACGGAAACGGGATTGTCCTCGTAGAAATCGATCTCGATGACGGTCTCCGGAAGGAGGTACTTCATCGACTCGCCCACGACCTCGTCGTCCAGCCGGATCTGGTCGAAGGTCTCCTGGTTCATGAAGTGATGCCCCTCGGTGTCCGAGTAGAGGTACTGCATCTGGTGCGTGTCGAGGGAGGCCTTTTCGACCTTGTCTTCCGACCGGAACCGGTGCTCGTTCATCGCGCCTGATTTCAGGTTGCGGAGCTTCGCCTGAACGAATCCGCGGAGGTTTCCCGGCGTCTTGTGGAGAACGCTGTGTGCCCGGTGCAGCTCGCCGTTGTAGACGATGATCATTCCCGGGCGGATATCAGTTGCGGAAATCATTGATTCTCCAAGGACTTGATTGATTCTAGCCGGCCCACTCCGACAGGGCTGAAGAACGCCACAGCTCGATCCGGATCGAATCGCGAAGGCTCAGCCTAACCTACCCGCCGCCGGAAAGACAAGCGGCCCGGGTCGAGGGGCCCGGGCCGCGAAAAAAGCCGGAGAATGACGCTTCAGCGCTTCGTGATGATGAAGTGGGACCGCCGGTTCGAGGCGAAGGCCGCCGCGCTCTTTCCCAACGCGAAAGGCTTGGCTTCTCCGACCGTCGTGGCCGAGATGCGCGAGGGGTCGACGCCGAGCTTGACCATCCAGTCGTAGGTCGCCTTCGACCGCTTTTCGCCGAGGATCAGGTTGTATTGGCTCGTCCCGCGGAGGTCGCAATGCCCCTCGATCGTGACCATGGTGTCCGGATGATCCTTGATCCACTGGGCGCCGCGCTTGAGACGCTCGTGATACTCGGGCTTGATGATCGCCTTGTTGTAGTCGAAGAAGATGTCCTCGAGATAGCCGCCCTTCTGGGTGATCGCGACCATCTCGGCTTCGACCGCCGGAGGGGGCGGCGGCGGCGGCGGCGCCGCGACCGAAGTCGGAACGCGGGTGGGCTCGGGCGTCGGGACAGGCGTTGGAGGCGGAGGCGGCGGGTCGATCGTGAACTTCACGCGCGCCGTCTCCGCCCTCTTGCCGTGGCGCATGACGTACGCGTCGGCCACGTGCGGACCGGCGGCGGCACCCGCGAACGTCGTGCAGAGCGGCTTCGCGTCGGCGGCGATCATCCGGCTCTGGTCGCCGTCGAGCGTCACCTCGTAGGCCTTCGGCGCGAACGTGCAGTAATCGCCTCCGACCGACGTCACGCAGACCTCGACGGACGTTCCGGAGGCCATGTGGGAGCCCTCCGCCGGCTTCGTGATCCGGAATCCGTCGCCGGTCGTGCACGTGCAGGCGGCCATGAAGAGGGCCGAAAAGAGCGCAAGGCCCGCGGCACCACGCCTCGGAGCCGCTTTCCCAAGAACCGCTGAGATCACATTGTCCTCCTAGTTTTCCGGCCGCTCACGGCTGCTCGACGCCGCGGTGATGCGGTTCGAGGTGGGGGGCCTGGCCGCTGTCGCCCTGTACGAGAGCGGCTTTCGGGAACGAGAACATCGAAGCGAGCTGCTTCGAGAACTCGGGCGAGAAGATGCCCGCGAGGGCCCGCTCGAAGTCCTCTCCGTTGAGCGGCACGTAGAGCGCGTTCGAGCCCGAGAGCCCGCCGTTCGTGCCGCCGTTGAAGAGATACGTCGACAGGTTCACGCGGGGGAGGTTCGCCGCGAAATTCGCGTTCATGAACTGGATGACGTCGTCCGCGAGGAGGGCGTAACCGATCGGCGTGAGGTGGAAGCCGTCGTAGGAGAACGCGCCGCCCGTGAGAAAGCTCGCGTTGATCGTCGCGCCGCCGATGTCGAATCCCGCCTTGAGGCGGAGGAGAAAGTCGTTCACGTCGTAGTACTTGTAGCCCGTCGCCGTCGCGGCCGCCTGGATGGCCGCGTTGTACTGGGCGCCCCGCGACTTCAGGAACGCGACATCGGACGCGTAGATGAGGGCACCGGGGTGCGCCGCGTCGATAGCGGCGGCCGGCAGCGGCTTGTTGCAATTCGGGGCCGTGGGCGCGACCGCGCACGGGATGCCGAAGCCGGAGGGCAGATAGGCCGCCGCGTTCAGCGTCACGATCGTGTTCGCCGGAATCGCGCAGGCGGTGGCTGGCGCGGTGCAGCCTTTCGGACCGAGGAGCGGGATTGGGTTTCCGGCGGGGTCGAGGACGAGCTTGCCGCCGCTCGTGAGGAAGGGCGGGAGCGTCGTCGCGAACGGAATGCTCGTCACGTCGGCGACGCCGAAGACGATGCCTTTCGGCTGCTTGTTCTTCAGGGTCGTGAGCGCCGTGTTGATGTCGGCCGTGAAGTTCGCGATCGGGGTGACCGTGACGCCGTCGATGACCGTGCCGGAAGTGACGGCGCCGAGGTAGTCGTTGCCCACGTTCTCGAGGAAGACGAATGTCGGGTTGAGGGCGACGGCCTGTGCGATGGGCGATCCGATGTGGAGCGCCGAGTTGCGGAGCACGAGGTCGATGAAGGAGCGGCAGGCGCCCGCGCTCTGCGTCTCGGAGCCGGTCGTGGCGCGCACCATGTCGCCGATCGAGCAGCCGGGGATCGAGAGGTTGTTATAGGGGCGCGGGAGGGTGAGGTTCGCGGGCACGCCCGTGGAGGGCTCGGCTCCGAAGCTCGGCGCGAGAGACGTCAGCGTCATGCAGCCACCCAGCCCCGGGTCGTTGACGATGGGCTGCTGGAAGTCCGCGACACCCGCCGTGCGGGCGATGATCGAGATGGGGGAGTCCACCTGGACGCGCTTCGTGAGGCAGCCCGACGAGAAGCCGGCTCCCTCGGAGTCGCCGACGAAGGCGATACGGGTGAGGTCGACCTGCGCGGCTGCCGGAAGGGCGAGAGCCGCGCCGAGGGCCGCGACGGAAGCGAGGCGGAGGAACGGAGAAGGGGTTTTCATGTTCATGTTGCTCCCTGTCAGAACGTCGACTTGATCGTGACGCCCGGGAGGATCGCGAACGTCTTGTAGGTCCCGTTGAAGTTGTCCTTGTTCGTGGCGATCGATCTCTCGTGGAACCACAGGAACAAGCTGGAGATCTGGAATTCGAAGTTGCCCGCGCGAACGCCGGCTCCGATCGAGCCGCCGCTGCGGTTCGAGTCGGGCAGGAACGGCGAGACGTCGGCGTCGGGCTGAGGCGTCTGGTCGTAAACGAAGCCGCCCGCGACCCAGCCCGCCTTCCCCTTGTAGAGCATGCCGGCGCGGACTGTCCAGGTGTTCTCGAAGCCGTGGACGAGCGTCGTGTCGGGCAGTCCGGCGATGTGGAGAACGGTCTGGTCGAACACCTTCCACGAGGTGTAGTTCCCGTCCACCTCGATCGAGAGATGCCGCGTCAGGTCGTACGCGAGGCCGAACATCGTGAGCGAGGGGAACTGGACCGACGTCGTCGCGGGAACCGTCTTGCCGATCGGAAGCCCGGCCGCGACCGCCGCGTCGAACTGCGCGTTGCCCGTCGGGATCTTCCCGAACTCGGCGCCGCCGTCGAGGTCGACGTCCATGTGCGAGTGGTACGCAATGCCCATGCGGAAGCGCTCACAGGGCTTGATGAGGATGCCGGCGGTGAAGCCGACCTTCACGGGAGTGCCGGTCGAGACGATGCTCACGTGCGACACGTCGACGAACCTCTGCGTGAAGGGATTGATCGCGCCAATGTTCTTCGAGAGCTTGACGTCCGTGAAGCGAAACTCCGGCCCGGCACCGATCGCGATCCAGTCCGAGAGCTTCACCGAAAGCTGCGCCGAGGCGGAGAGCTGGCGGATGTCGACGCGCTGGCTCAGGAACCGCCCGCGGAAGGAGTCCGGGTTCTCCCAGGGCACGCCGAGGCCGTAGGGGCTCCAGAAGCCGACGGAGAGCTTGACGTCGTTCGAGAGCGGGAGCACGCCGTACCCGTGCCCGATCGCGTAGAGGGACTTGCTCATCTCCGCGTGGTAGCCGTCTCCGGGGAAGGGGCTCACGCCGTCGAAGTTCGCGGTCGGCCGGAGGATGACGACGCCGCCTCCCTCGAGCGTGAGCTTGTTTTCCGCGAAGGCGTTGCCGGCGGGATTGAAGAACATCGCGGACGGATCGTCGGCGGTGGCGACGAACGCGCCACCCATGGCCGTCCCCTTGGCGCCCTGTTCGAAGAGCGCGAAGCCCGCGCTCTCGACGCGCCCGGCGGATCCGGCGGCCACGAGGCCGACGAGCACGAGGGCCGCCAGCCGGTAATGAATCGATTTGAACACCGGTTCCTCCTTCACGTCACACTGTGAGGCAAAGCTGAATGGGGACAGTCTGACAGATATTAGGGATTTTTTTGCCGGACGACCGAAGAGTCAAGCGCTATTCTGAAAGCGCGTCAACGCGAGGGACGGCCGAGAAAGCCCCCCGCACGCCCCGCCTACCGGACCGGAGCGCGAAGCACGGGCGCGAAATTCCCCGGCCGGCTCGCCTCGCGCGCCGCGGCCGCTTCGTCGAGCCTGCGGATGGGCGTCGTGTGCGGGGCGGACGTCACGATGTCCGGCGAGGTCTCGCATTCCTTCGCGATCGCGATCATCGCGTCCGCGAACGCGTCGAGCTCGTCCTTCCCCTCCGTCTCGGTGGGCTCGATCATGAGCGCGCCCGGAACGATCAGGGGAAACGACATCGTGGGAGGGTGGAACCCGAAGTCCATCAGCCTTTTCGCGATGTCGATGTTGTGCACGCCCGACGGCACCTGCCGGCGGTCCGAGAACACGACCTCGTGATAGCTCGGAGCGTCGTACTTGAGGTGATAGAAGGGCTCGAGCCGCTTGCGGAGATAGTTCGCGTTCAGGACCGCGTTCTCGGCGACCTCGTGGATCGACCTCCCGTAGGACAGGATGTACGTCAGCGCCCGAACGAGAACCCCGTAGTTCCCGTAGAACGTGCGCATCTTCCCGATCGAATCGGGCCTGTCGAAGTCGAGGCGGAACCCGTCGGCGGCTCGTTCCACGGTCGGAACCGGCAGGAACGGCACGAGCGCCGCGGCGACGCCGACCGGCCCCGCTCCCGGCCCGCCCCCGCCGTGCGGAGTCGAAAACGTCTTGTGCAGGTTCATGTGCATGACGTCGACGCCCATGTCGAAAGGACGCACCTTGCCGACGAACGCGTTGAAGTTCGCCCCGTCGAGGTAGAGATAAGCGCCCTTCGCGTGGACGAGCTTCCCGATCTCGAGAATCTGCTCCTCGAAGACACCGAGCGTGTTCGGCACCGTGATCATGAGCGCCGCGACATCGCCCGTGAGCTTCGCTTCGAGCTCTCCGAGGTCGAGGGTGCCGCGCGGAGAAGACGCGAGCTCGATCACGGAATAGCCCGCGAAATGCGCGGTCGCGGGATTCGTCCCGTGGGCCGAGTCCGGCACGAGGACGTGCTTGCGCGCGTTTCCCGCCTTCACGTGGGCCGCCCGGATCATGAGGGCGCCCGCGAGCTCGCCGTTCGCCCCGGCGGAGGGCTGGAGCGTGACGCGCGCAAAGCCCGTCAGCACCTTCAGGACTTCCTCGAGGCGCCACATGAGCTCGAGGTTGCCCTGGGAAAGGTGTACGGGTGCGTAGGGATGGGTGTCGTTGAACCCGGGAAGCCGCGCGATCTCCTCGTTGATCCTCGGGTTGTGTTTCATCGTGCACGAGCCGAGCGAGTAGAGGGCCGTGTCGATCGCGAAGTTCATCTGCGAGAGGCGCGTGAAGTGCCTCACGACGTCAGTCTCGGACGCCTCGACCTCGCCCGCGACTCCGTCCCGGTACGCGCTCCCGTAGAGGGCTTCGGGATCCGCCTCGGGCACGTCGAGCGGCGGAAGCAGGACGCCGGCGCGCCCGGTACGAGGAGCGTCGAAGAGCGAACCGAACTGCCGCCGGCGGTCGAGCCGGGCGTCCCCCCGGGCCGGAGGCGCGGCGGACGTCAGGGTTCCGTGGTCGCTCACGAGAAGGACCTCATGATGTCGAGAAGGGCGTCGAGCCCGCTCCGCGGCGTTCGTTCCGTCACGGCGACGAGAAGGAGGTCCGCGCGCTCTGCCGCGGCCGGCTCGAGGCGGGCGTAGGGGACGCCGGCGAGGATCTTCCGCTCCTCCGCGCGGCGGAGGACTTCTTCGACCGGCACCCCCGTCCGGACGGCGAACTCGTTGAACGTCTTCCCCGGGAACGCGATGGAGAACGGTCCCCGGAGCGCCCGGATCCCCGCCTTGAGGTACTCGGCCTTCGACAGGCACTGGACCGCCGTGTCGCGGAGGCCCTGCTTTCCGAGGACGGAAAGAGTCATGGTGGCGGCGAGAGCGAAGAGCCCCTGGTTCGTGCAGATGTTCGACGTCGCCTTCTCGCGGCGGATGTGCTGCTCGCGCGTCGAGAGCGTCAGGCAGAAGCCGGAACGTCCCTCGGAGTCCGTGGCCCGCCCGACGAGGCGCCCCGGAATCTGGCGTTTCGCGGCGTCGCGGCACGCGAGAAACCCCACGAGGGGTCCGCCGAAGGACGGGGCGAGGCCGAACGACGCGGCCTCGCCGCACGCGATGTCGATCCCGGAGGATCCGGGCGCCTCGAGCACGGCGAGGGAGAACATCTCGTTCACGACGCCGATCGCGAGCGCTCCGTGCGCGTGAGCCGCGTCGGCGGCGGCCTTCCAGCCCTCCACGACCCCGAAGACGTTCGGCGACTGCACGCAGACCGCGAACGTCGTGTCGTCCGCCGCGGCGGCGAGCGCGGCCCCGTCCGTCGCGCCGTCCTTCCCGAGCGGGACCTCGACGATCGTGATCGGGAAGTTCGCGAGATACGTCCTGAGGCACTGGCGGTATTCGGGGTGGAGGCCCCTCGAGACGACGACCTTCGTCTTCTTCTTCGTGAGGCGTTCGGCCATGAGGACCGCCTCGACGAACGCCGACGCGCCTTCGTACATCGACGCGTTCGCGACGTCCATTCCCGTCAGGAGCGCGACGTGCGACTGGAATTCGTAGATGGCCGTGAGCGTCCCCTGCGAGACCTCGGGCTGGTACGGCGTGTAGGCGGTCAGGAATTCGCCGCGCAGGAGGAGCTGCGACACGAACGCGGGCGCATGATGACTGTAGAGGCCGGCGCCCAGGAAGGACGTCCAGTCTCCAAGTTGGGCGTTGCGGGCCGCCATCCGGCCCATGTCGCGCCGGACCTCGATCTCGGACGCCGGGGGCGCGAGGCGGGGCGGCTCCTTCATGTAGACCTCGCGGGGCACGGTCGCGAAGAGGTCGTCGATGGAGGCCGCGCCCACCGCCGCGAGAAGGGACTCCCGCTCGGCGAGGCTGTTCGGGATGTAACGCATTCGGTGTCGTGTCCTTCCCGGCACCGCTACGCCGAAGGCAGGGGGGCCGGACGTGGGATGTCGGTCAGGCCTTGGCTTCCTCTTCCACGAACTTCTCGTATTCCGTCGCGGAGAGCAGCGTGTCCATCTCGCCGTCCGACGAGAGCTTGATCTTCAGCAGCCAACCGTCTCCGTGCGGGTCCTCGTTCACGGCTCCCGGCTCGTCCGCCAGGACCTTGTTCACCTCGAGGATCTCTCCCGCGACGGGCAGGAAGACTTCCGAGACCGCCTTGACGGATTCGATCGTGCCGAATTCCTGGCCGGCGTCGAAGATCTCGCCGACGTCCGGCATGTCGACGAACACGACCTCGCCGAGCTCTTTCTGCGCGTGGTCGCTGATTCCGATCGTCCCCACGTCGCCGTCGACGCGGATCCACTCGTGGCTCCGTGAGTACTTGCGGTCGTCCGGGTAAACGCTCATGTCCCTCTCCCGATGTTTCAGGTCTTGCGCTTGTAGAAGGGTGTGGGCACGACGCGCGCCGCAACCGTGCGTCCGCGAACGTCGATCGCGAGGGGCGTGCCGGGCGTGACGCTGCCCGAGGGCACGTACGCGAGGCCGATGGACTTCCCGATCGTGGGTGTCAGCGTCCCCGACGTCACGACGCCGACCTGGCCCGAGGCGGGGTCGACGGAGACGGGGCAGCCGTGCCGCGCGATGCCCCGGCCCGTCACCTCGAAACCCGTGAGCTTTCTGAGGACGCCCGCTTCCTTCTGCTCGAGCAGCGCCTCCCTGCCGATGAAGTCGCCCTTTTTCATCTTCACGATCCAGCCGAGGTTCGCCTCCCACGCCGTGTGCTCGTCGTCGATGTCGTTGCCGTAGAGCGCGAGCGCGGCCTCGAGGCGCAGCGTGTCGCGCGCTCCGAGTCCGGCGGGCAGGACTCCGTGCGGCTGGCCTGCTTTCAGGATCGCGTCCCAGACGTCGCCCGCGTGGGTCGGATGCAGGTAGATTTCGAAGCCGTCCTCCCCCGTGTATCCCGTCCGCGAGACGAGCGCGGGCACGCCCACGACGTTTCCCGGAAGGAAACGGTAGTACGTGATCTTCGCGAGCGGGACCTCGGTGAGGGGCTGGAGGATCGCCTCGGCGAGCGGCCCCTGGAGCGCGAGCTGGGCCCAGATCGGCGACTCGTCCTCGACGGCCGCGCCGACGCACTCGGCGGCCTTCGCCCACTCGACGTCTTTCGGCGTGTTCGAGGCGTTCACGATGAGGAGGTAGTCGTCCGCGGCGATGCGGTACGTGAGGAGGTCGTCGACGAACGTCCCCTTCGGCGTGAGAAAGGCCGAGTATTGGACCTTGCCGTCGTCGAGCGCCGCGACGTCGTTGCAGGTGAGCCGCTGAACCGCTTCGAAGGCCTTCGGGCCGCGCACCCGGATCTCGCCCATGTGCGAGACGTCGAAGAGTCCCGCGCGGGTCCGAACCGCCCGGTGCTCGTCCGCGAGCCCCGAGTACTCGACAGGCATGTCCCATCCGCCGAACGGAACCAGCTTCCCGCCGAGGGCCCGGTGCCTCTCCCACAGGGGCGTGCGCTTGAGGGGGGACGAAGGAGAAGGAGCGCTCATCGCCGCGCGGGACGATACGGCCCCCTCTGATCGCCGTCAACCAAGCGCCTGCTTCAGTCCGCGGCGATAATCCCCGGATGGAGAGGGCCCGGGAAAAGGACGCCGCGACGCTCGCTGCCACGCGGCCCAGGAGGCGCTTCGCGGCAGGCGACGAGGTCAAGGACACGCTCCTGCCCGCCTCCCTTCACCTGTTTCTCACGGGAGAAGCGGCGCTCCGGGCCGAGACCCCGTTCGGACCGCACGAGGTCGCACGCCTCTCCGCGCCGGCGTTCCTCGATCTGCGCGTCGCGTTCGGCGGGTCCGCCGGCGTCGCGCGCGTCGTGCCGGAACCTGGCAGCACGGGAGCCTGGTTTTCGGCGGAAGAGGCGCGAGCGCTTCTCTTCGATACGGGTCCCTCCGGAGGTGCCTTCCGACGGCTCGCGCTCGCGAGCCTCACAGCCACCCTGCGCGAGGCGAACGCCTCCCTCGGACGATTCTTCGAAGGCATGGCGGCGCCTCCGCCGCACGCGCACGCAGCCGCGGGCACGATCGAGGAGGGGCCGGTCGACCCCGAGCGGGCGAGCGATCTCTTCGAGACGGCGGGGCTGGATCCGGCGCTCCTTCCCTCGCTCGGACTCGTGGCGCGCACCGTCCTGCCGGGAGCCGCGCTCCTGACCGCGGGCGAGCGCGGGGACGAGGCCTTTCTTCTCGCGGAGGGCCGGCTGCGCGTCTCGCTCGAGATCGCGGGCGCCGGCGAGGAGGCTCTCGCGATTCTCCGCCGCGGCGACATCGCGGGCGAGATGGCGCTCGTGGACGACGCACCCCGCTCCGCGGACATTTACGCCCACGGGGGCCCGGCCGTCGTCTACGTCCTGACGCGCGCGGTCTTTCAGAGTCTCCTGGAATCGGGCTCCAAAGAGGGCACTCCCCTTCTCGCGGGCATCGCGCTCGTCCTGACGAGGCGGCTCGAGGAGGCGATCAAGAAGGCCGCGGGTTTCCGGATCCTCGTGGGTCCGTCCTGAACCCACGCCTCACATCTTTTTGAGCTTCTCCCGGATGTTCGCGCGTACCTCTCCGGCTGTCGGGCCGACGAGGACCCTGATGGACTTCGATTCGTGTCCGGGAGCTGTCAAGAGAACTTCGTAGACGGCCATGTCCTGGAACTGGATCCCGTCCTTCGAGAACTTGGAAGCGGGTCCGAGCGCCCGTCCGTTCACCGTGACCATCGCGTCCGGCGGGTCGACGTTGAAGACGGCGGCGCCGATCGTCCGGTAGCTCGGGCGCTTGAGTTTGCCCTCGGGGCCGGTGGGGCCGTCCGGTGTTCCTTTCTCGAGACTGCGGTCGATCGTGACATTGTCGTCCGTGGCCGTCGACCTCACGATGAGGTCGACGATGAGGTCTCGAAACGCGGGAGCGCAGATGCGCAGACGATGGGTCCCCTCGAGATTGAAGGCGAGAAGCGAGCCGCCGCCCGAATCGTCCCAGTCGTCGGAGATGCCGATGTAGCGGCCGTCGAGAAAGACGCGCGCCTGGCTCGGCGAGACGTCGATCTTCAGGAAGCGCCGGATCGTCACCGTGAGGTCGGCGGGTTTCTGCGCCGGCTTCACCGGTTTCGCGACGGACGGGACGATCGCGGAGACGGTCGGCTCGGCGGACGCCGCCGTCGGCTTGACGCGCGCTTTCTTCGCGGCGACCGCGGTGGCCGCGAGCCCCGGAGCGGGGGTCTCGACGACCGCGACCGCCGGTCCTGCCGTCGACGGGGCAGAGGCCGGCTCGGAGACCGTGGCGGTCTGAGTCATGGGAACGGGAGATGACGGCTGCGGGGCGGGAGCGAGCGTCGACGCCACCGCGCTCGTCGGCGCCAGCGCCGCCCCGTCGAGTGCCGTGTCGCTCTTTTTCGTGAGTGAGAGCGCGGCCAGGACGACGGCGGCGGCCGCGAGGAGACCCCCTCCGAGGACGAGCGGGGAGACAGGCTTCCTGCCGCCGGTGGCCGGGCGTGGAGGGGGCGCAGCGCCCTGCGCCGCCGCCTTCGCGACGGCCTCGCCCATGCGGCGGCCCGTCGTGATCGTGGGAGATTCGGAGTCCGGGTCGGGAGCGACGCCCGGGGGCGCCACTGCCGGCATGGACGCGATGGTGGGCGCGGACGTCACCGCGTCCTCCGGCGCCCGTCCGACGGGCATCGAAACGCGAAGCGCCGCGGTCGGCGCGTTAGACGCGAGAGCCACCTGCGGGACGCCCGACGGAGGTCCCGCGGGAGCGACCGAGGGCCTTGTTCCGGACGGCGGACGCCCGCGCTTCACCTTGCTGTCGGACAGACCCGCCGTGGAGCCGACCGTCGAGTAGCCGAGCGCCTCGCGGAGATCCTCGGCGAGCTCGCCGGCGTCGGAATACCGGTTCGCACGATCCTTCGCGAGGCATTTCTTGATGATCTCGCGGAGGCCTTCGGGCACGTCGCTCGCGATGAGATTCGGATCCGGCGGTTCCTCGTGGAGGATCTGGTAGACGAGCGTCGTCAGAGTGTCGGCCGGGAACGGCTTGCGCAGCGTGAGCGCCTGGTAGAGCACGATGCCGAGCGAGAAGATGTCCGTCCGCGCGTCGAGCTTCTCGCCCTTGATCTGTTCGGGGGACATGTACGCCGGCGAGCCCACCATCTGTCCCGTCGACGTGAGCTCCGTGTCGCCCGTCAGGAGCTTGCCGATTCCGAAGTCCGTGACCTTCGCCGACAGAGTGGGCGAGAGCAGGATGTTCGCGGGCTTCACATCCCGGTGCAGCACGCCGCGCTCGTGCGCGTGCGCGAGCGCCTCGGCGACTTCGGCCACCACGCGGATCCGGTCGCGCATCGGGAAGCCCGCGGGGTCCGACAACCTCTGGGAGAAGCTGCCTCCCTGAACGAGCTCCATCGCGAGGAAGAGCGTCCCCTGGTCCTCACCCACGTCGAAGACCGTGACGATGTGCGGGTGCTGGAGGCGGCCCGAGATCCGCGCCTCTTTCAGGAAGCGGGCCTTCGCCTCCTCCGCGCCGAAGCTCTTCTCGGCCGTGTCGAAACGGATGGTCTTGAGGGCGAGCTCGCGCTCGATCTGGGGGTCGCGCGCGAGATACACGATGCCCATGGCACCGCGGCCCAGCGTGCGCAGAATGACGTAGCGACCGATCTGTTCAGGGCTCAAGCGTGCGCGAACTCCGGGAGGATTCTATCCAAGCTTCCCCGGACCGCCATCGCCTTCGGGCGGAACGTCCCGCGGCCCGTCGTCCGTCTGCAGATCGGACGGAGATCCGGGGTCCTTCGCGAAAGCCTTCTCGCGCGCCTTGAGCTCGGCCCGCGCCTCGTCCGCCTGCGCCGCGGGGACCCCGACCTCGATCGGCGAAAGGTCCTCGTTGTCGGTCGGCGTCTGGTGAAAACTCCGGTCCACGACGCGCGCCTTGATTCCCCGGCTCTCCAGGAATCCCGCGATGAGCGCGGCCTCCGACTCGTTCGCGGCGGGGGCGACTCCCTCCCAGCGTTCTTCGCTCCTCGTGTCGTCGGCCATGGGAACCTCTCTTTCCTCGATCCTCGAGGTCCTCAGGGTACGACGCGGACGACGCCGGCGCGAATCGCACCGGCGGGCAGGAAGCGGCCCACCACCGCGGCCGCGACGTCGCCTCCCGCCCGGAGGGACGCGACAAGCTGTTCCGCCGCCGCCGAAGGCAGCGCGAAGAGCAGGCCCCCCGAGGTCTGAGCGTCCGCGAGGAGGAGGAGATCGGACTCCGATACGGCCGGCGACGCCTCGAGGCCCCGCTGCGCCGTCGCGAGGTTCCGGCGGGTACCGTCGGGAGCGATGCCGGAGGCCGCGAGACGGCGCGCGCCATCGAGGAGGGGCACGGCCGCGACGGAGACCTCCACGGAGAGGCCCCCGCCTCCAAGCATTTCGCGAACGTGCCCGAGGAGTCCGTAACCCGTGACGTCGGTGCAGGCCGAGATCGTGAAGGCGTCGGCCGCACGCGCCGCCGTACGGTTCAGGCGCGTCATGGACGCGATCGCGCCTCGCTCCTCTTCTTCCGAAGGGCCGGACACTTTCTTGAGAACCGAGAGGAGCGAGCCCTCCTTGAGCACGCGCGCCCGCAAGGCGGACGTCAGGATTCCCGTGCCGAGGGGCTTCGTGAGCACGAGGGCGTCGCCCGCCCGGGCACCCACGTTGCGCCGGAGGCGCGAGAGCCGAACGCGCCCCGTGACGGCCATTCCGTAGAACGGCACGTCGAAATCGGTGGAGTGGCCGCCGAGGATCGGCATCCCCGCGTCGCGCGCGACCTCGGCACCGCCGCGCAGGATCTCGCCGAGGACCTCGATGGGGAGAGCCTTCATCGGGAAGCCCACGAGGTTGAGCGCGAAGAGCGCCTCGCCTCCCATCGCGTAAATATCCGAAAGGGCGTTCGCCGCCGCGACCCGCCCGAAGTCGAACGGCGAGTCCACGACCGGCGTGAAAAAATCCGTCGTCGAGAGAATCGTGTCGGGATCCGGATCGTCCGCGCCGCCGAGGCGGAAAACCGCCGCGTCGTCGGAGGACTCGAATCCGACGAGAGCACGCGGGTCGTGAACCCGCGGCAACGCACCCAGCAGCTTCACCAGGTCAGACTGACCCAGCTTGCAGGCTCAACCGGCCGACGACGCGAACGTCAGGATCGACGGATGAGGCTTCATGGCTTCACCATGGGACGAGTGTACCCACTCGAGCAGGTGGCTCGGCACAGGCCAGGTTGTATTTCTTCTAGCCCTTCCAGGAAATCCGAATCCGAAAGCAAAAACGGATTCTTAGAGGTCGCCGGCGGTGAACGCGTTGCCGAGCTGGCGGAGGACCATGTTCGTCGCAACACCGGCGAGCGCGCCCACGATCACGCGTCCGCGGTAGCGGCCGACCAGGAATCCGACGGCCGCGGCCCCCACGAGGCACGGGAGCGGGTGGCGCTGGACGGTGTCGAGCGTGGCCCTCTTCCAGTCGATGTCCTTCGGGAAGAAGTTGTCGAAAGGCTCGCCTGGGCGGCCAACGGGACCGTCCGGAGAGGCGCCGTGCGGGGCCGGGGGTCGGACCTCGGCGCCGTCCATCAGTCGTCACTCCGCCGATGCAGCAGGAGACCGATCGCGAAGCCCACGCCGAGCGCGATTGCGATCGACTTGCCCGGGTTGTCGCGCACGTAGCTCTTGACGCCGGACTGCACGTCTTCCCAATCCGTGCCGGAGATCTTGTCCTTCAGGGCGCCGGCGCGCGCTTTCACGCTCTCGGCCACCTCGCCCACGCGCTCGCGCAAGCGGCCAGCCTTGTCGCCCATCGATTCGCGGGCCGCGTCGATCTTCTGTTCCACGACCTTTGCCGCGTCTTCGACCGTGCTGTTTGCCATCGTCCGGACCTCCTCGGACCCGCCATCTTGTCACAGGCCCCGCGTCGGGGAAAGGTACGATGGCGGACGATGAGCGCAAGGGCGGCGCCGGCACGGCTCGCCGGGCGGAAGGTCCACGACGTTCCCCGGCTCGCCCGCGCGGTGCTCCTCGGAACCGTGCGCCGGTTCCTCGACGCGCGCGGTTTCGACCTCGCGGCGAGCCTCGCATACTCGGCGCTCCTCACGATCGTTCCGCTCGTCGCGTGCGTCACGCTCCTCACGTCGGCGTTCTTCGGCGAGTCGGGCACCGGCCTCTACCGGCTGCTCCGGTTCCTGCCGGGCGCGGGGCGAGACTTCGTGACGAGCCTCCAGGCGTTCAGCGTAAAAGCGACGTCCCTGTCGGGTACGGCGACACTCTTCTTTCTCGGCACGTCCCTCCGGACCTTCTTCCAGATCGAAAGCACCGTGCAGGCGCTCTGGGGCTCGACCGGGACCTTGCGGACACCCCTCCGGCGCCTCGGGATGGCCCTGTCCGTGATGATCCTCGGGCCGATCGCGATCGGCGTCCTCACGTCCCTGTTCCTCGAGAGCGGCGCGCCCCTCGGAGACTTCCGTTTCCTCGGGTCCCTCCTCTCCTTCGGCCTCCTCATCTATCTCTACCGGAGCCTTCCCGGCTCCTACGTTCGCCTCGTTCCGGCGACGATTGCCGCGTTCCTCGTGAGCGCCGCCCTCACGCTCCTCAGGGTCGCTTTCGCCCGCAGCGTCGCGCTCCTGACCTCATTCAACCAGACATACGGTTCTCTTTCGGCCATCGTCATCTTCGTCGTCGCGATCGGGATGGTCACGACGCTCTTCCTCGTGGGCATCTCCCTCGCCCACGCGATCCAGTACCGCGACGAGTTCCTCGACCACGACGCGCCCCTCGAGCGCACCGAGGTGGGCGGCCGCCTCTACGTGGCGTCCCGCATCCTCCTCGTCCTCGCCGGCGCCTGGCGCAACGACCGCGCGACGCGCTCGCCCGGTGCGCTCGCGGGCGAGGTCGCCCGGCCGCCCGAGGAAGTCTCGGAGCTCGTGGCCCTGCTTCGGGACGCGGGCCTCGTCGAAGAGGCTCCGGACGGAAACCTCGCCCTCTCGCGCGCCCCCGAGAAGATCTCTCTCTACGCAGTCTCGCGCGGCATCGGGGAGTCCGCGCCGCGCGCCGTCCCGGCGGGCCACGACGTGGCCGCCACGATGCTCCACCGTGTCTTCTCGAAGGCGAACCGCGAGGAGCGGGCCGTGCTGCAGGGCACGAGCCTCATGGACCTTCTGCCCGGGAGGGGACAGGATGATCACTACGTGAGGGGGATCGTGAGGGACCGATGAAAAAGACTCTGATCTGGGCGGCGTGGATCCTCGGAGGGCTCACCCTCCTCGTTCTCGTGGGGGCGGGAGTGGAACCGCACCACGTCCTCTCGCGCACGCGACATTTCCAGGCATCTCCCGAGCGTGTCTGGACGGCGATTCTGTCGATCCGGCAGCTCCCGATCGACCGCTCCGACATGAAGAACATCGAGAGTCCAGCGGAAAAGGACCGGCTTCCGCGGACGATCGAAGTCCTCGGCTCGCCCGTGAAGATCGAGGGCCCCACGCAGCGCCCGCCCGCCGAGCTCGTCGTCACGACCTCGGAGCCCGATCTCGTCTATTCGGGGAGGTGGACGTTTACGCTCGCGCCCGACAACGACGGCACCACTCTCAAGGTGACGGAGGACGCTTCGATCACCTCGAGACCGGTGCGTTTCGCCGTGATCCGCATCCTCGGCGAGGACGTCCTGATCGACGGCATCTTCAAGGCGATCACCCGCAAGCTCAGCGAGACGCCCCGGACGATGGGCGGCGACTGAGCGAGAAAGAGCCGCACCCGCGGTTTGACGGGCCGCCGCCTTCCCGCTAATCTTCGCGCCTCTCCGGCTCGGGTGGGGCTGTAGCTCAGTTGGGAGAGCGCCTGAATCGCACTCAGGAGGTCGTCAGTTCGATCCTGATCAGCTCCACCACTTTACGTCTCCCCCTCGGGTAGACGTACACTGATTCGGCACTCAGCGGAGGCCGGATGAAACGCCCGAAAACAAAGGCTGGAAAGCGCTCGACGCGTGGCTCGCGCGACCTCGCGATGGAAAAGCGGACGCGCTTCTCGCGTGACCTCGCGATCGAGCTGAAGAGGGCCGAGGCGGCGCTTAAGAAGGCCGCCGTGATCGCTCCGAAGGCCCGCGGCTCTCGAGACCTGGCGCTGCAGATCGAGCGCACGCGAAAGGCCCTGAAGAAGGCCGCGGCGATCGCGCGGACGACGCGCGGCTCGCGCGACCTGTAACCGGCGACGCGCACTCCCCCTCTCTTCGGCCCGCTGGTCACGGCGCGTGCGAGGTGCAAGCGTGCGTGAGCGCACCCTCGCGCACGCGCCGTGCCCGCTAGCGACTCGACAGGAAGGTTTCGCCGACCCAGAGGCAGCCTCCGAAGAGCACGACCGGGGAGAACGCCCCCGGCGGCTCCGGCGAGAGGGGCTGGTGGCGCCGGCCGCGGCGACAGCGCGCGCGCCGGGGCCCTCTTCCCCGGCCCTTCTCCCGGCACGCGCGCTGCAAACGCCGCTTGCCGATAAACGCGTTTATCGTCCCCGGTGCTTTCCATTTCCCGCTTCACTTCGTTTCGCGGCGGCACCCCTCTCGCCTCCGGGCGTCGCTTCGCTCGGCCGTTTACATAACGTGGCGCTATGTAAACCCGCCGGGGGCATTGCGGTGCGCGCGAGTAGCGCGAGCTGCTTGAAGGCCTGTCATTG
>JBBQRP010000019.1:0-82863 GCA_038214715.1 Thermoanaerobaculia bacterium | reverse complement strand
CGAGATTGCCTGGCCCCCGACGATGTACACGCCGTAGATCGAAGAGTACCAGTGCGGGTCGAGCGACATGAGGAGGTCGATCGAGAGGATCGTGACGAGGAGGCAGTAGAGGGCGAGGCCCGGCGCCGAGACGAGCTGCATGCGCCGCTCGAGGCCCGGTTCGGGAGCGTCGTCCTGTTTCTTCGACATCCGGCTCAGCGTCTCCGCGAAGAGCGCGCAGAGGAGGAGACAGACGGCGACGCGGATCGCGAACCCCGTGGGATTCATGTAGGCGGAGCGGTGGCGGAGGATCTCGTCGGCGGCGACACGGGCGGGATCGGCCCACGGATAGAGGTGTCGCAGCCCGAAGAGGAGCGGCACGGCGAAGAGCGCGACGAGCGGAATCGTCCTCGAGGACGCCTCGAGGATGCGCCGGATCACGAGGCCCCAGGCGCCGCCCGACAGGTGGTGAAGCATCAGGATCGCGAGGCTTCCGAGCGTGACGCCGAGGACGAGCGCGAACGCGACGAGATATGAGCGGTAGAACTGCGCCGGGTTCGTCGTAAGGCCGATGAGCGAGACGAGGGCGAACAGCGCACCGACTACGAGGCCGCGCCGCCCGAGGGCGGCAAGATCGGCAGCTGGCGGGGGGACGGCGCGGGATTCGGTCATTTTGTTTCGGAGGAAGAACGAGAAGATTTCTTAGAAGGGGAAGAGGTATCGGACCCGGTCCCGGTGCCGAGCATCGCGTTGTCCAGAGCCTCCTGATCTTCCTTTCTAAGAAAATCCCCGGGCATGTGGTGGGAGGCCTGCAGCGTGCGGATCCAGGCGACGATCGCCCAGCGGTCCTCGGGGGGGACCTGCGCGGCGTAGCTCGACATCTGGCCGAAGCCGTTCGTCATGACGTCGAAGAAGTAGCCGGCGCGCTCGGACCTCAGGCGGTCGATGTGGTAGGACATCGGCCGTTTGAAGCCCCGCTGCACGATCATTCCCTGCCCCTCGCCGGTTCGGCCGTGGCAGGGCGAGCAGTAGATGTTGAAGCGCTCCTGACCGCGAAGAAGCAGCGCGCGCGTGATCTCGACCGGGATCTTCTCGACGAACTTTCCGTCCGGCCCCTGTCCGCGCGTGAGAGCCGCATCCTCGCGCAGGAAGCCGCGGGCCACCGTGCCCTCCGGCAGGGTGCGCGCGGAGGATCCATCCGCGAAGAACGCGCTCTCGCGGAAGGGCTTGATCTTGGCCTGGTGGTGCATGTCGTTACGGCACCCGACGAGTGCGAGCGCGAAGACGCAGAGGGCGGAGAGGACGCGCACGCGGAGCATCAGTCCTCCACGTCCGAGACGTGGCTGCCGCCGAGCGTCTCCATGAAGCGGTAGGTGTCGCCGGCACGAAAGCGCGGGTCCCGCGCGAGGATCATCAGGAAGAAGCGATCGCGCGACGCGAGCTGGAAGCGCGGCACCGAGAACACCGGGTGGTACGGCATCGGGAGCCCGTTCAGGATGAGCATCCCGAGGACCGCCGCGATGCCGGCGAAGAGGATCGTGCACTCGAACGTGATCGGGATGAACGACACCCAGCTGTTGTAGGGGCGCCCTCCGATGTTCAGCGGGTATTCGATTACGCAGACCCAGTACTGGAGTCCGAACCCGAAGAGCGCGCCCGCGACGCCGCCGATGAGAACGAGGAGTGGCACGCGGGACGGGCCGTGGCCGATCGCGTCGTTGAGCTCCTCGATCGGGTAGGGCGTGTAGGCCTCCATCACCTGGTAGCCCTCCTTGCGGGTTTCGTGGACCGCGTGGAGGAGATCCTCGGCGTTCGGGAACTCGGCGATCACGCCGTAAAGGTGCGCCGGCATCTCGCCGCCCGCGACGCGCGGCCCCGGCGTGCCGAACTCGGGCTTCACGGTCCGGGAGAAGAGGCGGGAGAGGAAACCCTTCACGGCACGGCTCCCATGTCCTTCGTGTCGGCGGAGGCCGGGTCGTCACCCTTCGCGATCGTGCGCATCTCGAAGATGGAGATGACCGGAAGGAACCGGATGAACAGGAACATCAGGGAGAAAAATAGGCCGAGCGAGCCCACGAAAAACGCCCAGTCCCATCGCGTAGGCGTGAACATGTCCCACGAGGAGGGCAGGAAATCGCGATGGAGGCTCGTCACGATGATGACGAACCGTTCGAGCCACATGCCGACGTTCACGATGATCGAGATGAAGAAGAGCCCGAGGACCGAGCTGCGGACCCGCCTCAGCCACAGGAGCTGCGGCGTGAGGATGTTGCAAAGGATGAGAAGAAACCAGATCCAGCCGTAAGGCCCGAAAATGCGATTCTTCATCATGTAGGTCTCGAAGCCGTTGCCGCTGTACCACGCCATGAAGAGCTCGATGCCGTAGCCGTACGCCACGATGAGGCCCGTCGCGAGCATGATCTTGGCCATGTTCTGCAGGTGCCGCATCGTGATGAAGTCCTCGAGCCCGAACACCTTTCGGAGCGGGATCGAGAGCGTCATGACCATCGCGAAACCGGAGTAGATCGCGCCCGCGACGAAGTAGGGGGGGAAGATCGTCGAGTGCCAGCCGGGGAGGATGCCGACGGCGAAATCGAAGCTCACCACGGAGTGAACGGAGACGACGAGCGGTGTCGCGAGGCCGGCGAGCAGGAGCGAGGCGACCTCGTAGTTGTGCCAGTGCCGCGCGGAGCCGCGCCAGCCCATCGCGAGCATCCCGTACGCGACCTTCCCGAACCAGTGCTTGCTGCGGTCGCGCAGCGTCGCGAGGTCGGGGAAGAGGCCCACGAACCAGAAAATTGCCGAGATCGTGGCGTAGGTCGAGACCGCGAAGACGTCCCACATGAGCGGGCTTCGGAACTGCGGCCACACGCCCATCGTGTTCGGATAGGGGAACAGCCAGTACACCGCGAGCCACTGGCGGCCCGTGTGGAACAGGACGAACTGCGCGGCCGCGGCGACCGCGAAGAGTGTCATCGCCTCGGCGAAACGATTGATGGACGTGCGCCACGTCTGCCTCAGCAGGAGCAGGATCGCCGAGATGAGCGTGCCGGCGTGGCCGATGCCGATCCACCAGACGAAGTTCACGATGGCGAAGCCCCAGCCGACCGGAATATTGATGCCCCAGATCCCGACGCCCAGAATGAGGAGCTTCACCATCGAGATGAGGAGAAGCTGGAGGGCGATGAACGAGATCGCAAAGCCGACGAACCACCACTTCGGCGTCTTCCGGAGGACGACGGCGCTGATCTTGTCGGTAACCGTCGCCGGCGAGTAGCCGGGAGCGATGACGGGCGGACGGTCGGCTTCGGCGGACATCAGAGATCTTTATTCGGGTTCGTAAGCTTCGCGAGATAGGTCGTGCGCGGCCTTGTGTTGAGCTCGACGAGCATTCCGTAGTCCAGCTGCTCGGCCTTCAGCTTCGCGACCTTGGAGGTCTTGTCGTTGAGGTCGCCGAAGACGAGCGCCTCCGTGGGGCAGACCTGCTGGCAGGCCGTCAGGACCTCGCCGTCCCGGACGCGCCGGTTTTCCTTCTCGGCGTCCATGCGCGCGCGATTCACGCGCTGGATGCAGTAGTTGCACTTCTCCATGACGCCGCGCTGGCGGACCGTGACGTTCGGGTTCGCGAGGAGCGTGAGGACCGGGAGGTGCTTGTCCTTGTTGTAGTCGAGGAAATTGAAGCGCCGTACCTTGTACGGGCAGTTGTTCGAACAGTACCGGGTGCCGATACAGCGGTTGTAGGTCATCTCGTTGATGCCCTCCTCGCTGTGCGTCGTCGCGCCCACCGGGCATACGAGCTCGCAAGGGGCCTGCTCGCAGTGCATGCACATGACGGGCTGGTTGTGGGCCGCGGGATTCTCGGGGGAGCCCTCGTAGTAGCGGTCGATCCGGATCCAGTGCATCTCTCGCCCGCGGCGCACCTGGTCCTTGCCGACCGTCGGGATGTTGTTCTCGGCCTGGCAGGCCACGACGCAGGCGTTGCAGCCCGTGCAGGACGACAGGTTCACGGAGAGGCCCCAGGCGTGCTGGTCGTACTTGAAGCCGGGGTACATGCTGATCTTCGGGACTTCCTCGACCCGGTGCGCGAATTCCGGGTCCCTTCGGTACTCCTCGAAGGTGGCCGTCCTCACGAGGTGCCGCCCTTCCATGTTGAAGTGCTGCTGCGACGTCGCGAACTCGTACCGGCCGGCCGTCTTCTCGGCCGACGCCGCGGCGGTCCACAGGCCCGCGGCGGCCCTCAGGCGGTAGGCGTTCACGCCCGTGCCGTTGCCGACGCGGCCGGCGCGCGTGCGGCCGTGCCCGAGGTGCAACGTCACGACTCCGTCGGGCTGGGAGGGCAGGATCCAGACCGGCGCGTCGAGTGTGGCGCCGCCCACCTTGAGCCGCACGAAATCTTCGTTCTTCACGCCGAGGCCCTTCGCCGTTCCGGCGCTGAGGTGCGCGGCGTTGTCCCAGGTCAGCTTCGTGAGCGGTTTCGGAACTTCCTGCAGCCAGCCGTTGTTCGCGAAGCGGCCGTCGAACAGCCCCGGGTCCGGCCGGAAGACGATCTCGAGATCACCCGGGATTCCCGTCCGAGGCACCGCGGGCGGTGCGGGAACGGTTCCCTTCGCCTGCAGGGACTTCGGCGGCAGGGCGCTTCCCGCGACGAAGCCGTCGTGAAGCGACTTCCGGAAAAAGGCGTCGAAGCCGTCCGGGTGCTGCTTCTGCCAATGTGCCCGGACGAGGTCGAGGCCCTTCGCTGCGGGCTGTCCGATGGCGGCCGCGAGGACCTCGAGAGCGGATTTCCCGCCGTAGAGCGGCTCGATGAGGGGCTGGAGGATCGTGACGGTGCCGTCGAAGGCGCGGGCGTCGCCCCACGCCTCCAGCTCGTGCGTCTCGTTCACGTGCCACTGGCAGTACTGGCTCGTTTCGTCGTCGTAGAGGCCGACGCGCGCGCGGAACGTCACCCTCTGGAGCGCCTCGACGAACCCGAGATCGGAAGGCGCGTCGAACGCGGGGTTGCCTCCGAGGACGAGGAGAGTGTCGACCTTGCCCGCCTTCATGTCGGCGACGAGGGCGCTGAGGGACGCGAGCTGGTCGACCGGCTCGGACTCGACCGGGTCCGTTGCGAACACGGTGACGCCGAAGCTCGAGAGCGCCTCGTTGAGGAGATGCGCGAGCGCGTGCACCTCGGCCGGCGCATGCTCGCCGGGAATCACGAGCGCCCGGCCGGCATGCGCCTTGAGGTCTTTCGCGCAGGCCGCGACCCACGGATACCGCGCGTCCGGAGCCGCATTCCCGGAAACCGCAGCCCCGGAGACCGCCGACAAGAGGGCCGCGGCCGCCGCGTGCAGTTCGGAAGGCTTCAGGGGGATGCGGTGGTCGGCGAGCGTCGAGGACGCGGACGGCGTCGACTCGATCGCGTAGTAGCGGGGCGGGGCCGCGCCGCCCGTCGCCGCGTCGCGCCTCCGCCGCGCGAACGCGCGCGCGTACGCGAGCGATCCCGGCCCGAACGTGAACGGGTCCGCGTCGAGCGACACCACGACGTCGGCGTTCGCGAAATCGTAGCGGACGTCCGCGGGCTGGCCGAAGGCGAGCCGCGCCCCCGCCCGCGCCGCGTCGCGCCCGGCGGGCTCCCACTGGTGCCAGCGGGCCTTCGGAAGGACGCCGAGGAGCTCACGGAGCTTCGCGGCGAGAGTCGGTGAGGTGACTGTCGGCGTGAGGACACGAAAGCCATCTCCGAAGAGCGCGCGGCTCGTCTTGACGCGCGCCTGGAGCTCTTCGGCGAAGGCCGGCCACGTGCGGATCTGCCCGAGCTTCGTGATCGTCTGCGAGCGGTCGGGATCGTAGATCGAAAGGATCGACGCCTGGGCGAAGACGTCCGTCGCGCCGAGGCTCGCGGGATGCTCCGGGTTGCCTTCCACTTTCGTGGGGCGCCCCGTGTTGCTTTCGACGAGGATGCCTGTCGCATAGCCCGACAGCGTGAATCCGGTCGCGAAGAAGAGCGGTCGCCCCGGAACCACGTCCTCCGGCTGCTTCACGTACGGAACGAGGCCTTCCCTCGGCTGTTTCACGCACGCGGTGAGCCCCGCGAGCGCGAGCGACGCACCGGAAAGCTCCAGAAAGCGGCGGCGGCTCACGCCGTCTTCGTCGCCGTCCCACTCCGAAGCGTGACGCGGAAATTCGCGGCCGAGCATCTCCGAGAATTCCGGAGTCTCCGCGTACTCTTCGAGGCTGCGCCAGAAATTCGGGCCGTCGAGTGTTTTCATCCGGGCCTTTTCATCGATGACAGGTGCTGCAGTTCGTGAGGGCGATCGTCGAGCGGAGGTGATTCTCCTTCGCGAGCTCGCGGCCGAGAGTCTCCTGGTCCTGGGGCGTCCAGGCGAGGTCGAAGATCTTGTCTTTCGGGCGTAGGAACTTCTCCGGATTGCGGTGGCAGGCGATGCACCATTCCATCTGGAGGGACGGGTACTGCGCCGTCAGGCGCATCCGGTCGATGCGGCCGTGACACGACACGCAGCCGACGCCCTTCGCGACGTGGATGCTGTGGTCGAAATAGACGAAGTCAGGGAGGTCGTACACCTTCCGCCAATTCAGGGGCTTTCCCGTTCGGAAGCTTTCGCGCACGGGCTCGAGCATCGGGCTCTCGTTCCAGATGAGCTTGTGGCAGTTCATGCAGGTCGCGGTCGGCGGAATGCCAGCGTTGGCGCTCTTCTCGACGGACGCGTGGCAGTACCGGCAGTCGAGTCCGAGGCCGGAGACGTGGTGCTCGTGGCCGAACGGCACCGGCTGCATCACGGTGACGCCCTGGTTCGTGTTGTAGGCCGAGCGGTTCAGGATCGAGGCCGCCCACCCGACGCCCGCGAGAATGAAGACCGCGCCCCAGATCGAGATCCGGGCAATCGCATTGGTGCTTCGGTTGAAGATCTGGGACATCTTTGGCCTGAGTCTCTTTAGCGGCGGGAATTTACCAGAAAAAGGAAGAGCCGCCGGTTGCTCCGGCGGCTCTTCGAATTCACCCCTAGAATCCCGCGTGCTTATCCTGTTTCGCCGCGGCCGCGCCGTCGCCGCCACGGTCTTCCTGGCGGTCCTCCTCCTGCGCGGGGCTTATCTCGTCTCCCTGTCCCGGACGCCCCTTTCCCTCTGGCATCTCTGGACGGAGACGGACGAATGGGGATACGTCGACTGGTCCGCCCACCTTGCGGCGGGAAACTGGCGGGACGTGCCCGCCTGGCGGTCGTATTTTTCATGGCAGGCCGGATACGGATCGCCCGAAGTCTGGGAGACCTGGTACCAGAAGGACGCGTATTTCTCGGGCCCTCTTTATCCCTACGGCCTCGCGGCGCTGCGGCTCGTCTTCGCCTCGCCCGTGTGGCCGGCGAGAGTCCTCCAGCTCCTGCTCGCGTGCGTGGCGAGCACGTTCGTCGCTCTTGCCGTTTTGCGATTCGGAGAGGATTTTCTTAGAAAGGGAAGAGGGGAAGGGAAGCCTTGGCGCGGGCCGCCCGTCGCGGCGGTTCTGGCCGGCGTTCTCTACGGGTTCTACGGCCCGCTCGTCTTCCACGACGGCTTCCTGCTGCGCGACGGCCCCGTCGCGCACCTTTCGACGCTCCTCCTTGTATGGCCACTGCTCGCCCGCGAGAGAGCCAGCGCCCCGGGGGCGTTCTTCCTCGGACTGCTGGGCGGTGCGGCCATTCTCCTCAAGCAGACAGTCGCGCCGCTTGCGATTGCCTCCCTCTGGGTCTATTTACCTTCTAAGAAATCCCCCGGCGGCGCGCAGCGCCTCTCTCTCTTCCTGAAGGGAGTTCTCGGGCTCTCTCTTCCTATTTCCCTCCTCTGTATTCGGAACATCTCCGCCGGCGTGCCACCCCTGACGTTCGACACGCGGCAGGCGATCGGCCTCGTCTGGGGGAACGCGGAGGGCGCCGACGGGACGACGAGCGCGCCCGCGTCGATGGGAGAGATTCTCGTCGAGGCGAAGGGCTCGACGCTGCGTACGGCGCGCCTCGTCCTCGAGAGCTATCGCGAGGCGCCGCTCGAACTTCCGAAGCTCATTCTGAAGAAGTTCGCGACGTTCTGGAACGCGTTCGAGGTGCCGGACAACGCGAATTTCTATTTCTTCCGGGACCGGATTCCGCTGCTGCGCGTGCTGCCTGTCTTTCCCTGCGTCCTTGGGGTCGGACTTGTCGGGTTATTCGCCGCGCTTTCGCGCGGCGTGCTTAGAAAGGAAGAGGGGGCGCTGGCGGCTGTTGCGATCCTCGTGCCGCTCGCCGCGTGCCTCCTCGTCCAGACCACGTCGCGCTATAGAGCCGCGCTGGCCGGGCCTCTGGCCCTGGGCGCAGGTCTTTTTCTTCTCTTCACCTTCAAAGAATTACAGGCGCGCAGATTTCGAGCTGTTGGCCTTTTGGTCCTGACGGCGGGTGCGCTGGCTTTCGTCCCCTTCCTCCCGTCGACGATCCCAGCCGGGCACCATCGCTTCGCGGACGCCCTCGTCTACGCGACGCTCGTCGAGGCGAAGATCTCGCCGGCAGCGGGGGCGGCGGAAATCGATCGATACCTCGCGGAGGGCGCGGACGACCACAATCGCGACGCCGGTGTGCGCGCGGCCCGCGCGTGGCTGACGTCGGGCGACCGCTCCAACATCGGGCTCATGCCGGAAGGCATCGCGCCGCCCGGGGGGCGATACAAAAAGGCCCCGGCGTCGCCGGGGCCCTCTTGACCTTCCAAGAAAATATTCTCTTCGTCTTCAGCGGGGGCGGAAGCCGCCGCCGCCTCCTCCGGGCCTGCCGCCCCGGAACCCGCCGCCGCCACCGGGCCGGCGGTCGCGGTCGAAGCGGGGACGGTCGTCGCGGTCGCGGCCGCCGTCTCCCTCGCCGGCAACCACTGCCGTCAGGCCGAGCCGCTCGACTTCCGCCGCGCTCTCCTCGGGGGTGAGCGCCTGACGGCGCGAGAGCTTGATCTTCCCGTTGACCGGATCGATCGCGATGATCTTCACCTTGATCTTGTCGCCCATCTTCACGACGTCCGTCGTCTCTCTCACGCGTCCCGGCGCGAGCTCCGAGATGTGGACGAGCCCGTCCATCCCGGGCAGGATCTGGACGAAGCACCCGTACGGCTCGATGCGGACGACCGTGCCGAGATATTCAGTTCCGATCTCGGGCACCGTCGTGAGCTGGCGAATCGCTTCGAGGCACTTCGCGGCTGTGCCGAGGTCGCTCGACGCGACGGTGACTGTTCCGTCGTCCTGCACGTCGATCTTGCAGGAGTACTCCTTCTGGAGCGCGCGGATCGTCTTGCCGCCGGAGCCGATGATGTCCCGGATCTTGTCCTCGGGGACGTTGATCGTGAGGAGGCGGGGCGCGAATGCCGAGAGCTCGGGGCGCGCGTTGTGGAGCGTCTGCTCCATTTTGTCGAGGATGAAGAGGCGGCCGTGACGGGCCTGCTCGAGCGCCTGCTCGAAGATCTGCGGCGTGATGCCGCCGATCTTGATGTCCATCTGGAGCGCCGTGATGCCCTTGCGCGTGCCGGCGACCTTGAAGTCCATGTCGCCGTAGTGGTCTTCCTGGCCCGCGATATCCGTGAGAACCGCGAAGGCGTCGCCTTCCTTCACGAGGCCCATCGCGACTCCCGCGACCGCTCCCTTGACGGGTACGCCGGCGTCCATGAGGGCGATGGAGCCGCCGCAGATCGTCGCCATGGACGACGAGCCGTTGGACTCGAGAATGTCCGAGACGATGCGGATCGTGTACGGGAATTCCTTCGGGTCGGGCAGGACGGCCTGGAGCGAGCGCCAGGCGAGCCGGCCGTGGCCGATCTCGCGGCGGCCGGGGGAGCCGAACCGCTTCACTTCGCCGACCGAGAACGGCGGGAAGTTGTAGTGGAGGAGGAACGCGCGCTCGGACTCGCCCTCGAGGTCCTCGATGAGCTGCGTGTCGTCGGACGTCCCGAGCGTGACCGTCACGAGCGCCTGTGTCTCGCCGCGCGTGAAGAGCGACGAGCCGTGCGTGCGCGGCAGGATGCCCGCCTCGATCGTGATCGGGCGGATCTGGTCGAAGGCGCGTCCGTCGAGACGCGTCCGCTTCGCGACGATCGTCTCGCGCGTGAGCGTCTCGACGAGCTCGGAGAGCGCGCGCTTGGCGAGCTTGCGGGCGTCCGGCTGGTCAGCGGGGATCAGCTCGACGCCGTACTTCTTGACTTCCTTGATCTTCGCGTACGACTCGATCTTTCCGACGTGGGTCATGGCCTCCATCATCGGGCCCTCCCACTGCTTGCGGACGGCGGCGGCGAACTCGGCGGGGACGGGCTCGGGCGACTTGAACGGCGCCTTGACGACGTTCCGGCGGGCGGCCATTGCGCCGATCGCCTCGACGATCTTCCGGACCATCGCGTGGCCCTTGAGGATGGCCTCGAGCATCACGGCCTCGGAGACCTCCTTCGCGCCCGCCTCGACCATCGAGACGGCGTCGTGGGTGCCGACGACGACGAGATCGAACTCGGACTCCTTGCGCTCCTTGGCAGTCGGGTTGATGATGAACCGGTCGCCGATCTTTCCGACGCGGACCGCGCCGAGGACGTGCTGGAAGGGAATCGTGTTGATCGCGAGCGCGGCGGCGGCTCCGTTGATCGCGAGGACGTCCGGATCGTTCTCGCCGTCCGCCGAGAGGACGAGACCGACGATCTGGGTCTCGTGGTTGAAGCCCTCGGGGAAGAGCGGCCGGAACGGCCGGTCGATCATCCGGCAGGTCAGGATCTCCTTCTCGGTGGGGCGCCCCTCGCGCTTGAAGAAGCCGCCGGGGATCCGGCCCGCCGCGTAGGCGTATTCCTTGTACTCGACCGTGAGCGGCAGGAAGTCGATGTCCTTCGACTCCTTCGCGTAACAGGCGGTCACGAGGACCACGGTGTCGCCGCACTTCACGACGGCGGCGCCGTCGGACTGCTTGGCGATCTTGCCGGTTTCTATCGTGAGCGGACGGCCATCCAGATCGACGGTGAGGGTGTCATGCATGGGACGATTCCTTTCGACGTGGCCCGGCCCGGCGCGCACGACGAAACCGGCCGCGGAATGCGGGCCGGAGCGTGCCGCCGGAACGTGAGGGAAGAAGGACTACTTGCGCAGTCCGAGGCGTTCGATCAGGGCGCGGTACCGCTCCGTGTCACGTCTCTTCACGTAATCGAGCAGGCGCCGGCGCCGGCCGACCATCTGGAGGAGCCCCCTCCGGGAGTGATGGTCCTTGGCGTGGGCCTTGAAGTGCTCGGTCAGCTCGGAGATGCGCTTCGAGAGAAGGGCAACCTGGACCTCAGGGGATCCGGTGTCGCCTTCGTGGCGCCGGTAGCTGGTGATCGTTTCCGCCTTCTTCGTGGTGAGCTGGGCCAATTTCTTTTTATCCTTGTGCGTCTCTAATTTTTCAACCGGCGGATTCTACCGGGAGGCCCGGCGGGCGTCAAACGTCACTCCCCGAGGACGATCTTCGGGCGCGCCAGCGCGAGGACACCCTTGCCGAGAGCCTCGAGAAGGCCGAGCGCGAGGAGCTCGCCGCCGGCCGTGAGGCGGACCATCGAGGAGGGGACCGCGCCCGTCGCCGCGTCCATCGCCTCGCGGGGGACGCGGACGGGGACGGCGTGGCCGCTCTTCACCTTCGCGGCCTCCGCGCCGGACAGGGGGACCTCCGGAAACGGCAGCGGAATCTCCGAGAGGGAGAGCCAGGATGGCTTCCCGAGACGCGCCGCCGGCTCCAGGGCTTCGAGGGCGGCAAGCGTCCGCGCGTCCTCGAGTCTGAAGGGCCCGATCGACGTGCGCCGGAGAGCCGAGAGGTGCGCTCCGAAGCCCAGTCGGGCGCCGACTTCGTGCGCGAGAGAGCGGATGTACGTCCCGGACGTGCAGGCGACCCGGAAGAGCGCGGCGTCCCCGTCCAGCGAAAGAATCGTGAACTCCTTCACCGTGACCGTCTTCGGAAGGTCCGGCACGGCTTCGCCCTTCCGGGCGAGCTCGTAGAACCTCTTGCCGAGAAACTTCTTCGCGGAAAAGGGCGGCGGCGACTGGCGGAGCTCGCCCGTGAACGCGCGGCAGGCCTCGTCGAGGAGCGCGCGATCCGGCCGGGGATCGGGGTGCGGTTCGCCGACCGGCGTCCCTTCGGCGTCGTAGGTGTCCGTCGCGACGCCGAAGCGGATCGTGCCTTCGTACGTCTTCTCCCACCCGGTGAGGAACGACTGGAGCCGGCCGGCGCGGCCGACACAGAGGACGAGAAGGCCGGTCGCGGCGGGGTCGAGCGTCCCGGTGTGTCCGATGCGGCGGGTCCCGAGGAGACGCCTCGCGACGTCGACGACGTCGTGGGAGGTGAGCTTCGCGGGTTTGTCGACGAGGAGGATGCCAGCGGGCCCGTCCGCCCGGGAGACGGAAGGGGTCACCCGGCCTCCGCGGCGGGGTGGGCCGCGTCGGCCTCGTCGATCGCCGCCGCGATCGCGGAGACGAGCGCTTCCTTCGCGGAGGCGAGGGAGCCCTTCACGCGGCAGCCCGAAGCATTGCGGTGCCCGCCTCCGCCGTGCCGTGCGGCGACGCTGCGAATGTCCACGACGCCTTTCGACCGGAGGGAGCAGCGGATCTCGCCTGGGTCGCCCTCGCGGAGGAGGGCGGCGGCGCGGACGCCCTCGACTCCGCGCGCGCGGTTGACGAGGCCCTCGGTGTCCGATTCTTTCGCGCCGCTCTCGGCGAAAAACCGCCTGGGCAGCTCGACGGTCGCCACGCGGCCGCCCGCGTGGAGCTCGAGCGTGCCGAGGACGAGCGCCTCGAGCTTCAGGGACGACAGGGGCGCGGCCTCGAACAGGAACTCGTTCACGGGGCCGGGCTCGGCTCCCGCCGCGACGAGCCGCGCGCCGAGCGCGAGCGCCTTCGGCGTCGTGTTCGAGTAGCGGAAGGACCCTGTGTCCGAGACGAGCGAAACCCACAGATTCGTCGCGATATCTTTCGTGAGCGGCCAGCCCAGGAGGTCGAGGAGATCCGCGACCATCTCTCCCACGGCCGCGGCGGGGAGGTCGACGAGGTTCACGGCACCGTAGCGCGTGTTGCCTGGGTGGTGATCGACGTTCAGGACCGTGCCCGCGAGGAGGTTCGGCCACCCCGCGCGGTCCGCCTCCGGACACTCCATCGTGAGGAGGGCGTCCCACGAGGAGGGCCAGTCCGCGGGGAGGGTGTCGGCGACGGCGACCCGCGCGATCCCCGGCATCCCGGCATACGCCGAAGACCAGCCGTCGCGCATCACGACGTGTGCTTCCTTGCCCGCGGCGTCGAGGGCGAGTGCGAGGCCGAGGGCCGATCCGAGGGCGTCCCCGTCGGGATTGCGGTGGCCCGTGAGGAGGAAGCGCCGGCCTTCCCGGAGCCTCCGCGCGACCTCTTCGTAGGCGGTGTCGAGCTCGCTCCCGCGCGTCATGAGCCGCCGGAATCCCCAGGTTCGTCCGGGGGCTTCGGGATCGAGCGGAGAAGCTCTTCGACGCGGGCGCCCCGCTCGAGCGTGTGGTCCTCGGCGAAATGAAGGTCAGGCGCGTACCTGAGGCCGCAGTTCTTCCCGACGAGTGAGCGCAGGCGTCCCCGCGCCCGGTTGAGAGCCTCGACGGTGGTGGCGAACTGGTCTTTCGCTCCGAATACCGACACGAAGACGCGCGCCGAACGGAGATCGTCGGACATCACGACATCCGTGATCGTCGCGAAGCCGATCGCGGGATCCCTCAGGTCTTCCCTCAGGAGCCTCGCGAGCTCCGCCCTCACGACGTCTCCGACCTTCCTCGGCCGCCTGCCGGGGGCTCCGGCCCGTTTCTCTGTCGCCATGTGCGTCTCCTGTCCTCAGTCCGCGGCGCCGAAGGAGTGCCCGGGCTCACCCACGTCTCCGAAACCCACCAGCTCGTGCCGCTCGCTCGAGATCTCGGCGCCATTCTCTTCCGCATACGCCTCGACGAAGTCGCGGACCCGCTGGAGGAGCGGCTCGAGCCCTTCGGGGTCGGGCCCGACGGCGGCAATCCCGAGACTCGCGCGCTGGAGGAGGTCCTGGTGCGCGACCTCCGCCGCCGAGATCTCGAAATCGCCCCTCAGCCGGGTTTTCAGCGGCCTCAGGAAGGAGCGTTTCTCCTTGAGGCCCCTGCAGCCGGGCAGGTGAAATTCGTAAACCGCGACGGCGACGACCACGGGTGCCTCAGGTCAGCGATCCGGCGAGCTCCTCGATGACGAACGCCTCGATGACGTCGCCGATCTTGACGTCCTGGTAGCCCGCGATCCCGATTCCGCACTCGAATCCCTGCTTGACCTCGGACGCGTCGTCCTTGAAGCGGCGGAGGGACCCGATCTTGCCTTCGTAGATCACGCGGCTGTCGCGAATGAGCCGGACGGAGGCGGCCCGCGGGATCACCCCGTCCGTGACCATGCAGCCGGAGATCGTGCCGATCTTGGGCACCTTGAAGGTCTCGCGCACTTCGGCGTGACCGCGCGTGACTTCCTTTTTGACGGTGTCGAGGAGGCCGGTCATGGCCTTCTTGATCTCGTCCGTGAGCGTGTAGATGACCGAGTAGAGGCGGATGTCGACGCCCTCGTGATCGGCCAGCTCCTGCGCCTTCTTCTCGGGCTTCACGTTGAACCCGATGATGATGGCCTCGGAAGCGGACGCGAGGAGGACGTCGTTCACCGAGATCGCGCCGACTCCGGAGTGGAGAACGCTGACTTTCACCTTTTCGGTGGAGAGCTTGCCGAGCGTCTGCACGAGGACCTCTTCGGAGCCGTGGACGTCCGCCTTCACGATGAGCGCGAGATCCTTCATCTCGCCTTCCTTCATCCGGTTGAAGAGCGAGTCGAGCGACATCCGCGAGGACTTCGTGAGCGATTCTTCGCGTTCCTTGAGCGAGCGGAACTGGGACACCTGGCGGGCCTTGCCTTCGTCCTCGACGACCTGGAGCGTGTCTCCCGCGTTCGGAATGTCCTCGAATCCCATGACTTCGACGGGCGTCGCGGGCCCCGCCTCGGTCACGCGCAGCGTGTGGTCGTCGAGCATCGCGCGCACGCGGCCGACGGCCGTGCCGGCGAAGAACACGTCTCCGACGTGGAGCGTCCCCTGCTGGACGAGCACCGTCGCGAGCGTTCCCTTGCCGGCTTCGCGCCGCGCCTCGAGGACGACGCCGCGGGCCGGACCCGTCGCGACGGACTTCAGCTCGAGGAGGTCCGCCTGCAGGAGGATCATCTCGAGGAGCTGGTCGATTCCGATCTTCTTCTTCGCGGAGATCTCGCAGGCCACGACTTCGCCGCCGAACTCCTCGACGAGGACGCCCTTGTCGGCGAGCTCCTGCTTGACCCTCTGGGGATTCGCGTCCGGTTTGTCGATCTTGTTGATCGCGACGACGAGCGGGACCTTCGCGGCGCGGGCGTGGTCGATCGCTTCCTGCGTCTGCGGCATGACGCCGTCGTCGGCGGCCACGACGAGGACGACGATGTCCGTCGCCTTGGCGCCGCGCGAGCGCATGAGCGTGAAGGCCTCGTGGCCGGGTGTGTCGAGGAACACGATCGGCTTGCCCTTGGTGACGACCCGGTACGCGCCGATGTGCTGGGTGATGCCGCCGGCCTCGCCCTCCGCGACGTTCTCCTTGCGGATCGCGTCGAGGAGCGACGTCTTGCCGTGGTCGACGTGGCCCATCACGGTCACGACGGGCGCGCGCGGAACGCGCTCGCCGGCGTTCGCGGCCGCACCCGCCTCCTCGGCGAGCGCGGTTCCCGCGGCCGCCTGGTCATTCGCGGTCTGCTGGCGGGAGAGCTCGAGCTCTTCCTCGAACGAGACGACGGCCGCTTCGACGCCGAACTCCTTCGCGATCTCGACCGCGATCTTCGGATCGAGCGGCTGGTTGATCGTCGCGAAGATGCCGCGCGAAAGGAACGACTTCATGAGGTCCTTCGCGAGGATGCCGAGCTTCTCCGACAGCTCCTTGACGGTGACGCCTTCGGACAGGAAGACGGGTCCGTCTGACTTCTTCTTCAGCTCGACGACCTCGCCGGTCTCGGTGGTCGTCGTCTTCTTGCCGGCGCGGCGCTGTGCGGACTTCGAGAGTGGCTTGGCGACGTGTGCCCCGTCCGTCCCCTCGCCCGTGGGCGTCTGGATGTCCTCGTAGGTGTCCTGCTTGTAGGAGCCCAGGTACTCGCGGACGTCCTCCTCGAGCGCGGAGACCTCCTTCGTGCGGGGCTTCTTCGATTCGGCCTTCTTCGCGTCGCCTTTCTTGACGCCGAGCCCGGGCTTCGTCGCGTCCTTCTTCCTGCGGTCGGCGGTGTCCGGCAGCGGGGGAGCGACGGGGCCTCCGAGGGGCGGGCGGCCGAACGGAGGCCGCGGGCCGAAACCCGGGCCGGAAGGACCGCCGGGCCTCGGGCCGAAGCCAGGCCGGGGCGCGAAGCCCGGGCGCGGTGGCATTCCCATCCCCGGGCGGGGCGGGAAGCCCGGCCGAGGGAATCCGGCGTTGCCGGGCGCCATTGACTGAGGGGGACGGACGGGACGCGCAACGGGTGGGGGAGGCGCCGCGATCACGGCGCGTCCGAGGCCGCCGGCGCCACGGAGCGGCAGCGACTGGGGAGCGCCCGAGGCTCCCGCCTGTGGAGCGGAAGGCGCCCGGACGTGCGTGACGCCGGGCGAATGCGGGCCCGCGCTCGCGCCATAGGACATCATCGCGTCGGGACGAGGAGCCGCGGGAGGCGCGGCGGGAGGCGCGGACGGGCGCGGCGGGATGTCCCCCGTGCGCTTCAGGATCCGGCCGAGAGCGCCGGCCGGGCCTGCGGGCGGCGGCGGCGCCGCGGTGCGCGCAGGAGGAGCGAAGGGCCGTTTGACGGCCTGAATCGGCGTTTCGAGAGGGCGGGACAGTCGTGTGGGAGGGCGCGGCGACGCCGCTGCTGCGCCGGGGGCGGGCGCTGCGGGGACTGCAGTCGCGGCGGCGGCGGCAATGGGCGCGGCCGTGACTGCCGGTTGCGCGGCCGCAGGGGTCGGCGGAGCGGCAACCGCAACGGGCGCGGCGGTGCGGACCGCTGGCTCGGGGGCGGACGCTTCGTCGGGAACATGGGCCGCGGTCGGGGAAACGGGGGAGAAACCCGCCGGGGGCGTCGGGGCCGCTTCGGACGTGGCGCCCGCCGCGGAAGGAGCCGCGGGAGTCTCGCCCCCTTCGGCGGTCTCGGTGCCATCGCCTTCTTCGCCCGGCGAGCGCTCTACGATCTTGATGCGCTTCAGCGCCGCGCGCTCGGTCTTCGCTTTCGCCGCCGAGGCGCTCGCGGCTGCGGCCGCGGCCGCCGCCGAAGGAGCCTGCCTGACGATGAGGGACTTCGGCGCCTGGGTCTTTCCCAGGAGCAGCGCCTGCGCGGTCGCCGGGTCGAGCACGGACTCCGCCGTCTTGACGTCGACGCCAATGCCCTGGAGCAGGAAGAGAACTTCCTTCGCGGGCTTGCCCATCATTTTGGCGAGCTCGGCGACGGTGAACTTTGCGGACGTGGTCTTCACTTTTCGGGCGTCTCCGTGACCGGGGCGGTGGAGTCCTCGGAGGCCCCCTCGTCACCGGTTTCCTGGAACTCGAGGCCGCCCTCGTCCGCGGCCTCCTCTTCCTCGGGCGAATCCTCGAACGCGTGGACCGCTTCGAGAGCCGCGTCGAGCGCGGGCCTCGGGAGCGCGACCGATGCGAGAGGATCGTCGCCCTCCCCGTTCTCGGCGTCCACGAGCTCTCCGACAGTCGTGTAGCCGGCCGCGGCGAACGCGGCGGCAGCCGCCTCGTCGAGATCCGGAACCTCGGCCAGATCCGTCCCACGGCGCTGCGAGTTGAGGAGCATCCTCTGGAGGGCCTGGGCGACTTCGGCCTTCACGGCCTGTTCGCTCTTGATCTCGATGCGCGCGCCGATCAAGGCGGCGGCGAGGCGGACGTTCTGCCCGCGCTTGCCGATCGCGAGGGAGAGCTGGTCTTCCTCGACGATGCACTCGAGCGTCGGGACCGGCTCGATGGGCTGTCCATCGGTCCCGATCTCCGGCTCGGCCTCGTCGTCGGCGGGCATCGCGGAGACCCGCGTGATCTTCGCCGGCGAGAGCGCGTTCTGGGCGTAGGTGATGAGGTCGTCGGAATACTGGATGATGTCGATGCGCTCGCCGCGGAGCTCGCGCATGATGGCCTGCACGCGCGACCCGCGCATGCCGACGCACGCCCCCACCGGGTCGACGTCGCGCTCGCGGGACGAGACGGCCACTTTCGCGCGGTCGCCGGGCTGGCGCACGCAGCCGCGGATGAGGACGGTCCCGTCGTAGATCTCGGGGACCTCCATCTCCATGAGCCGCATGAGGAGCTCGGGAGCCGTGCGCGAGAGGATGATCTGGGAGCCCTTCGGGTTCTTGTGCACGTCGGACAGGACGCCGCGCACGCGCTCGCCCTGCGTGTACCGCTCCGCGCGCGACTGGTGCTCGCGCGGGATCGCCGCTTCGGTGCGGCCGAGGTCCACGATCATGTCGCCTCTCTCGAAGCGCTTCACGGTGCCCGTGATGAGCTCTCCGAGCTTCGGGTAGTACTCGTTGTAGATGTTGTCGCGCTCCGCCTCGCGCACCTTCTGGTAGAGGACCTGTTTCGCGCTCTGGGCCGCGATGCGGCCGAGGCCCTCGGTCGAGCGATAGAGGCGGATCTCGTCGCCGAGACGCATCTCGGAAGGCTCGATGATCGACTCGTCGCCGGTCGAGTCCTCGCCGCGAGGGTTCCGCACGACCTGCCAGCTCTGGCCGGCGAGCTCGCCCGTGAGGAGCGCCGCGGCCTCCTCCGGGAGGACCTCGATGAACGGAAGACGAATCTCCTTGTCGGGATCCACCGGCACGGCGGGCACGGGCGCCGGGGCCGCCGACTGTCCGAGAGGTACGTCGTCCGGGTCGAGCGCGGCGGCCGCCGCGGCCGCGGCGGCCGCGACTTCCTCGGGCTTGATCGTTTTCTCGGACACGAGGCGGTAGGGCGTCCATGCGGTGAGCGTGCCCGTCTTCTGGTCGAAGCGGGCCCCCATCTCTCGAACCTTGTAGACTTTGCGCGCGGCGGTCGCGATCGCCTCTTCGAGGGCCGCCACGAGCCTTTCGAAGTCGATTTCCTTGTCGCGCGAGGCCGCCTTCAGGGCTTCGATGATCTCGTCGGCGCGCGTCGCGGGCGGTGCTTGGGCGGCCTTCGCCGCCTTCGCGCTCTTGCCCTTGCCGCGCACACCCTTGGCCGACTTCTTCTCGGATTTCTCCGGTGTGGCGCCGCTCTCCGTCGGGGGTTGAGTCGAACTCATCGTGTCGTGTTCTCCGTGGGGCCGTAAACTGTTCAGAGCTCGGGGACGAGGCGCGCGAGCCGGACGTCGCCGAACCGCGCAGTGTATCTTCGGTGCTGGTCCTCATCAAGGACCGTCAGGGTGTCCCCCCGCACGTCCTCGAGAACGCCTTTGAAGCGTGCCGCTCCCTCCACCCTTCGGGCGAGTTGGACGGTGACGCGACGACCGCGGAAGCGCACGCAGTCGTCCAGGGACCACAGCGGTCGGTCGAGACCGGGCGACGAGACCTCGAGCGCGTAGTCCGGAAGCTTTTCCTCGAGAGGATCGAGGATCTCGGAGGCCGCATGGGACGCAGTCTCGCAGTCCTCGAGGGTGACACCGGCCGGCTTGTCCACGTACAGCGTCAGCGTGGCGCGCGCGCCCGGCTTCCATTCCACGTGGCAGAGGTCCAGCCCGTGAGCGGCGATCCGCTCCCGGATGAGGTCCGCCGTGCCGCCGTCGAAGGGGAGCGCCGCCTGCTTCATGCTGCCGTTCCGTGCCTTTCCTGAGCCGTTTTGGGGCAAAAAAAAGAGGGCGTGTGCCCCCTTTCAAGCCCCTTGAAAGTCCGCTGCGCGATTATAGGGCGTGAGGCGCTTCCCGGCAAGGTCGAGACCGGGAATCCGATTGAATCGACGTAACATTGCGCCGGAGCGAGATGGCACGGACTTCCCATGAAGGGAATGCCGGCGCGCCAGAAACCGCCCTCCCGAGGGAACACATCAGCAAGCTCACGATCATCCGTCTCAACGACGAATTCGTCGAAGGCGTGGAAACCCCGGAGGCCTGGCCTCCGAAGGGCGGACTGCCCGCGGGAGAGGATCCCTTCGACACGAAGGTCTCCGTCGCGACTCCGGAGTTCCTTCCGGGCGGCACCGCCTCGCCGGGCGACGCGCGGCGCATCAACGTGGAGCGGGCGTTCGCCGTTTCGGTCATCCTTCACCTGCTCCTCGTCATCGCCCTTCTCACCGTGAAGTTTCCGGCGCGAACGGCCGCGCAGGATCAGGCCGATCCGCTCGGCCTCCAGAAGCTCATGGCCGCGACGCCTCCAGATCCGACGATTCCCGTACAGCTGTTCCCGGGCGCGCGCGCGAAGCAGCCCGGGCCGAGGCCCGTGCCGTCGGACGTGGACCGCCAGGCTCACGGCGGCGACCGCACGCTTCCGGTGCTGCCGGTGCCCAAGGCGCGGTCCGAGGCTGGCATCCGGGATCTCGAAGCGGGCAAGCGCGGCGCGCCCGCGGCTCCCGTGCCGGCCGCTCCACCTCCGCAGGGCAGCCAGTCGGGCGACGAAGGCCGGAAGCTGACGGACCTGGCGAGTCCCCGATCGCCCGCCTTGCACGACCCCCCGACGATCCAGGAGATGGCCGCCCAGCAGCGCCTCCGCGGGATTTCGGCTCCCGATCTCAACGCGATCACGGCCGACGCGGCGCGGAAGGCCGCGAAGTCCGGCGGGGGTGGCGAGGAGGGCGGTGGCTTCGAGAGGGATGGAGGATTCGCCGATTCGGGCCCGCTCTCCTTCGACACGGTCGGCTACGACTGGGGCGCCTACGCGGCCGAGATGATCCGGAAGATCAAGAGGAACTGGGACGTCCCCGCGCTCGCGCGCTACGGCGTGAAGGGACGGCTCACGATCCGCTTTTTCATCCTCAAGGACGGACGGGTGGAGGGGGAGCGGATCCTCTCGGCTTCCGGCGTCCCGCCGTTCGACAACGCGGCCTTTCAGGCGATCGCGCGCTCGAGCGCCTTCCGGCCGCTGCCGGACGACCTCGGGCACGACCGGGAAGGCGTGACGGTCACCTTTTTTTACAACCTCCGCCCGGAGGACGTGGAATTCGCCGGCAAGGGCCGGCCGAACTGAGGAGCAAGATGGCCGCGATCAACGATCCCGACGAGATCGACAGCGTCCTGAGGTCCGCCCGCACGATCGCCGTCGTGGGCTGTTCGCCGGACGGGGCCCGTCCATCGAACGCGATCGCCCGGTATCTCCTGAGAGCCGGCTACGAGGTCATTCCCGTCAACCCCGGGCACGCCGAGATGCTCGGCCGCCGCTGCTATCCGGACCTGGCCTCGATTCCGAAGGACGTGAAGGTGGACATCGTCGACGTCTTCCGGCGCTCGGAGTTCGTCCCGGAGATCGCACGCGAGGCGCTCGAGAGGGGAGCCGGGTTCTTCTGGATGCAGGACAGCGTCCGGGACGACGCCGCGGCCGCCCGGCTCGTTTCGGGCGGGATTGGCGTCGCGATGGACCGCTGCATCTACCGCGACCACCTCTCGCTCGCGGCGAGCGCGCCGTTGTGACGCGATAAGTCCGGCACGAACCTTGCCCTTATGGGCCGGGCGCCGGCGCTCCCACCTGCCGGCGACAAACGAGGAACTATCATCTATGGACGGTATGCGAACGAAAACCAAGGTCCTCTCTCTCGCCGCTCTCCTCACCGCGTCGGTCGTCTTCGGAATGATCCTGGCGGGCAGCCTCGACTTCACGAAGCTCGCCTCGGCCCAGAGGACGGCCGCGCCCGCGCCTTCAGCGGGGGCGCCCGCGGCCCCGCAGCACTCGCCGCAGATGATCGCTTTGCCGTCGTTCGCGGACATCGCCGAGCAGGTCATGCCCGCGATCGTCTCCGTGACGGCGACGGACATCATCAAGGCGGACAAGAACCGCCGCCGGGGTTTCCACAACTTCGGAAACGGCGACGGGCAGGATCCCTTCGAGTTCTTCTTCGGCCCCGACGGCGGCCAGAAGGGGAAGAGCTCTCCGGAGGACGAAGACCAGAAGCAGCTTTCGGGCGGCACGGGCTTCATCATCGAGAGTGACGGCTACATCCTCACGAACAACCACGTCATCGAAGGTGCCGAGAAGATCGAGGTCAAGGTCGGCGACCGTGACGACTACACGGCGAAAGTCGTGGGCCACGATCCCGCCACGGACCTCGCGCTCCTGAAGATCGAAGGGACGAAGCCGTTCCCGACCGTGAGGCTCGGAGACTCCGATCGCATCCGGGTCGGCGATTGGGTCATGGCGATCGGCGACCCGCTGAACTTCGATAAGTCGGTGACGGTCGGCGTCATCTCCGGCAAAGGGCGCTACGCGGGTCTCTCCCAGGCCACGAGCTCCTTCGAGAGCCTCCTGCAGACGGACGCCGCGATCAACTTCGGGAATTCCGGCGGCCCGCTCGTGAACGTCTCGGGCGAGGTCGTGGGCATCAACACGGCGATCTCGAGCCGCGCGCAGAACATCGGGTTTGCGGTTCCGGTCAACATGGCGAAGAGGCTGCTGCCGCAGCTCAAGAAGGGCAAGGTCGTGCGCGGCCTGCTCGGCGTGAAGATCGAGTCGATCAACAAGAAGTGGCAGGAGACCTACGACCTGAAGTCTCCCGAGGGAGCTCTCGTGACCTCGGTCGAGAAGGACAAGCCCGCCGAGAAAGCCGGCCTGAAGCGGGAAGACATCATCACGAAGGTCGACGACGTCGCCGTGAAGACGAATCGCGACCTGATCGACTACGTGTCGGGCAAGGGTCCGGGCTCGAAGGTCACGATCTCCTACCTTCGGGACGGCAAGGAAAAGACGGCCGTCGCGACGCTCGAGGAGCGCCAGGAGACCGGCGAGCAGCCCGCGAAGGACGAGGACGAGTCGAAGGCCGGGAACAAGCAGAAGATGCTGGGCCTCGAGCTCGACGACCTCACGCCCCAGGCTCGGCGCGCCTACGCCATCGACCGCGAGCTCCTGAAGGGCGTCGTGATCACGCACGTGAAGCCCGTCTCGCCCGCCGGGGACGCGAACCTCGCCGAAGGCGACGTCATTCTCGAAGTGAACGGGACGGCCGTGAGCTCGGTGGAGGAGCTGCAGGCGCAGATGAAGAAGGCGCCGAAGGGCAAGTACATCCGTCTCTACATGCAGCGTGGCGGCGGGCGCGGCCCCGCGCAGAGATTCCTGGCAGCCGTGAAGCCCGAGTGACCGGCCGGAGCCGGGGGGCCGCAGGGTCCCCCGGCTCCGAGAGTCACGCGAAATCGAACCGGTTCGCCCGGACGACTCTTCCGGCGCCGTCGCGCAGGACTCGCTCGTAGAACGCGTCGCGCTCGAAGGGATCGCGCCCCGCGCCGCGAATCATGAGTTCCATCTCGGCGCGAGAGAGGCCGGCCTCGGTCTTCGCGCCTGCCGCGTGGGTGATCGTCTCCTCGGTCACGGTGCCGACCAGGTCGTCCGCCCCGAAATGGAGCGCGATCGGAGCGAGCTTCTCGCCGATCTGGATCCAGTACGCCTTGACGTGGTCGACGTTGTCGAGCATGAGCCGCGAAACCGCGATCACCTTGAGGTCCGTGAGGCCTGTCGCGGCGGGAAGGTCCGGGAGCTGCGTCTCCTCTGGGTGGAACGCGAGCGGAATGAAGCCCAGGAACCCGCGCGTGACGTCCTGGAGCTCGCGGATGCGCACGAGGTGGTCGACCCGTTCCTCGGCCGTTTCGACGCTCCCGTAGAGCATCGTGACGTTCGTCTTCACGTCGTTTTCGTGGCAAAGCTTCGCGACCTCGAGCCAGCGCTCGCCCGAGATCTTGTCGCGGCAGATGACGTCGCGGACCCTCTTTTCGAAAATCTCGGCGCCTCCGCCGGGGCAGGAGTCCATTCCCGCCGCCTTCAGGTCGCGGATGACCGTGACGACGTCCTGCTTCGCGATTCGCGCGATCCAGTCGATCTCGACCATCGTCCAGGCCTTCAGATGGACGCCCGGGAACCGCTCTTTCAGCGCGCGGAGGAGGTCGAGGTACCACGAATAGGGAAGCGACGGATGGAGCCCGCCCACGATGTGCAGCTCGGTGATGCCGTCGTGCCAGCCCGCTGCCGATTCCTGGACCGCTTCCTCGATCGACATCGTGTAGCCGCCCGCGACTCCGGGCTTGCGGGCCCAGGCGCAGAGCGCGCAGTCCACCCAGCAGAGATTCGTGGGATTCAGGTACCGGTTGACGTTGTAGTACGCCGTGTTGCCGTGCTTGCTCTCGCGGACGAAGTTCGCGAGAGCGCCGACGCCGAGGAGATCCGGCGACTTGAAGAGCGCGACCCCGTCCTCGAACGAAAGGCGCTGGCCGTCCGCGACCTTCCCCGCGATGGGGCGGAGGGGCGACCCGGCGAAGCGTTCGAGAAGGCCGCTCAATCCGGCAGGTCGCCCGCCGAGATCGGGCGCGAAATGATGGGCGGATCCTGTTGTTCGTCGACGGCCTTCGGGTTCAGCTCGTCGTACCGGCCCGCGTATCGGGCGTAGCAGGAGGGGCAGTAGCGCGCGTCGGGCGTGAACGCGAAATCCGAGACGGTTCCCGAGGCGAAAAGCTCGTCGCAGGTCTCGCCGCAGGCGTCGCAGGTGCCCTTGAGACGGAGACGTTTCCAGACGGGTCCTGACATGGACGGGATCTTACCCGGCGGGGCGCGTCCCCGGAAACCTCAGGAGGAGGAGGCCCGCGGCCCCAGCCGGAGGAGAATCGCCGGGGATGTCGCTCGTCTCGACCACCGCTTTCATTCTGAAGCTCGACCCGCTCTCGGAGAAGGACCTTGTCGTGGCCCTCCTCACGAAGGACCACGGTGTCGTGCGGGCGGCCGTGCGCGGGGCGCGGGGAAAGTCGAAGCGCGCCGCGGCCCTCCAGCTCCTGACGGAGGTCTCGCTCACGTACTTCCGCCGCGAGGGAGCGGACCTGGCGCGCGTCGACGGCCTCGAGATCGTGACGAGCGCCTTCGAGCTGGCCACCCGGGCCGAGTCCGCGATGCTGCTTCCCTATCTCGCCGAGAGCGCGCTCACGTTCGTGCCGGAGTCCGAGCAGGGGGGCGACGTCTACCGCCTCGTCAGGCACGTCCTCGACGGCCTCGCCGCGGGCGTCCCCGCGCGCCTCGCGTCGCGTTACTTCGAGGTTTGGCTCCTGAGATTCGCGGGCGTCCTGCCCGAGGAGGACGCGCCCGCCGGCGTTCGCGCGACCCTCGACGCGATGCGGAGGCTTCCTCTCGAGGTGCTGTCCCGGAAGGCACCGTCCTCCGCGGCCCTCGACGTCGTCGAGGACGTCACACGCGAGGCGCGCCGGAGCTTCCTCGGACACGAGCTCAAGAGCTACCGGTTCCTCGCGGCGCTCGGCTGAGCCCGGATTCGGTACACTTCCTCGATTCGAGGCGGCGTGAACGAATGGATCTGCAGACTCTCATCCTGAAGCTGTCGGCCTACTGGGCGTCGAAGGGCTGTCTCCTCGAGCAGCCGTGGGACGTCGAGGTGGGCGCGGGCACGATGCATCCCGCGACGTTCCTGCGCGTGCTGGGTCCCGAGCCCTGGCGCGCGGCGTACGTGCAGCCTTCGCGCCGCCCCGCGGACGGGCGCTACGGACAGAATCCGTTCCGGCTCGTCAAGCACGAGCAATTCCAGGTCGTGATGAAGCCCGCGCCCGGGAACATCCAGGAGCTTTACGTCGAGAGCCTCGTCGCGCTCGGCATCGACCCGAGAGAGCACGACCTCCGTTTCGAGGAGGACAACTGGGAATCCCCGACGCTCGGGGCCTGGGGCGTGGGCTGGCAGGTCCTCCTCGACGGCATGGAGATCACGCAGTTCACGTACTTCCAGCAGGCCGGCGGCATCGACCTCGCGCCGATCACCGCGGAGATCACGTACGGGCTCGAGCGGCTCACGATGTTTCTCGCGCGGAAAGAAAGCGTCTACGACATCGAGTGGGCTCCGGGGGTGACTTACGGCGAGGTCCGCAAGCAGGACGAATACGAGGTCTCGAAGTACGGGTTCGAAGTGGCCGACGCGTCCCTCTGGCAGACGCTCTTCGAGAAGTTCGAGAGGGAGGCCGGGCGCTGCCTTGACGCGGGGCTCGTCCTTCCCGGCTACGACTTCGCCCTGAAGTGCTCGCACGCGTTCAACATCCTCGACGCGCGGGGTGCGGTCTCGGCCACGGATCGGGTCGGGATCATCCGCCGCGTGCGCGATCTGGCCGCCCGGTGCGCGAAGGCCTATGTGGCCTCGCGGGAAGCCCAGGGATTCCCGCTCCTCCCGAAGGCCGCGGCCCCGCCCGCCGAATACGAGGCGGAGCATGGCTGAGTTCCTCTTCGAGATTCTCGCCGAGGAGATCCCGGCCGGAATTCTCCCGGGCGCCCGCGAGGACCTGCTGTCGAAGGTGTCCGCGGCGTTCGCCGAGGCCCGTCTCGGGGGAACGCTTTCCGTGTATTCCACGTCGCGGCGCCTCGCCCTCGTGGGAGAGGGCGTCGCCGACCAGCAGCCGGACGCCGAGACCGAAGTCACGGGGCCTCCGGCTTCGGTGGGGTACGACGCGGACGGGAATCCGACGAAGGCCGCGATCGGATTCGCGAAGGCGCAGGGCGTGGGCGTCGAGGATCTCCACGTTGCGACGTTCCCGAAGGGACCCTACGTCGTCGCGAAGAAGGTGACGCACGGCCGCCCCGCCGCGGAAGTGATCGGCGAGATCCTGCCCGCCATCGTCTCGAAGATGACGTTCCCCAGGATGATGCGCTGGGGCGACGGAACGCCCGAGTGGATCCGGCCCGTTCACTCCGTCCTTGCGCTCCTCGACGGGCTCGTGATCCCGATGATCCTTTTCGGTGTCGAAAGCGGCCGCACGACGTTCGGCCACCGCACGCTGGCCCCCGGCCGCATCGTGACGATGGGAGTTCCCGACTGGTTTCAGAAGCTGCGCGCCGCGCACGTGGAACCCGACCTCGCCGTCCGCCGCACGCGCTTCGAGGAAAGCGCGGTCGCGCTCGCGAAAGAGGTCGGCGGCGCGCCGGCGCCCGACCCGGCGCTCCTCGACTCGTGGGCGCACCTCGTCGAGTCGCCGTGCGTCGTGCGTGGGTCCTTCGATCCAACATTCCTCGAGCTGCCGGAGGAGATCCTCGTCACGTCGATGCGCGAGCACCAGAAGATGCTCCCGGTCCGCGCGGAGGGCTCGCTGGCCCCTTATTTCCTCGCGGCCTGCGACCAGATCGGTGATCCGAAGGGCCTCATTGCCCGCGGGAACGAGTGGGTCACCGCCGCCCGCTTCTCGGACGCGCGTTTCTTCTGGGACGAGGACGGAAAGGCGAAGCTCGAGGATCGCCTGCCCGCTCTCGGGAGGCTTCAGTTCCAGGAAACGCTCGGCGACACGCTCCAGAAGACCGGCCGCATCCAGGACCTCGCGGAGAAGCTCGCCGCGCGCCTCGGGCTGTCGCACCTCGACGCCCTGCTCGTGCGCGCCGCGCGTCTCATGAAGGCGGATCTCGTGACCGACATGGTTCGAGAGTTTCCCGACCTTCAGGGGATCGTCGGGGGGCTGTACGCACGGCGCGAGGGGGAGGGCGAGGAGGTCTGGCAGGCGCTGTACGACCAGTACCGGCCCTCTTCGGCCGAAGACTCGACCCCTCGGGGAGACGTGGGGTGCGCGGTCGCGCTCGCGGACCGGCTCGACACGCTCACGGGTCTCTTCGGACTCGGCCTCCAACCGACCGGCTCGAAAGATCCGTACGCACTCCGGCGCGCGGCTCTCGGCGTCGTGAAGATCCTCCTGGACCGGAAGTGGCGCCTAGACCTTCCGGCCGCATGCGCGGACGCGGCCGCGCTTCACGGCGCGCTGCCGCGGCGCAAGGACGAGGTTCTCGCGGACCTGTCGGCGTTCTTCCTCGAGCGCCTCCGGTTCCTGCTCGAGAAGAAGGGCCATGCGCCCGACGTCGTCGAGGCCGTGCTCACGACCGAGTGCCCCGACCTCGCGGACGCCGAGGAGCGCGTCGAGGCCGTGGAGGCGATGAGGAAGGAGCAGGACTTCCTTCCTCTCGCGTCCGCGTTCAAGAGGATGCAGAACATCCTGGCTCAGTCACCTGAGGCGCCCGGGGACATCGGCGAGCCCGACCCCGCGAAGATGACCGACGACGCGGAGAAGGCCCTCGCGCTCGACTACCTCCAGGCGAAGGGCATGCTCGACGACCTCGTGGCGCACCGCCGCTACAAGGACGCCCTTTCGATCATGGCGTCCCTCGGGCCGGGGCTCGACCGGTTCTTCACGGAGGTCCACGTGATGGCCGAGGACCCCGACGTGAAGGAAAACCGCATCGCGCTCCTGCGCTCGATGCGCGGCCAGTTCGTGCGCGTCGCGCGGTTCTCCGAAATCCGCGGCTGAGCGCTCAGCGCGCTCGGGCGAGCGTGAGCGTGAGCGTGAGGTGCAGGAGGGCGGTGAGCTCGCCCTCCGTCGCGACGACACCCTTCTTGTACCCCTCGGGGCTGCCGGGCGGCGCGTAGAGCCCGGGAATCGTGCGCGGTGCCACGAGCGCGAGCGTGACGGGATGCGTCCCCTGGAACGTCGCGTCCACGGGAACGATCGCCGTGGCGCGCGCGAGCTCGGTCGCGATGACCTTGCCGATCTGCACGTGGAGGACGTCCTTCGCGGGCGCCGCGAGGAGCGGGATCCGGCCCACGAACTGCCCGATGACCGTGTTGAGGGCCGCGCCGAGGATCGGGCCGACCGCGTTCGTACGCTCCACGAAGAGCCGCGCGTGGAGGTTCACGTGGTCGGGGAGCTTCACGGGACCGCCAAAGAACGGAATGCCGTTCAGTCCGGGCGGAAGCTCGGTGGCGGACACGACCTGCCCGGAGGCCGCGGCGAACGGAAGGCGTGAGGAGGCGAGAGCGGCGTTGCCCGCGGCCGCCGCGGGGTCCTCGAGCTGCAGGACGAGCGACAGGTCGGTCGCCCGCACGCCTTCGCCCGGCCAGCCGTTGTGCCGCACCGCGATCGAGTCGAAGGAAACGGTCAGCGTCGGGTACGCCGGGGAAGACGAGGAGGACTTTCTTGGAAGAGAAGAGGGAGCTTTCCTGGAACGTGGCTTGCGCATCGGTTCACCTCTGCTGGCACGGCGTTTCGGTCCGGTTCCCTTCATTTTACGAGCGGCAGGCCCGGATCGGCCGACCAAGCCCACAGCGACCCGTCGTAATTCGTCGCGGCGATTCCCAGACGCGCTTCGAGCAGAACCGCAAGCAGTGCCGAGCGGACGCCGCCGGTGCAGTACGTGACGATTCTCGGGCGCGGATCGTTCGCCTTCGCCGCGTCGAGCCCCGTCAGCCGCGCGAGCTCGCCAGGGCCGACGAACCGGCCGTCCGGTAGGTAGAGGCTCTCCTGGGGGACGAGGCGTGCGCCGGGAAGATGCCCGCCTCGCTTCTGGCCGTGCATTCTCGAGCCGGCGAACTCCGCGGCCGTTCGTACGTCGAGGAGAGTTGCGTGCCTCGCATCGAGAGCCGCCTCGAGCTCCGCGGTCTCGATTCGGCGCTCGGGCCGGGGATGCAACGTGAAATCGCCTGGCGGCGGCGTGCGGCCTTTTCCCCGCTCGACCGGCCGGCCTCCGTCCGCCGTCCACGCGCGAAAGCCCCCGTCGAGCAGCCAGACGTCCGCGGCGCCCCAGTAGAGAAGGTTCCACGCGATCCGGCCCTCCTCGCCCCAGCCGCCGGGGGCTCCGACGACGAGGACCGGTCGCGCGTTCGAGAGGCCGAGATCCCGAAGGCGTCCCTCGAGCCTCGCATCGGAAGGGGGAACCAGTCCCCAGCGCGCGGGATGTCCGAAGAGAGCGTTCAGGAGACCGGGCTCCTCGAGCGTCCACTCCTTCCAGTCGACGCGCCGCGCCCCGGGGATGTGACTCGCCTCGAAGGCGTCCCGCGCGCGCGCGTCGAGAATCGAGATTCCGGGTAGCAGCCGTGCCGCCTCGGACGTTTCGACGACGCGAACCGCTCCGCGGAGCGGGGAAGCCGCGGCGGCAACGGAAGCGACGAGAACGAGTCGGGAAAGGACGGGCGGCGACTGGCTGACCATTGCCTAGAACCGGTAGGACGCGAGTGCGAACGTGAGTAAGAGGGTGAGCAGAGGGAGGGAAAAGGTGGGACGGAACCTCGCGGGGAGCTTCACGGCGCGGCCTCCTTTCGAACGGGTCCCGGGCCGGCAAGCCACAGTATGGAGCTCCCGGCGCGTAAGCGCGCCGATTCGCCGTAGAATCCGCCCGTCTCTCGAGGAGGAGCCATGAACCGCTACACGTCTCGAATCGTCTTCGCCGGAGCTCTCGCGTTCGGGTTCTGGGCCGCACGGCCGGCAGTCGCGAAGGAGCTTGCGGGTGTCAACCTTCCCGATACGATGCCGGCGGGTGAGAAGACGCTCAAGCTGAACGGCGTCGGCCTGCGCAAGAAAGCGATCTTCAAGGTGTACGTCGGGGGTCTCTATCTCGAGTCCCCGTCGAAGGACCCAGCCGCCATCGTCGCCGCCGACGCGCCGAAGGCCGTCCGCATGCACTTCCTCCGCGACCTCAGGAAGTCACAGCTCACGGAGGGCTTCACGGAGGGGTTCGAGGCGAACGCGAAGGAAAAGGCCGCCGCGCAGAAGGCCACGATCGACCGGATGCTCGCCCTGGTGCCCGACGTGAAGGAAGGCGAGACTCTGACCTTCGTGTACGTTCCCGGAAAGGGAACGACTCTTTCCGCAGGAGACAAGATACTCGGGACCTTCGAAGGGAAGGATTTCGCCGATGCGGTCTTTTCCCTGTGGCTGGGTCCGAAGCCTCCGTCCGAGGACCTGAAGAAGGGAATGTTGGGTTGACGAACGGCGCCCCTCTTCAAAGCCTCCTCTCGGAAAAACGTTTCGATCTCGTCGAATCCTCCTTTCAGGACGCGCTCTCGGATCCTGCCGGAAAGGCCGAGACCCTCCTCGCGGCGGTGCGCGGGCTCGCGCGAGCCGGCCAGAAGGCACGGGTCCAGTCCGTGGCGGCCGCGGCGGAAGCCGCCCTGAAGAAAAAGTCCTCGGACCCTTTGATCGCGCGCCTTCGCTGGACGCTCCTCAAGGAGGCGGTTCGCGCGGGCGCCACGCCGTCGACCCCCGACGGCTTCCACAGGCTGTTCGAGGAGGCTCTCGCCGCGGCGTGGCCGAACCGCCCGTCGCTCGTCGCGCTGCTCGGGCGCTTCAAGTTCCGCGAGGCGAAGGACCCGGCCGACGGGCTCACGCGTGCCGAGAAGGCGGAGAAGTGGCTCCCCTTCGAGATCGGCCACGTGTTCTCGATGGCCGGACGCGGCGCCGGCAAGGTCGTCGAGACGAACTTCGCACTCGACTCCGTGCGCGTGGACTTCGAGGCCGCCAAGGGGATCGCGATCCCGATCGGGGTCGCGTCTAAGAGCCTCGTGCCGCTCGAAGAAGGCCATTTCCTCTTCGAGAAGTTCACGGCGCCAGCGGCCCTGAAGGCCCAGGTGATCGGAGACCCTGGCGCCGCGATGAAGCGCCTCATCGAGTCTTTCGGCCGTACGATGACGATGGCCGAAGTGAAGGAGGCCGTGAAGGGCCTCATCGAAGAGGACGCGTGGGCGTCGTGGTGGACGGCCGCGCGGAAGAACCCGCAGGTCGTCGTGCACGGCAGCGGCCGTACGGCGACGGTGGAATGGTCCGGCTCGGCGGACGCCGCCGATGCGACACTCCTCGCGCGTTTCGAAAAGGCTTCGCCGAAGGACCGGCTCGACCTCTTCCGGAAGAACCAGAAGCGGTCCCCGCCGCTTGCGGCCGCGATGGCGAAGGGGCTCGCGAAGGACGCCGAGGCGCTGGAGAACCGGGACCCCGCTCTCGCATTCGAAATCGCGGTTCTCGTCGAGAAATTTCCCGGCGTCGCGCTCGCGGGAGCCATCGAGAAGCACGTCCTCGCGCGTCCCCTCGCGCTCCTCCCGAGAATCCAGGATCGCGCGATCCGCGAGCGCGCGCTCGAGGTCATCGTGAAAGAGAAGCCCCGGGAAGCGCCGGGGATCCTCGCCGACTGGTTCTTCAAGGAGGAGGATTCCCGGACGATCGAGGCCATCGACCGCAGTCTCGCGGAGATCGACCCGGAGACTCGGGAGCGCACGCTCGAGAAGCTCACGAAGTCGCCGCGTTCGGGCCCGCGCGCCTTCGTCTGGTTCGTGCAGAGGTCCGAAAAAGACGAGTCCTTCCGCGCACGGCTCAATCCGTCGATCCTGACCCGTCTCCTGGACGCGCTGACCTGGGACGAGCTGGGCGCGGCCCGCTCGAAGGTTCGCGAGATGTTCGACCGCACCGGCCTCGTCGCCGGCTGGCTCGTCAAGCAGGCCAGCGTCGAGGAGGCGCGCATCTTCCTCGAGGCGCTCACGCGCCATCAGGAGCTCGAGCCCCACCGCCGGGACGGGCTCCTCGCCGCCGCCGAGATGCGGTTCCCGGACCTACGAAAAACGGATGACGACACGTTCTTCGTGACCGCGGGCGCGATCGAGGCGAAGCGCAAGGAGCTCGAGAACATCCTGAAGGTGGAGATTCCCGAGAACACGAAGGGCATCGCGATCGCGGCCGCCGAGGGAGACCTTTCGGAGAACTTCGAGTACAAGGCGCGCCGCGACAAGCAGCAGCTGCTGTCGGCGCGCGCGGGGAAGATCCAGGAAGAGCTCGGCAAGGCACGCGCCCTCGACCCGGCGACGGTCGACACGACGGAGGTGCGCCCCGGCGCGCGCGTCACGATCAAGGGTGCAAAGGGAACGCGCTCGCTCACGCTGCTCGGGCCCTGGGACAGTAAGCCCGAGCAGGGCGTCTACTCGTACCTCTCCGACCTCGGCCGGGCTCTGCTCGGGAAGACGGTCGGCGAGAAGGCGACGGTGCTCGGCGAAGCTGTGGAAATCGTTTCCATCGCGGCTTTTTCGTAGGAGAGAGATGCTTCCCGTACTCCGAGGCCGAACAGATGGTCGCCGCGATCAAGAAGAACGGCGGGCCCGTCTGGTATCTCCTCGCGAGGGACGAGGGGCATGGTTTCAGCAAGAAGAAGAACCAGGACTTCCAGTTCCTCGCGACTCTCAAATTCGTCGAGGATCACCTGCTCGAGTAGGAGTAAGGGCGGCGATGGCGGTCGCCTTCGACATCTAGCGCGTGATACGCGACGGGTGCGTGTAGACGTTGAAGCGCTCGCCTCGCAGGAAGCCGACGAGCGTGACGCCGGTCTCCTCGGCGAGGTCGACCGCGAGGCTCGTCGGGGCCGAGACCGCGGCGACGATGCGCACGCCCGCGAGGGCGGCCTTCTGGGCGATCTCGAAGCCGAGGCGGCCGGAGACGAGGAGGACGGGCGGACACGCGCGCCCGCTTCTCAGGACAGCACCGACGGCCTTGTCGGTCGCATTGTGCCGCCCGACGTCCTCCCGCGCGAGAACGAGCGTTCCGTCCGTCTCGAAGAGGCCGGCCGCGTGAAGGCCTCCGGTCGCGGAGAAGACCGACTGCCGCGCCCGGAGCGCGTCGGGGAGCGACGTGAGGAGCGCGGCCGGGAGCGTGACGTCGGAAGGGGAGGCCGGCTCAGGACCGGCCGTTCTCCGGCGCGCGGACGCGGCGAGCACCGCGACGTCCTCGACCGACGTTCGGCCGCAGACGCCGCAGGCCGAACCCATCACGGTCGCGCGGCGCGCGCGCAGCCGGCCCGCGCGCGGGGCGAGCGTGACGACGCGGACGTTTTTCGCGAGCTCGGGAGCGACGCGGCGGTCGGCCGGCTCCTCGAGCGCGAGGACCTCCTCCGCGCGCTCGATGACACCCTCGCCGAAGAGGAGTCCGACCACGAGGTCGTCGTCGTCGCCCGGCGTCCGCATCGTCACGACGAAACGCTCGGCCTCGGCCCCGACCTCTCTCAGGCGAATCTCGAGAGGCTCCTCCGTGACGAGCGAGTCCCTCTCCCAGCGCGTGCCCCCGGCGTCCCGCCTCAGGACGAGCGTGCTCGTCGAGGCCCCGTCGTGCGCGTCCGTCACGCGGCTAGCCTACACTTCGCGGCTTGACTCCCGGCCACGTTCTCGTCCCGCTTCTCGCCGCCGCTGCCCTGCTGCCGTTCGTGCCGCCCGCCGCGGCACTCGTCTCGGGCGTGGCGGTCGCGCTCGCTCTCGGAAATCCCTGGCTGCCCGAAACGCGGCGGCTCACACCCATCCTTCTCGGGCTCGCGGTGATGGGCCTCGGCGCGGCCGCGGATCTCGGTGTCGTGGGACAGGTGGGCCTGCGCGGTTTCGGCTATACGGCGGTGGGAATCAGTCTCACGTGCCTGGCGGGGCTCCTTCTCGCACGCGTTTTCGGCGTGGAGGAGGACACGGCGGTCCTCGTGACCGTCGGAACCGCGATCTGCGGTGGCAGCGCGATCGCGGCCGTCGCGCCCGCAATCAAGGCAAAGTCCGAGTCCATCTCCGTGGCGCTCGCGACGGTGTTCCTCCTGAACGCGGTGGCTCTCGTGGTGTTCCCCCCGCTCGGCCACCTCGTGGGACTGGACGAATCGCAATTCGGGCTCTTCGCGGCGCTCGCGATCCACGACACGAGCTCCGTCGTCGGCGCCGCGACGGCATACGGACCGAAGGCCGTCGAGATCGCGACGACCGTGAAGCTCGCGCGCGCCCTCTGGATCGTGCCCGTCGCGCTCGCCGCCGGGTGGGTGCGCACGCGGCGGACGGGCGAGCGCGGGACGTCGGGTGCGAAGCTGCCGTGGTTCCTCGTCGGATTCGTCGTCATGGCGGCCCTCGTGACGTGGTTCCCCTCGCTTCACCCTGTGGGACTCGTCGTGGCCGAAGGCGCGAAACGCGTCCTCGTCGTGACGCTCTTCCTGATCGGGGCGTCCCTCACGCGGGACGCGCTCAGAAGGGTGGGGCTGCGGCCCGTAGCGCTCGGCGTGGCGCTGTGGGTCCTCGCGGCAGGGGTTACTCTCGCGGCGATGAAGGCCGGCGCGATCGGCTGAGCTCAGATTCCTCCGCCGTCGACGAGGAGGTTGTCGTAGACGGGCTCCTGATAGGCGCTCACTTCGCTTCCGAAAAGCGAGTACGTGCCCATCCGGAGGAGAGGCGGCGAGTAGACGTGGAGGGTGACGAGCTCGCCTCCGTCGCCCGCGAGATTCGACACCTGGTGGATGTCGTCGTCCTGCGTCGCGCAGATCGCCCCCGGCCCCATCGCACTCGACCGGAGGGCGTAGATCATCCGGTTGTGCGCCCGCTCGAAGACCGTCTCGAGGGCCGTACCCGCCAGCACGCGAACGCCGCAGCTCGAGCCGCGATGGTCGTGGATCGGGCTCCTCTGACCGTTCCTCCAGCACAGAACGAGAGCCTGATACGCCGGCCCCGCGTGCAGGAGGTTGCGCCGGTAGCTGTCGTCCCCGAAGACGACGAAGGGGCGGACGTCCCCGAGTGCGATCGTGAGGCCGGACAGGGCGCGCTCCAGCTCGCCGAGCGGGATCCGTTCGCGCCACGCGTCGAGCTCCGCGAAGAGACGTTCCAGCGAGGGCGTCATGGGTCTCTCTGGGAATCGTAGCATCGGGCGGGGGCTTCGCTACACTCCGGGCGTGGACGTCCGGGCCTCGCTTCTCGCCGCCAAAGAGCGCCTCGCGCCTCTCGCGCGGGCCCTGTTCGACCGCCTGCGCCGAATCTCCCGGCCCGTTCTCTTTTTCGTGGGCGCGACGGCCGCCCTCTTCCTCGTCGCCGCGATCGTCGTCGTCCTCTACTTCTCCCGCGTCGTCTCCCGCACGATGGACGGGCGGCGCTGGTCCCTCCCGACGCGCCTCTACTCGGACGTCTGGGCGGTGCGCGCCGGGGACACACTCTCGGCCGACGACATCATGCGCCGCCTCGGCCGTCTGCGTTACGTCGAGGTGCAGAAGCCGCCGCTCGCGGCAGGCCAGTACGCACTCGTCAAGGGGCGGATCCTCGTCAGCGTGAATCCCCGGGAGACGGCCTGGGGGAGGTCTCCGGGCGTCGCGGCCGAGATCGACTTCTCGGGGCGCCGCGTGGCGGCCCTGAAACGCACCGACGACGGCGCGCCACTCCCGTACGTCGTCTTCGAGCCCGAGGTCGTCGGGTCGGTCTACGACGAGAAGATGCAGGACCGGACGCTCGTCACGATCGACCAGATCCCGCCGGTCGTGCTCGACGCGATCCTGACGACCGAGGACCGCGACTTCTTCACGCACGGAGGCATCTCGTTCCGGAGGCTCGTCGGGGCCGTCCTGCAAGGAGCGACGCGCGGCTCGGCGGTGCGCGGCACCTCCACGCTCACGCAGCAGCTCGTGAAGAACATGTTCCTGACGCCCGAGCGCAAGCTGAAACGCAAGGTCGTCGAGGCGCTGATGGCCGTGATCCTCGAGGCGAAGTACAGCAAGAGGGAGATACTCGAGGCGTACCTCAACGAGATCTACCTCGGACAGAGGGGATCCATCTCGGTGACGGGTGTCGAGGAAGCCGCGAAGTTCTACTTTGGCAGGAGCGTCTCCCGCCTGGACCTCCCGGAAGCGGCGCTCCTTGCCGGCCTCATTTCCTCACCGGGAAAGTATTCCCCGTACCGCAATCCCGAGAACGCGCGCGCCCGCCGCGCCGTCGTCCTCAAGGGCATGCTCGAGCAGAAGAAGATCGACAAGGCCGCGTATGACGCGGCGCTCGGCGCCCCGCTCACGAAGTCGAAGGGCCCGCCCGCGGGCATCGTCGCACCGCATTTCGTCGACTTCGTGCTCAAGCAGGTCAAGGAGGCGCCCGGCTTCGTGAAGGAAGACGGGCTCTCCGTCTACACGACGCTCGACCCGGACATGCAGCAGGCGGCGCAGGCCGCCGTCCTGAAGGGCCTCGACGAGCTCGAGAAGCGCTTCAAACGCCTGCGGCCCCGGGGAGACGAGGACTCGCTCCAGGCGGCGGTCATCGCGCTCGACCCGGCGACGGGGTCCGTGCGCGCGCTCGTGGGCGGGCGCGACTACCAGGTCAGCCAGTTCAACCGCGTCGTTCAGGCCCGGAGGCAGCCGGGTTCCCTCTTCAAGCCGTTCGTCTACCTCACGGCGTTCGGGAAGCGCGACCTCCCGAAGCCGATCACGCCGGCGTCGATCTTCGTCGACTCGCCGATCGCGCTCGTCTGGGGGAAGGGCGAGGACGAGACGTGGTCGCCGAAGAACTACGACGGCGAGTTCCGCGGACCCATGACGGCTCGCCAGGCCCTCGAGCAGTCCATCAACATTCCGACCGTGCGCATCGCGGTCACGGAGACCGCGCCCGGACGCACGCTGCTTCCGGACATCGTGAACACGGCCCGCCAGGCCGGCCTTTCGTCCTCTCTTCGGCCCTATCCGTCGCTCGCCCTCGGGGCGTTCGAGACGAGCCCGATGGAGATCGCGGCGTCCTATTGCACGTTCGCGAACGGTGGCTTTCGCGTCCGGCCGAACGCCCTCCTCGGGATCGTCGGCGCGAACGCCCGGCGCATCGAGACGGAAAACGAGCCGGTCGTGAGGGGCGCCGACGCGGACGCGATCGCGATCCTCGACTCCGTGCTCCGGGGGGTCGTGGACCGCGGCACCGGGGCCTCGGCGCGCCGCCTCGGCGCGCAGGGAATCTTCGCCGGCAAGACCGGCACGACGAACGACGGGCGCGACGCCTGGTTCGTCGGTTTCTCCCCGCGCCTCCTCGTCGCCGTCTGGGTCGGCTTCGACGACAATCGCGGCCTCAACCTCTCCGGCTCCTCCGCGGCCCTTCCGATCTTCGCCGACTTCGTGCGACGCCTGCCGGCGCAGTACTTCGAGGCCCCTTTCCCCTCGACGCCGGGCGTCGTGACGGCGTCGATCGACCCGACGACGGGACTTCTCGTAACCGAGGAGTGCCCGAAGTCGTTCGACGAGGTTTTCCTCGAAGGGACGCAGCCGACGGAACGGTGCAACGTCCACGGCGGCGTGCCGGGTCCCGGCGTGGCCCTCGGAACGCCGTGAGGCTCACCCTTCCGGCGATGGATCTCGGGCTCGTCGTGCGGAGCCACGGGTGGTACGACCTCTCCCCGTTCGAATGGGATGCGAAAAGGAAAATTCTAGGATTTGTTTTCTTGGAAGGTAAATGCCCCGTGCAGGTTGCGGTGCAGGAGCGCGCGAGGGGGCTGGTCGCGACCGCGGTGCCCTCTTTACCATTCAAAGCAAGTCTCTCTTCGAACATTTCCCGTCGCGCCGTTGGCCGCGTTCTCGAGCGGGTCCTCGATCTCCGAGCAGATCTTTCTTCCTTCCATTCCCTTTGCGCCGGCGATCCCGGCTTCGCCTGGATCGCGCGGCGCGGCGCGGGGCGCATCCTCAGGGCGCCGACGCTCTTCGAGGACGCCGTCAAGGTGCTCGCGACGACGAACTGCACGTGGGGTCTCACGAAAATCATGGTCCGGAACCTCGTCGATCGCTTCGACCGCGGCGGAGCATTTCCGGACGCCGCCTTCGTGGCGGGTCTCCCCGCGCGCACGCTGGCCTCGATCAAGTTTGGATATCGCGCACCGTATCTCGCGGCCTTCGCCGGCCGCGTCGCGACGCGGAAGCTCGATCTCTCGCGCTGGGAGGATCCGGAACGGCCGGACGGCGAGGTCGAGGAGGAGATCCGCGCCGAGAAGGGCTTCGGACCGTACGCGGCCGATACGCTCGGCCGGATCCTCGGCCGCCACCGCAAACTGGGGCTCGACTCGTGGTCCCGGAAGAAGGTGTCGGCCCTGAGGTTCCGGGGACGGCCGGTGAAGGATGCCCGGGTCGAGCGCTTCTACGCGCCGTTCGGCCGCAGCGCGGGACTCGCGTTCTGGCTCGACGTCACCCGCGACTGGCACGAAGAAACGGAGCGCCTGTGGCCCTGACGGAGGGGTCTGCGAAGATTCCCGCCGTGGGAGTCGCGGCGTGAAGCGGGTGATCCTCGTCGGAGCGACGGACGGCCTCGGGAAGGCTCTGGCGGAGGTCTACGCCGCGCGCGGGTTCTGGATCACGATCCTGGGACGCTCGAAGGAGAAGCTCGACGCGCTCGTCGCCGATCTCAGGACCCGGTATCCGGTCGCGACCGTGAACGGCGTCGTGTGCGATGTCTCGGATGCCGCGCGGCTCGAGCCCGCTTTCCGGGAGGCGCTCGCGGCGACGGGCCACTGCGACCTCTTCGTCTACAACGCGGGCGTCATGCATCACGGCGACGGCCTGGCGAGCGTACCCGCGCTCGACCGCGAGACGATGGAAGTGAACGCCGTCGCCGCCGTGGCGCTCCTCGGGCTGGCGGCGAACTGGTTCCGGATCGTCGGCCGCGGGCACCTCGCGGGAATCTCCTCGATTGCCGGCGACCGCGGCCGGAAAGGGAATCCCGCCTACAACGCGTCGAAAGCGGCCCTGACGACGTTCCTCGAGGGACTGAGGAATCGCCTCGCCCCGTCCGGCGTGACGGTGTCGACGGTGAAGCCGGGCTACGTCGGGACGCGGCTGATCGCGGGGAAGGCCGGGATGTTCTGGGTCGCCCCGCCCCTGGAGGCGGCCCGAATCATCGCCGACCGCCTCGAGAAGCGGCACGAGGTCTTCTACGTCTATCGCCGATGGGCGCTGCTCGGATTCGCGATGAAAGTAACTCCCCGCTTCGTCTTCAAGAGGTTCGGCCCGCCGTGAGCGCTCTTCCCGTCCCCGAGCGCGTGGAGGGTTTCGGCCTCTACAACGTTTCCGTGTCGGAGGTTTTCCACCCCGGTTCACTCGCGGCGCTCAAAGACGCGCTCGGAATGTGCGCGTCGCGCGACCGGACGCCGGTCTTTCGCGGCGCCGGGCGGTCGTACGGCGACGCGGCGTTGAATCCGGACGGGCCGGTGATCGTCCTGACGGGTCTCGACAGCATCGTGAGCTTCGACGAGAAGACGGGAATCGTGCGTGCGGGGGCGGGGCTGACGCTCGGCGCGCTCTGGCGGTACGCGATTCCAAAGGGGTTCTGGCCTCCCGTCGTGACCGGCACGATGAACGTGACGCTCGGCGGCGCGGTCGCGATGAACGTGCACGGCAAGAACGGCTGGAAGAAGGGCACGATCTCGGACCACGTCGAGAGCGTTTCGGTTCTGCGAGCGGACGGCCGGGTCGAGGAGATCCGGGCCGGCACGAAAGCGTTCGGCGACGTCGCGGGCAACGGACGCGGGGATCCGATCGTGGACGTCTCGCTTCGGCTGAAGAGGATCGCGAGCGGTTTTCTCGATGTAGAGGCATTCGTGACGGCGGATCTCGCGACGACCATCGCCGCTCTCGAGGGCGCCAAGGACGAATCGGATTACCTCGTCGGCTGGATGGACTGCTGGGCGTCCGGACGGAGCCTCGGGAGAAGCGTCGTCCATGTCGCGAAGGAGCGCTCCCCGAAGCCGGGCGAGCCTACGGGCCTCAGCGTGTCGGAGCAGATCGAGGACGTGAAGCTCGGTCCGCTGCCTCTGCCGGTCCTCCTCCTCGGCCTCCGGCTCAGCGCGGGCGGGCCGCAGATGCGCCTCTTGAACCTCGCAAAATACGTCTCGGCATCCCTTCGGGGCCGGCATCGTTACCGTCAGTCCCTCGTCGCGTACTCGTTCCTCTTCGATTACCTGCCCGGCTGGAACGAGGCCTACCGCCCCGAGGGCTTCATCCAGTACCAGCTCTTCGTGCCCGGGGAGAAGGCGGAGCCGGTCTTCCGGAAGGCCCTCCTCCTGCAGCGGGAGAGGGGAGTCGTATCGACACTCGCGGTGATCAAACGCCACCGGGCCGATCCGTCTCCGCGAGGGTACGCGCCGGACGGCTTCTCCCTCGCCCTGGATTTCCCGGTCACCCGCCGCAACGCGGCGCGGCTCGTGGGACTCTGCCGCGCCTTCGACGCCCTTCTTCTCGAGTCCGGAGGCCACGCCTATCGGGCGAAGGATTGCGTGGGAAGCGTGGCACGGCTCGCCGCCGCGCGCGGAGCACGGCCGTGACCGCGGTGAAGCGTGTGCTCTCCATCGGAGCGCTGATCGTTCTCGGGAGCTGCAACCCGAGCACCTCGCCGACCTCGCCGTTCTCCTGCGTTCCCCTGACGGGTCAGTACAGCGGCGTCTTCACGGACTCTTGCGGCCTCTCGAAGACGGAAGACGTCACGGTGTTCCAGACGGGGTGCACCGTGGTCGCGGAATTCCCCGGGGTGGGCAGCCTTCAGGGAACCGTCGACGGGCAGACTCTCGTCTTCGCGATCGGCTTCGCGGGCTTCGCTCCGTGCGGAGGCTCCGCGAGCGGGAGCGCGACGGTCACGTCGACAGGCGGACTCGCGGGCACGTACGCGGGCCAGGCGACGGGCGCGGGGTCGGCGTGCTGCGGAACCGTCTCGGGAACCTTCACGCTCTCGCGCCGCTGAAGGCGCGCCGCGGACGTCAGGCCGGAGAATTCACGAACTGGTCGGCGTCCGACGACACGATGATCGCGAGGCCGCCTTCGGCGCTGAACGCGGCCGTCTCCAGCGTGTCCGCGTCGGACCGGCAGTAGTCGCCCGCCTGGAGCGTCACGCCATTGAGGACGACGGAGCCCGAGACGATGAAGACCTCTTCGGTTGCGCCGTGCCGGTGAGAGGGATAGGTGGATCCGGGCGCGAACCTCAGGAGACGCGTCGTATATCCGTTCGCCTCGTCGCGGTGGAGGAGCTTGAAGTCGAGGCCCGGCACCGCGGCCGGGGTCCACGGGACGTCGGCGACCAGTACCGCGGAAACCCCGGGCAGGATCCTGCGGCCCCCCGGCGGAAGAGCGCGCTCGTGGGACGGAGCCTGCGGGTATGAGGCGATGCGGGTGAGGAGCCGCTCCTTCAGGTGCGGCGGAGGTACTGCGGTCGTCGAGAGAGAGAGCGCGTCGACGGCTTCGTCACCGAATTCCCCCCGGAACTCGGCCCATTCGCGCTCGTTCGTGTCGTCGTTCACGTGGTCCTTCCTTCGGCCCGCGGCGCGAGCGCCTCTCGCAGGTGCGCGAGGCCGAGCCGAATCCGCGATTTAGCGGTCCCGAGGGGCTGCGAGAGCCTCGCCGCGATTTCCGTATGAGTGAGTCCCTCGAAATAGGCGAGCTCGAGGACTTCCCTTTGTTCGGCGGGAAGACCCTTGAGCGCGGCTCGAACAGTGGAGGCCCGCTGGGAGAGCAAGGAGTTTGTCTCGGGGTCCGCGCCTGGCGAGGCGAGGTCGCGAGCCTGATCCAGATCCTCCTCGTGCCGTCGTGCCCCGCCGCGCGAACGGAGCCGGTCGATCGCCCGCGAGCGGGCAAGCATCAGGAGCCACGCGAGCGGCGCGCCGCGGTCGGAGTCGAAGCGCGACGCCTGACGCCACGCCTGCGTGTAGACGTCGAGCGTGACTTCTTCGGCGTCCGCGTGGTTGCGCAGCACCTTGAGGCAGATTCCGAAAACGAACCGGTTCGACTGGTCGTAGAGATCCGCCATCGCGGAGGCGTCGCCGGAAGAGATGCGGCTCATGAGCGCCGACGAGTCGGTCCTTTCCGGCCGGGCCTCGCCTGTCCGGGACACCAGCGTCACGAAGGGCCTCGCATTGCAGGCGCGATTATGCCCGCCCGGACGCTCGGAGGTGCCTGAAAGGAGGCTGCCCATGCCTGAGGTACGCGATCCGGAGCCGCCTGGATCACCCTTTCCGGGCACGCGCCGCGCGGCTCGGAAGAGAGCGGTCATCCCGCGCCCGCGCTCGAGCTCTCGTCTCCTTCGGCTACTCGAGATCCCTCGCCTTGATGCGCGCGGTGGAATCGTGGCCGCCGCCGATCGAAACCGTGATCGTGAGCTCGGTCTTCGCGGGCGGAGGGAAGTCGAAGACGCCCTTCGCGCTCGTACGGCCGGTCAGGAGCACCTTGCCCGCGGAGCTCGACACGGTCACGGGCACGTCACCGACGGGCGTTCCGTCGCTGAAATAGACCTCCACGTGAACCTTCCCCTTGACGACCTCGGCCCAGACGGCGACGTCGTGCGCGAACGCGGTTCCTGCGAAGACGAGGAGGAGAGCGGCCAGGAAGATGCGTTTCATCGTGAGGCCTCCGGGTGCTTCCGTGCGAACGCCAGCGTGAGATAGAAGAGCGCGGTCGATACGAGGGCGATGGCACCGCCGGTCGGCACGGGGAGATAGCCGGACAGGAGGAGTCCGCCCACGGCGGCGAGAGTCGAGAGCGCGATGCTCGCGAAGAAGAACTGCCGCAGATTGCGGGCGGCGTTCTGCGCGGCCGCGGCCGGCACGACGATCATCACGAGGACGAGGAGCGCGCCGACGAGCTTGAGCCCGGCCACGACGACGGCTGTCGCGAGCGTGACGAAAAGGTACTCGAGGACGATCGGCCTCTTCCCGCGGGCCGCGGCGAGCTCGGGACTCAGGCTTGCAAGCAGAAACTCGTTGTAGAGGAATGCCCCGGCGGCCGCCGCGACGACGGTCGTCACGAGGAGAACGAGGAGATCCGCGTCACGGAGCGTGAGGAGGCTGCCGAAGAGCGCACCTTCGACCTGATGGATATCGAAGCGCTTGGACACGAGAGCGACCATGAGGACGCCGAGGCCGAGAGTCTGCGCGAGGAAGATTCCCGTGACGGTGTCGGAGGGAATCCGTCCACGGTGTTTGACGAACGTGACGAGGAGGGCCGAGGCGAGACAGAAGCCGTAGACACCGGCCCACGTCGAGCCCGGAGGCTCTCCGAGGAGCAGGCCGAGCGCGGTGCCGGTCATCGCCGCGTTGCCGATCGCCTGCACGAAGAACGAGAGGCGCCGCGCGACGACGACGGTTCCGATCCCTCCGAAGAGCGGGCCGAGGAGCAGCGCGCCCAGGAGCCCGCGGACCATGAAGGGATGGACGAAGACCGCGGGCAGGATTCCGGCGCGTGCCCAGCCCGCGAACGCCTCGAAGACGGCGTCCATCAGGAGGCCCTCTCCGCGACGGCTTCATCCGCGGCGACGATGCGCCTGTTCAGGTACGTCACGCGTGTACAGACGCGTCCGAGAAGCGCCCGATCGTGCTCGACGAGGAGGACGGTCACCCCGCGTTCCCTCGAGAGGCGCAGGAGCAGCGTTTCGATGGCGCGCGAACCGTCCTCGTCGACGTGACTCGCGGGCTCGTCGAGGACGAGGAGCCGAGGCTCCGGCACGAGCGCTTGCGCGAGCAGCACGCGGCGGAGCTCGCCGCCGGACAGCTCGGAAAGCCGGCGGTTGATGAGCGAGGACGCACCGGTCTCTCCGAGCGCGCTCCCGATGCGTGCCGAGGCCGCCCTCGAGCGCCGCCGGAAAACGGGTTTCCGCGAGACGGAGAGCGAGAAGAAGTCCGCCACCGAGAGAGGAAGCGAGGCATCGAAGGCGAGAGCCTGCGGCACGTACCCGATCGCGTCGAGAGGGCCGAGGGCGAGACGGATCGTGCCGGTGAAGGGAAGCGTTCCGAGCAGGCAGCGGAGGAGCGTCGTCTTCCCGGCGCCGTTTGGTCCCGCAAGGCCGTGGATCTCGCCAGGGAGGACGTCGAGGTCGACGTCCTGAAGAACGACGTCCCGCCCTCTCCGGGCCGAGAGGCCACGGACGGAGATCATCGGCGCGCTCACGATCCCCCCGCGGCCGCGCCGACGCCGTCCACGATCGCGTCGAGGTTCGCCTTCATGTCCTTCTCGAAGCGCTCCGGCGTGTACGGACCACCGGCGATGTGGGTCAATCGGCGCAGCCGGCAGCCGGATTCCTTCTCGATCGTCTCGACGTACGACCGGTCGAGTCCCAGCTCCGTGAAGAGGAGGTTGACGTGCGCGGCCTTGATCCTCTCGATCGTGTCGGCGAGCTGCCGCGCCGACGGCTCGACGCCGTGGCGAGCCTGTACGACGGCCTCGACGCGGAGGCCGAGCTCGGAAAAGAGATATCCGTATCCGTCGTGAACGGTCGCGATGTGGACGCGCGACAGGTCCTTTCCCTCGAGTCGCCGGAGAGCGTCGGCGAGGAGTCCGCGCAGGCGCCTGACGTAGACGCGCGCGTTCTCGGTGTAGAGCTCGGCGTGGGGAGGATCGAGGTGCCCCAGCTCCTTCGCGAGGTTCTGGATCTGCTGCGACGAAGCAGTGATGGAGAGAAACGAGTGGCTGTTCGCGCCGCCGGACGCGCCCGGAAGGAGCGGCACGTTCTCATTGGGAAGGAGAAGCGGCAGGCGCTCTTTGCCGGCGGCCCGGAGCATCGGCTCGAGAAACGCGTCGTGCCCGAGGCCGTTCTCGACGACAGCGTCGAGCGACGAGAGCACGGCGACGTCCTCCGGGCGCGGCTGGAAGGAGTGCGGATCGGCAGACGGCGGCACGATCGGAACCACGACGACGGCGGTTCCGCCCACGTTCGAGGTCCACGAGTAATAGGGATGCAGCGTCACCCCGACGCGCAGGACGGCGGCGAGGAGAACCGGCAGGGCGCTCATGGCTCTCATGGCTCTCATGGCCGCGGTCCCGTATCCCCGTCCAGCGCGACGAGCTCGAACCAGCCTTCGCGCACGGGATATGCCCCCGCGCTGCTCGTGGAGCCACCCTTCCGGAACCAGACTTCTGCGCTGGCGCCCCTCTCGCGCTCCTTCACGCGCAGGAGGAATGCCGTCCGCTTTCCCGCCGGATCGACGCCGGAGTAGTCGGCGGTCGTCCCATTCGCCGCGACGCTCCAGGCGAGGCCGCGCGCCGCGGCCGGGAGAAGACCCGCCGCGAAGGGTGGGACGTCGTCCGCCGCGAGGGCCTGGGCCGAAGGCCACACGCCTGATTTCTTCCTCATGGACGTCACGGCATCCACGCCGACGAGGAGCGCTTGATAGACGACCTGGTCTTCGGCCGTCAGGACGGCCGACGCCGCTGTCCGGGGGGGGGCGCTCCCCGCGCGCGGGAGCGTTGCGATGCGGACCGCACCGAGGAGCACGACGGCGGCGACGGCGACGGCCACTCCGGCGGCCTCCCGCGAAGCGCTGGGCGGAAGCACGCGGCGCTCGACGGCCTCCATCGCGGGGAGGCTAGCAGGTGCGGGGCGAAGGCCGCGTGCGACGGTCATCGAAACGAGTACGCCAGGCTTCCGCGGAACGTGCGGTTGTCCACGGGGTGCGTGTGGACGTCGGCTACGCCCTCTAGAGGCTCGCCGGGGAGACGCGACGTGTAGAAGTAGTCGACGTCGCTCGAGTGCTGCTCGAAGAGGTTGAAGACGTCTAGGGTGACGCGGAGGTTACGCGTGACCTGATGACCGATGCGGGCGTTCACGAGCGTGGACGGCGAGGAGCGCACGCTGTCGTCTTCGATCAGGGCGCGCGGCCCGAAGTACCTCAGGCGCACGCTGCCGAAGAAGCCCGACAGGTTCTGCACGCTGACGCCCGCCGATGCGACGCCTTCGATTGCGCCCGGGATGTAGTTCCCGACCGGATCGTCTTCCGTGAAGCGTGCGCGCGAGTACGCGAGATCCGCGTCGAGAGTCAGCCACGGAGTGGGGCTGAAATAGTTCGCCCATTCGATGCCGATGCGCCGGCTCGCGCGGCTCGGCTCCGTGATGCCCGCGTCGCCCGAGAAGACCAGCTCCGATCCGATGTCGAGGAGCCACAGCGAAAACGTGGACTGCAGGCCCTTCAACGCGGTCGACCGGACGCCGATCTCGGCGCCTTTCGCGCGGACGAGCGGACTGACCTTTTCGGCCGGATCTCCGGTCGCGGGATCCACCGTGAGCGTCGACCCGCGGCCGTCGTTGCTGTGGAAGCCGTAACCGCCGTTCAGGTAGAGCTCCGTGCTCGCGAACGGCTCGAAGATGAGGCTCAGCTTCGGGCTGAAGATGGCCGCCGTATCGGTGCCGGAGTTCGCCGCGATGTCGCTCGAAACGTTGAAGTGATAGAGGTCCCCGCGCAGGCCGAGGATGCCGCGCACCATGGGTGCGATCTGGAGGGAAGCCTGGCCGTAGAGAGCACCGCTCGACTCAGAAACGTGGTCCGACCGGATCGTCGACAGCAGATCGCGGGCCTTCGTGTCGTAGAGAGCGACCGTCGGGATGTTGTCGTTGCGCAGCTGGATTCCCGCAGTGGCTTCGACGTCGCGGTCCCAGAGCTTGAGAAGCCACTGCTGGCTGCCCTTGAAGCCGAGGACGACGCGTCGGTCGGTCTGCTGGAACTGGTCGCCGTTCACGGGGTCGTTCAGGAAATACGTGAAGTTGTTCCAGAGATCGAGTGAGTAGTCCATCGCGAAGGCCTGCAGCTTCGTCTGCGTGTTCTCGCCCGTGCGCTGCCAGTCCGCCGCGAGGCTGTACCTGTGCGACTTGCCGCCGTCCGTCGGGTCGATCGCGTCGAAGCGGCCGTAGAGTCCCTCGTCGATCCCGCGCTGGGCCACCTGGTCGGTCGAGTTCCAGCGGCCCTGATAGGCGACGCCCGTGAGGCTGAAGCCGTTCTCCTTCTCGCCCTTGGACCACCTTACGATCGCGTTGATCTTCCGGTAGTCGTCCGGACGCGTCCACGGACCGTCGTTGCGGTAGAGCTCGACCGTTCCGAGGAGAGTGCCTTTGCCGAGGCCGACTGAGCCCGCGAAGAGGCCACGGCGGTAGCCGTCGCCCCCGAGGGAGAGCTCCACGATCGGCCGGTCGAGGACGTTCACGTAGTTCACGTTCACGGCGCCCGCGGCGGAGAAGTCGCCCTCGTCGGCGTAGTACGGTCCCTTCTTGTACTGGATGCCGCTCACGAGCTCGGGGATGAGGAAGTTGTTGTCCGAGTAGCCCTGACCGTGGGCGTGGGTCGGCATGTTGACGGGGACTCCCGCCACGCTCGAGGCGACATCCGTTCCGTGGTCGAGGTTGAAACCGCGCAGGTAGTACTGGTTTGCCTTGCCCTCGCCGCTGTGCTGGCTGATGAGGAGGCCCGGAACGGCCTCGAGGACGTCCGCGGGCCGGTGCGTCTCGCGCCCGTCGATCTGCGCGGCCGTGATGACGCCGACCGTCGACGCGCTCGCGATGCCGACGAGGTCGTTTGGGGGCGTGTCGAGATCCGCCAGGTTGTGGAACGTTCGCTTTCCGCTCACGACGACGTCCGCGGACGTCGTGAGGTGGAGCGTTACGTTCGAGACGGCGGGGACACCCGCCGAAATGGAAACGCTCTTTCGGAGCAGCGTCGCGAAGCCGGGTAGCCGGAACGAAATATCCGCCGTGCCGGCGGGCGCATTGGCGAATGAATAAGCGCCGGCCGTCCCCGTGAACGTCGTGAGCGACACGCCGGGTCCGAGTCGCAGCTCGACCGTGACGCCTGGCAAAGGGTTGCCGTCGTCGTCGCGGACCGTGCCGGACAGGGAGCCGGCGGGCACGTCCGCCGGGACAGGAAGAGAAAACGTCAGGAGAAAAAAGAGAAAGATTCTTCGGAGTGAAGAGGTCAAGGAAAAACACCAGCCTTTCGAGCGACGTCACGTAGCGTCGGACAGCTTCGAAAGCTCAGGCGGTGGGAGGCGGGCGTGGCGTGAGGCGTCGGGAGAAATCGCCGCGTGGTAGTGGATGCCGCCGCCAGCATGGTCGTGAGGAGCGTCGTGGAAGGCGAGATGGACGAGAGGAAGCACGAGGACGCCGAGCACCCAGCTTCCCAGCGCGGCAAGGCCGGTCACCTGGCGTCGAGCCGACCTCACGGAAACCATCTCATCGGGTCTTACGAGACTCGGCGCCGGATCGGACGTGTTCGGCCGCTCAACGGGCCGAACCTCCGCCGTACTGGACGCGAAGCGCCGCGGACGTAATTTCCGACGGGGGCTCGGCGGGATCCGAGGGATAGGCGGTGAGGCGGCCGCTGCGGTCGGACGCCGGCACGTTCGCGGTGAGGATTCGCGCGCCCTTCCCCGCGGCCGCGACGATCTCCTTCCAGCCGGCGCGGCCCTCGAAGTTCGTGTCCGAGAACGCCACGGCCACGTCGCCTCTCTTCGGAATCTCCGCGGCAAGCTCGATCGTGAGGCGCGCGGTCGGGAGCTCGGCGACACCCGGCGCGAATTCGAGCGTGCTCGCGACGATCCTCAAGGGCACGCGCGCACCGTCGACGGTCAGAACGAGTCCCGGCGCGAAGCGCGCGGCGAAGGTGTCGCGAAGCTTCACCAGGGTGTCGCCCTCGGGGGCCGCCGTGATTCCGGACTCCGAAAGAATCTTCTGTGTCGGGATTTCCGCGAGGTCGATGACGTGCGTGACGTCGATTCCGCCGGCGCGCGGCGACAGCCGCGTCCAGCGGTTCACGGAGAAATTTCCCATGGGATGGGCGAAGGATTTTGCTGAAGAGAAGAGAAGAAACAGAAAGCAGAAGAGAAGAGGGGCCTTTCCTGAAAGGGAAGAGGAGGGGATCCTCGCCCTCGTGCGCGCCGCGCGGTAGGACGGAGTGAACCGGCGTTTCCCGCTCTTAACCATTCGAAGAAATCTCTCTCTCGATTTCTTCCAGCATTCTCCTCGCGTCCGCCGCGTGCAGTACATGGAACCTGGGGTCGATCGCGAGCGCCCGCTCGAGGTGCCGCGCGGCGCCCTCCCGATCGCCCGCCGCGCGGGCAATCGCTCCCGCGTGGAACTCGTAGAGAGGGTCGACCGTTCCCATTGCCAGGGCTTTTCTCGTGGGTTCAACGGCGTCCTTCGCGCGGCCCGCCTCGTACAGGCACCAGGCGTAGGCGTCGTAACCCGCGACGTCGCGGCGCGTCTCGAGCTCCCGCGCGGTCATCTCGACTGAGCGCGCCGGGTCCCCGTGCTCGGCGAGGTAGAGCGCGAGAAGGCGGTGGATCGCCCGCTCGCGTTCCGGGAGCAGAGTCTCGAGCGTCTTCACCGTCGCCATCGCGCGCGCCTCTCCGTCGCGGTCTCCCATGGCTCTCCGGTAGTCGACGAGCGACGCGGCCACCGCGAACTCCGGAACGAGCGCGAAGGATCGTTCGGCGAGGCGCGTGGCGGGCTCCCAGAGGCCCTTGCGCGCCGCGACCTCCGCGGCCACGGCGAGCGCGGGAGCGTGATTCGGGACTCGAAGGAGGGCTTCGACGAGACGTCCCTCCGCTTCTTCGTAACGATTCATCTTCAGGAGGATCCGGGCAGAACGCGCGCGGCACCACGCGTAGCCTTCGAGATCGGCCGGGAGCGCGGAGCTCGCGGCGAGGTCCATCGCGGCGAGGGCTCCCGGCAGGTCGCCGACCACGTCCTTCGCGAGAGCGAGACGGCTGTACGAGGCGGTCGACCGGCTGGCCGCGGCGAAACGGTCGTAGGCGGCGAAGGCCTCCTTGTAGCGCCCGGTTTCCAGCAGGGCGTCGCCGAGCGCCCCGTCCAGCTCCGCGTCGCCAGGCCTTTCCGCCTTCAGCGCGGAGGCTTCCCTCGCGAGCTCTTCGAAAAGATGGTGAGGGAGAAGGAGTCTCAGCCGGAACTTGCGAAGCTCGAAGTCGCGGGGACTGGCCGCCAGCCCCTTTGCGACGGCGCCTTCCGATGCCGCGAGGTCGGCGGGATCCAGAGTGCGGCGATACCGCGCGTAGCGCTCGTTCGCCGTATTCAGCCACGGCCGCGGCACGTCCGCCGCGACACCGGCCAGGGCGAGCAAAGAAGCGGCGGCGGCCGCCGCTCTCGCCGCGAGGGGGAGCAGGGACCGCCGCCGGAGAATCACGAGAAGAAGACTACTCGAGCCTGGCTCACTTGACGGTGGACTGGATCCGGGCGAGGTCGTCGCGGTCGCGGGAGACCCTCACGCGCTCGGCGAACTCCTCGTCCGAGATGCCTTCGGGGAAGCCCTTGACGGACGAGTCCCGGATCGCACGCACCGAGGGCGGAACGTGCGTGGGCTGCGGAGAGCCGGCGTGCAGGGCCGCGAAGCCGCTCGTGGGTGCCCACATGAACGGGAAGAAGTACCGGCAGCCGCGCTGCGGGAAATCGACGCCGTCGCCGAGATCCTTGTTCGGAGAGGCGGCGTAGATCGGATTGCCGCCGGCGGAGGGCGGCAGGAGCCCCACGATGACGCCCGCGACCGCGCGGAGCTCGATGTCGACGACGTCGTCGCAGGGGCGGCGGCCGTTCGGGAAGCCCGCGCCGTCACCGCCGAGATACCCGAGGCGGCTCGCCGATGCGAAGGCCGTCGGGGCCACCGCCGTGTTCAGGCGGAGCTGGTCGGAGTAGACCTCGCTCGGGCGTTGCGTGGGCGCGACTCCGAGAAGGTCCGCGACCGATTTCGGCAGGCCCTGGAAGAGCGCGAGCTGGAGGTCGCCGCGCGGGCCGGGAGGCACCTGGACGCCGAAGAGCACATTCATATAGGTAGCCAGGATGGGCCAGAGCTCGCCGGGGGTCGTCGCATCGCCCTTGAACTGGGCCTCGTTCGCCGGACCCTGCGAGTTCCAGTAGTCCTTGCGACCGACGCCGACGAGAACCTCGTTCACGAGCGGATTGCCGAGCCTCGAGACCTGCTGGTAAGCCGGGCCGTTCGAAACCGTGCCGTCGACGTTGATCGTGCGCGAGGACGGAATGCTGACGGAGGCCCAGCCGCCGACGATCGCGACCGGGTTGTTCACGTCCCCCACCTGGAACCCCGCGGAGGTGAGCATTGCAATCGGCACCTGAAGCGTCGTCGTGAGAACGGTGTAACCGTAGAGGGTGTCGCGGCCGCCGCCGGTGTTCCCGACGCCGACTCCGGGCCGGCCGTTGCCCGCACCGACTTCGAGGTTCACGGCGTCGAAGGTCATGCCGAGATCCACGAAGAACGGATCCTGTCTCGGGCCGACGAAAACGGAAATCTTGCCGTCCGCGCTCTTCTGGATGCCGTTCGGCAGGCCGACGTAGTTCGGGAAAGTCTTGGGTCCGATGTTCGGGGGGAACACGGGCTGGTCGACGAGGATGTGGGTGATCTGTCCGACCGTCGGAGCGCCGGCGGGCCCGGTGATCCTGTCGAGGCTGTACGTCTGCTTCACGTAGAGGTTCGGATCCGTGATGGACGTGATGCCGGGCAGCGCGTACAGGAAGGAGTTCGGCTGGCTGTACGTGGTCTTGAACGTGAAGCGGAACGTCACGTCCTCGACGCCGTCGCCGTTGTTGTCGATCTTGATGTCGTACCAGGCGCCGTCCTGGAAGCCCGCGTAGTTCGGGCCGCCCTGAGGCTCGATGAGGCCGTACCGGCAGGCGATCAGGTTGACCATCGACGTGTCGTTCGGATCACGGAACATGTAGAAGTCCGTATCGTCGACGGCCGGATTCTTGGACGTGAAGGGTGCCTCGTTGTGGCTGGACGCCTGCGCGGACGTAGGCGCGAGAAGCGCTGTGGCCGCGAGGATTCCCGCCGTGATCAGACCTTGAAGACGCTTGGACATGGACACTCCTTGTCTTTCGTTCAGGACGGTTGATTGGATTCGCTCGACGGACGATTGAGCCGTTACTCAAGCTGCCGTCGAGGCATGGGAAGAAGAAAACGCGGGAAAGATCCGGCTGGTATACGAGAGGACATATCCCGCCGGATCACGACGGAAGGGGGAGAGGCTCGCGGTCAGATTTGCTGCGGAGGTAAATGTGGGCCGGGCACCTTTACGTCGCGGTGGGGTCCTTCGAAAAAAGCCGCCAGAAGATGCTCGACCTCCCGAGGCCGCCCCGGCTTTACGACGTGGTGATCGAAGCCCGCTTCCTGGGTCCTCTGACGGTCGCTCTCCTGCCCATAGCCGGTAAGGGCAATGAGCGCGACGTGCCGTTGGTCGGGATCGCGCCGCAGGCACCGCGCGACCTCGTATCCGTCCATGTTGGGCAAGCCGAGATCGAGAATCACGGCCTCGGGCTTGAAATGAGCTGCTTCCTCGAGAGCGCCCGGCCCCGTATAGACGGCCCGGGCGTCATAGCCCGCGTACTCGAGGAGCAGAGTGACGCCGTCGGCCGCGTCTACGTTGTCGTCGACGACGAGGATGCGATGCCTCGATTTCGCGTGCGCTCCCTGGTTTTCAGGGGCATCCGGCTGAACCTCGTTCGGCGGCTCCACTGCCGGGAGCCGCACGGTGAACTCGCTTCCCTCGTGGGGGCCGGCGCTTTCTGCCGCGATCGTGCCTCCATGGAGCTCGACGATTTTCGACGCGAGATTCAGTCCGATCCCGAGGCCCCCCTCGGACCGGTCCAGGGATCGGGGTGCCTGCGAAAACAGCTCGAAAACGTGCGGGAGAACGTCTGCCGCGACTCCGATCCCACTGTCTCTCACGCGGAGCACGACGTCATCTCCCTCTCGCGCCGCCCCGAACCAGACGTGGCCCCCCGATTCCATGTATTTCGCCGAGTTGTTCAGGAGGTTCACCGCCACTTGTTCCATGCGGCTCGCGTCGGCCATGACCCAGAGCGCCTCGGGAGCGAGCGAGACGGAAATCTCGTGGCCCGAACGCTCGATGAGAGCGCGCGCCGAAGCCGCCGCCCCTCGAACGACGGACCGGAGGTCTACGACCTCCCGCGAGAGCTGAATCCGCCCGAGCGTGACGCGGGAGACTTCGAGCACGTCGTCGACGAGGCGCGTCAGCTGACCCACTTGACGCTCGATCACCTCGCGCGCCTGGCGCTGGACCGAGTCTTCCCTTCCGTGCGCACGCAGAACGGCGGCGGAGGTGACGATCGGGGAGAGAGGATTCCGAAGCTCGTGGGCGAGCATCGCGAGGAACTCGTCTTTGCGACGGTGGAGGTCGGCGAGGTCCGCGCTTTGGGACGCGACGCGCTTCTCCATGTGGACGCGCTCGCTGATGTCGCGGATATTGCACTGGATGACCTTCGCCTGGCTCACCGTGTAGACGTTGCTGACGAACTCCACCTGGGCCGAGCGGTCCTCCTTGGTCCGGAGGGGCAGGTGGTCGTAACGGACGTAGGAATTCTTCTGGAGCTCCTCGAACATCGCCTTGTTCGCGTCGATGTCGGCGAAGAGGCCGATCTCCCAAAGCTGCTTGCCGAGAAGTTCCTCCTTCGAGTAGCCCAGGAGCTTTTGAATGAACGGGTTCGCGTCGTCGATCGTTCCCGGGGACTCGTTGAGGATCAGGATTCCGTCTTCCGCCGCTTCGAAGAGGCGGCGATAACGGATCTCCGAAGCCTCGAGGAGCTTGAGGGTGGCGGTTCGTGCCGTCACGTCCTCGATGCCGAGGAGGATGAGGTCTGAAGCGTGGCCCCCGATATGAACGCGTCGCGCGTTCAAGAGCTTCGACCGCCGGCCGACTCCCGCGAAATCGCTCTCGAGCTCGTAGTCCTCGAAGGGACGGTCCTCCGTGAGGACCTCCGTCAGGAGCCCCATGAGGGTCGGAGTGTTCCACTGTCCGTCCCCGAGCTCGTTGAGGCGCCGACCCTCGATGTCCTCCGGATTCGCGCCGAAGGTCTTGTAGAACGCCCGGTTCGCCGACCGGACGACGAGGTCGCCGTCGAGGACGAGAAACGGCTCGCGAAGAGTCGAGACCACGTCCTTGCAGTAGTCGTGTGCTTGCAACGGCTTGTGATCCGCGACGATCGTCTCCCTCGATACGGCGCCGCGAGCTGGAACGTGCGGTCGTTTCACGTGTTGTCGACTTCCACCGCGTAGCCTGCACCGGAATGCAGGGGACATGCCCGTACAATCGGAGGTGGAAGCGCAAGGGGTCCGGCGGCCCTCCTGGTCTTCAAAACCAGCGTGCTCGCTTCGAAAGGAGCGGCGGGTGGGTTCGACTCCCACACGCTTCCGCCATCGACCTGAGGCGCGGACGGCTCACCCCTCAGCGAGGGACGATCGTAGACGCCCGCGAACGTCATGGACCCTCGACGTCGTTCAACGGCGTGTTTGGTCCCAGGACACGTTCGGGAACGTCTTCGGTCGGATTTCTGTGAGCGAGGTTCGCCATCCCGTTCCTCAGAATGGCGTCGCGAGCTGGAACGTCCCGTCGTTGGACGTGTTGTCGACTTCGACGGCGTAGCACACCGCGTTGCCGGTCGTCGTGATCTGGATTCCGCCGTTCGTGAGGGAGAAGTTGGCGCCGTACTGGTCCCATCCGAAGCCGTTCAGCGTGAAGACGAGAGGGGTTCCGACGGCGAAGTTGTTCGCGTCGAATCCCTGGAACTGGATCGTCTGGGGAATGGACGTGTTGCTCGCACAGCCGACGTTCGTTCGCCGCTGCCCGTTGACGGAGATGCCGATCGCGAAGCCGGGCCTCGCGGGCGTGATCGCGCCAAGGTCGTCGGCGAACTGGACCGCCGTCGTGTAGCGGCCGCCGGGAGAATCCACGTAGACCTGCGCGTTCACGATGAAGACGAAGTTTCCGTTGCTGCTGTCGAGGTCGATCGCGCCTCCGCCGACATAGCCGAAAAGATCGTTCAGGATGTTGTTGTACGTCAGGGTCTCGCCCGGCCCGATGAAGACCGAGGTATGGGCGATCTCTCCGCCGCGGTCGCTGAGGCCGACACGGATCGGGTATGAGGCGCTTACGGCGTTGAAAATGCTTACTTTGGTCTTGTAAACGGATCCGAACTGTCCGTTCGCGTTCGCCGAGGTCGGCAATAGAAGGTGTGAGACGGCGCCCACGGCGAGGCCCTTGATTCCTTCGGCGGAGCGCGCGGGACGTGTTTCCGCCCCCAGCGGGCGCCGTGCGGGGCCGTCGCTCTCCGCGGCGAAGACAGGAATCGAGCAGCAGCAGACGGCGAGAAGGACCCCAAGGTTTTTCTTATTCAAGACGCATCTCCTTACAACCGCCTGAACGATGCAAAGATGGAGCCACGCCGATGGGCACACTCGACCCCGGCCTTCTCGTCGCTCAATTCCGTCGCGTGCTCGCGGCGGATCCGCGCACTGCGTTCCGCGACTGGTACGTGCTGCAGGAGCACCTTCGCGACGACCGCGAGAATCGGGAGGCGTCGGAAGAGACCGCGCGAGTGCTTGCGAGCGATCTCTGGAGCAATCGGGAGAAGCTGGTTTTCTCTTCGAAAGGGGAAGAGGCGACTTTCCTGCACAACCTCGCCGTCTTTTTTGGGTCGCGCGGCCCAGCCGCGAGCCTCTCGATTTCCCTCCTCCTATTCGGAGAATCCCTCGCCGCCGGTTACGGGCAGGACGACCTCGAGGCGTGGGCGCGTCTCGAGCACAACCGTGGGAACGCGCTCCAGAATCTCGCGCGTTCGACGCAGGATCTCCGCGAGGCCCTGCAGGCCTACGAGCGCGCATTGACGGTGCGCGACGCGTCGCGCCGCATCGCCCGTGGCGTGACGTTGCACGCCCGAGGCCTGCTCTTCCGGAAACTGGCCGAAGCCGAGCCTGACCGGCGGCGAGCGCACCTCGCCTCGGCGGTCTCTTCATTCGAAGAATCTCTCTCTCTCCGGTCCGAGGAAAAGCTGGAACGGGGGATGGCCGAGACCGAGGCCGCGCTCGAGGAGACGCGGAAGGACCTTTCATCGGGCTGCTAGGATTCCGCGAATGGCACGGCGCATCCTCGTCTGCGACGACGAGCCCGACATTCGCGAGTCCCTGAGGACGCTCCTGGCGGAGGAGGGGTACGAGGTGACCGCGGTGTCCTCGGGCATGAACGCGATCTCCGAGGCGCCGGACCATGACGCCGTTCTTCTCGACATCAAGATGCCGGGCCAGGACGGCCTCGAGACGCTCGCGAAGATGCGCGGTCGCGGAATCACGACCCCCGTGATCGTCATCTCGGGACACGGCGACGTGAAGACCGCGATGGAGGCCGTCCACGCTGGAGCCGACGACTTTCTCGAAAAGCCCCTGTCGTCCGAGCACGTCCTTAACGCGCTCCGTCGCGTTCTCGACTCGACACGCCTCGTACGCGAGAATCTGGAGCTGAAGTCGCGCCTCGGCATCACGCGCCTCGTCGGAAGCAGCGAGGCGCTGCGCCGCCTCCTCTCGGACGTCTCGAAGGCCGCCCCGACGCCTGCGACCGTCCTGATCGTCGGCCCGAGCGGGACCGGGAAGGAGCTCGTCGCGCGCGCGATCCACGAGGGCTCGCTCGTGAAGACCGGACCGTTCGTGCAGGTGAACTGTGCGGCGATCCCCGACAGCCTCATCGAGTCGGAGCTCTTCGGGCACGAGCGCGGCTCCTTTACGGGAGCGGACCGGAAGCAGACCGGAAAGTTCGTGGAAGCGGACGGCGGCACGATCTTCCTGGACGAGGTCGGCGACATGTCTGCCTCCGCGCAGGCGAAGGTGCTGCGCGTCCTGCAGGAGGGCGAGGTCGAACCGGTCGGGAGCCCGCGCGTCGTCAAGGTGAGGGTGCGCGTCGTCGCGGCGACGAACCGGGACCTCACGGGCTTGATCGCGCAGGGCAAGTTTCGCGAAGACCTGTTTTACCGGCTGAACGTCCTCGTCCTCCGGACGCCGTCGCTCGGCGAACGGCCGGAGGACGTCCCCGTGCTCGTCGCGTACTTCGCCGAGCACTTCGCCCGCTCGAACAACTACCGTCCGAAACGCTTCACGGACGCCGCGCTCGAATCCCTGGCCGCGCGGACGTGGCCGGGAAACGTGCGCGAGCTCAAGAACCACATCGAGCGGCTCATGATCATGTCCGACGCGGACGTGCTCGACGCTCCGGACGTGGAAGCGGGCGGATCGCCCCCGACGGACGGGGCGCGTCCTCCCGTCGCCGTGCGGGGCGGCCGTGTCGTCGACCTGGGGGCGGCCGCCGGAGCCGCCGGAGCGTGGGAGAAGCTCCTGTCGATTGGAACGCTTCAGGAATTCCAGGACGAGACCGAGAAGCTCTTCCTCGTGGCGAAGCTCGCGGAGAACGCTGGGAACGTGACGCGGACAGCCGAGGCGATCGACACGCCACGATCGAATCTCTACAAGAAGATCGACCGGTACGGACTGCGCCGCGACCGCGAGAGCGCGGAGGGACGGGAGCCCCATGACGCCGGATGAGGTCCGCCGCCATTTCACGGAGGCGGGAGCGCTCCTCTCCGGACACTTCAAGCTCTCCTCGGGCCTCCACTCCGGGGCCTACCTCCAGTGCGCGAAGGTGCTCCAGTGGCCCGAGCGCGCCGCCGCGCTCGGCGCCGCGCTCGCGTCCCTGCTCGCGCCCTTCCGGATCTCGGCCGTCGTCGCCCCCGCGATGGGGGGCGTCATCATCGGGCACGAGGTGGGCCGTGGCCTCTCTGTGCGCGCGATCTTCACGGAGCGCGTGGACGGCGCCTTCGCGCTCCGGCGCGGATTCGCGCTCGAACCCGGCGAACGCGTCGCCGTCGTCGAGGACGTCGTGACGACGGGAAAGTCCACGCGGGAAGTGCTCGACGTCCTAAGGGCCGCGGGTGCGATGCCGGTCGTCTGCGCGTCCATCGTCGACCGGCGTCCCTCCTCGGGCGGCAGGGTGGCCGACATGGACGGCCTTTCGTACCGCGCCCTCCTCGCTCTCGACGTGGCGGCCTTCGAGCCGGCGGCGTGCCCGCGTTGCGCCGCGGGAGACCCGGTCGTCGCGCCCGGCTCGCGACACCTGGCGGCCCGGAATTGAGCCAACGCGTCCCGGGATCCATGCGACGGCCGGCGAGGATCGGCCGCGCATGAATCGGCTCCGCGGGCTCGCCGCGAACCTGCTCGTCCCGCTCGGAATCGCGGTGGCGCTGTTCCTCCTTCTCGAGGGCGGCTGCCGCGTGGCGCTTCGCCTCCGGACGGGAACGTGGCCCGAGACGCGCGTTTCCGAGTACACGAAGTTCATCGAGAAGATCGGCAAGGCGTACCGGCCGCACCCCTTCCTCGTCGTGGCAGGGCGCCCGGACGCTGTCCTCGAAGCCGCCGGGCACGTCGTGCACTTCAATTCCCGCGGCCAGAGGGCCACGAACGTGCGCGATGTCGCGATTCCCAAGCCTTCGGGCACGTATCGGGTCGTCTGCGCCGGCGGGTCCACGACGTTCGATCTCCTCGCACCGGACGACGCGAGCACCTGGCCCGCGCGACTCGGCACGCTGCTGCGTCGCCCCGCCGACGTCGTGAACGCGGGCTTTCCCGGCTGGACGAGCGTCGAGAGCCTCGTCTCGCTCGAGATCCGCGACCTGGATCTCGCGCCGGACCTCGTCGTGGTCTTTTCGGGCGTCAACGACCTGCAGCCCGCCGGGCACGTGCCTTTTGCTCCCGACTACAGCGTCGGGCACGCCGAGATCCTCCCTCGGGTCACCGGCGTTGCGGCCGTGCCCGTCCGGCCGGTGTCCCGCCTCGTGTTCGTCGAGTGGCTGCGAGGCCGCCTCCGCCCGAAGAGCGAGCCCGCGGCGGCCGAGGGTTACGCGCCGTCCTATGCGTGGACGGGCGGAGAAAAGCGCTCCGACATCCCGGACGAAGCCGTGGCCGTCTACGAGCGCAACCTGCGCTCGACGATCGCGGTCGCGGCCTCGGGCGGCGCCCGCACCCTTCTCGTCGCACAGACGGCGCGCGTTCGCGCGGGTCGCGAAGCGGCGGATCGCGCGTGGCTCGAGGGGTGGACGCCCGGCCTCACGCCCGAGGGGTACCTCGCCGGGCTCGCCCGTTACAACGCGGTCGCGCGGAAGCTCGGGCAGGAAGGACTCGCCCTCTTTCTCGATCCCTTCGCGGACGGCGCGTTCTCAGACGCTCACTTCGTCGACCCGGTCCACTTCTCCCCGGCAGGCTCCGCGCTCTTCGCCCGGACCCTCGCGGCGTACATCGACGCGCCCAACGGCCCGCGCGAACCCCGAGCGCCAAGCACCGGCCCGGTAGAATCCAGGTCCGGGAGAATCCGCCCATGAGCCCCTCGCCCCGTCCGACGCCGCTCCTCGACAAGGTGAATTGGCCCCGCGACCTGCGCATGCTGACGCCGGAACAGCTCCCGCTCCTCGCGGGCGAGCTCCGGACGTTCGTCATCGACACGGTCGCGAAGACCGGCGGGCACTTCGCGTCCGGCCTCGGAGCCGTGGAGCTGACCATCGCGCTGCATTACGTGTTCGACACCCCGAAGGACCTCCTCGTGTGGGATGTCGGCCACCAGACTTATCCCCACAAGGTCCTCACGGGCCGCCGCGACCGGCTCAAGACGATCCGGCAGGCGGGCGGCCTGTCGGGATTCACGAACCGTGCGGAGTCGGAGTACGACGTCTTCGGCGCCGCGCACGCGTCCACGGCGATCTCGGCGGCGCTCGGGATGGCGGTCGCGCGGGATCTCCGCGGCGACAAGAACCAGGTCGTCGCGATCGTCGGCGACGGGGGCCTCACGGGCGGTGTGGCGATGGAGGGCCTCAACCAGGCCGGGTACCTCAAGAGCAAGCTCCTCGTGATCCTCAACGACAACGACATGTCGATCTCGCCGAACGTGGGCGCGATGTCGGGCTACCTCCTGAGGATCGCGCGCGGCCAGATCTATCAGCGGGTGCGGGAAGACGTCGCGCACATCCTGAAGAAGCTCCCGGCCGGACAGAAACTCGCGGGACTGGCCGAGGCGCTGGAGGACGGCGTCAAGAAGGTGCTCGTTCCGGGCACGCTCTTCGAGGAGCTGGGGTTCAAGTACATCGGACCGATCGACGGGCACAACCTGCCCGTCCTGCTTCGCACACTCCGGGAGACGAAGGAGATGGAGGGCCCCGTTCTCCTCCACGTCCGAACGACGAAGGGGAAGGGTTACTCGTTCGCCGAGGAGGACCCGGTCTACTGGCACGGGCCCGCACCCTTCCAGGTCGAGACGGGGCAAATCGCGAAGAAGTCCTCTCCGCCGAGCTACACGGCGGTCTTCGCGGACGCACTCTCGGAGATCGCCGCGAAGGATCCGCGCGTCGTCGGCGTCACGGCCGCGATGTCGGAGGGGACGGGCGTGGACCGCTTCGCGAAGAAGTTCCCGGCGCGCTCATTCGACGTCGGGATCTGCGAGCAGCACGCCGTGCTTTTCGCCGCGGGGCTCGCGACACAGGGCTTCCGGCCCGTCTGCGCGATCTATTCGACGTTCCTGCAGAGGGCGTACGACCAGATCATGCACGACGTCTGTCTGATGGATCTGCCGGTCGTTTTCGCGCTGGATCGCGCGGGCGTCGTCGGCGCGGACGGCCCGACCCATCACGGGGTCTTCGACCTCACATACCTCCGCGTTTTCCCGAACATGCAGGTCTGCGCACCGAAGGACGAGAACGAACTTCGCAATCTCGTCGCGACCGCCCTTTCCTCCGAGCATCCGACGGCGATCCGGTATCCCCGCGGCGCGGGATACGGTGTCGCGATGGACCCTGAGCCGAAAATCCTGCCGGTCGGGAAAGGCGAGGTCCTGCGCGTCGGAAAGGACGGCGTCGTCTTCGCGATCGGGGATCCCGTCCTTCCCGCCCTGAGGGCCGCTGATCGGCTCGGGAAGGACGGCGGCCCGTCGCTGACGGTCGTCAATGCGCGCTGGGTGAAGCCCTTCGACAAGGAGCTCCTCGCGCAGTTCGTGAAGACGGGCACGAAGGTCCTGACCGTCGAAGAGAACCAGCTCGCGGGCGGATTCGGATCGGCGGTCGTCGAGGCGCTCGAGGATATCGGCGTGGACGCGGACGTCCGGCGGCTCGGGATTCCGGACTCCTTCGTCGCACACGCGACCCAGGCCGAGCAGCGCCACACCCTGGGACTCGACGAGGAAGGCCTCGTGGCTGCCTTCGCGGAACACGCGGCCGCGAAGGGCGCCGTCGTGCCCCTCGTGACGCGTTCGGCCTAGCGCCCTTCGGTCCCGCGCCTGTCGAGCCCCCGGTCGTCCCAGGAGAGCGGGTCTTCGAGCGGTTCGAGGTGGGTCAGAACGCTGCTCCCCGGCAGGGCCGCGGCCGTTCCCTTTTCGATCTCCTCGCAGACGTCGTGGCCCTGCTTGACGGACCACGCTCCCGGGACGAGGACGTGCATCTGGATGAAACGGCGCGGGCCCGCGGCGCGGGTCCGGATGTCGTGGATGACGACGCCGCGAGCGTGGAATTGGCCGAGGAGGCCCGCGAGGGCGGCCTGGTCGTCTTCGTCGATCGCCCGGTCGAGGAGACCGTGACTCGTTTCCCTTAGAAGACGCATTCCCGTCCACACGATGTTCAGGGCGACGAGGAGCGCCACCGCCGGATCGAGGACGAGCCAGCCCGTGAGCTTCACGAGAACCACGCCCACGAGCACCCCGGCGGACGTCCAGACGTCGGTCAGGAGATGCTGGGCGTCGGCGCGGAGCGTGACCGAGCGCAGCCGCTTGCCGGCGCGGAGGAGGACGACGGCCACGCCGCCGTTGATCGCCGACGCGAGGACCGCGATCGCGAGGCCCGCACCCACGTTTTCGATCGGCTGGAGATGCCGGAAGCGCTCGATCGCGGCGATCGCGATCGCTGCCGCCGCGGCGAGGATCATCAGCCCCTCGAAGCCGCTCGAGAGGTATTCGGCCTTCGACTGTCCGAACGCGTACGTCGAGTCCGCGGGCTTGCCCGCGCGCCAGAGAGCCCACACCGCGACCATCGCGGCGAGCAGGTTCACGCCCGATTCGGCCGCGTCCGAGAGAAGGCCCACCGATCCCGTGAGCCTCCACGCCCACATCTTCAGGGCGATCGTCGCGAGCGCAGCCACGATCGAAATTCCCGCGAAGAACGTCGCGCGGCGTCCGGCCATCGCTGAAAGGTTGGGATCGGACCACGCCTGCGTCAAGCGGAAGGATGCATCAGCCCTGCTAGGCTCCCGGGGTGCGCGCGCTCGTGTGTGAGGGGCCGGGCCTGGCCGGTCTCCGTGAGATCGCGGTCCCGGAGCCGGGTCCGGGCGACGTCCTCGTCCGCGTGGACCTCGCGCTCACGTGCGCGACCGACTTCAAGATCCTGAAACGCGGTCACCCGAAAATCACGTTTCCGCTGACGCTCGGCCACGAGTTCGCGGGCCGAGTCGAGAAGGTGGGCGGCGCGGCCCGCTTCCTCGCGGGCGAGCGCGTGACGTCGGCCGTTTCGGGGCCGTGCGGAACGTGCATCCCCTGCCGGTCCGGGCGCGAAAACCTCTGCGAGACGGCGTTCGAGAAACCGCTCTTCGGTGCCTTCGCGGACTTTCTCCTCGTCCCCGCACGGCTCGTGAAGGGAGGACTCCGGAGGATCCCGGCCGGGGTCCCCGACGAAGCCGCCGCGCTGCTCGACCCTTTGGCGAGCGTCGTCCACGCGATCGGCCGGGTGAAGGCGGCGCTCGGCGGCAACGTTCTGATCGCCGGCTCTGGTCCGATCGCGGCGATGTTTCTTTTTCTCCTGAGGGAGGAAGAGGAGAGAGAGAAGACGGGCGCGGAACGGCGGCTCGTGGTTGCGGGGAGGCGAGAAGAGAGGCTCGTTTTCTTTGAAAGGAACGAGGCCGAAGTCGCGCGCATCGGGACCTCGTCGCGCAAGGCCGGCGCGGGAGCTTCGCCCCTGTTCACCTTCAAGGAAAATCCCCGTTCTTTCTCTCTCGTCATCGACACGACGGGCGATCCGGCGTTGATCGAGGCGCTGCCCGCGCTCGCTGCGGACGGGGGAACAGTGCTCCTCTTCGCCGGGCTGCCTGCCGGCGCGCGGCTGTCCCTCGACGCTCGTGCGCTCCACTACCGGGAGGTGTCGGTCGTCGGATCGTTTCACTACACACCGCGCGACGCGGACGACGCGCTCGCGCTTCTCTCGCGGGGCGTGATTCCGGCGGACGATCTCGTTTCCCTGCGCCGTCCTCTCGACCAATGGCAGGACGCGTTCGCCCTCGCCCTGAGCGGTACCGCGATGAAAGTCGGAATCGTTCCGTGAAGGCGGTCCTCGTGAGGTCCCTCGACGACGTCGCCGTGGTGGAGATGGAGCCGCCGCGGCCTGGGCCGGGGGAGATCGTCGTCGCGATGAAGGTCGTCGGCATCTGCGGGAGCGATACGACTTCCTGGTACGTCGAGACGAAGGCGCCCGTCGTTCTCGGCCACGAGCCCTCCGGGGTCGTCGCGGAAGTCGGCGCGGGCGTCACTTCGTTCTCCCCCGGCGACCGGGTCGTCGTTCATCACCACGCGGCATGCGGCGCGTGCGCGTACTGCGATGCCGGCGAGGATGTCATGTGCGCGGCCTGGAAGACCACGCGGCTGCACCCGGGAGGTCTCGCGGAACGCGTTCGGGTCGAGGCCGCCGCGGTCGCCACGGACACCTTCCGGCTGCCCGCCGGCCTCTCGTTCGAGGACGGCGCGCTCGTCGAGCCGCTCGCCTGCGCCGTGAAGGCCGTGAGGCGAGCCCGCGTCGCCACGGGCGACAGAGTCCTCGTGATCGGCCTCGGCGCGAACGGCATTCTGCTCGGACTCGTCGCGAAATCGGCGGGCGCGACGGCGCTCGTCGGCTGCGATCCCGATGGCGCCCGCCGTGCGCATGCGCTGCGACTGGGGTTCGATCAGGTCCTGGCGCCCGAAGAGGACCTTGCTCAGAAGGTGAAAAGTGGAGACCGCTCGGGCGCCGACGTGGCCTTCGTGTTGCCGACCGCGGAGAAGGCCGTTCTCTCTGCTCTCTCTGCGACCGGCCCTGCCGGGCGCGTCGTCTTCTATTCCCCCATCTCGCCCCGCGAGAAGTGGACGATCGAGCCGCACCTGCTCTACCTGCGCGACCTTTCGATGCTCTTCTCTTATTCTTGCGGCGCGCGCGACATGCGCGAGGCTCTCTCCCTCATCGAGCGGCGCGTCGTCCGCGCCGCCGACATCGTCACGCACCGCCTGCCGCTCGCGCGCGCGGCCGAGGCGTTCGCCCTCGCGCGCGCGGGAGGCGACGCCCTGAAGGTCGTCGTGACGATCTGAAGAAGCGTCTGGACGTCGTTCTCGTGGAACGCGGGCTCGCCGGGTCCCGCACACGGGCCGAGGCGTTGATCCTCGCGGGCCGTGTCTCCGTCGCCGGCCGCGACCGGGTCAAGCCGGGGACGCCGGTCGAGGAGGACGCCGCGATCGAGGTCGGCGAGCCCGAGCATCCATGGGTCTCGCGGGGCGGCGTGAAGCTGGACTTCGGCTTGACCCACTTCGGAATCGCGGTTCCGGGGAGGGTCTGTCTCGATGTCGGAGCGTCGACGGGTGGCTTCACGGACGTGCTGCTGGCGCGCGGCGCGGCGCGGGTCTACGCCGTCGACGTCGGGTACGGCCAGCTCCATGCCCGGCTTCGGAACGATCCCCGCGTCATCGTGAAGGAGAGGGTGAACGCCCGGTTTCTGTCGTGCGCCGAAGTTCCGGAGGAACCCTCCCTCCTCGTCGCGGACGTATCCTTCATTTCACTGGCGCTCGTTCTTCCGGCCGTCGTGCCGCTTCTCGCGGACGGTGCCGACGCGCTCCTTCTGGTGAAACCGCAGTTCGAGGCGGAGCGCGGCGAGGTGGGACGGGGCGGAATCGTGCGGGACGAGAGCGTGCGCGAACGGGCCGTGGCCCGCGTGGTCGCGGCCGCCGCCTCGCTCGGACTCGAGAGCCTGGGAGTGGTTCGGTCACCCATTACGGGGGCGGAAGGCAACGTCGAGCTCCTCGCGGCGTTCCGGCGGAATCCCGCTACACTTCCGGCGTGAAGTCCGCGCAGGCCAGGAGTCGCCGGGTCCGGCGTGTGGGTCTCGTGACCCGCCATCGGAGTGCGGCCGCGCTCGCCCTCGCGCGCAAGCTCGAGCGTCTGCTTCTCCGCCGGGGAATCGAGGTCGTCCACGATCTCGAGTCTTCGCTGGCCCGGGGTGTCCCCGGCGGAGCTCCGCGGGCCCAGATCGCACGCCTCGTGGATCTCGTCGTGACGCTCGGGGGAGACGGAACGCTTCTCTCGGTGGCGCGCCATCCCGCGCCCGGTGTCTCCGTTCTCGGGATCGACATCGGAACCCTCGGCTTCCTCACCACGTGCCGGCCCGACGAGGCGGGGCCGGTGCTCGAAGCCGCGATTGCGGGCACCGCGCACGTGGAGAAGAGGCGTCTCCTGTCGGTGCGCGTCACCGACGTCGGTCGCTCCACGCACCGCTACCGCGTGGTGAACGACGCCGTCCTGTCGAAATCCGCGCTCGCGCGCATCGCGACGATTCGCGTCGACGTGGACGGGCGCCTCGTGTCGCGTTATCGGGGCGACGGACTCATCGTGTCGACGCCGACCGGGTCCACCGCGTACAACCTCTCGGCCGGAGGGCCCATTCTCGAGCCCACGCTGCCCGCCATCGTGCTCTCGCCGGTCTGTCCGCACACGCTGACGCTGAGGCCCCTCGTCCTTCCCGACTCGGTCCGCCTCGATCTTTCCGTCGAAAACGACCCCACGGACGTGTTCCTGACTCTCGATGGGCAGGAAGGCTTCCCGGTGAGCTCGACGACGCGCATCTCGATCGCGCGTTCCTCCGAGACCGTCTCGCTCGTGAGGGCCTCGGAAGCCTCCTTCTTCGAGGTTCTCGCCGGGAAGCTCTCGTTCGGCGGCGAGCGGGAGAACGCGGCGCGGTAACGGGGAGATGCAGCGCCTTCCGCAGCTCACCCTCACGCAGGTCCGGCTCTTCCGCCTCTTTTCCCTTCTGCTCGTCTTCTCTCTTCTCGTTCTCTACGGCGTGTTTCGGTCGACCCGCTTCCAGGAGCTTCTGCGGCGGCGAACCGAGAGGCTCCTGACCGCAAAGATCGGGAGGACCGTCACGATCGGCGGCTTCGACCTCGCGCTCGTGCCCTTCTCCGTCCGCGTCCGCGACGTCTCGGTGTCGAACGACCCGCGCGGAACCGCGGGACCGATGTTCTCGGCGTCCGAGATCGAGGTTCGCGGTTTCCCGACGGTCACCGAGACGCGAATCGACCTTCCGAAGATCCGCGTCGTCTCGCCGCGCGTCGTGGTCGAAGCATTTCCGGACGGCTCGACGAACCTCACGGGGCCGCTCCGGGCCCTCGCGACGGGAGGGGGCGGGGGACTCGACGTGAGGATCCAGGAGGCCGTCGTCCAGAGGGCGTCCCTCAGGTTCCGCGACTGGGAAGCCGAGATCGACGCGCTGCTCCAGGACGCCGCAGTCACCGCGACGTCCGGCCGGAGCCGGACCGTGACGTATCTCGCGCTCGCATGCCGCAAGGGGCGCTTCAAGCTCGAGAACAACGAGACGCTCGAGTTCGCGCTGGGCGCCGAGGTCACGCTCGCTCCGGGGCGTGTCCACCTCACGGGCCTTCGCCTCCGAGGAGACCGCCTGAAGCTCGAGGCCTCGGGCGGCGTCGACGACCTGAAGAAACCCGTGCTCGCGCTCGTGGCGCGTGCCGAAACGACCGGCGAGTCTCTTTCGAAGGTATTCGGTCTTGGGCTCCCGCTCAAGGGCGAGGTTCGGATGCGCGGGACCCTCCGGTTCGGCGAGCCGGGCGGATTCCGCGTCTTCGGATCGTTCGACATGCTGGACTCCTCGTTCGGCCCCTTCCCGATGACGGGCGAAGGACTTCTCCGCGCCGACCCGAAAGGCCTCCTCGTGAACGTGACGCGCGCGAGCTACGCCGGGGGAAACCTGGAGGCGACCGTCCAGATCGAGCGGCTCACGCGGCCACCTCTCCCGGTCCGCATCGCGCTCCGCGGCAGGGGACTGGACTTCGAACAGTTCTTCTCCGATCTCGGGCTTCACGGCACGGGTCTCATCGGGCGGGCGGATCTCGACACCTCGCTGACGCTCGGTCCCGGAGGGATCGAGCACGCGAACGGCATGGGGCGGATCCGCGTCGCAGCGGAGGAGGGCCGGCGCTCGGCGGTGCACGGACGTCATGCGCTGCCCACGGGCGGGGGCGGGCCGCTGCGCATCCAGGACGGGCACATTCTCTTTTCCGGCCTGCCGTTCACGACCGCGGGTGGAGCCCGAATCAGGCTCGACGGCGGCCTTCGTCTCGGGACCTGGGAGCCGGACCTCAAGATCGACCTCGCCGCCGACGACCTCGCGGAGGTCGAGAGAATCGCGTCGAACTTCTATCCGGCGATCCAGAACGAACCGCTCAGCCCGCCCCTGAAGCTGGCAGGGAATGGCCGGATACTGGCCCATCTCACGCGCAGCTTCGCGGATCCGCGGATCGAGGGTCGTCTCGCGGCGACGCAGTTCGTACTCCGGGGCGTGCCGTTCGGGACGGCGGCCGCCGATTTCCTGGTCGACCGGAACGTCGCGACGTTCTCGCCGTTCACGGCCAGCGACGGCGACTCCTCGCTCGCGCTCACGGGAAGAATCGGCTGGGGAGGCGCGCTCGCGGGCGCGTACCGCCTGGACGGACTGACGGCCGATTTCACGCGCTGGCCGATCGAGCGCGTGCTTGCCTTTCTCGATCTCGACCTTCCGATCACGGGGCTCGGGACGGGGCGGCTGCCGCTCTCGGGAGTGACGCCCGCCGTGTCGGGGCGGATCCCGCTCGTCGTCACGGACGTGAACCTCTGGGGGCAGAAGCTCGACCGCCTCGAAGGCGTCCTCACCTTCGAGAAGGACCGTGTCGTCATCGAGAACGCGACGGCGCGGCTCGCGGCGGGAACGGCGAAGGGCGGCGGCTTCTACCGCTACAGCGACCGCGCCTTCGCTCTCGATCTCGACGCGCAATCCGTGCCGGTCGATCGGCTCGACGCGGCGACGGGTCTCGCGCTGACCGGAGTGCTCTCGGGGCACGTGAAGGGGTCGGGCACGGTCGCGCACCCGGATCTCGACGTGGCGGCGAGCGTGGCCGGACCGGCGTGGAACGGCAGCCCTATCGGGCAGCCGCAGGGCGCCCTCGACGTTCGGGTCAAGGCCGATCACGGCGCCTACACGCTTTTCCTGAGCGCGCCCGACGCGGCCGAGATCCGCCTCACGCCCGACGGAGCGGAAGGTCGCTGGAAGGCCCGCCTCGACGTCGTGTCGCTCGCCCCTTTCGCCGCGCTCCTCGGCGCGCCGGACGACGCGCACCTGGACGGACGCCTCGTCGCCGAGGCGTCGCTCGAGGCCGGGACGGATCTCGCGACGTGGAGAGGGGAGGGGAGTGTGTCGTCGGCCCGGGTGACGGCCTATGGAAGAACGCTCGCTCTCCGCGCACCGGCGCTCCTGAAGCTCGCGCGCGGCAGGGCCTTCCTCGACAAGCTCACCCTCGTCGAGGCGCCCCGCCCCGAGGTGCCGGCGGGGGTGGCGACCGCGCTCACGATCTCGGGGAGCGGAGGACTCACCGCCCCGCACGCGCTCGACGTCTCGGTCGTCGGCTCGTTCGACGCGGCGCTTCTCAAGCCCGTGCTCGAGGGGATGAACGCGGCGGGGCGGGTCAATGTCGACCTGAAGATCGCGGGCACCTCCTCGGCGCCGGCTCTGACCGGGCGGGCGGTGCTGGACGGAGTCGACCTGACGTCGGCGGGCGGGACCGCTCTCGAAGCGATCACGGGCACTCTTCTCTTCGGGGAGGAGAGGGTCGCGCTGTCGGACCTCACGCTCCGGTTCAGCGGCGGAACGGTGGATCTGGGCGGTTTCGTGGCGCTCGCGGGTCTCCGGCCCACGGCGATCCGTTTGAGCGCGCGCATCGGGCACGTCCGCTTCTCGCCCTTCGACGGTTTCCGGGGCACGTTCTCGGGCGATCTCGTTTTACTGGGCGACACGGCGCTCCGGACGGTGCGCGGCGACCTCACGTTCGACCGCGCCGTTTACACGCGGGACTTCACGCTCGACGTCGCGACGCTTCTCGCGCACAAGAGGGACGCGGCAAGCGTGAATCCGACTTCGTTCGACGCGGTCAACCTCGACGTGCGTCTCGAAGCGCCGCACTCCTCGATCGAGGTCCGGTCGAACGTTGCCCGCGTGAAGTTCTCGGGCGAGCTCTTCCTCCGGGGCACGGTCGGCCACCCGCTCCTGTTCGGCGAGATCGCCGCGGAAGAAGGCGGACGCCTCACTCTCCAGGGACAGCGTTACGAGCTCGTCTCCGCGAAGATCCTCTTCTCGAATCCTCTTCGAATCGAGCCTTTCTTCGACATCGAGGCCCGAGGCACGATCAGTCGATACCTCGTCACGTTCGGCCTGACGGGTACGCCGACACGGCTCGTCCCGAGGTTCTCGTCCGACCCGCAGCTCTCGGAAGCGCAGATCGTCTCTCTCATGGCGACAGGCGACGTTCCCCAGAGCGCGGGCGCGCCCGTCGGGCCGGCGCCGAACTCGTCGGACGAGTCCGTCTCGAAGGCGGCTCGGGAGCTTCTCGCGAGCCTTGCCACGGAGGCCGTCACGAGCCGGACGAAGGACTTCTTCCGTCTCGACCGGTTCCAGATCGACCCGACCGTCACGGGAACCTCCTTCGACGCGCCTCGCGTGACCGTCGGAAAGAGCCTCGGCAACAACTTCAACGCGACCGTCTCGTTCGTCCTCTCGAGCAATCAGCAGCAGATCATCACCCTCGACTATCAGGTGTCCCCTGCCGCCGTCATCCAGGCGAAGCTCGACGAGACCGGCGTGTACTCGCTCGAATTCCGGATCCGGCAGCGCCTGCGATGAGACGGCTCCGCGCCTGCGTCGTGCTCCTCGCGGCGGTCTCGGCCCCGGCCTTCGCGGCGAGCTCCTACGGGACCGGAATCGCGTCCCTGACGTTCCGCGGCGACGCGGCGGTCGACACCGGCCGCCTCGCGGCTCTCACGGACCTCCGGCCGGGCCGGACCCTCACGGACGAGGCCGTGCGCACGAGCCTTCGAAACCTCTTTGCGACCCGCCTTTTTTCCGACCTTTCGCTCGAGGTCGCGCCGTCCCCGGCGGGTGCACGGGTCGTGATCGTGTTCGCCGCGGCTCCGCGGATCGAGCGGCTCGAGATCTCGCCCGGAGCTCCCGCGTCGGGCCGGCTCCTCGACGCCGTCGGACTCGGCGTCGGGGATCCATGGCAGAACGACCTCAGGCCGCGGTACGAGGACGCGATGAGGCGCGTGCTCCGCGAGGAGGGATATTTCGCTCCGAAGGTGGCGACGGTCGTCGAAGCAGGGTCGGACGAGACGAGCGTGCGCGTGCGCTTCGAGATCGAGAAGGGCCCGCGCGCGACGGCCGGACCCCCGCTCTTTTCGGCAGCGATCGCTCCCCTCGACGAGGCGGCTCTTCTCGCCCGCGCGAAATCGAAGCCGGGCAAGAGGTATCGGAGCGCCGTCGCGCGGGAGGACGCCGAGAGGTTCGCCGCGGCCTACCGCCGCCTCGATTACTCCCGCGCGGAAGTCCGCCTGGACGACGAGCGCTACGACGCGTCGACGGCGACGGTGAGGCCTCACTACGCTCTCTTCGTCGGGCCCCGCGTCGTCCTGAAGGTCACTGGCGAGAGCGAGAGCGTGGTCCGGTCTCACCCGGACTCGCCCTGGACGCGCGGCGAGCCCTCGGACGAGGACTCTCTCCAGGTCCTGAAGGACGGCCTCCGCCGCACCTATCAGGAGCGAGGATTCGAGCGCGCGAAAGTGGACGTGTCGTTCGAGACGACGCCCGACCAGGAGCTCGTCGCGTTCGCGATCGACAAGGGGGAGCGCTGGTCGATCTCGTCCGTGAAGGTGACGGGGGCCGATCTGCTCCCGAGGGGAGCCGTTTCGGGAGCGCTTCAGACGCGCGCGCGCGGCCTCCTCGGAACGGGTCGATACGTGGATGGGGAGGCGGCCGCGGACCGCGACGCGCTCGAGGCGCTCCTCCGCGCGAACGGATTCCGCAGGGGTCGCGCCCTGCCGCCCGAGGTCACGGAGGGGGCGTCCCGGGACACGCTCGTCGTCACGTTCCGCGTCGAAGAGGGAATTCGCACGGTCGTGGGCTCGCGGACGGTGACGGGCGCCAAGAGCGTTCCGGAGGACGAGCTCGTCCCGCGTCTCGCGACCGCCGCCGGCCTGCCCTTCTCGGAGTCGAGGGTGAGCGACGACGCGGCGCTCCTGCAGTCGCTCTACGTGGACCGGGGGTATGTGGACGCGCGAGTCGAGGCGACGACCCGCTTCGAAGCCGGCGCCCCCGGGCAGGGAGAGCGCGCCGAGGTCCTCTTCAGCGTGTCGGAGGGCACACGCGTGGTCTTCGGCAAGACGATCCTGCGGGGAAACCGCCGCACGCAGCCATTCATCGTCGAGGACCGCCTCGCGAACATCGAGGGCTCGCCCTTCTCGCTCACGAAGCTGCTCGAGACGCAGCAGAGCCTCGCGCGGCTCGGAATCTTCCAGAAGATCGAGGTCTCGACGTTCCCGACCGATCCCGAGACTCTGTCGAGGGGTGTCGTCGTGACCGTGTCGGAAGCGAGGCCCTGGAGTCTCACCTACGCCGTCGGTGGCGAGTACGCGCCGCAGGCGCCCGGCACGCAGCTGTCCGCGCGCCTTTCTCTCGGCCTCTCCTACAACAACCTCTTCGGCCGTGCGCTCGAGGTGAGCGGGGAAGGCCGGATATCGAACCGGGATCCGCGGGTCGTCCTGTCCGCACGGGACCGGTCGATTTTCGCCGGGAAGGTCCCGATCTCCGTTGCGGCGTATCAGACGAACGATTTCTTCTCGGATATCCAGGTGAAGAGGAGCGGCGGATTCCTCCAGGCGGAATTCCGCCCGTCGGATTCCCTGAGGACCGGCCTGAGGTACCAGTACGAGCTCGTGAGCCCGAGTTCCGATCCGGGGCTCGGTGCCGACCAGAGGCTCAACCAGCCGAGCCGGATCAGCTCGATCGCCGGAGGCGTGACCTGGGACCGCCGCAATGATCCGCTCAATCCGAGCGCGGGAACGTTCCTCGCCGCCGACGTCAAGTACGCGTTTCCCCTCCTCGCAGCCGACGCAAATTTCGTCAAGGCCCTCCTTCAGGCTGCCCTCTACCGGCCTTACGGCGCGACACGCCTCGTCTTCTCGGTCCGCGGCGGAATGATCTGGAACCAGCAGGCGTGCAACGTCGAGCCGTTCGACTCGCCCCTCTGCACCCCGAATCTCATCGTGCCCGTGCCCGAGCGCCTCTTCGCGGGCGGCTCGTCCACGCACCGCGCTTTCGCGCGTGACAACCTCGGTATCGCGGGCGAGACGCTGAATGCGGACGGCGTCGGCGTGGGTGGAACCGTCCAGCTCGTCGCGAACGCCGAGTGGCGGATTCCCGTCGCGAGCAGCTTCGAGATCGCGCTCTTCTTCGACATCGGCAACGTCTGGGCGGATCCGAAGGGAGTCGACCTCAGCCTCCTGCGATCCGGTGCGGGTCTCGGCCTCCACTATCAGACCCCCGTGGGCCCGATCCGGCTCGAGTACGGCCTCAAGCTCGACCGAAAGCCGGGCGAGGACGCGGGAGCCTTCGCCTTCTCGGTCGGATACCCGTTCTGAGGTCAGCGCGTCACGGGTTCCACGCGCGGATCCCCGTGCGCGTGGGCTTACAATGGCACATGCCCCGGTTCACGGTCCTCGAGTCGTCGGCTCTCTTCTCGAGCCGCGTCAAGTACGACTACCTCTTCGAAATGGAGATGTGGCTCAAGGGCCTCGAGCGCTTCTTCCAGATCGACTGTCTGCCGCTCTCGGCCTTCGAGCGGTCGCACGCGTCCCTCAAGAACTACGTGGAAGAAGTCGGGGCCGTTCGCGCCGGCGTCGCGCACATGGCGATGCTCGCGACGCAGCTTCTCGGTGAGGGCAAGGAAGATCTCGCGTCGTTTCTCCTCTACCTCGACAGCCAGGTGACGCGTGCCACCTCCGGCGAGATGCCCGCGCGCCGCCGTGGGGGCGACGCCGAGACCCAGTTCGCCCTCGTCGTCGAAAAGCTCGACGATTTCGCGAAGATCCTCGACGAGCTCTCACGGGCCCCCTTCGTCCCGCTGCAGACCTATCTTTCGCTGGGCCGGATCGTGGTCGGGACACTTCGCCAGGATCCGAACCTGGGCGTTCTCTTCCGCGAGAATCTCCGTCCCGTCCTCGACAAGGAGTCGAAGCGGTCGCTCGGCCGTGTGCTCGGGAGCCTTCCCGAACCCGACCACCGCGGGGCTCTCGCCGCGCTCTTCGTCGCGCTCTTCAAGGGCCTGAGGTACGCCGAACGGGCGCGCACCGCGGCCGAGTCGCCTGCGACCCGCAAGCGTGCGCTTCTCGTCTTCAGCCTCCTGAAGGGGGAGAGCGATTCGATCGCGTCCTTCATCACGAAGAGGCTCGGCCCGCGTTTTTCCGATGGATCCGTCCACGCGGAGGGGCTCCGCCGCATCGTCGCGGCGCTCGACGCCGAGGTACGGAAGGTCATGGACGTCGAGCTCGTGGACGTCGTCCTCATGAAGGACGCCGATCTCGTTCTCACCCGGCTCGAGGACGCGGCTTGCCTCATTCGGGATCTCTATCAGCAGAGCGTGATCGCGCTCGCCGAGACGTTCTCGTCGGGGCTCGACGAGCGGACGCTGTTTCCCGAGTACCGCACGCGGCTGGATCAGAGTCTCGTGCTGAGGGACGAGCTTTCCCAGCTCGTCAAGGCGACCCACGACTTCGTGAAGGCGTCCGACAAGAAGACGCTCCGGCCTCTCGTGGCCGAGCTCGAATCGTTCCGGCGCAGCGGGATGCGCCACCTCATGTTCAAGGACTGGTCGCTCTTCGAGCGGTTCCTGGCGGGGTTCTCGCGCGAGCGACCGCCTCGCTCCTTCCTGCCCGCCGCTCATCAGTTCGAGGGCTTCCTGAGGACGCTCGTGAAGGAAATCGGCAAGCGTTCGGTTCTCGCAGACCACCCGTTCAAGGGCTTCCGCCTCGAGGGTGGAGCCCCCGCCGGCGCTCCGGGGACCTCCCGCTACAATTGAGCGAGGGGGCGCGGTGCGCCGCGTCCGATCCCGAAAGGACCATCAACGTGGGTTTCGTCTCCGTCATCGATGCCGCGGCCGCCTACCGGGAAGGCCGATTCGTCATCATCGTCGACGACGAGGACCGCGAAAACGAAGGCGACCTCTGCCTCGCGGCCGAGCACGTCACGCCGGCCGGAATCAACTTCATGGCCCGGGAGGGACGCGGGCTCGTCTGCGTCTCGCTCACCGAGGAGCGGTGTGACGAGCTCGATCTTCATCCGATGGTCGAGCAGAACACGTCGAACTACGGAACGGCCTTCACGGTCTCGGTCGAGGCGCGGGGAAAGACGACGACGGGCATCTCCGCCGCCGACCGCGCGATGACCGTGAAGACGCTCATCGACCCGAAGACGAAGCCCCAGGACCTGCTGCGGCCGGGCCACACATTCCCGCTTCGCGCGCGCAAGGGCGGGGTCCTGAAGCGGGCCGGCCAGACGGAAGCCTCCGTCGACCTCGCGCGCATCGCGGGGCTCGCGCCCGCCGCCGTCATCTGCGAAATCATGAACGAGGATGGGACGATGGCGAGGGTGCCGGATCTCCTCGTGTTCGCCGAGAAACACGGGATTCCGATCGTCTCGGTCGCCGACATCATCCGCCACCGGATGCGGACCGAGAGGCTCGTGCACCGGATCGCAGCGCCGATGCTCCCGACCGCGCACGGCACCTTCCGGGTCGTCGCGTACCGTTCCGAGGTCACGAACGAGGAACACGTGGCGCTCGTCGCGGGCACGTGGACGGAAGACGAGCCGGTTCTCGTGCGCGTGCACTCCTCGTGCCTCACCGGGGACGTCTTCGGCTCCGAGCGATGTGACTGCGGCGCCCAGCTCCACCGCGCGATGGATCTCGTCGGGGAAGTCGGCAAGGGCGTCGTCCTCTATCTCCTGCAGGAAGGCCGTGGAATCGGCCTCGTGAACAAGCTGCGCGCTTACGAGCTCCAGGAGCAGGGATTCGACACCGTCGTGGCGAACGAGAAGCTCGGATTCGCTCCGGACGTACGGGACTATGGAATCGGCTGCCAGATCCTGCGCGACCTCGGCGTCCGCAAGATCCGGCTCCTCACGAACAACCCGTCGAAGTACGTCGCCATCGACGGGTACGGGCTCGAAATCGTCGAGCGGGTGCCTCTCGAGATCCCGCCCACGGACGGGACGCGCGACTACCTCACGACGAAGAAGTCGAAGATGGGGCACATCCTCAAGCTCGTTTGATCCCGCACGCCGACGGCGTGCTCACCCGCGTCGCCGCAACGGCCCGGGTCGCTCACGTTCGATAGCGCTCCGCGAGCTCCACCGGTGACTCCCCCCTTCTCGCCATCGAGAGAATCTCCCAGTTCTTCAGAACTGTCCTCGCGACGCCTCGTTCGAGATAGCGGCGCGGTGACGTCTCGACGGCGAGGGAAAGGAGCGCGATGCGACCTTCCGCCCGGAGCCTTCGCGAGAAGTCCCAGTCCTCGAGAATCGGCCACGGTCGGTGCCCGCCGATGCGTTCGTAGACGTCCTGGCGCACGAACGGGGCCTGGTCGCCGTAGGGCATTCGGGTGAACCGGTTGCGGAGGTTCGCCCAACCGGAAACCCACGACATTCTCCAGCCTCCGCTCGAGAAGCCGAGCCGGAACGCGCCACCGACGGCGCCGCGGGCGAGTGCGGCTCGAACGGCGAGTTCCCAGCCGACCGGCAGAACCGTGTCCGCGTGAAGGAATACGAATGCCTCTGCGGAAGAAGCGTGGAGCTGCGCGGCGCGTGTGAGGCGCGCGCCACGAGGGATGTCTTCGAAGGCGAAGACGCTCGCTCCGGCGCGTGCGAACGCCTCGCGCGTCTCGGACGAGGTGCGCGAATCCGCGGCAGCAACGAGCGAGACCCGTCCGGAGGCCTTTCTGACCCTTTCGAAGAAGAGCGCGGTCAGGGGAGGTTCGACGGCGCCGAGAGGGACGATGACGGCGATGGAAGGAGATTCCACGTGCGCTGGCATGATGGCACGGTGACGTACGGCTTCGTGCTCGTCGGGGGACGGTCCTCGCGGATGGGCCGTGACAAAACGTGCCTTCCCTATCGCGGGAAACCGATGGCGCTCTACCAGGCCGACAAGTTGCGCGCGGTGTGCGGGCAGGTCGCGCTCGTGGGCAAGAGTCCTTCCGCCTTTCCGCTCGAAACCTATCCTTACGTGGTCGACGGTGCCGTCGACAACGCGGCCATGTTCGGCGTCGTCGCGGCGCTCGCGTTCTCTCCGGAGGAGACGAACCTCGTTCTCGCTGCGGACGTGCCGCGATGTCCGGAATCGTTTCTCGCGGCCCTTCTCGAGGTCGCGGAGGCGATTCACGCCGCGGCCGTGGTGCCGATCTCGGGCGGAACGCCGCAGCCGCTGTGCGCCGTCTGGCGGCGCGCCGCTCTCGCGCCGCTTCGCGCGCGCCTCGCGGAAGGAAATTACTCGCTCGTCTCCGCGCTCCATGCGCTCGACGCGGTCCTCATTCCGGAGGATGCGACGGCCGCGATGCCGGGAGGAGCGGCGGAGAATTTCCTGAACGTCAACACGCCGGAGGAATATGAAACGCTCGAACGCTAGGAGAGACAAGTCGGCGGCGAAAATGCTTTCGCATCTCGATTCGGGAGGACATGCCCGCATGGTGGACGTTTCGGGGAAGGGCCCGACGCGGCGGAGCGCCCGCGCGCGGGCTGTGATCGTCCTCGGAGAGGCCGCGTTCGCCGCGCTGGACGCCGCCGAGAACCGCAAGGGGGACGCGCTTTCGGTCGCGCGGATCGCCGGGATCCAGGCGGCGAAGAGAACGGCGGAATGGATCCCGCTGTGTCACCCGCTCACCTTCGATTCCGTGGAGGTCCACCTCGTTCCGCGAAAAGACGGATGGGCGGTCGACGTCACGACGGAGGTCCGGGGGACGGGGAAGACCGGTTACGAAATGGAGGCCCTCGTGGCGGCTTCGGCCGCGGCGCTCGCGCTCTACGACATGTGCAAGGCGGCGGACAAGGGCCTCGAGATCCGCGAGATCGTGCTTCTTCAGAAAACGGGCGGCAAGAGCGGAACCTGGCGCCGCCGGAAGTCCCGCTGAGCTAGACTCTCTCGCAAGGGATCGGATGGACCTCGGAATGGACAGAGAGCTCATCGACGGACACGGACGTCGAATCACGTACGTCCGGATCTCCGTGACCGATCGCTGCAACCTCCGTTGCATCTACTGCATGCCGGAGGATCAGAAGTTCCGCCCGATGCCCCACCTGATGTCTCGCGACGAGATCCGGCGCTCGGCGCGGCTCCTCGCCGACTTCGGAGTCCAGAAAATCCGGATCACCGGCGGCGAGCCCACGACGCGGCCCGATCTCGTCGGGATCGTGAGCGACCTCGCCGCGATCGGGTTTCCCGGGGGAATCGCGCTCTCGACGAACGGTGTGCTGTTTCCACGGATGGCGCACGAGCTCCTCGCCGCGGGCCTGACGAAGGTGAACGTCTCCCTCGACGCCGCGGAGGCGGAGCACTTTCGGAAGATGACGCGCCGGGATCACTTCCAGCCCGTTCTCGACTCGATCCAACTCGCCCTGTCGCTGCCCTTTGACTCGGTCAAGATCAACGCCGTCGTCATCCGGGGACTCAACGACGACCAGATCCTTCCGCTCGCGGCCATGACGAAAGACAAGAAGCTCGGCGTGAGGTTCATCGAGTTCATGCCGTTCGGGGACAACGACTGGAAGGAGTCCGACTGGGTGGGGTGGTCGGAAGTCTGGGATCGTCTCGCCGCGGCGGGATACGTGCTCAAGCCGATCGAGAAGACGCTCGTGGCGGGGCCCGCGGACGAGTACTCCGTCACGTCGTCGGCCGGCGCCCACCTGGGGACGCTCGGATTCATCACCCCCGTGTCGGATCGTTTCTGCGACACCTGCAACCGCATGCGACTGACGCAGGACGGCTTCCTGAAGGGATGCCTCTTCGGTCACGCGGACGTGGACCTCCTGAAGTCGATGCGCGACGGCGCAACCGACGACGAACTGCGCGCCCTCATCGCGCGCGCGGCCGCGATCAAGGAAGAGCGGCACCCCATGTTCGTCGGCATGAAGAAGTCGACCCTGCCCCTGCACGGCCGCAACATGAGCGAGATCGGCGGCTGAGTTCCGGTGCGGGTCGCGGTCCTGACGATTTCCGACCGGTCCTACCATGGCGAACGAGCCGATAAGGGCGGCCCGGCCGTCGTGGAGGCCGTGGGCCGACTCCTTGCCGGAGCCGTGATCGTGGAACAGAAAATCCTTCCCGACGAACGGGATGACATCGCCTGGAACCTGAGACGCCTCGCGGAAACGGGTGTCGCGGACCTCGTTCTCACGACGGGGGGGACGGGACTCTCCCCCCGCGACGTCACGCCGCAGGCGACGCGCGACGTTCTCGACTACGACGTCCCGGGCCTCGCCGAGGTCATGAGGGAGACGGGCCGCTCCACGGTTCCGACGGCGATTCTCTCGCGCCAGCTCGCGGCCGTGAGCGGCCGAACCCTCATCGTGAACCTGCCGGGATCCCCGAGGGGCGCCGTCGAGTGTCTCGAGGCGATCGCACCCGTCCTCGGACACGCGGTGGCCACTCTCCGCGGCGAGTCCGGCGACGATCATCCGGGTGTCCGGAGAGAGCGCGCCGCGAGCTCTCCGGACCGCCTCCCGTGAACCGGCGGGCGTTCCTTGCGGGTCTTCTCGGAATCCCCCTGAGCCGCCGCCCGGCGGACGCCGCGCAGGTGCGCACGCGGCGGATCCTGCGCCTCAGGAGCGGAACCGTCGAGGACGTTCCGCTCGAGGACTACGTCGCGGCCGTTCTGCCGCCCGAGATCGGCCGGGCGCCGGCAGCCGCGCTCGAGGCGCAGGCCGTGGCGGCCCGCTCGTACGCTCTCGCACGCGTCGAACGACACCTCGAGGACGGTGCGGATCTTTGCGACGGAACGCATTGCCAGGTTTACCGCGGACTCGCCGCGGCCACGGAGGACTCACGGAGCGCCGCAGCCGCGACCGCCGGCCTCGTCCTGACGCAAGCGGGGGGCGTCATCGCGGCTCCGTTTCACGCGGTCTGCGGTGGCCGAACGGCGCGGCCCCGGGACGTCTGGGACGACGAGGCGATTCCCGAGCTTGCCTCCATCGAAGACGACGCGTGTCTCGGGGCGCCTGGAGCGACATGGACGTACGCGATCCCGCGTGCCGCGCTCTCGACGCTCTCCGCCGCGCTCGGGTTTCCCGAGGCGCGCTTTTTCGAGGTGTATGGCCACGATCCGAGCGGGCGGGTTTCGATGATCCGCTTCGCGGCGGCGGGCGGGCTCTCGCGGGTCACACGTGGTTTCGAGTTCCGGAAAGCCGCGTCGGTTCTTTGGGGCTGGGCTTCGGTGCGCTCGACCGACTTCACGGTCGAGGAGTCGAAACCCGCCTACGTCCTTTCGGGCCGGGGCACGGGCCACGGTGCGGGGATGTGTCAGGCGGGGGCGATCGCGCGCGCGAAACGCGGAGAGAGCCGGGACGCGATCCTAGGTCTTTACTACCGAGGCGCGGCTCTCGAGACGCTCTCGGGGTAGCCCTCCCGCACTCTACCTGTGTCATGGATCTGTACCATCGCGTGTCACGCTTGACTAATTTTTGTCACTTGCGAGTGAAGTATTCATTCCAACTAGTTGATTCTAAATGATAATTGAAGTTGTGGATCAAATTTTGCTTGCTCTGTTTCTCGAATGCGTCAAGTCAGGGTGTTTTCGCATCGAGGAGGCCTTTCGTGATTCTGAGATCTTCCCGCACAGCTTCAGTGCTGCTGATGTCGCTGCTGGCTTTCGTGCCGTCGGCGCATGCCGCTGATTCGCTCGATGAGATGCCCTCGACCTGGGCCGCGCCTCCATATTGGGCGCCCGCCCCGCAAGCTTCCGAAGCCGCTCCCCTCGCGAACTCGGCCACGGTGGGCTCCCGTCGGGCGCTCGCGGCCGGCCCCACGGCCCTTCCTTTCATCTCTGTCTTCCCGTGCCGCCTGGTGGATACCCGCGGCAACGGCGCTCCCCTCACGGGAGGGTTCCTTCCTGCGTCGACGGCTCGCAACTACGTGTTCACCAACGTTTGCGGGATTCCGGCGAACGCGCAGGCGATCTCGCTGAACGCGACGGTCGTCAATCCGATCGGCCCGGGCTTCCTGACGCTCTGGCCCCTCGGCGGCGCCTTTCCGCCGGTTTCGACTCTCAATTTCGTGGGCAAGGACACCGTCGTCAACTCGGCCGTCGTTCCTCTGAGCGGGGGAGGCATCTCGATCGCGCTCGGTGTCTCGGGCGGAGACGTCGTCCTCGACACGAACGGCTACTACGCCGCACAGACGCTGGTGAACACGGTCAACTCCCTCTCCGGAGATCTGACCCTGAACCAGGGTCAGAACGTCTCCATCACTACCGTCGGGAACGCTCTCACGATTTCAACGTCCGTCCCCGCAGGTCCTTCGGGCCCCAACGGCGCGACCGGCTCCGTGGGAGCGGCGGGCGCCACGGGCGCAACTGGCTATACGGGAGCGACAGGAGCCACCGGTGCGACGGGTGCTGTGGGAGCGGTTGGAGCCACCGGGGCCGTCGGGCCGACGGGCGCAAACGGAGCCACAGGTGCTAATGGCGCCACGGGCGGCCAGGGGCCGATCGGGGCCACGGGCGCGGCCGGCTCGAACGGCGCGATGGGCGCCAATGGCACGAACGGAATCAGCGGTGCGACAGGTGCGACTGGCGCCACCGGTTCGACGGGATCGAATGGCGCGAGTGTCCTGAACGGGACGGGCGTCCCTGGGGCCGGCGCCGGAGTGGACGGCGACTTCTACATCGATACGGTCACGAACACGATCTACGGTCCGAAGACCGGCGGCGTCTGGTCGCCGGGCTCACAGCTCGTGGGACCCACCGGTCCCATCGGCCCGACGGGACCGCAGGGTTCGACGGGCAACACGGGGACCACGGGTTCGCAGGGCGTCACGGGTAACACGGGAGCGACGGGCGCGACGGGCGTTACGGGTACGGCTGGAACGAACGGAGCCACTGGCGCGACGGGCGCGCAGGGGCCGATTGGTCCTATTGGCTCGAACGGAGCTGCCGGCGCTAGCGGAACGAACGGAACGAACGGGACGAATGGAAGCAACGGCGCAACGGGCGCGACCGGTGTCACGGGCCCGACGGGAACCAAGGGCGAGGCCGTGCTGAGCGGCACGGGCGCACCTGGAGCTGGCGTCGGCGTCGATGGCGACTTCTACATCGACACGGCTACGAATACCATCTATGGGCCGAAAATGGGCGGCGTCTGGCCGGCGGGCATCGTGCTCGTCGGAGTCACAGGTGCAACGGGATCGACTGGCGCGACCGGCGCGACTGGATCAATTGGAGCAACCGGTAACAACGGTGCCGATGGAGCCCCTGGGGCGACTGGCGCCATGGGTCCGCAGGGCGTGATCGGCGCTACCGGCGTCGCCGGTGCCACGGGTGGAGCGGGTGCGAACGGAACCAACGGGACGAACGGCGCAACGGGAGCGACGGGTGCTACCGGTGCGAACGGTGGAACCGGTGCAACGGGCCCGACCGGATCTCAGGGCCTCATTGGTCCGTCCGGTGCGAATGGCGCAACTGGCGCGAACGGTCCGACGGGCGGCAACGGCACGAACGGAGCCACGGGTGCAACGGGTGCAACGGGCGCGACTGGCACGAACGGCACGAACGGCACGAACGGTACGACTGGTGCGACGGGACCGCAGGGCGTGATCGGCGCCACCGGTGCGGCTGGCACGAACGGAGCGACAGGTGCTACCGGTGCGAACGGTGGAACCGGTGCAACGGGCACGGCCGGAGCCGCGGGTGCAACGGGCGCGACTGGAGCAGTCGGTCCGACAGGCTCAACGGGACTGACTGGCGTTGCTGGCGCGACGGGCGTTACGGGTACGGCTGGAACGAACGGAGCCACTGGCGCGACGGGCGTTGCTGGTCCGACCGGTGTTACGGGGACTGCTGGAACTAACGGAGTTGCTGGCGCGACGGGTGGAACGGGCGCGACTGGGGCAGTCGGTCCGACAGGCTCAACGGGACTGACTGGCGTCGCTGGCGCGACGGGCGTTCAGGGTTCCACTGGCGCGACCGGCGCGTCCGGCGCCGCGGGTGCAACGGGCGCGACTGGCAGCAACGGTACGAATGGCACTAACGGAGCGACGGGTGCTACGGGTGCGAACGGCGCTACCGGCGTTGCTGGTCCGACGGGCGCAACAGGCACGAACGGTACGAACGGAACGAACGGCGCGACGGGTGCAACGGGCACTGCCGGAACGAACGGAGCTACTGGCGCCGTCGGCGTTGCTGGTCCGACGGGCGCAGCAGGCACGAACGGTACGAACGGAACGACTGGTGCGACGGGTCCGCAGGGCGTGATCGGCGCGACCGGCG
>JBBQRP010000018.1:0-85096 GCA_038214715.1 Thermoanaerobaculia bacterium | reverse complement strand
GCCTCCGAAGAAGAGCCCTGACGCGGAGTCGGTCGCGGGCGTCCGGGCGCTCGTGCTGGCGGCGATCCGGAAGGGCTCGGGCGACGAGGCCGTCAACCCCGAGGCCGACGGCGACATCGCGCTGCGCTTCGGGAACGCGGTGGTTCTGGAACCCTCTGCGCCGCGCTCGAGCTGTTCGCGAAGCCCTTCGTCGGCGAGCACGTGTGGGAGGCCTGCGTCCAGCTCGCCGGCTTCGCGAACGATGCGGGCGAGGATCTGCAGAGGGAATGGGGCGGGCGGATGGCGTTCGAGGAGAAGGGGGAGGCGGTGGGGGTTCAGTAGATCGTCACGACCCTAGAAGCTTGTCGACAGCGGCTCGCATCGGAGCGAGGTGGGCCTCCACGACGCCCCAGACCAGCCGGTGGTCGACGCTGGCGTAGCCGTGAATGAGGACGTTTCGGAAGGCAACGATGCGCGAGATCGCCGGGATTGCCTCAGCAACCTCAGGATCGACTCGACGCAGTTGGGTGAAGGCCTCGCCGATGATCTCGAACTGGCGCTCAACCGCGGCCCGCAGGAGCTCAGCGACCTCATAATCGGCGAAAGTCTTTCCCTTGGTGAACCGCGCCACGCGTTCTGCGGCGCTCGATGCGTCCCACAGGAGTTTGCGGGCGTCAGCGTGCATAAACCGTTTGGCGTTCTCCGGCCAGACGATCGCGGAAGAAGGGGTTCGCGAGGCTGCTCTCCGTTATGAGATCAACGGGCAGGCCGAAAAGCGATTCCAGTCCCTCTTTTAGAGCGAAGTACGCTTCGGCGTAGCGCGCGGGAGGCAGGGGGTCGAGCTCGACGAAAAAGTCGAGATCGCTTCTCGAGGCGTCGAAATCGGCCCGCAATGCGGACCCGAAAGCATCCAGACGCTTCGCGCCGAAGCGGCGGCAGAGAAGAGTCAGTTCCTTTCGGTGCTGATCGATGACGTTCGGCATGGCAACAGCCCGGAAGGATTATGCCGCGTCTCTCTGCGTGCGGCTGTTCTCACCGGTCCTGGCGGACGTGACAGGCGACGACCGGCTCGTCGAACGCGTCAGCGCTCTGAACGCCGGGGTGCGGTACGTCGGGGTCTTCCTCCTCGACGGAACCCTCTACGCCGCGCTCGAGCTGTTCGTGAAGCCCTTCGTCGGCGAGCACGTGTGGGACGCCTGCGTCCAGCTCGGCGGCTTCGCGAACGGTGCGGGCGAGGATCTGCGGAGGGAATGGGGTGGGCGGATGGCGTTCGAGCTGCAGGGCGAGGCGGGGGGGGGGTCAGTAGGTGACGGGGCGAGACGGCACCTGCCGTCCCTGTCTCACTTCACCAGGGCGCGGGCAATCTCCCGGGGGCGCCGCCCAGTGGCGAGGAGCGAGCGGACGATGAGGTCGAGGCTCACCTGCGGGTCGGCGCCTTCCATCTTCGCGACACGCGACTGGCTGGACCCCATCTTCGACGCGAGGTCCGTCTGGGACATCCCCTTCTCGAGTCGTACCTTCTTCAGCTCGCGCGCGAGGCTGAGCTTGATCTCGATGTAGGCGGATTCTTCCGGCGTTAGGCCGAGGAATTCATCGACCGTACCGACCTTCCAGCCCTTCTTCGCGAGCCGCGCCTTCTTCGCTTTATCCATGAGTTACTCCCTGTCCCAGGCGCGCAGACGCTGCCTGCACGCTGAAATTGTGGCCTTTGGTGTGCGTTGCGACCCCTTCTTTTCGACTCCGAGAATCACGATGGCGTCAGGTCTGATGGCGTAGAAGATCCGCCAGTCGGTGTTGCCGCCAGGAACGCGCAACTCGTGGCTGGCCGGTCCGATGCCAGGCATCGGCCTCGAGTCCGGCAAGGCGAGAAGCTCGCCCCTCTGGAGCTCTCTGAGCAGGAAACCCGCTCGCACTCGCCCTCGTTGGAAAACGGAGGGGTCTTGATCTCTCCATGCAGCCACGCGAGGGGTTTCTCGGCAGTCTTCATTCCGCACAGAGAAAATAGTGCGGACGGGCATGGATGTCAAATCTGACATAGTTGAAGCGCGAGCCGGCCGTTCGTCGGCGAGCACGTGTGGGACGCCTGCGTCCAGCTCGCCGGCTTCGCGAATGATGCGGGCGAGGATCTGCGAAGGGAATGGGGTGGGCGGATGGCGTTCGAGGAGCAGGGAGAGGCGGTGGGGGTTCAGTAGGGTCTGCGTAGTGGCGGAGGGGCTGGAGGGGGGTAACATTCACCTCCGATGAGCCCCGCGCAAGTTGCTTCAGCTGGCCGGATTACGGCGTCTCCAGAGGTCATTTCCGACTTCTGCCGCCGGCACCACGTCCGGAGGCTGTCGCTGTTCGGCTCGGTGCTGAGGGACGACTTTCGCCCAGAGAGCGACGTGGACGTCCTTGTCGAGTTCGAACCCACCCACGTGCCCGGGTTCTTCGGCCTTTTCGAGATGGAGCAGGAGCTAAGCAAGGCCCTCGGCCGCAAGGTGGACCTGAATACGCCGAACTCCTTGAGCAAGTACTTCCGCGCCCGGGTTCTGGCCGAGGCCGTGCCGCTTCATGACGCAGCATGACGAGGGCGCTCGCCTCCGGCACATGCTGGACGCGTCGCGGGAGGCCGTAGGCTTCGTAAAGGGGAAGACCCGGGGCGATCTCCACGACGACCGCGGACTCCAGCTCATCCTGACGAGGCTTCTCGAGATCATTGGCGAGGCCGCGAACCGGGTCCCGCAGGACTGGCGCGATCGCTACCCAGCGATTCCGTGGTCAGCCGCGGTCGCGATCAGGAACCGCCTGATCCACGGCTACGAGGACGTGGACCTGGACATTGTTTGGCAGACGGTCAACGAGGACCTGCCGAAGCTGATCAAGGCGCTGGAGCGGGTGGCCGGAGAGAACGAGCCGTGACAGATACCTACGATTCCAGAACGGACACCCTCACGGCGTAGCACGGAAGGGCTCGAGCGACGAGGCCGTCAACCCAGAGGCCGGCGGCGACATCGCGCTGCGCTTCGGGAACGCGGTCGTTCCGGAACCCTCTACGCCGCGCTCGAGCTGTTCGTGAAGCCCTTCGTCGGCGAGCACGTGTGGAACGCCTGCGTGCAGCTCGGCGGCTTCGCGAACGATGCGGGCGAGGATCTGCGGAGGGAATGGGGCGGGCGGATGGCGTTTGAGGAGCAGGGGGAGGCGGTGGGGGTTCAGTAGGGCTCCCTACCGGCCGTTCAAGGCCGAATTCGTCCATGCGTCGTCTATACGCTACTTGCGGATATACGTAGGCTGCGTATACTTCGGACGTCAAGGGCGTGTTCATCGAGCTACCCGCCTTCCAAGTGCTCAAGAGGATGATCAAGGCGGAACTGGACGCAAGGAGAGTGTCATGAAGGTCGAAGGCGGAGGCAGGCGGGTGCGTTCGGGCAAGCGTGACCTGTTCGTCGAGCTGAGGGAGGGAATCACCGCTCTTGCCGAAGCGCGAGAAGGGAAGCGGACACTTCGAACTCACGCGGTCGAGTACAGGCCGGCGCCAAGAGTGACGCCACGGGAGTTGATTCGGGTCCGCGAGGAACTGAAGCTGTCGCGAGCCCTGTTTGCCATCTATCTGCGGACCAACGTGCGAACTCTGGAAAACTGGGAGCAGGGCCGTGCCAGGCCGAATGCGCAGGCGGCTCTCTTGATCAACCTGGTCAAGAAATACCCGGACACCGTCGAGCGGCTCGCGGCGATCTGATCGGCTGCTTCGGCGGGAGCTTCAAGCAAGAGCGTGCTGCCGGATGGAACGCGGGGGATCTTCTTACGCGACGTGGCTCAGAATGGCGCGGTGAAGAAGGGTAGAAAAAGGAATTCCTCAGTCGGCGCGCCGCACCGAGACGACACATCCGACGCCAAAGCGCTCGAGCTCGAGATGGCGGACGTCGTCCGTCTCGAGCCGGATCCTCGCGGGCGCGTCCTTTCCAATCCACCAATCGGGACTCCGTCTGCGGCAACCCGGTCCGACGATCATGTTGATGGACCAGATGAAAGCTTTGCCGCACATGGCGTCGACCGGCGAGAGATCAGGAAGTTGAGGCGGGGAGAGTACGCCGCCGCTGACCGGTGCGACCTGCACGGGCTGACGGCTGCGGCCGCGTGCGCGAGCGCCGGGCGGTTCATCGAAGACAGCCGCCACAGTGGGCATCGGTGCGTTTGCATCGTGCACGGCCGCGGCCTGCACTCGGAAGGAAAGGAATCGATTTTGAGGGCTCGCGTGCGGGGCCTCCTCAGATCGCATCGGTCGGTACTCGCCTACGCCGACGCTCCACGATCTGATGGCGGAGCTGGCGCCGTTTACGTGTTGTTACGCAAATAGAACGGCTCCAGAAAAGTCCGAATTCTGTATGGGCCTTGGGGCCTCAATCATTCGGCAGCCCCGCCTCGGGCTGCCGGGCATGAAGAGAGGCGGCGAGGAGCATCGGCTCCCTGGACCCGCCCGCCAGACCGTAGTCCCTGCGGTGGCCCAGCCGACCGGATCGTCCGGAACCATGCGCGATCGAGGTGAACCGCCAACGAAAGGACGCTCGAAATCAGCGAGCTGAGAGAGCTCGCGGGATGGGGGGTGAACTGATGTGGATCGTCACGACCAAGGGATTCCTTTCCGCCGTCCAGAACCGGGACGCGAAGGCGCCGCACGAGGCGCTCCTCGTCCGCGGCCGCGTGCGGGCGGATCTCGAACGCTTCGCCGACTTCGCCGCCGGGCGCGGTGACCGGCCGGCCGTCGTCGAATCGCCCGACGCCGACTACGGCTACCGGCTCACGACGTCGCGCGAGACGCTCGCGGCCTTCCTCGCCTTGTGCGTGGACGCGCTCGACTACCCGAACTTCAAGAACGAGATCGCGAAGGTGGACGAGGAGAGGGCGCACGTCTACACGGACGTGTGGAGCGCCCTCAACGGGCTCAGAAGGGTTCGGCGATGAAGGCGACGGCGAGACGGGACTCTAGGCTTTACCGAGGGCGGCGAAAATCTCATCCGCTCGAGGTGCGACTCCAGCGGCTCGGGCGACGAGGCGTTCAGGCAATGGAGCCTCGCGGGAAGGGCGATGCTGGAGAAAACGTTCGTTGGATTTCCAGAGCGCCATTGCCATCAGCCCGTTTTCCGGCGTCTCTCCCGAAAGGCCTTGAAGTCGGCATCGCCCCACTGCTCTCTCAGGTTCTTGGCTTCCTCGATCGAACGATGGCGATAGACGCCGGGCGGGAAGTTGCGAGGGAGGATCCGGTCGGCAAAAGCCCACGTCGAGGCGATTGCGCGCAGGAGCTCCGGATCACCCGGCACGCGCCAGAGTGTGTCCTCCATCTCGGAGACGTCACGGAACTTTCGAACGCCCATCACTCCTCCGGGAGCCGGAAACGCCGGCGCAAGGCCTCCGCGTCGGCCCGGTCCTTGAGCCGGATTGTCCCCTTTTTCATGCGGTACAAGGTAGCCGGGGTGGCCACCGTGACGGAGACGCCGCCGAGGTCGACCTTCTCGGACTCGAGATCCTCGTATCGGAACGCGTCGCCGAGCCTCGTGAGAATGTCGATGTGGAATCCAGCCTGGGGCGGGATGTATTGCACCGCCGGGTATTCGCCGAGAAGGTCGTCGGCGCTGATCTCGTCGATGTGCGGGTCTGCGAAGACGGCGCGCAGCGCGGACTTGAGCCGTTCCACGTTCTCTCGCGTCGGCGCGACGAAAACATCTAGGTCCTCCGTGGCGCGCGCGAGGCCCTGGAGGTTCACGGCGACGGCGCCGAAAACGACGTATGCGACTCCCTGTCGCTCGAACTCCGCAAGCACGCGCTTCGTGAGCTCGTAGTCCACGGGAAGAGCTTACGCTGGAGAGTCGTCCTCTGAGAACGAAGGCCCTCGGCGGTTCCGAACCGCCGCGTCGCGCCCCTCCGGGCCCGCCTATTCCTTCACGTGGTCCATCTCCACGCTGCCGGAGAACAGGGGCTGGCCCTCGAAGACCGAAGCCGTGAACGCCCCCTTCGTCGGCCGATAGCTTCCCTTCTGGGTCATGTCGAAGCGCGGCGCGGCACCGTGCGCGGGGATCTCGAGCGTCCGCTCCGCATCGGCTACGAGGACGAGCGTGTCGACGGGCGAGCCGACCGTCAGCTTCGTGATTCCCTTCGGGACGACGACCTTCAGCCGAGTCTCGTCCTTGTTCGTGAGCGTGAGCCGGACCCTCGACGACTTCGGGACGACCTCGACGAGGATCGAGATCTTCCCCGCCAGGAAGAGATCACCGAGCGTAGACGGGGACTCCGCCGCCGCCTTCGCGGCCGCCGCCGACAATCCGGACGCGACGAGCTTGGTTTCGATCCGGTACTCCGTTCCGGTCGCGACCTTCCCGCGGAGGGTCTCCTTCACCGTGGCGAACGGCACCTGGTCGCTGAGCCACACTTCTCCGTTCACCTTTTGCGGCCCGTGGGCAGTGGTGTAGGCGTAGTGATCGCAGGATCTTCCGTCGAGGGTCTCCGTGCCCTTGAAGACCACGACGGCCCCGAAGTCGGTTGCCTGCGACGCGATGGCCCCCACCGTCGCGCCATCCGCGTCGGTCACGTTGCCGCTCTCGTCGCGCCACTGGATCTTCTCGGCCCAGCGCATGTAACTGAGGCCTTCGAGGTCCGCCGGGAACCCCGGCTTCATCACATAGCGGGAAACGCTGCGGGTTCCCTTGAACTTCCCGCTCTTGTACTCGTCGCTTCTCTCGAAGACGACACGCCCGTTCTCGTCGGGCAGGCGCGTCAGCACGGCTTCGGTGACGTCGCCGGAGACGGCGTCGACGCCCTGCGAGCGGGCGAAGGTCCCGGGCTTCGTCGCCGAGAAGTACGGCTTTTTCCAGTGAGACCCCGCACCGATGGCGGCCGCCGAAGCCGAAACCACAAGCACGACGAAGCATCGCCCGAAAGAAGTGCGCATTATTTCTGACCTCGATTCGAATCTATCACTCGCGCCGCGGACATCTGCTCGTCCGCGGCCGCGTGCGGGCGGATCTCGAACGCTTCGCCGACTTCGCCGCCGGGCGCGGTGACCGGTCCGTCCGAAGGGTGGCGCCCCTGCCTGCTTTGTCATGGGGCTGTCTGAGGGATACGCTATCCGCGCAAATCGAACCGCAGCGGAGGCCGGGATGAAGATCTCTTTTCTCGCTCTTCCACTTCTCGTCTTGGTGTGTCTGGCCTCACCCGGCTGCGACCAGAATCAGATCGAAGAGTACTTTGGAATCGAGAAGGAGTATCACGTCACCAACTACATTGGCGGTGAATACGTCGACGTTTTTCGTGTCAAGACAGGTTCGGCCCGGCTGAGTGCCCTTCTTTCTCCCGGTTCCCCGTCCGAGGTGCTCATCGCCCTGAACAACAGCTCGCGCATCTCTGTTTCCGACGGCACGAACCCATGGGGGACGGTGGATCTGGCTCGGTACGTCCCGACCGGCCTCCTCACCATCAAGACGGGCCTCCCTGTCGGGGACCAGGTTGTCGTCGGAACGAACCTGGGCCTCGTCTGGCTGAACATGCTCGACGGGACCTACGGCTTCTTCAGCGGTCTCCCGGGGGGGAGCTCGGCGGACAGGCTCCTCGACAACGGCGCAGGGAGCGTCCTCGTGGGCCTCTCCAACCCGGGCTTCCCGGGCAATCCGCCTGTCTACAAGTGCAGTCTCTCCGCGCTGAGCTGCACCCTGAGCAATACGGGGATGACGACCGCGGTCACGGGAGCGTCGGTACTCGACTTCGCGATCGTCCCCGGCTCGGGCAGCAGCGCGACGATCTTCGCGGGAACGCAGTTTGCCGGCGTCTACAAGAGTACGGACGGCGGGACGAGCTGGACCCCCAGCAGCAACGGTCTCCCCGGTTTCGTCATCGTCAAGCGCGTCCTGCCCCTGAACGGCGCCCTCTTCATCGGGACGTCGAGCGGCGTCTACCGGAGCAGCGACCTCGGGGGAAGCTGGGCCCTGTTGAGCAACGGCCTTCCGCAAAACGGATCCGTCAAAGGGTTGGATGCGTCTGGACAGACCCTCTACGCAGGAGTCGTGACTGGATCTCCCGCCGCCGTTTACAAGAGCACGGACGGCGGGTCTTCGTGGCAAAAGACCGGCCCCGGCATCACGACGGATGGGATCAACGCTCTCGCGACCACTGCCTCCGCCGTATTCGTCGCGACACCCGGCGGAACTTTCCGGAGCACGGATGGCGGCGCGAGCTGGGCGACGTTCAACAGCGGCAATCGCAACGCCAGCATCCTCGCGATTCAACCGGCCGGAGGCGCGATTTACGCGGGCACGTTCGGAAACCTGAACGGCGTCTACCGGAGCACGGACGCGGGTCTCTCGTGGGTCCCGGGCGACGCGACGCTCAACAACAAGATCGTCCGGGCCCTGGGGTCGATCGGGAACAACGTGATCGCGTCCGGCGAGGACGGCACGTTTCGATCGACGAATGGCGGCGCAACCTGGTCGAACATCTCAGCCAGCCTCCCCGCGTTCCATTCCATCTACAGCCTCGTCACGACTGGGAGCACGTTCTTCGCCGGACTCTTCCAGGGGGGCCTCTACAAGAGCACGGACGCCGGCGCGACCTGGACTGCCGCGGGCTCCGGGCTCCCGCCGACCGGCACCGTCGAAGCGATCGCGGCCTCGGGGAACACGCTCGTCGCTTCCGTGGGCGGGATCGTCTACCGGAGCGTCAACGGTGGCGGGTCCTGGAGCCCGGGCGGTCCGGTCTACGCGGGGGATCTTTTCTACGACATCTACTCTCTTTCCTTTGTTGGGAACACCCTCTACGCCGGTATCTACAATTTCGGCATTGCAAGCGCCCAGCCCTTGTACAAGAGCCTGGACGTGGGGCTCACGTGGGCTCCCGTGGGTTCCGGACTCCCCAACGCCACGCCGGCCTTCGCGCTGGCGAGCGTGGGAACGTCTCTCTTCGCAGGGCTCCAGAGCGGGCTCTACACTTCGGTGGACGGTGGGTCGACCTGGCTGCCCTTCGCGAAGAAGCTGGCCGGAACTCCGATCTACTCGCTCGCCGGAGCGAATGGCACCCTCCTCGTCGGAACCGCCGGACGCTCCATCGTCCAATACCAAGTCCCGTTCCGGACGGTCCGCCTCGTTCCGATCGTCCTCGACGTCGACACCGGGTCGGCCCACTACACGACGGAGCTCGCGCTGACGAATCGGGGCACGGCCGACGCCTCGGTCACCCTGACCTATACCGCCTCTCTCGGCTCCGGCTCGGGAAGTGTTGCCGAAAGCCTGCCCGCGGGAAAGCAGCTGATCGTCGCGGACGTCATCGCGTATCTCAGGGGGAAGGGGCTGCCTATTCCGACGTCTGGGTCACAGGGCGGGACTCTTCTCCTCGCCTTCGACGGCGCCTCGGCCGCCGACGCGATCGCAGCCACGGCCCGAACCGCGACCTCGACCGCAGCGCCCCAGCCGGTCGGGAGGGCGGGCCTCGCGTACTCGGCGATCGACCCGGCGGTGGATGGCGTCGCCGACCTTCTGACCGTCTACGGCCTTCGCTCGAACGGCACCGACCGCTCGAATCTCGCCGTTTTCAACACGAGCTCGGACCCCGTGACGCTCAAGGTCACGGCCTGGTCGGGAGACGGCAACGGCACGTCCGTCGTCGTGGCGTCGGCGGAGCTCCTTCCTCCGCTTGGATGGAAGCAGTACAACGGTATTCTCGCGGACGCCGGGTTCGCGAACGGCTACGTGACTGTGGAGCGCGTCTCGACCAGTGGCGTCTTCAGCGCTTACGGCGTCGTCAACGACAACGGAACGAACGATGGCTCCTACGTCCTGCCGACGCTGAAGAGGACAGCCCTCGATTACCTGAACGTCCCCGTTCTCGTCGAGACGCCTTCGTTCCTGAGCGAGTTGGCGCTGGCCAACTCGGGCCCGACGACGGCCACATTTACGCTGGCTTACGCCGAGTCTCTGAATCCATCCGGAGGAACGGGGGGAAGTATCGATGTAGTCCTCGCCCCGGGCACGCAGCGGATCATCCCGAGTGCCATCGCCTACCTCCGGCAGAACGGTGTCGCGATCGGGCCCGCGGGACCAAGCTACGCGGGTTCACTCCACATCACCGTAAGCGGCGCGCTCGTCAATGACACCTTCGCCGGAGCGCGAACGGCCTCGCCATCTCCGGCAGGAGGGCAATTCGGGCTTTTCACGCCCGCCTTTTACCCGGGAAGCGAGGCGCTCGATCAGGCGTTCCTTTACGGCCTTCGTGCCGACGCGACGAACCGCTCGAACGTGGCCGTGATCAGCACGGGCGGGAGCGCGGTCGCGGGCCCGATCACGCTTCGGCTCCAGGCATACGACGGCGACGCGGGCGGCGCAGCGGCGGGCTCGGCCGACACCGTCACGCTCGCGCCGGGCCAGTGGAGCCAGCTCTCCGGCTTCCTCGGCGACAAGGGCGTCCGGAACGGTTGGGTGAAGATCACGCGGACGTCGGGAACCGCACCGTGGATCGCGTACGGCGTCGTCAACGACGGGGGCGGTCCGGGACAGAACACCGGCGACGGAGCCTACGTACCGATGACGCGATGAGGTCCGCGTCCCAAACAACTTCTCGTCCGCGGGCGCGGGCGGGCGGATCTCACGGCCTCGTAGACCTTCTCCCTCACCGGATCCATCCTCAGGATCTCGCCAGCCGGTCACCGCGCCCGGCTGCGAAGCCGGCGAAGCGTTCGAGATCCGCCCCAGGCAATGGATCCTGGTGGGGAGGGCGATGCTGGAGAGGAATGGGGAGGGGACAAAATGCCCACCGTGACGCGCGAAGGTTTTCGTGGCGAAGTAGCGCGGGTTGAACTCGAAGAGTCTTGTCGGCCGAGCTGGCGGCCCACGATGAGGCCGTCGCGCTCGAGGCTCGCGAGGCCCTTCTGCACGACCGACAGTGAGGAGCCCAAGAGGCGAGCAAGCTCCCTCGCATAGCTCTGCCCGAGCAGCTCGATTGCGAGGAGGAGCCGCGTGCGGGTCGACGAGCCAAAGGGGGCGTACGGACGACGGGCCATCAGAAGAACCCTTCCGGTGCCCCCTCGGTCCCTCTCTCGATACGACGACGAACTGACCGGTCGATTCGCGTCGCATATTCCAGTCTCCGATAGTTAAGGGAGTTGCCTTACGATCACTGTTATTTAAGGTAACCGAACTTACGTTAAATGAGTCGGATCGGGCGAATCGCAAGGGATTTCTTTCCATCGTCCAGAACCTGGACGTGAAGGCGCCGCACGAGGTGCTCCTCGTCCCCATCCTCTCCGCCGGACACCGTTGAGAACTCTACGAACGAGAGGTAGAGGAGAATGAACTGAATGAGGATACTGACGACTTAAGGCTCCGTGCCATGAAGACGACGGCGAAGAGCTGGAACGACTCGAAGGGGAAGGAGTAGCTGGCTGTGGACGCGGATAGGAAAGACTGGAAACCAATCCCGGGTGATCGCGTTCGAAATCCACGAATGCCGGCATGGGGACTCGGCCGGGTCGTGTCCGTGGCGGGCGAGAGCGTTCAAGTTCTCTTCCATCACGCGGGTGAAAAGAAGCTCTCTCTGAAGCACGCCGTTCTGACACGCGTGGAGGGCGAAGAGGCGCGCAACTCTTTTCTCGACCTGCCGGCGTCGAGCAAAAGGCGAACGCGTGGTGCGGTCCGAGACTTCGATTCGATGGTCGCCGACTTCTTGAAGCGTTTCCCGAAGGGATTTCGCGACCCCAATTACGTTGAGCAGGAGCGGAACTACAAGGACGAGGCGAGTCGTCTGTGCGGGAAGCTGCTTCGCGAACGGGAGGTTGCCGCGTTCATCGCACGAGGCGAGGAAGGCGAAGTCGCTGATCGCGCCGTGAAGGTCTTGAACGCCACGAATCTCGTATTCCCGAACGAGAAGATGGACCTGAGGGACGGACTACAAGACGAGGGCGCCAAGGGCCGCTTTGCTCGGGCCTTGTGGGCGCTTCTTTACGCCCCCGGTGACTTGAGCGGCAGGTTCGAGGGTTTTGTCGACGTGCTCAATGAGGTTGGCGCGGCGAAATGGACCACGGCTTCCTATTACTTGTTTCTTCGCTTTCCGAAAAGATTCATCTTCCTGAAGCCGACGGTGACGTTGGCGGCAGCGGACCGTTGCGGGTTCGACATCGCGTATCGACCGGAGGTGAACTGGACGACGTACAGGCGCACGCTCGACTTTGCCCAGGATCTCCAGAAGCGGCTGTCAGCCCTCGAGCCCGCGGACATGATCGACGTTCAATCGTTCATCTGGGCGTGCGGGGAAGCGAAAAAGTAGGGCTCATTCGGTTTTTCTGCGGCGCTCCTGCAAAGCCTTGAAGTCGGCATCGCCCCACAGTTCCTTCAGCTCTTTGGCGTTCTCGATGGACCGATGGCGATAGACGCCGGAGGAAAGCGTCGCGGAAGGACCCGGTCGGCGAACGCCCACGTGGAGGCGATCGCGCGCTTCGTCAGCTCGTAATCCACGGGCAGAGCTTACGCTCCGACGAAGCGGTGGTTTCCCTTCGAATGCGTATCCTCGGCTCATGGAGAAGGTCAGCGTGAGCAGGGGCTTCCTGGTCGGCATCGTGGCCGTGGCGGCCGCTTCGCTTCTCGCGTTGGCGTTCGTCCTCGGACGCGAGTCGAGCCCCGGCGCCGCGCCACCCACGACGAAGATCGAACGCATCGCCCCGCGAATCCCGCTCGCGCCCGGCGCCTCACGGACGCCGGCTACAACCTCCGTCTTCACAGCCCCTCTCACGGAGAAGCCGGCGCCCTTGGCGGGGACGCTGCCGCCGGACTTGCCCGCTCCTTCGGAACAGATAAACCCGTCCGACGCCGAGAGGGCGGCCGTCGAGGCGTATTTCGATGCGATCGATCGCATCCAGCCGACGGCGATGAACGGCGACGCGGAAGGCGTCGCGGGGGGGATCGCTTCCGCGCTCGCGAACGGCGACACGTCGGGTCTCGACGGGATGATCCGGGATACGGAGGTCGCGAAGGCGAGCCTCGCGGCCGTTTCGCCGCCGCCGCCATGCGCCGTCCACCACCGCGAGAGCCTCGGCAGCCTCGACGACGCGCTGCAGGTGCTGCGTTCGCTGAAGGCGGCAATGGAGTCGCCTGATGCCGCCGGCGCACTCGCGGCCGTTGCCACGCGAGGCAATGCTCTGCGCTCGCGTGCCGAAGCGCTCAAGAGGGAAGAGGGAACGCTCCGCGATCGCTACGGCCTGAAACGATGACCCCGGGCGCGGGGCTGGTGCTTCCGCCGTGGGATCGGCGCGAGGCTGGGTCGGGTTCCTAACTCACGGGAGGAGCAGCCTTCGCCCGCCGCGCGAGATCTATCGCGGGCGAGGAGTGGGCGTTGGGGTGGGTCCCAAGCGCGTCGCAACGTTGGCCTGAATCGCGCCGGCCGCAACGCCAGTTACGAGCGAGGCGTTCGCGGCGTTCATGAGGCTGTCGGCCTTCGCCGCGGCCTCCTTCATCGCCTCGTCGATCCTGTCGTTCTCCCGCCTCAGTGCCTGAGCTTTGGCTTCGACGGATAAAAGAGCGTCTTGCCTCGCCTGCTGCCTGTCCCGCCGGGTCTCCTTGTTGAGCATTTTCTGGTAGGCCATCATGAACGCGAAGACGCTTCCCGCCGGCTCGCCCTGCGTCATCGTGATCACGTCATGAACCGTCATCTTCGTCGTGAGGCGCGCCTCGAGAGCGCTGACGTGCGCTTTCTGGGCGGGAGAGAACGCGGCGCGGACTTTCGTCTCGTACTCGAGCTGCTTCGGCGATATCTCCGCAGCGTTCGCGGGGCCCGCGAGAACGCACGCGGCCCCGAGAAGCGCCACCACGGAATGACGATGTTTTCGCATGACGGGATTCTCTCACCGGAGAGGACGCATCACGGAGGGATGCTCTCGGGCTAGTTTTTCCGATTCGCCCTTTTCTTCACGCCGCTCGAGATGACGAACATGCGGCCGGAGTGGTAGCCGTGGATTCCGCTCCAGGCCGAGGTGACGAGGAAGTCGAGCGTGCCGTCACCGTCCACGTCGCCCAGCCCGACGGCGTCGAACCCGAACGTGTCGCCGAGGATCCGGCAGGTGTAGGTCTTCATGAGCGAGCCGTCCTTGCCGGAGTAGAGGTACGCGCGACCCCCGGAGGCTGCCGCGCCGGCGTACTGCCACGCGCCCACGATGAGGTCCTGATGCCCGTCGCCGTTCACGTCGCCCGCGCCCGCGGGGCCGATGCCGAAGCCCTCGCCGGGGCCTTCGCCCGTGAGCGTCAGCAGCCGATGGCCGTCTTTGCCGGAGTGAACGTAGATGCGTCCGGTGGACGGCCCCTTCGCGCTGTTCGGAAAATCCGACGCGTAGACGTCGGGCATGCCGTCGCCGTCGACGTCTCCGGGAATCGACAGGAACATGGCGCCGAGGGCCGCACCCGTCTCGTCGGAGTCGATGACGAATTTCGGCTTGGCAGAGAGGCTGTCGTAGACGTATGTGCGGCCCGTCTTGCGCGGGCCCGCGCCAGGCGCGCCCACCATGAGCAGCATGCGTTTTCCGTCGGACCAGCCCGCGACGGCACTGCCGAAGGCATCGCCCGCGCGCTCGCCGGTGAGCGTGAGAAGGAGGTGGCCGTCCTTTCCCGAGTAAACGTAAGCTCGGCCGGCACCGTTGCCGCCCGCGCCGTTGGCGGGCGCGCCCACGATGACGTCCGCATGGCCGTCATGGTCCACGTCTCCGGCCGTCGACACGTGTGTGCCGAACGCGTCGTCTTTCGTCTCTCCCGTGAGCGTGAGAAGAACGTGCCCGTCCTTGCCCGACAGGACGTACGCCTTGCTGGCGGAAGGCGCCGCGGCGATGACGTCCTTCACGCCGTCGCCGTCCACGTCGCCCGCGCACTCGACGCCCGTTCCCAGCTGGTCGCCCGGCTTCCCGTCGAACTTCCAGAGAAGTTTTCCCGTGCGCGTGGAGTACACGTACACGCGCCCCGCGTTCGCGCCGCCGATGTCTTTCGTGGGCGCGGACGTGACGACATCGTGTACGCCGTCGCCGTCGACGTCTCCCATGTCGCGGGCGATCCAGCCGAACTGGTCGTTCGCGGCCTCGCCGTCCCACTCGCGGATGATCTTCACGTCCTCGACGAAGGGGTGCTCGAAATCGGCGGGCCGCGGCAGCAGCGCCTTGAAGCGCGCGTCGCCCACGAGATCGACGAGGTCCGTGTCCGTTTCCATCATCGCCATGTCGAGCTTCTTCGTGTCCTTCGCCTTCTTCAGGTACTCGAAGGCGCGGTCCGCATCCTTGCGAAGCGCGTACACCGTGCCGAGGTTGTAGAGAAAGACGGGCGCATCCGGCTTGATCTCGAGGCCCTTCTTGTATGCGGCCTCGGCGCGGTCGAGGGCGTTCGTCTTCTGGTAGGCGACGCCCAGGAAGCGCCACGCAACGATGTTTTTCGGATCCTTCGCGGTTATGCCCTCGAAGATGACGACGGCATCCGCGAACCGGCTGGCCTGCACCGCGGCGACGCCTTCCCCGAACGTGGGAGCGGCGGGAGTCGCGGGAGACGGAGCCGGCGGGGCTTGCGCATGGGCGGCGCCGCTGCCCGCCAGGAGCGTCCCGAGGAGAAGGACAGAGGGGACGAACCGCGCCCTCCGAGGGACGAGGCTCAGGAAGGCGGGGACGACGGTTTCGCAGTGCTGGGCTTGCATGGAGTCACTCCTCGGTGGATACGAGGGTTACGCGAGGCGTCACTCGCGGGTTTCGTCAACCGTGAGATTTGTCACTTCGCCGACACCCCTGTACGAAACGAAGGGAATAATTCCAGCACCTTTGATGAGCAGTGCCTTCTCACGCGCGGGGATTCTTGTCGCCGTCGGTGCGGCGGCCGTGGCGCTCATGGCCGCGAAGCCCGCGCGGCGCTCACTGGCCGTCACGATCCCGAATCCGATCCTCTTCGTCACGCAGGTGCCGGTGCCGGCCGACTTCGCGACGGTGGCGTCGGTGTTCGGGAATGCGTCGGGCGGGCTGGAGCAAGCGCCGCGCGGCGGGGATTTGTGGATCCAGTATCCGGGCGGCACGCGCAAGAACCTGACGCAGCTCGCGGGGTACGGGAAAACGGGTTCGCAGGACGGCAACGGCATCGCGGTGCGAGAGCCCTCCGTACACTGGACCGGGACGAAGGCCGTCTTCTCGATGCTCATCGGCGCGCCGAGCGCGCAGTACGAGGTCGGGAGCTACTTCTGGCAGATGTACGAGGTGACGGGCCTCGGCATCGCGGACACGCCGGTCATCACGAAGATCGCGAACCAGCCCGCGGGCTTCGACAACGTGTCGCCCTTCTATGGAACGGACGAGCGGATTCTCTTCACGTCGGACCGGCCGCGCAACGGGGCTGCGCATCTCTACCCGCAGCTCGACGAGTACGAGGAGACCGCCACGGTGACGGGGCTCTGGAGCCTGAACCCCGCGACGGGCGACCTTCGGATGCTGAACCACTCGCCGAGCGGCGCCTTCACGCCGACGATCGATTCCTTCGGGCGCGTGATCTTCACGCGGTGGGACCACCTCCAGCGCGACCAGCAGGCCGACGGCGACGGACCGGGCGGATCATTCACACAGTCGAGTCCGTACGGCACGTTCAACTACGCCGACGAGTCGGCGGGCGCCGCACGCCTCGCCTCGCGGGCCGAGGTCTTTCCCGAGCCGCGCGGCGAGAGGACGGACCTTCTGGCCGGCACGAACCTCGTGGGCCATTCGCTGAACCACTTCTTCCCCTGGCAGATCAGGGAAGACGGCACCGAGGAAGAGACCCTGAACCACATCGGCCGGCACGAGCTGCACGACTATTTCGCACAGGTCTTCAACGACGACCCCAACGTCGTGGAATTCATCTCCGCCACGTCGGGCCGCGTGAACCAGAACGGCATCCAGAACTTCCTCGAGATCAAGGAAGACCCGTCGCACCCCGGCCGCTACTTCGGCATCGACGCGCCGGAGTTCCAGACGCACGCGGGCGGGCAGATCGTGCGGATGGACCTTCCGCCCGGCGCGCACCCGGACCAGATTCAAGTCGGATATGTGACGCACCGCGCGACGTCGTCTCCCCGCCTCGACACCGCTCCGGTGCCGGCGGGACACTCGGGCTTCTATCGCAATCCGCTGCCGCTCTCGGACGGCACGCTCCTCGCCGCCCACACGAGCGAGACGCGCGCCGACAAGAACGAGGGCGACCGCATGACACCCGTCTCGCGCTACTCGTTCCGGATCCAGTCGCTCACGCCGTCGGGCGGCTTCCTCGTCGCCGACGAGATGCTCACGCCGGGGTTGACGAAGAGCGTCTCGTACTGGGACCCGGACCAGCGCGTGACGTATACGAACGTGACGCTGTGGGAGCTGGACCCGGTGGAGGTGAAGGTGCGTCCGAAGCCCGTGGCTGCCGCGTCGCAGCTGCAGGCCCCGGAGGCGTCGATCTTCACGCAGGAGAACGTCGACCCCGCGGCGTTCAAGGCGTGGCTCTCCGCGAGCAACCTCGCCGTCATCGTGAGTCGCGACGTCACGACGCGCGACGCGCTCGACAAGCAGCAGCCTTTCAACCTGCGCATCGGGGGGACGACGCACCAGACCGCGCCCACCGGCGGAAAGCTGTACGACGTGGCGCACGTGCAGCTCTACCAGGCCGACCAGATCCGCGGCGTGGGCGGCACGGCCAGCCCGCGGCAGGGCCGCCGCGTTCTCGCGCAGGTGATGCACGAGCCCACGGTAATCGCCGCGAATCCGCCCAACCCGGGCGGCCCGCCCGGCAGCGTGCGCCTCGGGAACGACGGCTCCATGGCGGCGTTCGTGCCCGCGCGGCGAGCGACGACGTGGCACATGAGCGACACCACGGGGAAACCCGTCGTGAGGGAGCGCTACTGGCTCACGTTCCAGCCCGGCGAGATTCGCGTCTGCACGTCGTGCCACGGCCTCTCGAGCCACGACCAGGCCGGCAGCCCCGAGCCCGTGAATCCCCCCGAGGCGCTCCGGCAAGTGGTGCGTTACTACCGCGACGTCCTGAATCCGGTCGCGAGCCACACGGCATCGCTTTTCAATCCGCTCACGCCGTGCCGGCTTCTCGACACGCGGAGCGCCGCCGGCGCGCTCGGCGGCCCGGCGCTTCCGGCGTTCGGCCAGCGCGCTTTCACGCTCACGGGCTCGTGCGGCGTGCCCGCGGGGACGGCGGCGCTCGCGGTGAACGTCACCGTCACCGGAACGCAGGGAGCGGGAACTCTCAGGATTTTCGCTGGCGACAGCGTGCCGACGGCGGCGACGACGACCTCGTTCTCACAGGGGGCGACCCGGGCCAACAACGCTCAGGTGAAGCTCGCGGCGGACGGCAGCGTCGGGATCAAAAACGACGCGGGCGGGACCGTGCACGTGATCCTCGACGTGGTGGGGTTCTACAAGTAGGCGCCCGTGGCGCCTTCGAACCGGCGTTTGGCGCCGGGAGGCCACAGTCACAAGTTGCGAAAATCCGGCTCGGACAAGATTCGCCCACGAGGGGTATAACCGCTGAAATCGGGGACGGAATCCCGGTAGACTGGTTCCAACCTCGTGTCAGATCCCACGCGCCCCGACGACGCCGTGACCGGCCTGCCGACGCTGGCCGCGTCCGGCGAGCACCCGGCCGCGCCCGAGAAGCTTCCCGACGAGATCGGCGGCTTCCGAGTCCTCGGCAAGCTCGGCGAAGGCGGGATGGGGATCGTCTACGAGGCCGAGCAGCAGAGCCCGCACCGCCGCGTCGCGCTGAAGGTCGTGCGCGGCGGGCACTTCGTTGACGAGGCGTATCTCAGGATGTTCCGGCGCGAGGCCGAGACGCTCGCGCGGCTCGCCCATCCGAACATCGCCGCGATCTACGAGGCGGGCCGCACGGACGACGGCCAGCATTTCTTCACGATGGAGCTCGTCCTCGGCAAGACGCTGAGCCAGTTCGTGAGGGACCGGCAGGGCGGCGAAGCGCCGAGCCGTGAGCAGCTGAAAGATCGTCTGAAGCTCTTCGTCACGATCTGCCGGGCCGTGAACTACGCGCACCAGCGAGGCGTCATCCACCGAGACCTCAAGCCTTCGAACCTCGTCGTGACCGAGGCGGGCGAGGTGAAGGTTCTCGACTTCGGGCTTGCGCGCATCACGGACGCGGACGTCGCCGCGGCAACCGTGATGAGCGAGATGGGGATCATCAAGGGGACGCTCCCCTACATGAGCCCCGAGCAGACGCGGGGGGACGGCCGCGAGATCGACCTCCGCACCGACGTCTACTCCCTGGGCGTCCTCCTCTACGAGATCCTGTCCGGACGCTACCCGTACGACACGCAGAAGACCTCCATCGTGCAGGCGCTTCGCGCGATTTGTGAGGAGCCGCCTCGCCCCTTGAAGGCCGCACTAGGCGGCCTCGCAATCGACGAGGACCTCCAGACGATCGCGACGAAGGCGCTCGAGAAAGAGCCCGCCCAGAGGTACCAGAGCGCGTCGGACCTCGCGGACGACGTGGAGCGCTATCTCGCGAGCCGGCCGATCCTCGCGCATCCGCCGAGCACGATGTACCAGCTGCGCAAGCTCGCGTCGCGGCACCGGGGCAGCGTCGCGGCGGTCGGCGCGATCGCGGTCCTGCTCGTCGTGCTTGCGGTCACGATGGCGGTGCAGGCCCAGCGCGTGCGCAAGGAGCGCGACCGCGCGACGGCCGAGGCGGCGAAGGCAAGCGCGATCAACGCGTTTCTCCAGGACGCGCTCGGCGCCGCGGACCCGTGGGGAAAGGGCTCGCGCAACGTCACCCTCCTCGACGCCCTCCGGCAGGCGCGCGCCAAGGCGGAGACGTCTTTGAAGACGCAGCCGCTCATCCAGGCGTCGGTCCTGCAGACGATCGGGTCCACGCTCTCGAACCTCGCCGAGCCCGACGAGGCCGAGAAATCCCTGCGCGCATCGTACGACCTGCGAGTCACCGCCGCCGGGACGAAGAGCGCCGAGGCCGCCGAAGCGCTCGTGGCGCTTTCGTCGGCGGAGTCGTACGCCAAAAAGTTTGCGGAGGCCGAGAAGCACGGGAAGGAGGCGCTCGAGATCGAGCGGGGCCTCCACGGGCCAAAGGGGCTCGAGACGGCGCCGGCTCTCTACGCCTATGCGACCGCGGTCAACGGGGCCGGGAGGCTGCCGGAGGCGAAGGCGCTGGCGGAGGAGCTTCTCGCGATGGGGCGTGCGGGCCGAGGCTCGAAGACGAAGGAAGGGCGCGATACCGCCACGAAGGCCGAGACGGATGCGCTGCTCGTTCTCGTCATGACGAACACGACCGGCGACGAACAGGATGCGAAAAGAGCCGCGCCGTTTGCGAAGGAGCGCCTCGAGCTCCTGAAGGCGAGGTTCGGAGACCGCCACCCGGAAGTCGCGAACGCGACGAACGACCTCGCCCTCGGAATGATGTATGCGGGGGATCTCGCGGGAGCCGAGCGTAGGTATCTCGAGGCCATCGCCATGGACATCGCGCTCCTCGGTGAGGACCACCCGGAGGTCGCGAGCATGCGGGAGAACCTCGGTCAGGTCTACGCGCGCCAGGGAAAATTCGACAAGACCGCGGCCCTCCTCGAGACGGTGCTTGCCGCCCGGAGGAAGGCGCAGGGCGACGACTCGGAACCCGTTGCGCGCACCCTCGCAAACGTGGCAACTGTTCACAAGCTGGCCGGGAACCTCCCCGCCGCCGAGAAGGCCTACCCCGAGGCGATCGAAAGGCTCTCGAAGCGGCTCGGCCCGGACCACCCGGACATCGGTCTCACGCTGCTCGGCTACGGGGACACGCTCCGCCAGGAGAAGAAGTACGCGGAGGCAGAGATCCCGCTGCGCCGCGCTGCCGAGATTCTCGCAAAGGCGAATGGCGAGGACGCCGGCATGACGCAACGGGTGCTGAAGGTCCTCGTCAAGCTCTACACGGATTGGGGTAAGCCCGCACAGGCAAAGGCATACGAGGCACGCGTGAAGCCGGCCGCGCCGAAGCCCTGAAGAAGACAAACGGCCTGACGGGAACCCGGCGCTTCACGGGTTAGCATTCGCCCCGATGAAGATCCGCCCGTTCTCCCCCGCGCTGCGACTCCTCGCCCCCCTTGCCCTCCTCGCGCCGCTGGCGCTCGCCTCGTGCAAGGCGAAGAATCCCGCGGGGGCCGCGCAGGCCGGGCCGCCGCCCACCGACGTGGCCTTCGTCGTCGCCGAGCCGCGCGACGTCGAAGTGGAGTTCGAGCACGTCGGTCAGGTGGCGGGCTCCCGCGAGGTGGAAGTTCGTGCGCGCGTCACGGGCATCATCCAGCAACGTCTCTACAAGGAAGGCGCGCGCGTTGCGCCCGGACAGACGCTCTTCAAGCTCGACCCCGCCATCTTCCAGGCGAACGTCGCGGTCGCCGAGGCGGATCTTTCCCAGGCCGAAGCACGGGACCGCCAGGCGGCGCGGGACCTGGAGCGCTACAAGCTTCTCGGCCAGCGCAAGGTCGTGAGTCCGAAGGAGGTCGACGACGCGGTCGCGGCTGCCGACCTCGCGCGCTCGGGAGTGAAGTCCGCGCAGGCACGGCTCGCGTCGGCCCGCATCGAGCTCGCGTACACGGACGTGACGGCGCCGCTCGCGGGCGTCGCGGGGCGCGCGCTCAAGGTCGAGGGCAGCCTCGCGAACGCGCAGGGTGACAGCCTGCTCACGACGATCGCCCAGACCGACCCGATCGACGTCAACTTCGGCGTTGCCGAGACGGAACAGCGCACGCGAAAGGCCGAGATTCTTTCCGGCGCTCTCACGCTTCCGAAGGGCGGATTCGCCGTGCGCCTCCGCTCCGCCGACGGAGCCCCGCTCGGACCGACGGGAAAGGTGGACTTCGAGGACTACAAGGCCGACACCGCGACGGGCAGCTTCGCGTTCCGCGCGACGTTCCCGAACCGGGACGGGACGCTCGCGCCCGGGCAGTTCGTGAAGGTCGCCCTCCTGGGCGCGCGCCGGCCAGGAGCCATCGCGATTCCGCAGCGGGCCGTTCAGGACGCCCCGACCGGGAAGTTCGTCTACGTCGTGGGCCAGGGACCGTCCGGCCCGATCGCGGAGCCGCACCCCGTGGACGTCGGCGAATGGGTGCGCCTTTCCGGCGCCGAGAAGAACGGCTGGGTGATCCGCAAGGGTCTCAAGGCCGGGGACAAGGTGATCGTCGACGGCGTCGCCCGCATCTTCTTCCCAGGCGCGCCCGTGAAACCGTCGCCGCTCGGAAACTGAGCGGGCTCCCATGATCTCGCGCTTCTTCATCGACCGGCCCGTCTTCGCCTTCGTCATCTCGCTCTTCGTGACGCTCGCGGGCATCGCGGCGATGCGCAACCTGCCGATCGCCCAGTACCCCGAGATCGCCCCGCCCGTGGTGCAGGTCGTCGCGACGTATCCCGGGGCGTCGGCCGAGGTGCTCGAGCAGACCGTCGCCGCCCCGATCGAGAACGCGATCAACGGCGTCGAGCACATGATGTACATGGGCTCGACGTCGAGCGGCAACGGTCTCCTCACGATCACGGTCACGTTCGAGATCGGGACGAACGTCGACCAGGCGGCCGTCAACGTGAACAACCTCGTCAAGCAGGTCGAGGCGAAGCTGCCCCAGGAAGTGAGGCGGCAGGGCGTCACGGTGTTCAAGGGATCTTCGGCGTTCCTGCAGGTCGTGGCGTTCTTCTCGCCCGATTCGTCCCTCGACGACATCTACGCATCGAACTACGTCACGCTCAACGTCCTCGACGTCCTGAAGCGCATCCCCGGCACGACGAACGTCCAGATCTTCGGCGCGAAGGACTACGCGATGCGAATCTGGCTGAAGCCCGACCGCATGACGCAGCTCGGCGTCACGACGGGCGACATCACGAGCGCGCTCAACGAGCAAAACGCCCAGTTCGCGGCCGGGAAGATCGGACAGATGCCAACCGGGGGCGGGCAGGAGACGGTCTACACGATCACGACGAAGGGCCGGCTCTCGACTCCGGAAGAGTTCGAGAACGTGATCCTGCGCTCGAACCGCGGCGGCACGACGCTGCGCCTGAAGGACGTCGCGCGCGTCGAGCTCGGGGCGAAGGACTACGACTTCATCGGCCGCATCAACGGAAAGCCCGCGACCCTCATCGGGATCTTCCTGCAGCCTGGCTCGAACGCCCTTGCCGTAGGCGACGAGGTGAGCCGCACGCTCGCCCGCCTCGCGGAGAGCTTCCCGAAAGGCCTCGGCTATACCGTCGCCTTCGACACGACCCGTTTCGTCGAGGTGTCGATCTCGGAGGTCGTCAAGACGCTGCTGGAGGCGATCGTTCTCGTGTTCCTCGTCGTGTTCCTGTTCCTACAGAACTGGCGCGCGACGCTGATTCCTGTCGTCGCCGTCCCCGTCTCCCTCCTCGGGACGTTCGCGGGGCTCTACCTCCTGGGCTACTCGATCAACACTCTGACGCTCTTCGGCATGGTGCTCGCGATCGGCATCGTCGTGGACGACGCGATCGTCGTCCTCGAGAACGTCGAAAGAATCATGCACGAGAAGCACGCCTCGGCCCGCGACGCGGCGATCGAGGCGATGGAGGAAGTGAGCGGGCCGGTCATCGCGATCGTCCTCGTTCTCTGCGCGGTCTTCGTGCCGATCGCGTTCCTCGGGGGGCTCACGGGCGAGCTCTACCGGCAGTTCGCGATCACGATCTCGATCTCCGTCGTCCTCTCGGGCCTCGTGGCCCTCACGCTGACGCCCGCGCTCTGCGTCCTCATCATGAAGCGGGAGCACAAGCAGACGGCGCGCTTTTTCCAGTGGTTCAACGACTGGTTCCACCGCGTCACGGGCCGCTACATCAAGGGCGTCCGGTTCCTCGTGCGGCGCTCGACGATCGCGGCTCTCGTCTTCCTCGGGATGGTCCTCGTCACGGGGATCCTCTGGAAGACGACGCCGACCTCCCTCGTCCCGGACGAGGACCAGGGCTACTACATCGCGGCGGTCTACCTGCCGGACGGCTCATCCCTCGAGCGGACGGACCGCGTCGTGGCGCGCGTCGTGGACGCGATCCGCTCGAACCCGGCGAACAAGGACATCATCGCGTTCACGGGATTCGACTTCCTCGGCGGCGGCTACAAGAACAGCGCGGCCACGATGTTCGTCGTGCAGGAGCCGTGGGAGAAGAGGAAGGTCCCCGTGACGGCGCTCGTCGGGGAGCTCTTCGGGAAGACGGCGGGCATCAAGGAAGCGCTCGTTCTCGCGTTCAACCCGCCCGCCATCTTCGGCCTCGGGAACACGGGTGGCTTCGAGATGTACATCCAGAACAAGGGCGAGGGCGGGCCTAAAAAGCTCGCGGAGGCGCTCGGCATCTTCCTGTCGGACGCGCACAAGGAGAAATCGCTCGGGCTCATCAACACGCTCTGGCGGGCCGCGACCCCGCAGCTCTACGTCGAGGTCGATCGGGAGCAGGCCAAGGCGCTCGGCGTTCCGCTCGACGAAGCCTTCAACACGCTCGCCGCGACGCTCGGGAGCTATTACGTCAACGACTTCAACAAGTTCGGCCGTGCGTGGGAGGTCCTGCTCTCGGCCGACGCGCCCTACCGGAGGCGCCCGGAAGACATCGGGCGCATGTACGTGAGAAGCACCACGGGCGCGATGGTGCCGATCTCGGCCTTCGCGAAGGTGGAGTTCAGCTCGGGCCCGGACAGCCTCGACCGCTACAACAACCTTCCCGCCGTGAAGCTCTTCGGCTCCGGCGCGCCGGGCGTCAGCTCGGGGCAGGCGCTCGCGGCCGTGGAAAAGGTCGCGAAGGCCTCGCTTCCGCCGGGCTTCACTTTCGACTGGACGGGCTCCTCGTTCCAGGAAAAGCGGTCCTCCGGCAGCTCCGGCCTCGCGCTCTCGATGGGCGCGATCATGGTCTTCCTCATCCTCGCGGCGCTCTACGAGCGGTGGTCGCTGCCCGTCTCGGTCCTTCTCGCGCTGCCCTTCGGCACGTTCGGGGCGCTCGTCGCCGTGAATCTCCGCGGATTCACGAACGACGTGTATTTCCAGATCGGCCTCGTGACGCTGCTCGGCCTCGCGGCGAAGAACGCGATCCTGATCGTCGAATACGCGCTCATGAAGTGGCAGCACGGCTGGCATCCCGCGGCGGCGGCCCTCGAGGCCGCGCGCCTGAGGTTCCGGCCGATCATCATGACGTCCCTCGCCTTCATTCTCGGCGTCCTGCCGCTCGCCGTCTCGACCGGCGCGGGCGCCGGTGCGCGCAAGTCCGTCGGCACGGGAGTCATGGGCGGCATGCTCGCGGCGACATTCCTCGCGGTCTTCTTCGTGCCCCTCTTCTTCAAGTTCATCGTCACGCGCCGGCTCTCGACGACGGCGGACGACATGGAAGCGCCGAAGGGGCGGGAGGCGAGGGAGGGAAGAGTCGTACCGGAAGGGCACGAAGAGCGCTGACCCCCTCGCATTCCCGTAAGATGAGGTTGCCATGTCGTACGTCTCGAAGAACCTCATGCCGGGCGAAGAGATCCTTCTGAGGCCTCAATACCACTGGGTGCGCTTCGTGCCCGCGATCGGAATCGGCTCCCTCGGAATCGTCGTCGCGGCCCTCGCGCAGTTCCTCGTTCCCCCGCCCGGCCCGGAGGGCGAACCCGGAACGCGCTTTTTCCTCCTCGCGGCCGGCGGCATCGTCGTCGTCATCGGCCTCATCGCGGCGGCGTGGCGTTGGCTCGCGGATTCCTTCGACGAATTCGCCGTGACGTCGTTCCGCGTCATTCGCAAGACGGGCGTCCTCGAAAGGTCCGTGCGGCAGATCCCGCTCGAGAAGATCCAGGACGTGAACGTGCGCTCGACGCTCGGCGGACGCTGGCTCTCCTACGGCGACGTCGAGATCCAGACGGCGGGAAGCGACAGCACGGTCGTGTTCCCGCGCATCCTCCATCCGGAGGATTTCCGCAACGTGCTGTTCACGTCGGGCCGGCCGCGGGCGGGAACGGACGGCCTCGGGGCGTCGCCGGCGCGCCTTGCCGCGGGGGCCGAGCCGGGGGCGGCTTCCGCACCCTCCCGGGCGCCCGTCGAAGTGCGTCTCAAGGAAGCGGAGCGCCTGCATAAGTCGGGCGTCCTTTCCGAGGCCGAGTATCAGGAGAAGCGCAAGGCGATCCTCCAGGAGCTGTAAAGGCGCCGACAAATCGGGCGCTCGGATATGCTTCCTTCACAACGCACGGAGGCTCCATGACCGCAATGCGCCCGCGCTTCTTCACCGCCGCCCTGGCATTTTCCTTCGCGCTTTCCGCTCTCGCCGCCGGCGTCAAGCCGGCGGCAGGCCCCGCCCAAAAGATTTTCCTCACCAGGCGCGCGGCCGCGTTTCCCGCGGCCGTGAAGCAGCGCGGCGACAAGTTGTGGGGCTCAGCCTCGCCGGCCGTGCGCTCATTCGTCGGCCAGCACGCGACCGCGATCGCGGATGGCACGGCGGATCCCGAGCAGGCGTCCTTTGCTGCGGTGCACGGGCGGTGGTCGGCGCTTCGTCCCGCCGGCCTGAACACCGTCGCCTTCCTCGTCCTCTACAGGTCCGCCGCCGCGCTTCAGACCGAGGTTCAAAGCAAGCTCGACTCGAAAAGCGAGATGGGCGAGACGGAGTCCCTGCGCCTCCAGATGGCGATGGACCGGCTCAGCAAGATGATGACGACGCTCTCCAACCTCCTCAAGAAGCTGTCGGACACCGAGGACGGCATCGTCCAGAACCTCAAGTAGAGGGTTGCCGGGCGTTCCGATGAACCCGGCAATCGCCTTCCGGGATGTCTCGTACGGCATCCAGGGCAAAGAGATCCTGCGCCACGTCTCTTTCGAGATCGCCGCGGGCGAGACGTTCGTGCTGCTCGGGAGGAGCGGGTCGGGCAAAACGACCGCGCTGAAAATGGTCAACGCGCTCCTGATGCCGACGTCGGGCGACGTCCTCGTCGACGGCACGTCCACGCGCGACTGGGATCCGATCGAGCTCCGGCGCGGGATCGGGTACGTCCTGCAGGACGCCGGCCTCTTCCCCCACTTCACCGTCGCGCGGAACGTGGCGCTCGTGCCCGAGCTCCTCGGCTGGGAGAAAGCGCGCGTCGAGGCGCGCGTCGACGAACTCCTCGTGCGGATGGGTCTCGCGCCCGGGGAGTTCCGGGAGCGCATGCCCCGGCAGCTCTCGGGCGGTCAGCGGCAGCGCGTCGGCGTCGCACGGGCGCTCGCGGCGGACCCGATGATTCTCCTCCTCGACGAGCCCTTCGGCGCCCTCGACCCGATCACGCGTCACGAGCTCCAGCGCCAGTTCTTGAACCTCAGGAAGGCGTGGAAAAAGACGTCGATCTTCGTGACCCACGACGTCCGTGAGGCCCTCGGGCTCGCGACGCGCGTCGCTCTGCTCCACGAGGGGCGCATCGAGGTTCTCGCCCCTCCGCGGGAGTTCCTCGCCGCGCGGGGAGAGGAAGTGACGACGTTTCTCGCGGGCCTCGACTGGAGGCTGGAGGACTGATGCAAGGCGGCATCGCGCGGGACATCCTCGACCTCACGCTCGAGCACATCGTCCTCGTCCTGGCGGCGCTCTCGATCGCGTGCCTCACGGGAATCCCTCTCGGAATCGCCCTCAGCCGCAGGGCAGCGTGGCGCGGCTGGATCCTCGGGCTCGCGAACGTCCTGCAAACGATCCCGAGCCTCGCGCTCTTCGGATTCCTGATCCCGCTGCCCTTCATCGGCGGAATCGGCAAGAGGACCGCGATCGTCGCCCTCGTCCTTTATGCGCTTCTCCCGGTCCTGAGAAACACGCTCACGGGGCTCCTGGGAGTGGATCCCGCCGTCGTGGAGTCGGCCGTCGCGATGGGGATGACGCCCCGCCAGCGGCTCGTGCGCGTCGAGCTGCCGCTCGCGACGCGAACGATTCTCGCGGGCGTGCGCGTCGCCGCCGTGACGACTGTCGGTACCGCGACGATCGCGGCGGCAATCGGCGGAGGGGGGCTCGGCGTCTTCATCTTCCGGGGGCTCGCCTCGGTCGACGTTCACCTGATCCTCGCCGGCGCCGTGCCGGCCGCGCTCCTCGCGCTTCTCGTGGATGGAGGGCTCGGTTGGATCGAACGAAAATTCTCGCCCGTCTGAGCCTCGCCTCGGGATTCGCGGTCGGGATTGCGGCCGCCCTCGCCGCCTTGCCCGAGGCCGGCTGCGCGCGTCCGACCGCGCTCGTCGTTGGGTCGAAGAACTTCACGGAGCAGACGCTCCTCGGCGAGATCGCCGCGCAGCAGCTCGAACGCCGCCTCGGGACCTCCGTGACCCGCCGGCTGGACCTCGGGGGAACGCTTCTCGCCCACGAGGCGCTCGTGGCCGGGCAGATCGACCTCTATCCCGAGTACACGGGCACGGCGCTCTCCGCGGTCCTGAAGCTGCCGGTGTCTTCCGATGCGAAGGCGGTGTACGGCGAGGTCGTCGACGCCTACCGGTCGCGATGGAACCTGGCCTTTCTGCCACCTCTCGGATTCGACGACACCTTCGCGATGGTGATCCGGGGCGCGGACGCGCGCGCGGACGGCATCTCGACGTTGAGCGGGGCCGCCCGGCGGAAGCGCGGATGGACCCTCGGCATCGGCTACGAGTTCCTCCAGAGACCCGACGGCCTCGCGGGCTTGAGGAAGAAGTACGGGCTCCCGCTCGAGGGCTCGCCGAAGACGATGGACCTCGGGCTCCTCTACACGGCGCTCGAACAGAAGCAGGTCGACATGGTCGCGGCAAACTCCACGGACGGCCAGCTTTCGGCGCTCGACGTGACCGTGCTCGACGACGACCTCGGGTACTTCCCACCCTACGAGGCCGCGTTCGTCGTGCGCGAGGAGGTCCTCGCGAGAGACCCGAGGATCCGCACCGCGCTCGAAGAGCTGTCCGGCACGATCTCGAGCGCGACGATGCGCAAGCTGAACTACGAGGTCGCGGGGAAGCACCGAAGGGCGGGAGACGTGGCGGCGGAGTTCCTCGCGGGCCTTGGCGGGAAACGCCCTTGACGTGTCGGCGCACGAAGAACGACACGAGTCCTTTTCGTCCCAGGACTCTCGCGTCGAACGGCCCCTCGGGCTAGCCTCGGACGAAGGAGGCCACCATGAAGCGCGCCCTGCTCTGCCTGCCCATTCTGTTCATCCTGTTCCTCGGTCAAGCTCGGAACGCCCGGGCCGAGAGCCCCAAGCCGGTCGGCGAGGAAGCCGCGGTGAGGGCCGTCGTTGAGTCTTATCTCCACGGCTTGAAGTTCAACGACGTGACGGGGTTTCAGAAGGCGTTCTGGCCGGATGCGAAGCTCTACTTCGTCAGGAAGAGCGGCGAGCTGGGGCAGCTCACACAGCAGGACTGGTACAAGGGATTCGCCGCGAACGCCGGAAAGGAAGAGCCCGGAACCCTGAGGATCGCGGCCGTCGATGTCACGGGCACCGTAGCTTCGGCGAAGATCCAGGAAGACTACGCCGAGGGGCGCTACGTGGACTACCTGTCACTCGTGAAGTTCGGCGGCCACTGGAAGATCGTGAACAAGGTCTACGACTTCATGCCGGCGAAGAAAGCGGAACGCTAGTCAGGACGCGTGTGCGTAGCGTGGCTCCGGCGACGCGACCTTCGCGCGCGCGCCGTGATCTTCGCGTGCCGCGAGGCTGCCGTCGGGATTCATGATGAGGAGCTCGCCGGCGGAGGAATCGGCCAGAAAGCGTGCGGAGCGGATCGCGTCCTCGAGCACTTCGAATGCCGAGAGGGCGTTCCGCGTGCCCACCTCGTAGACGAACCAGTAACGCCGAAGCTCGACGACCTGCGCGACGACGAGGAAGCGGCAGCGCGGCATGTGGAAAGGGTGGGGTCCGGCGAGCCGCCCCGCCAGAGCATGAACATGCCATCTGCTTGACGAGCGGACCGCCCTCCCGTACCTTGATGACGTGAAAAGCCCCGTGAAAACCGTCCCCGAGATTCTCGTCGTCGTGACGTCCGTCGGGACGGAGGAGCAGGCGCTGGACATCGCGCATCACATCGTCGACAGCCGCCTCGCGGCCTGCGTCAACATCCTGCCGGGAGTGCGGTCGGTCTTCCGGTGGAAGGGAAAGATCCGGGACGAGGGCGAGTTCCTTCTCATGGCCAAGACGGTGCCCGGGAACTTCGAGCGGTTGCGGGCGATCATCAAAGAGCTGAACGCTTACGAGCTGCCCGAGATTCTCTCCTTCCCCGCAGGACCCGCGGACCCGGACTTCGCGAAGTGGGTGGCCGATTCCTCGACCGGGATTCCAAATTCCTCGGACGACGAGGAGGATGAACCGGGAGAGGCGACGATCGATTGACACTCCCGTCCGGGCCCCTGGAAATGAAGTCGACGTCTCGCATTCCCAGACCTGGCCGTGCCCGTGCGTTCGCGTTCGGGGCTGTCGTCGCGCTCGGATTCCTGGTCCCCTCGGCGCGGACCGAGGCGGGGACGGTCACCGTCGTCCTAACCCCCTCGGCGGATGCCTCGGTCCAGGAGGAGAACCCGGATGGCGCCGACGGAAAGAGCGCGGGTCTCTTCGCCGGTCGCAACAAGAACGATCACATCAGGAGGGCGTTCCTGAAATTCAGCTTCGCCGGAATTCCCGCGAACGTCACCGTCTCGTCCGTGCAGGTTCGCCTCAGCATGACGCGCTCGAACTCGACGGGGGTCTTCGGATCTCTGTATCGCGTGTCGGGCGCATGGGGTGAGGGAACCGCGGACGCCGGGATCCCCGGGGGCACGGGCGCCCCGGCGACGGCGGGAGACACCACGTGGTCTTCACGCATCTATCCGGGGACGGCCTGGACGACTCCCGGCGGCGACACTGCTCCTTTCCCGAGCGCGACGACGCTTCTCGGAAGCTCGCTCGTGAACTATCTCTGGACGACGACTCCGGCTCTCGTCGCCGATGTGCAGGGCTGGATCACGTCTCCCGCGACGAATTTCGGCTGGCAGGTGCGCGCCGACGAGTCCCAGATCGCGCCGACCGCGAAACGCTTCGGCTCGCGCGAGCAGTCCGACCCGACGCTCCGGCCCGTTCTCATCGTCACGTACGACGATCCGGTCGTCGGCGCTCCGCCCGCGACCGGCATCCCCGCGCTCTCCGCGGGCGCCCTCACGGCACTTGCCGCGCTCATCGCCGCGGGCGGCGTCCGTCTTCTGCGCCGCGCGGCCTGAGCCGCGGAAGACGACGGGCTCTCGTCGCCCCGCGCCTCAGACGCCCGCGAGCGCGTGGTCAAGGTCGTAGAGGATGTCGTCGAGGTCCTCGATCCCAACGGACACACGGACGAGACCGGGCGTGATGCCTCGCCGGATCCGCTCCTCGGGCTCGACGCTCGCATGCGTCATGGAGGCCGGGTGCGAGATGAGGCTCTCGACGCCGCCGAGCGACTCGCCGAGCGAGCAGATGACGACGCGATCGAGGAAGCGTTTCACGGCGTCGATCGACCCGAGGTCGAAGGAGATCATTCCCCCGAAGCCGGACATCTGGCGGGCCGCGACCGCGTGCCCCGGGTGCGAGGGAAGCCCTGGATAAAAGACCCTCTTCACCTTCGGCTGCCGGGTGAGCCAGTCGGCCACCGCGCGGCCGTTCGACTCGTGGGCCCGCATGCGCACGGGAAGCGTCTTGATGCCCCGCGAGACGAGAAACGAGTCGAACGGCGAGAGGATGGCGCCGGCCGCGTTCTGCGCGAATCCGATTTTCGCGGCATCCCCGGGATCCGCGCAGATCACGGCGCCGCCCACGGAATCCGAGTGTCCGTTCAGGTACTTCGTCGTCGAATGCACGACGGCGTCGCACCCGAGAGAGAGGGGCCTCTGGAGAAACGGCGTCGCGAACGTGTTGTCGACGACGACGCGGATCTTCGCGTCGATCCTCTTCCCCTCGTCGCGGGCGACGCCGGCGAGCGCGGCGAGGTCGGAGATCTCCATGGTCGGATTCGTCGGGGTCTCGACGAAGAACATGCGGGTTGCCGGGGTGACGGCTTTCCGGACCGCTCCGGCGTCCGTCGTGTCGACGTAATCGAAGGTGACGCCGAAGTTCGCGAGGATCTTGGAGAAGAAACGGTACGTGCCTCCGTAGGTATTGCGGCTCACGAGAACGTGATCGCCCGCCTTCAGGAAGCTCAGCATGAGCGTCGTTTCGGCGGCCATGCCCGAGGCGAACGCATGGGCGGCGGCGCCGCCCTCGAGCGCCGCGAGCTGGACTTCGAGCGCGAGGCGGGTGGGGTTCTTCGTCCGCGCGTACTCGTAGCCCTGACGCGGCTTTCCGAAGGCCTCCTGGACGAACGTGGACGTCTGGAAGATCGGGACGGTCACCGCGCCCGTGAGGGGCTCGGGCTCCTGTCCCGCGTGAATGCAGGTCGTCGCGAAGCCGGGCTTGCGGGCGTTGTCGGTCATGTTGGACCGACTCTAGCAGCGATCCGCCGGGGGAGACTCAGCCGGGGGAAGGACCCGAAAGCCCCTCCCCCAGACACCGCTATCGCGCGGGACGCCGCTCGCGGTAGCAGTCGCGGCAGTAGACGGGCTTTCCGTTCGTGGGATTGAACGGAACCTGCGTCGTCTTCCCGCACGCGTCGCACGTCACGTTATAGAGCTGGCGCGCTCCGCCGTCGCCGAAGCCGCCCGTCTTGCGCTTGTCGCGGCAGTTCTTGCAGCGCTTGGGCTCGTTCGAGAAGCCCTTCTGCGCGTAGAACTCCTGCTCGTTCGCCGTGAACGTGAAGGGCGTGCTGCAGTCGATACAGGGGATGGTCTTATCCGTGTACATCAGAACTCCAGAGATGGTTTCCGATTCGGAATCGGAGAACCGTTGGGAAATCGCGGGCGCAGAACCAGAGGGAACGGCGTCCGCCGGGTTGGGGTGAGGGAAACCATTACCGGCTCCGGGACTTCGGGAGGCTTCGGTGGGGCCGTTTCCCAGATGTGGCCCCGGGGGTTGGAAATAGGGGAATCCTCCTTGACCAGAACCTTCCGGCCCTGAACCTCAGGCCGGCGAAGACCCGGGGGAATGGACCACCGAACTCTCCGAAGAATTTAGTTGATCAATGAGAAACAAGAACACCCGCAAAAGCAAGAGAAAAATTGCAGGGCCGGATTCTCATCCCAGCCTGACGGAATCCCTCAGCAGGGTCGTTCCGGCCCGCACGGCGGCCTCGAGGAGGGCGGGTGCCTTCAGTCTCTGGACGGGATTGCCCGATTCCGCGTCCTTGATGTCGAGGACCTCGGCCGTCAGAAGGGGCTCCATCTCCAGCGCCATCCTCACGGCGGCAAGGATCTTCGGGGCCCTTCTTTCGCCGAGAGCGAAGAGGAGATGCCCCGCGAGGAGCGCCCGGAAGAGGCCCGGGGCCGCCCGGCGCTCCTCGGGGGAAAGCCCGGCGTTCGCCGGAGAGACCGCAAGCCCGTCGCTCTCGCGCGCCGAGTCTCCGAAGGGGGCGCGTCCCTCCGCGTCCGCCACGCGCCCTACTTCTTCGAGCCGCGCGGAACGTAGATCTGCGTGCCGCGGAACGGACGCGTGATCTGCGCGATGAGATCTTCGAGATCGCCTTTCCTCTCCACGAAGTCGATGTCGTTCGTCTCGACGACGAGGAGGGGGCAGTCCCTGAAGTGATAGAAGAAATAGTTGTAGGCCTCGACGAGGGACTTCAGGTACTCGGGTGCGATCGCTTTCTCGTAGGCACGGCCGCGTTTCCGGATCCTCTGGAGGCACGTCTCGACGCTCGCGGTCAGGTGCACGACGAGGTCGGGCCGCGGAACACTCGCGACGAGCGTCGCATAGAGCTTGTCGTAGAGCGCGATCTCGGCGTCGTTCAGCGTGAGGTACGCGAAGATCTTGTCCTTCGCGAACGTGTAGTCCGCGATGACGAGGTTTCGGAAGAGGTCGATCTGCGCGATTTCCTGCTGCTGGCGGAAGCGCGAGAGGAGAAAGAAGATCTGGGCCTGGAACGCGGCGCCCTTCTTGCCCTCGTAAAAGTCCGCGAGGAACGGGTTCGTGACGTCTTCCAGGATCTGCGTGCCGCTGAACCTCTTCGCGAGAAGCCCCACGAGCGACGTCTTCCCGACACCGATCGGCCCTTCGATGGCGATGTGGCGGAGCGGAAACTCCTTCGGTGTGGGCGCGGGCACGGGCGGCGAGTTTAGCGCCTGAGGAGGACGTCGAGAGCGCCGGAGACGAAGACCGCGACGGACAGCCAGCCGTTCGCCGTGAAGAAGGCGCCGTCGACCTTCGAGAGGTCTTTTGGAGACACGAGGACGTGCTGCCTCACGAGGAAGGCCCCCGCGAGGACCACGCCGGCGCCGAACACCGGGCCGCCTCCCGCGAGGACGAAGACTCCGTACAGGAGCGCGAGGGAGGCCGCGTGGAAGGCCGTGGAGAGGTCGAGCGCCCGCCGCCCCCCGAGGCGCGCGGGCAGCGAAAAGAGCCCGTGGGCGCGGTCGAACGCCTCGTCCTGCAGGCTGTAGATCACGTCGAAGCCGGCGACCCAAAAAAGGACCGAAAGGCCGAGGACGAGCGGCAGGAGCGCGAACCGGCCCGTCACCGCGATCCACGCCCCGACGGGCGCGATCGCGAGGCCCAGACCGAGCGCGAGGTGCGAGAGCGCCGACACGCGCTTCGTGTACGAATACCCGAGGACGATGGCGAGCGCGACGGGCGCGAGCGCGAAGCACAGCGGGTTCAGCCGCCACGCCGCGGCGACGAACACGAGGGCGGACAGGACGCAGAAGACGGACGCCGCTTCGACCGAGATCCGGCCCGCCGGGATGTCGCGCATCCGCGTGCGCGGATTCTCGGAATCGATCCCCCGGTCGGCGATCCGGTTGAACGCCATCGCGGTCGAACGCGCGCCCACCATCGCGACGAGAATCCAGAAGACGGTCCCGGACTTCGGGACGCCGCCTGCGGCGAGCACCGCGGCGAGGAGCGCGAAGGGCAGCGCGAAGATCGTGTGCGAGAACATGACGAGGGAGAGGAAACGAGCGGGGCCGCGGGAGCCTTCTTCCGCCGTCACGCGCGGCCCTTCCACCGGAAGTCGTTCGTGTCGACGCGAACATCGAGAAGATCCGCGACCCTCAGGAGGAACGCGTCGAGCATCTCCTCCGCCGTCCGTGCCGCGTAGAACGCCGGGACGGGCGGCGCGACGATCGCGCCCGCGCGGGTCACGAGCGCGATGTTCTCCGCGTGGATCAGGGAGAGCGGGGTCTCACGGAGCCCGAGGACGAGCCGCCGCCTCTCCTTCAGGCAGACGTCGGCGGCGCGCTGGAGGAGACCGCGCGACGTCCCGTGCGCGATCGCGGCGAGAGTTCCCGCCGAACACGGCAGCACGGCCATCCCGCGCGTCCTGAAGGAGCCCGACGAGATCGGTGCGTCGACCGCGCTCTCCGGGTAGAGGGCGAGCTTCGCGCGCGCCCCCGGGTCGAGCCTCGCGGCGTCCACGAGCGCTTCCGCCGTGCCGATGCCCGCGTCGATCTCCGTGCGCGCCACGAGAAGCGCGCGCGGCGAGACGACGAGGTGAAGGCAGGAGACGTCCTCGGAGCCCGCGAAAAGCGAAAGAGCCCTGAGGCCGAGGCGGGCGCCGCTCGCGCCCGAAATGCCGAGAATGAGATGGGACGAAGGGTTCACGGAGGCACCTGCCTCTTCGATTGTCCTACGGTGACGCCCCGGGGCGCGCCCCGGTGTCAGGAAAAGCTGTCGGCGGCAGACGGATTCGTGCGGCCCAAAGAGCCCTTTACGCCACAGCGACTTGAGCGAGTCCCGGGCTGGAGCTGACAGGAAATCCTGACAGTTCGACTCAGGGCGCGCGGCGCTCCGCTGAGGACAAGTCCATAGGGGCGAAGCGTTTGACCGCGGACGGAGGGGTGCGGCACGAGGGCTGCGATGCCTCTTCTTCGAAAGGAGCCGACTCGATGCAGTGAGAACGACGCGCACCCGGGCGCGCCCGGGAAGAGCGGAAGGAACGCACCCGAATCCCGGAATGCCCTGAATTTCCACAGAAACATCGAAAGCAAAAGGAGTTTCCAATGCCTCTCCGTCCACTCGTCCGCGCGCTCGTCGTCCCGGTCCTCGGTCTGTCGCTCTCCGGGCTCGCCTCGCACCCCGCCATCGCCGAGGGTGAAGCGGCCGCGCCTCCGGCCGCGCACAAGACCGTCAACATCAACCAGGCGACCGCGCCCGAGCTCGCCCGACTCCCGCGAGTCGGTGAAAAGCTGGCGGACCGGATCGTCGCGCATCGCACGTCGCACGGTCCGTTCCAGCGCATCGAAGATCTCATGCAGGTGAAGGGCGTCGGCGAAAAGTTCTTCACGACGCTGAAGCCCTATCTCGCCGTATCGGGTGCGACGACTCTCGCCGAGAAGGTCTCCTCGAAGGGAACGCGCGGGTCCTCGAAGGCCACGAAGAAACCTGGCGCCTCGCCCGCCCGAAAGGCGAAGGCCTGACGGACGTCGGGGGGAGGCGGCCCGGCACTCGGGTCGCCTCCCTCCGCGCGTCTCACGGCCGCTGCAGAGAACCGACCATGCGTGGCACTCCCGACACTCGGGGCACTTCCCTCGCCGAGCTTCTCGCCGTTCTCGTGATCCTCGGCCTCGTCGCGACGCTCAGCCTTCCCGCGCTCACGGACTTTCTCGCCGAGGAAGGTCTCACGACCGCCGCCCGCGAGGTGTCCGGAATCCTCGGCATTGCCCGCGCGCGCGCCGTCTTCCAGGGAACGGACGTGGGCGTGAAATGGGTATCCAGGGGAGGAGACCTCGTGCTCTCCGTCTACCAGGACGGGAACGGCAACGGCGTCACGACCGCCGACATCAAGAAGGGGGTGGACCGCCTCGTCGCGGGACCGTTCTGGCTCGGCGGCCGGTACCCCGGCATCTCCTTCTCCTTCGTGCCGGGATTCGACGATCTCGATCCTGGCGGCGCGCCGATCGGCGCCGTGACCGACCCGCTTCGTTTTGGCCGCTCCGACATCTGCTCGTTCTCCCCGGTCGGGAAGGCGTCGCCCGGCTCGGTCTACCTCTCGAACAGCAAGCGACGCCAGGCCGCGGTGCGCGTCACGCCCTCGACCGCGAAGATCCAGATCTTCACCTGGCACGGCAAGTCCATGAAGTGGATCAGGAGATGGTGACCGTGTCAGTGGGCGGAGCGATCGTGCGCGGCTCGCTCGGCGGCCGCCAGTCGCTCGCGCGTCCCGAGATCGAAGAAGAGACCGTCAGAAACCGCGTACGGAACGAGAGCGAATGCGCCGTCCCGCGCCGCGACCGAGGGAACGAGGACGTCCCTCGCGAGCTCGCTAAAGCCTCCCGGAATCCGTGCGGGAAGGCCGGCGGTCGCGGCCTGGAGCCCCGTGAACAGCCACGGTCCCGTGCTGTCCTTCGCCGGGCGCTCTCCCCCGACGGCGGCGAGGCGCCCCGAGGCATCGGCCCACAGGGCCGTGTCGGCGGCAGGGTTCCCGTTCGGAAGGACGGCGAGCGCCGACACGACGCCGCGTTCGCGGCGGCCCGCGAGGAGCCGGCCGAGCGGCAGCGTCGTGAAGACGTCACCGTTCGCGACGAGAAAGGGTCCGCTTCCGAGGAGGCCGCGCTCGTGCGCGCGCCGGATGCCTCCGGCAGTCCCGAGGATCTCCTCCTCGAAGGACCATGCGACGGGGACGCCCGCGTACGACTCCCCAACTCCGAGGCGCAGCTCCTGCGCGAGATGGTGCGCGTTCACGACGAAGGCCTCCGCCCCCTCCCCGAGGAGATGGTCGAAGACGGAGAAGAGGATTGGCCGCCCGCCGAGCGGGAGGAGGGGTTTGGGCCGTGTGAGTGTTTCGGGGCGGAAGCGCGTCCCGAATCCGGCCGCGAGGACGAGCGCGATCATCGGGCTTGAAGGATAGCGTCAGAATACGTGCCGTGCCGGGCCCGTTTCGCTATCGCCTCTCCGGACTCCGGGCCCGGGCGCCGAAGAGCGTCGACCTCGGCGCCGTCGCCCGCGCCGTCGGCGAGCCCGCGGAGGGCCTCTCCGACCTCGTCTTCGTTCGGCGCTCGCTCGACGCGCGGCAGAAGCCCGCCCTCTTCTGGGACTTCACCGTCGAGTTTTCGTCGGCGGCGAGACTCGAGCCCCGTCTCCCCCTCCCTCTCCGGCTGGTGGAGGCCCCGCCTCCCCGCGCCCCCGAACTCCTCCTTCCCCCCGTGGAGCGCGCGGCGCGCGCCGCTGTAGTCGGGACCGGACCCGCGGGGCTGTTCGCGGCGCTCGCGCTCGTGGACGCCGGGATTCCCGTCACCGTGCTCGAGCGCGGGGATCCCGCCGAGGACCGCTACCGCGCGGTGATGAAGTTCTGGACGTCGGGGATCTTCGATCCCGAGTCGAACGTCCAGTTCGGCGAGGGCGGCGCCGGCACGTTCAGCGACGGGAAGCTGACGTGCGGCAAGCGGCACGACAAGATCGCGGTCGTCCTCGAGACGCTGCACCGCTTCGGCGCTCCCGCCTCGATCCTCGTCGACGCGAAGCCGCACATCGGCACGGACCGCCTCGTCGTCGTCCTCCGGAACATGCGGAAGCACCTCCTCGAGCACGGCGCCACGCTGCGTTTCCGCGCGCGCGTCGTCGACTTCGTCACGCGCGGGCACGACGCCCGCCTCGCCGCCCTCGTCCTCGCCTCCGGAGAGGAGATCCCCGCGTCCCTCGCGATCGTCGCGCTCGGGCACTCGGCCCGCGACACGATGGAGATGCTCTCGAAGCGCGGCGTCGCGATGACGCGGAAGCACTTCGCGATGGGGCTCAGGATCGAGCACCCGCAGGACGCCGTGGACCTCATCCAGTACGCGCAGGTCTCGTCCGCCTGCGGCGTGATGCCCGCCGACTACAAGCAGGCTCACGTCGCCTCGAACGGCCGCGGCATCTACACGTTCTGCATGTGCCCCGGCGGCGAGGTCATCGCCTGCTCGTCCGAGGCGGGTGGCGTCGTGACGAACGGGATGTCGCGCTACAAACGCTCGTCCGGATATGCGAACGCGGGCATCGTCGTCCAGACCCGCGACGAGGACTTCGACGCGCTCGGGGGAGAGCCCCTTCTCCGGGGGCGCGAGCTGCAGCGCCGCGTGGAGGAGGCCGCGTTCCGCGCCGCGGGATCGACGTACGCGGCTCCCGCGCTCCGCGTGACGGACTTCCTGAAGAGCCGCGTGGGCCGCATCGAGCCGCGCGGGATCCCGAAGACGACGTACGGTCCCGCGGTCGTGCCCGCGCTCTTCGACGGCATCCTGCCCGAGCCCTATCTCGAGGCCCTCGCCGAAGGACTCCGCGCGTTCGACCGGAAGATGCCGGGCTTCGTCTCCGAGGAGGCGGTCCTCTTCGCCCCCGAGTCGCGCACATCATCGCCCGTGCGCATCGAACGCGACGGGTGGTGCGAATCGACGACCGTGCCCGGCCTCTTCCCCGCTGGCGAGGGCGCCGGCTTCGCGGGCGGCATCGTGTCGGCGGCCCTCGACGGCCTCCGCGTCGCGAAGCACGCGCGCGCGAAGCTCGCGGGCGAGCCCCTTCCCCCCGAGAGGGCATCGACCTTCACGGGACCGGAATACTGATGCGCCGCGTTCTCGTTGGCACCGCCGGACACATCGACCACGGCAAGAGCGCGCTCGTGAAGGCGCTCACGGGCACGGACCCCGACCGCCTGCCGGAGGAGAAGGCCCGCGGAATCACGATCGACCTCGGTTTCGCCCACGCCGCGTGGGACGACACGCTGTTCTCGTTCGTGGACGTGCCGGGCCACGAGAAGTTCGTGAAGACCATGGTCGCGGGCGCACAGGGCGTCGACCTCGTGCTCTTCGCCGTTGCGTCGGACGACTCCGTCATGCCTCAGACGCGGGAACACCTCGACATCCTGAAGCTCCTGAACGTCTCGTCGGGCGTGATCGCACGCACGAAGAGCGACCTCGTCGACGCGGACACCGGAGCGCTCGTGGAGGACGAGATCCGCGCGCTCGTGAAGGGCTCGTTCCTCGCGGCAGCCCCGCTCGTCACCGTCTCGGCCGTGACCGGCGAGGGGCTCGAGGCGCTGAAGTCCGCGCTCACCCGCGCGGCCCGAGCCCTCGTGCGTCAGGACCGCACGAAGCGCGTGCCCCGCCTCTTTCTCGACCGCGCCTTCACGATGAAAGGGTTCGGGCCCGTCGTCACGGGGACGCTGGACGGGGGAAGGGTCGCTGTCGACGACACCCTGACGCTCTTTCCCGACGCGCTGGACGTGCGCGTGAGGCGCATCGAGGTGCACGGCGAGGAGCGCCGCGAGGCGTGGGCCGGTGAGCGCACGAGCCTCAACCTCGCGGGCGTCGAGCGCGCCACGCTCCGAAGGGGACAGGCGCTCGCGGCCCGAGGTGCTCTCCTTGCCTCGTCCATTCTGACGGTCGAGATCAGCTGGCTGCCGTCCCTGAAGAGTCCGCTCGACGAGGGCGCGCGCCTGCGCGTCCACCTCGGGACCGCCGACGTCGCGGGCCGCGTGCACTCCCTCCTGGCGCATCCCGGAACGCACGCTCCGGGCGAACGGGCGTTCGCGGCGGGAACGACCGGCTTCGCGCAGATCACGCTCGAGTCGCCTCTTCCCGCCCGCCCCGGTGACCGTTTCGTTCTGAGGCGCCCGTCGCCCGTCGAGACAGTGGGGGGCGGGCGCGTGCTGGACGCGGGCAGCCCGCGCCTCAAGCGAAGGGCCGGCGCGGACTCAGCGGTGCTGACGCAGCGCTTCTCCGTCCTCTCGGGGGGAGGCGAGGCGGACCTCGCGGAGCTGTTCCTCCTCGAGGCCGGCGCGCGGGGCCTCACGGCCGCGCACCTCGGGCCGCGCCTCGGCGTCTCGGCGCCGGCCGCCGCGGCGCACCTCGACGCGCTCTCGTCCTCGGGCAAGGCGCTCCGGATCGCTCCGGCTCTCTACGCACACGCGGGTACGGCCTCGTCGCTCGGCGATCGCGCACAGGCCGCCTTCGCCGAGCGCCGCAAGGCGGGCGGGTCCGTGTCGTTCGCGAAGAGCGAATTCGTGGAGCGGCTCGGAACGTCGCTGTCCCCGGCGGCCGCGGACGGGTGGATCGCCGTCCTCGTCGCGGCCCGGAGGGTCGCGCTCGACGGGGACCGCGTCGTCCCACCCGGCGCGAAGGCCTCGGACCTCAGCGGCGATTCCGCCTCCTACGCGGCGAAGATCGCGGACGGATACCGCACCGCGGGGTTCGAGCCCCCCCACCCGCACGAGCTCGCGCGCCTCCTCGGAACGAAGCCGCCGGTCGTCGAAGGCCTCGTGTCGCACCTCGTGAAGTCCGGAACGCTCGTCCGCCTCTCGCCGGACCTCGTCGTGCACCGCGACGTCGCGCTCGCCGCCGAGAAGAAGCTCGACACGGTGCGCGGCCAGACGCTGAGCGTCGCGGGCTTCCGGGATCTCCTCGGACTCACGAGGAAGACGCTCATTCCGCTCCTCGAGTACTTCGACACGAAAAAGCGGACGCGGCGCCTCGGCGATGTCAGAAGGGTCGAGTGAAGAGTCGGCGGCTCATCGTGCAGCCCGGAGATTTTTCTTCACCACGCGCTCACTCTTCTTCTTGGCCGAGTCGAGCGTGTAGTCGAGCATCGCGTCGAGAGACATCCAGCACGCGACGGGGCGGCCGCCCGCCATCGCGGGCGTGAGGCGCCATTTGGCGGCGTACGGCCTCAGCCAGGTTCCGAGGAGCGGCTCCGTCTCTCCAGTCGGCAGAAACCGGCCAACGACTCCCTGCTCGGAGACCTCGACGAGGGCCGTCACGTGCGCGCGGGCGCGGGAGGGGTCGAGGCTCCAGGGAGTCTTTTCCGGGACCGGAAGGACGTCGACGTCCTCGATCGACACGGCCGACGAATCCCTCGGCTCGATCTCGCGCGGATAGCGCGCCATCCACGCGTCGCCGGTCGTGTCCGGAACCGCCGCGACGAGCGCCTCGTCTTTCTTGACCGGCTCGAGCGTGAACGCCGTGAAGACGCCCTTCTCGAGAGAGACCTGGAGCTCGATCCCGTACGTCATCCACGTCGCGACGGGCTGCCCCCCCCTTTTCGCGGGAGTGAACCGCCAGCGGGGCAGAAGCGCGGGGAGCGGCGTGCCGAACGCCTTGAGCGGCGGCTCGACCGGAAAGGCCTCGGCGATCTTCCCGGTCTCGAGGAGATGCACCGTGAAGAGGACCGGCTGTCGCGTATGGAGATCGGGCGGGTTCGTGCGCTCCCCGAGCTTCGGCGGATCGTCGAGCGGCCGGTAGAGCGGATGGACGTACGCGATTTCGGCGGGCGAGAGGCGCGCGACGTCGGGCAACGCCTCGACGGGGCGTGGAGCCGGGGACTGGGCGCGTGCGGTTCCGCCGGCACCCGAAAGAGCCGCGAGAGCGATCGCCCCCACACCGAGAAGAAAACCGGCACGCATTCCGGTTGATTCTAGCGGGAGGACGCCGCGGATTGGTCCTCCTCCGGGTTTTACTTCGCCTGGGCCCAGTTTCGGCCCTGGCCCACCTCGACCGTGAGCGGAACCGACAGCGACGCCGCGCCCTCCATCGTCTCTCTGGCGAGCGTCGCGGTCCCCTCCGCGACGTTCTCGGGGCACTCGAGGACGAGCTCGTCGTGGACCTGCAGGAGGAGCCGCGCGTCCGGAATCTCCCGCGCCAGCGCCGCGTCGAGCCGCAGCATCGCGATCTTGATCAGATCCGCGGCCGCACCCTGGAACGGCGCGTTCATCGCCATCCGCTCGGCGTTCGCGCGCACGTTGTGGTTGCGGTCGTGGAGGCCGGGGATCGGCCGCACCCGCCCGAAGATCGTCTCCGTCCCGCCCGTCGCGCGCGCCGTCTCGAGGATCGCGTCGAGGCAAGCCCGGATCCTCGGGAACCTCTCGAAGTAGGCGGCGATGAATTCCTTCGCCTCCGCCCGCGGCACGCCCAGCTGAGTCGCGAGCGCGAACGGGCCCATGCCGTAGAGGACACCGAAGTTGATCGTCTTCGCGCCGCGCCTCTGATCCGCCGTGACGGACGCGAGAGGCACGCCGAAGATCTTCGCCGCCGTCGCCCGATGGATGTCCTCGCCACGGCGGAAGGTCTCGATCAGCGCCTCGTCCCCCGAGAGGTGCGCGAGAAGGCGGAGCTCGATCTGCGAATAGTCCGCGGCCACGAGGACGTGGCCCTTCGCCGCGACGAACGCCCGCCGGATCGCGCGGCCCGCCTCGGTCCGGATCGGGATGTTCTGGAGGTTCGGCGCGTTCGAGGAGAGCCGCCCCGTCGCCGCGACAGCTTGGTCGTAGCGCGTGTGGATGCGCCCGTCCTTCGCGATCGCGAGCGGAAGGGCGTCCACGTATGTGCCCTTCAGCTTCGAGATCTCGCGCCACTCGAGGACAAGGCCCGGGACCGGGCCCGTCGAAAGAGCCGCGAGCTCCTCGAGCACGTCGGAATCGGTCGCCCAGGACTTCGTCTTCGCGGTCTTCTTGACCGCCGGATACGCGAGCCTCTCGAACAGGATGCGTCCGAGCTGGGCGGGCGAGCCGATGTTGAAGGTCTCGCCCGCCTCTTCGAAGATCCTGGCCTCGAGCGCGGCGAGCTTTCCGTCGAACTCCTTCGACATCTCGGCGAGGACTCCGCGGTCGACCGCGACACCCGCGATCTCCATGCGCGCGAGCACGGGAATCAGCGGGAGCTCGATCTCGTCGAGGACCCGGCGAAGCGCCGAACCCTCGTGGAGACGCGGCGCGAGGGTGTCGAGGAGCGCGAGCGGCAGCCGCACGCGCGGCGCGAGCCACTTGCGTCCGGCCTCCGTGGCGAGCAGCTCGCGCGTGAGGGGCGCCGGCCCCGAAAGGTCCTTCCGGGACGGCACGGATTCCGGCGGAAGGTTCAGGATGCCGCGCGCGTCGCCCGCGAGATCGTGTCCGTGGAGACCGGGCGACACCACGTAGCTCGCGAGCATCGAATCGACGACGTGCGCGGGCGGCGGGATCCCGAGTGCGTCCGCCGCGAGGAAGAGACGCTTGGCGTCATGGGCGACGAGCGGGACGTCCCGGAAAAGCCCGGAGAGGGCGCGCGTCCCGTCCGCGTCCAGCGGGAACGCGACGGTCTCTCCGCCAGGCACCGCGACGACCGCGGCGAGCGGCGGCGCCGGCCAGGGGCTGCCTGGACCGCACTCGACGTGAACGGCGGCGCGCCCCGCCTTCCGCGCGGCCGCGAGGAGGTCCGCGAGGCCGGAGGCCGACATCTCCCAGCGGGCTTCGTCCGCCCCCGAAGTCCCGCCGCCCGCTTCGTCGAAGAGGGACAGCGTCGACCCGCTCTGCGCGGCCGCCTTCGCGGCCGGGCCTTCGGGGGCGGCGGAGCCGGCGCGCGACTCGGTCAGCTCCTTCTTGAGCTTGGCGAACCCCATCTCGTCGTAGAACGCCGCGAGCTCTTCGGTGGCGGAGTCCGTGAGAGGACGGATGCGGAAGTGCTCGAGGAGCTCTCCCGGGGGCGCGGGCAGGGGACGATCGCAGCGCACGGTTGCGAGCGTCCGGGACCGGAGCGCGTCCTCTCGCCCGTTGGCGAGCGTCTCCCTGCGCTTGCCCTTGACCTCGTCGAGGCGCGCGTAGACGGCGTCGAGCGACCCGAACGTCGACACGAGCTCCTTTGCGGTCTTCTCGCCGATCCCGCGAACGCCCGGAATGTTGTCTGACGAGTCACCCATGAGCGCAAGAACGTCGACGACCTGGGAGGGCTTCACGCCGAAAAACTCGAGGACGCCCGCCTCGTCGAGAAGCACGTCCTTGACGGGGTGGAAGACGGCGACGTCGGGATCCACCACGAGCTGAAAGAGGTCCTTGTCCGCCGAGCAGATCTCGGCGTGGAATCCCGCCTCCTTCGCTAAGACGGCGATCGAGCCGATCAGGTCGTCGGCCTCGAAGCCCGGTTCCTCGAGGACGGCGAGTCCGAGAAGACGGCAGAGTCTCTTCGCGTCGTCGATCTGCGGCACGAGATCGTCCGGCATCGCCTGCCGCTGAGCCTTGTACGCGGCGTCCATCTCCTCGCGGAACGTCTTCTCGTACCGGTCGAAGCACACGGCCACGGCCGCGGGCTTGCGGTCGACGACGTACTTCCGCCACATGTTCAGGAACCCGTAGACGGCGTTCGTCGGCCGCCCCCCGGGGCCCGTGAGCCCGCGGATCGCGTAGAAGGCGCGATAGAGATAGTTCGAGGCGTCGAGGAGCGCGAGGGTCGGGGTCTCCATCGCCCGCGAGTCTATCCGGGGAGCCGCCGGCTCACGGCGCCGGGAGAGCCGCGACGTCCACGTCCCTCGGCGCGAGATCCCTGCGGTCGAGACGGATGGCGAACCGGACCGTCGGCCAGACCGGAGGCTCCGCGGGCAGGCGCAAAAGGACGGGACCCGTGGCGGATCCCGAAGCGGAAACCACCGCGGCCTTCACGGCCGCCGTCTCCCGCTCTCCGTATGAGAATCGGTATGGCGCCCGCGCGCCCACCGCCTCCCCCCATCGCTCCTCGCGGACGGCCGCGAACACGAAGACCACCGCGAGAAGCGCAGCCGCCCGCCACGCGCGGGCGCGCCAGGGAGCCTCTACCCCTCGAGCGGCTCGGGCCGCCCGCGACATCCCCTCGACGAGACCCGACGCCGCGGCCGCGAAGAGGCCGGGCACGAGACACGCGAGGAAGCGGGCTTCGACCGGATACGTGCTCAGCGACATCAGGATCACGGGCCAGACCGCGAACGCAGCGAGCGCCCGGCGCGTGGTCGACCCCCGAAGGACCGCCGCGAGGACGAGGCCGAGCGCGACGAGGACGAGCGCTTCCTTCGAGAGGGTGTAGTCGTCGCGCAGAAAGCCCCAGAACGCGTCGAGCTTCGCGACCGGGTTCCACACGGGCCGCTCCGTGTCCGGAAGGATCTGGCGGTAAAGCGCGCGGACGTTCGCGGGATCGAGACACCAGATCCCGCAGGGCAGGATTCCGAAGCTGATGAAGTCACGAAACACGCCGGAAGCGCCGCTCCAGGCGTCCGCGAGCGTGCGGCGTCTCGCGACGCCGAGAACGAGAAGGAGAACGAGAGAACCCCAGAGCACGTTCGAGACGCTCGGCACGCGAGAGGCGAGGGCATCTCCTCCACGCCGTTCGAGGCCGACGCGCAGGGCCGCGCCAGCGAGTGCGAGGCCGAGGATCGAGACGCCCGCGCCACGGAAGAGGTTCGCGCGTGCCGATGCGGCGAGCCGCCGCCTCGACGCGACCTCCTCTTCCAGAAGGACGACGGCGAGGAACGTCGTGAGGACGAAGAGCCCGAAGTGATACTTCAGGAGGAAAAGAACCGCCCCGGCGAGAAACGCCGCCCGCCGCGAGGTCCGGTCCCCGCGCTTCGCGAAGAAGAAGAACGCGAGAAGGGCGCCGAGCCCTCCGAAGCTCTCGAGCATCGGCCAGGCGGACATCTCGAGGAGCATCGGCGACCTCAGAAAAAGCCCGGCCGCGACGATCCAGGCCAGGGTCTGCGCGGCAAAGCCCGAGGGAGAAATCCGCCGCGCGAGGAGAAATGCGACGGCCGGCGCGAGGATGAAGGCGACGAGGCTCGGCAGACTCGCCGCGGCAAGGGACGGCCCGAAAACCGCCTGAAAGGGCGCGCTCACGAGCGCCCAGGAAGGTCCCCACCAGTGCCGACTCGCGAGGAGCGCAAGCGCGTCGAAAGGACGAAAGAGCCTCACGTCGTCGTAGAGGTCGAGACCCTCCGTGGCGTGGAGGGCCGCATCCCAGCCGAGGGACGGAAGCGCGGTCCTCTCGAGCGCCGCGGCCCGGAACGGCAGCGTGACGGAGAGAGCGAAGAGCACGAGAAGGGCGGCGCCCGCGCCGTCGAGAATTCTCCCGACTCCGTCCCGGCTCATTTCGGGAGTCTATCGGCCCGTTCTCCGTAGCATCGATCGCGGTCACGACCGTCGCGGCCGGCCGGATCAGTCGTAGATGATCGAGCCTGGATCGAACCGGTCCCCGGTGTCGGGGCCGCTCCACGTTCCGTGGTTCAGATCGTAGTGCCAGCCGAACGACGTGTAGGGAAACCGGAAGTACTTCGCGACTCCGTGGAGAATCCTCCCCCACCACGGCCGCTCGGGCACTCCGGCCGCGACGAGGATCTCTTTCAGGTTGAGCCCGAGCTCGAGCCCAACGTTCCTCTCGCGCAGCGGCTCCGCCGAGTAGCGGTAACCCTTGGATCCGTATGTGAGAGAGAGGAGGAGGAAGCGCGCCGGACCCGGCCGCAGGCCGAGGCGCGGAAGAAAGCCGGCGAGCTTCAGGTCCGCCGAGTAGATTTCCTTGGAGTAATCGTCGCCGTACCCGCCGTAGCGGCAGCAGGCGTCCGGAATGAGCGTTTTCACGTAACCGAAGCGAAGGCCGACGGTGTCTTCGAGTCGCCCCGCGTCGATCCCCGTCGCGACGAGAGAGCCGATCGTGTTCGCCGCGATGTCTTCCCATGAGAATCCGTACTTCGAATAGCCGTCCCCGAGCTCTATCAGCGCCCCCGTCAGGGCGACGACGCCGAACGCCAGGGCGCGCGCCTCGGCGGGCCTCTTTCCGACACTTCGGTACGCACCCTCGAGGATCTGCGTGCCGAGGTAGCCGACGAAGATGTGCGAGGCCTTGTCGGCACCGCCCGCGTACGTGTCCCTCTGGAACCACCGCTCGTTCGCGAACTCGAACGTCGAGCGGCTGTCCACGCGCCACCACGTGAAGTAGCCGACGACCGGAGACCCGAGGACGACGCCCGCCGTGATCGCCGCCGTCTTCGCGTCCCAGAACCGCCGCGGAGGAGACGCCCGGACTGGCTCGGCCGCAACGGGTCGAGCCTCACCCGGCGCCGCGGGCTCGCCCCCGGGGGACGCGTCGAGACGGAATCCGGGCGACGGCTCGAAGGCGTCGGCGGGACGGTCGAATCCGAGAAGCCGCGCCTCGAGGCGGAGCGCGCACGAGGCGAGGAGAAGGGCGGCTCCCGCGAAGGACACCGCGCGGAACCGGCGCCTCAAGCGGCAAGACCGCGAGTGCGGGCGAGCGCGCGGGTCTTTTCGAGAGCCTCGCTCGCGGCCTTCTCGAGCGCGTCCGCGTCCTCGCGGAAGCCCCGCTGGAGATCGGGGTCGCCCACCCCCGGCAGGTTGATCCTCACGTTTGCGAGCGCCGCGAGGACGGCCGCCCACGACGCGAGAGCGCCCGCCCACGCATCGGAGGCCGCGTACGGGTTTCCCTTGTCGAGGACGAGCGGCGCGGTCTTCAAGGCCTCGTGCGCGAAGAATGCCGTCTGCATGGGCACCGTCGTCGCGAGGATGTTCGCGGTATCGAGAGCTTTCAGGCGGGCGTCCTTCTCGCCGGGGGTTTCTTTCGGGAGCCGGCGGGCCGCGACGACGCCGTCGAATACCTTCGTATCCTCGTCGACGAGCTCGAGGAGCCGGGCGCGCGCGTGGTCGAGACGGTCCGCGAGCGGGGAGAGCGCGTCCCACGCGGCTTTGTACTTTTCCTTGCCGACCGTCAGGCGAACGACCATCGCAAGGAGCGCGGCCCCGTTCGCGCCGCCGGCCGCGGCGGCCGAGCCCCCGCCCGGCGCGGGGGAATCCGACCCGAGGGCGGCCGCGAACTCGGCCAGCGAGAGGGACGAGAGAGGCGCGATCTCGCTCATGCGCTCAGCGTAGCAGGCCGCCGCTCACGACGTGCCGGCCCCCCGCCACGACGTCCGTCACGAGGTTCACGCCCCAGTGGTAGACGAGGTGCTCGAGCGCCGGGGCATCGAGCAGGACCGCGTCTCCTCTCTTTCCCGCTTCGAGCGTCCCGCGACGTGTGCCTTCACCGACGGAGGCCGCGGCGTTCAGGGTCATCGCCGTAAGCGTCTCTTCCACCGTGAGGCCCATGCCCAGAGACGCGAGGAATGCCACGGCGGGAAGGGATTCCGTGTACGACGAGCCGGGATTGCAGTCCGTGCCAAGCGCCACGGGAACCCCGGCTTCGATCATCTTCCGAGCAGGCGCGTAGCGGTTCATCCGGAGGAAGACGGACGTCCCCGGCAGCAGCGTCGCGACGACCCCGGCGGCCGCAAGGTCGCGGATTCCCGCGTCCGTCGCGTGGAGAAGATGGTCGGCCGACGCGGCGCCCATCCGCGCCGCCAGGGATGCGCCGCCGAGCGGCGTGAGCTCGTCGGCATGGACGCGCGGGGCGAGGCCCAAGGCCTTCCCGGCCTCGAGAATGCGGGCCGAGTCTTCGAGCGAAAAGACGCCCTCCTCGCAGAAGACGTCGACGAAGCGCGCGCCGAGGGCGGCGAGCGCGGGGAGGATCTCGTTTGCGCACTCGTCGACGTAGCGTGCCCGGAGAGCCGCCGACCCGCGGCGCTCGGGCGGGAAGTCGTGCGCGGGCAGGGCCGTCGGCGCGACGCCGACGGCATGGCCTCGCGCGCCCAAAAGCAGAGCGCGCAGCTGCTTTGTCTCGTTTGGAAGATCGAGACCGTAACCCGTCTTGGCCTCGCAGTACGTCGTCCCGTGGAGGAGCATGCGGTCAAGGCGCGTCCGCACGTTCCGGGCGAGCGTCTCTTCCGATGCCGCGCGCGTCGCCGCGACGGTCGCGACGATGCCGCCCCCCGCGGCCGCGATGCCCGCGTAGGTCTCCCCCTTCAGGCGGCGGTTGAACTCGTCCTCGCGGAACCCGTCCCACGGCAGGTGGGTGTGCGCGTCGACGAAGCCCGGCACCGCGGTTTTTCCGCGGCCGTCGAGAACGGATTCTCCAGGAGCCGGTTCTTCGCCGTAGAGGCGGGCGAATTCCGCGTCGGACCCGGCGAAGGCGATGAGGCCGTCCTCCACGAGGAGCGCGGCGTCCCGGACCCTTCGAACGAGGCCCTGATCAGCGCCTCCGCGCGGAGAGACTCCTTCCGGCGTCGCCAGCTCGGCGAGGTGCCGGACGGCCAGCCGACTCAGGCCGTCTCTCCCTCGCGCTTCTTCGGCCGGTGGATCGAGAGGGAGCTCTCCATCTCGTCTTCTTCCTTGTCGAAGTTGAGAACCTGCTGGAAGAGGTCGATCGTGCTCTGGAGCTTCAACTGGAAATTCCGGCGCTCCATGCGGAGCTCGCGGATCTTCTTCTCGGTGTCGGCCATCCGCTCGAACCCCTGCTGCACCATGCGCTCGGCCTTCGTCTCGGCCTCCTTCACGATGCGGCCCGCATCCTTCTCGCTCGTCTCGCGGAGGCTGTCGGCGGAGCGCTGCGCGAGGAGGAGCGTTTCCTTGAGCGTGGCCTCGGTGTCGCGGTGGCGCGCGTTCTCTTCCCTCAGCCGCGCGTTCTCGCGCTCGAGCTCGTCGAGCTCGCGCGACATCTCCTCGAGGTCCTCCGCGAAGGCATCGAGGAAGTTCGTGACCTCCGCCGGATCGAAGCCGCGAAATCGCCTCGGAAACTGCCTCTTGCGAATCTCGAGCGCGCTGATGGAGGGTCTCATGAGCGCGATTGTAAACCCTTTGGACTCAATTCAATGGACGCGAGAGTCCCGCGCCGGATCGACGACCGTGAAGCGGCGCCTCCGGAATGGATTCCGAACCCGAGGAAACCGCGGACCTCCTCCGCGCGCGCCGCGCACGAAGAGCCAGCTCACCGGAAGGCCCCCTAAGACGAAAAGGAGTCTCGCGGGCGAGCGCGTTCCCTCCAGTTCGCCGAACACGACGACGACGAGGGCGAGAATCGCGAAGCCGAACCGGGTCATCGGGAAGATGCCGAAAAAGGAGAGGGGCTGGGAAGGGCCCTCGAGCATCCACGCGAAGATCAGCGCGAGAAGGGCCGGCGTCATCCCCGCGCCACCGCCGACGAGAAGGCCGAAGAGACCGGCGACCACCGCCGCCGTTCCGAGGAAGAACGTGAACCTCCGCGATCCCCACCGGGGCTCGATCTCGCTGCCGAGGCTCCAGATCAAGAGGAGCGTGAAGAGAACTCCCGTGATCGAGCCGTTGACGAACACGTAGGTCACGAGCCGCCAGATTTGAAAGACGAAGGGCGACCCTGCGAGGAGCACGAGCCAGAGCGCCGCCGGCGGCCACGCGAGGGTCACGAGGTAACCGGCGCCGACGAGGACGAGGAGCGCGCGTGTCACGAGCGGAATCCGACGCCAGCCCGGAGGGCCCGCCCAACGCAGTCTCATCGCCGGCGCCATCGCGCGGAGGGTAGCACCGGGCTTCTCACCCCCGAGCCGGGGGGCGCGCTCCGAAGATCGCGCTGCCCACGCGGACGAGCGTCGCGCCCTCCTCGACGGCCGCCTCGAAGTCGTCGCTCATGCCCATCGAAAGCCCGGCCACGGAGAGGCGCTGGCCGAGCTCGCGCAGCTCCGCGAAGTGCCGGCGCGTCTCGCCTGGAGGGGGAATCGTCATGAGGCCCCGAAGGTCGAGCGCGGGCAGCGCCCGCACGGCCTCGACGAGCGTGCCCGCGCCCCCCGCGTCGACGCCCGACTTCGTGGCTTCTCCCCCGAGGCGGACCTGCACGTACACGGCGAGGCGCTTCCCGGAGGCTTCCGCCGCACGCGCGAGGCGCCTCGCGAGGTCCTCCGTATCGATCGTCTCGACGGCGGCCGCGATCTTCACGGCGCGATTGACCTTGTTCGACTGCAAGGGCCCGATGAGATGGCCGGCCGCGTCCGGGGGAAGACCCGGGAACTTCTCCTCGGCTTCCTGGACGCGGTTCTCGCCGAACGCGCGGGCTCCTGAAGCGTAGGCGAGAAGGAGGTCGGAGAGGGGGTACGTCTTACCCACCGCGACGAGGAGGACGGCGCCCGTTGGCCGCCCGCTCCTCGTTTCGGCCGCGGCGATCCGCGCCTTGACGTCCGTGAGGCGCCCGGCGATCTCGTCGCCGCGACTCATGGCGCCTCCCGCCTCACGCCCTCGAACGCGCGGCGGCGCGGGCGTCGTCGAGGGCCTCGTTCGCGAGGGCGTCGGCCTCGTGGTTCTCCTCGCGGGGCACGTGCACGACGTGAAGCCTCGGAATCCGGCGGGCTTTCCGCCGCGCCTCTTCGAGGAAGCCCGCGAGGTGCGGAGCCTTCATGCGGTACTCCCCGGAGAACTGCCGGAGAACGAGCTGGCTGTCGGCGCGGATCTCGACGTCCGGGGCTCCCGAGGAAAGCGCGAGGTCGAGAGCCGCGAGAAAGCCGCGCCACTCGGCGACGTTGTTCGTCGTGGATCCGAGCGTCTTGGAGTCCTTGAGCCCCGCGGGCGACCAGACGCCGTAAGACGACGGGCCGGGATTGCCGCGCGACGCTCCGTCGAAATAGAGAACGAGCGTGCCCGCGAGCTTCCGTCCCGGCGGACTCACGGAATCCAGTAGAGGATCCTCTTGCAGCTCTCGCAGAAGACCGTCTCTTTCGAGAGCCGGAGATCGGAGAGGAGCTGCGGGCGAAGGCGCACGTGGCAGGCCGAGCAGGCGGCCGTCTGCGGCCCGACCATGTCGACGCGGGCCACGGCGACACCGGCCCTCTTGTTACGGATCTGCTCGAACGTCTTCAGGAGACGGGGCTCGAGCTCCGCCCTGAGGCTCTTCGCCCTCGTGCTCGCAGCGGCGATCTCGGCGTCGAGAGCGGCCTGCTCGGCGCGCCACTCCTTCATCTGCTCCTCGTAACCGGCCTCCTCGGCGGGGAACGCCTCGTCGCGCTCACTGAGCTCGGTCGAGGAGCCCGCCATCGTCTCGTCGAGGGAGAGGAGCTCGTCCTCGCGCGTTCTCACCTCGCGCTTGATGCCGTCGATTTCGTTCAGGAGCGCGCTGTATTCGCGGCTCGTCTTCACGGACTGCAGCTGCTGCTGGTACTTCTTGAGCTGTTCGTTGAAATCCTGGATCTCCCCGTCGAGCGCCTTCTTACGCTCCCCCGCCTGAGACAGCACGGCCCCCGCGGCGTCGCGCTGCCGCCGGGCGTCGAGGTAGGCCGCCTCGATATGGACGAGATGGTCCGGTGTGCGCTCGCGCCGCAGGGTCTTGGCGTCGACCTCGAGGAGGACTTCCTGAAGGAGAAAGAGTCTGTCGAGCGGACTCGTCATCGTCGCGCTCACCTTTTCGTTCCGGTCTTCATGGTTCCGGTCTTCATGCTAGCTCCCTGAAAAGCAAAAACGGGCGCCATGCGGCGCCCGTCTGGACGGACCCCCGGCGCTCGAATGCGCCCGAGGAATCGGAAGTGTTTCTGCGCGCCCGGATGTCGAGTCTCCCTCTTTCATTTCGCCATCGGAACCGTCCGGTGGGTCCGCCTGGATTCGAACCAGGGACCCGCCGGTTATGAGCCGGTGGCTCTAACCGCTGAGCTACGGACCCTTACGGCCGAGGATCGAATATACCACTTTACTGCCCAACGTCCACGAAGGGCCGAAGCTTCTTGGCCCTGCTGGGATGCCGGAGCTTCCGGAGGGCCTTGCTCTCGATCTGGCGGATGCGCTCGCGCGTCACGTTGAAGCTCTTTCCGACCTCTTCGAGCGTGTGCTCGGAACCGTCGCCGACGCCGAAGCGCATCCTCAGGACCTGCTCCTCGCGAGGCGTGAGCGTCTTGAGCGTGCGGCGCGTCTGGTCCTTCAGGTTCGCGACGATCACGGCGTCGATCGGCGAGATGACCTGACGGTCCTCGATGAAGTCGCCGAGATGCGAGTCTTCCTCTTCGCCGATCGGCGTCTCGAGGGAGATCGGCTCCTGCGCGATCTTCATGATCTTGCGGACCTTCGACGCCGGCATGTCCATGCGTTTGGCGATCTCCTCGGCCGTCGGCTCGCGGCCGAGCTCCTGGACGAGGGAGCGCTGCGTGCGCGTGAGCTTGTTGATGGTCTCGATCATGTGGACGGGAATCCGGATCGTGCGGGCCTGGTCGGCGATCGCGCGCGTGATCGCCTGCCGGATCCACCACGTCGCGTACGTCGAGAACTTGTAGCCCCGGCGGTACTCGAACTTCTCGACGGCCTTCATGAGGCCGATGTTCCCCTCCTGGATGAGATCGAGGAACTGGAGTCCGCGGTTCGTGTACTTCTTCGCGATCGAGACGACGAGCCTCAGGTTCGCGACGATGAGCTCCTGCTTGGCCTGATCGGCCTCGCCCTCGCCCTCGCGGATGAGCTTCATCGTCCGCTTGATCTCGTCGTGGTCGATCCGGTACTTCTCCTCGAGGTCCTTCAGCATCTGCCGGTACTTCGAGACGCGGCGCTTGTAGAAGTCGCGGCGGACCTCGTTCTTCTCTTTCTTGAGGTTCGTGAGGTCCTGCCGGATCGTGGCCTCGGGCATCGCGAACTGCCGGTCGAGGTCCTTCAGCATGTTCACCATGCGCAGGAGCGTCGCGGGCGTGAAGTCGATCGCGTGGATGAGGCGCGCGATCTCCGAGACGCGCCGGTCGATCGCCGGGTCGACGACCGGCTGCGGCTTCGTGGGCGGCACGGGCTTGCCGACCGCTTTCGCCTTCGCCTTCGCGGAGACGAGCGCCTTGACCGTCAGCTTCTTCGGCTTGGGCATCGGCCGCTTGCGGTCCGCGAGCTTGCGCAGCTCGCCGTCCAGCTTCCCGACCTTCTCGAAGTGCTTCTGGATGGACCCGATCCTGTTCGCCGTCTTCGGATCGATCTCGTCGGCCTCTTCCAGAGCCGCCGCCGCGAATTCGAGGAAGCCGCGTGCGACGTTCTTGTCCTTCTTGGCCTGCTCGACGATCTTCAGGATCTCGCCGAGGACGACCTTGTTCGTCGACAGGGCGCGGTAGATCTTCGCCTCGCCGTTCTCGATGCGTCGCGCGATCGAGACCTCTCCCTCCCGGTCGAGCAGCTTCACGGTGCCCATCTCGCGGAGGTACATGCGCACCGGATCGTTCGTCTTCTCGACGGTCGTCGGGTCGGGAACAGTCGTCTCCGAACCGGCGGCGGGGCCGGACTTCTTCGTCGCCTTCTCGGGGACGTCGACGACCTCGATCCCGTAATCGCCGAACCGGATGTAGATCTCGTCGAGCTCTTCCGGCGCGTTCGCAAGCTCTTCGGGCAGAGCCTGGTAAATCTCGTCGTAGAGCAGGTATCCGCGCTCCTTGCCGAGGTTGATCAGGGTCCTGACTTCGGGGTGCTTTTCTTCTACGGTCACCTGGGTTCTCGCTTCCATACGCCGGGAGGTCCCGTGCGCTTCAGTTTCGTCTCGCGGTCTCCGCTTTTAGTTCCGCCTTCAGACTCCGGATTTCCTCGACGAGCGCTTGTTTGCGGCGATAGGCCGAGTCGCGCCCAGAAAGGTTGCCGGCGGCCGCAGCGTCCTGAATCTCCGGCTGGAGGCCTCTCGCAGTTTCCTCCAGTGAACGTATCTTCAACTGCAGCAATGGGATATGAATTCGGCTGAGCCCGCTTTTGTCCCCGCTTTCGCCCGAGATTTCTGCCCCTGAGCTGCCCTGCCGAAGCAGCAATTCAGCGGCGAGGGGACCCGCGTCCGTTCCAAGATGTGACGTAAGTTGCGAAAAATCAAGGGTTCCGGTCTCAGGTGAAAGCTCCTTTAGGGCCATAAGTATTTCCTTTGCAACGGGATGAAAAAAAACATCCCCAGGAATCCTCGCTGCGAGCGGCGCGCTCCGGGGCCATTCAGAGAGAAGTGCTGCCAGCACACGCGCCTCCTGTTCCGGAAGCTCGATGGAATGCGCCTGGTGCGAGACCTCCGGCTTCGGCTTAACCGCCGCGGACGCCGTTTTCTTCCCCGGGGCCGGTGCGAGGACCGAAAGAGGCACCCCCGTGCCTCGGGCGAGTCCGGATAGGAGCTCGTGGCGGAGAACGGGATCGGTCGCCACCGAGAGGATGTCGACGGCCTCGCGCATTTTTCCCGCGCGCTCCGTCGGATCCTGGCCCGCCGTCTCCGGGATGCGCGAGAGGAGCGCCTCGAGGATTCCCGGAGCTCCCGCGATCGCAGCACGCAGGGCCTCGGAACCGTGAGCCGCCAGGTATGAGTCGGGATCGTGTCCTTCGGGCAGCGCGAGGTGCCGCACGTGAACCCCGCGCGCGAGGAGAAGGGGAAACGCCTTGTAAGCGGCCGCGATCCCGGGAGCGTCCCCGTCGTAGGCGACGACGACCGTCGCGGCCTGGCGGGCGAGGAGCTCGACCTGGGGCGCCGTGAGCGCGGTTCCCATCGACGCGACGGCGTTTGCCGTACCCGCCCTTTCACAGGCGATCCGGTCGAAATACCCCTCGACGAGGAGCACGAGATCCTCCCTGCGGATCGCCTCCTTCGCGCGGTCGAGTCCGTAGAGGAGCTTCCCCTTAGAGAAGCGGGCCGTCTCCGGAGAGTTGAGGTACTTCGGCTGGTCGTCCCCGAACGCGCGCGCGCCGAAGCCGAGGATCTCGCCGCGCCCGTCGCGGATCTCGATCGTGAGGCGGTTGCGGAACCGGTCGTAGACCCGGCCGGTCTCGGGGTTCTTCTGGAGAAGGCCGGCTTCGACGAGCGTGTCCTCCTGGACGCGCGGCGCGAGAGATACCTTGAGGGCGTCCCAGGCGTCGAGCGCGGCCCCGAAGCCATAGGCATGCCCTTCCTCGACCGTGAGCCCGCGCTTCTCGAGGAGCTCCCGCGCGGCCGGATGCCGGTCGAGATTCGCGCGGAAAAATGCCGCCGCGAGGCTGAGCGCTTCCGCGGCCCGGGTCTCCTTGCCGCGGTCCACGCGCGTGCCGCTCCGGCGCATGGGAAGCGTCACCCCCGCGAGGCGCGCGAGATACGCGACGGCGTCTGGGAACTCGAGCCGCTCGGTCTCCCTCACGAACGTGATCGCGTCCCCCTTCGCACCGCAGCCGAAGCAATAATAGAAACCCTTGTCCGGATGCACGTGGAACGACGGGCTCTTCTCCCCGTGGAACGGGCACAGGCCTTTCCAGGAGCGCCCCGCTTTTTTCAGGGACGTCACGGCGCCGATCAGCTGAACGAGGTCCGTGGCCTCGAGAACGTCGCGCTTGACGTCGTCGGTGATGTCGTAGAGGGGTTCAGACATCCAGCCTCGCGATCGTGACGGCCTGCCCGCCCTCGTCGGCGTCCGCCCAGCGGTAGGACGCGATTCCCGGGTGCGTGTGGAGGAACTCCCGCACGGCTGCCGCGAGACGACCCGTTCCGTGGCCGTGCACGAGGCGGAGCGCTTGCTTGCCGGACAGGAGCGCGTCGTTGATCGCCTTCTCGACGACGGGCAGCGCATCGTCCACGCGTTGCCCGACGAGCACGATCTCGCTCGTCGCGAGGACGCCGGATTGCGGGGGAGCTGTCCGGCCCGCGGCGGCGGCCGTGGCCTTCGGCGGAGCCGTGCGCGTGGGAACCGCCGCGGCAGGGGAGAGCGCGTCGAGCTTCACCCGTACGCGTTTCCCCTTCACCTCGACCTCGGCCTCCCCGCGGCCCTGGGCGAGGGCGAGGAGCCGGCCGGTCGCACCGAGGCCCGCGATGCGGACTTCCATGCCGACGGAGACGGGCCCGGACAGCGGGGGAGGCTCGTCGTCTCCGCCGAAGAGGCTCATCGCCGCCTCGCGCGCCGACTGCGTCACCGTCATGAGCGCGCCCCGCGAGATCGAGCGCCCGGCCTTCAGGTCCTCGCGCATGCGTTCGAGCTCCTGCCGCGTCTTCTCGCGCAGCGTCTGGAGCGCCTTGTCGACCTGTTCCTTCGCCTTCTCTTTGACCTTTGCTCTTTCCGCCGCGAGCTGGACCCGCTCCTTCTCGAGATCGAGGAGCCGTCCGGCCGCCTTCTCGGCGGCCGCCTTCGCCTTGTCCGCCTCCTCGCGCGCCCGCCGTGTCTCCGCCTCGAGGCGGGTCAGCGCCGCGTCCGCCGCCTCCCACGAGGAGCCGAGCCGCTTCTTCGCTGCCGCCAGGACGCGGGCGGGCAACCCGGCCTTCTCCGCGACCGCGAGCGCACGCGAACGGCCGCTCGCGCCGGCCCGCACGCGGAACGTCGGCCGCCCCGCTTTCTCGTCGAACTCCATCGCGGCCGAAAGGACGCGCGGCCGGTCCTGCGCCCATTCCTTCACGGCGGAGAGATGCGTCGTGGCGATCGTGATCCCGCCGCGCGAGAGGTCCTCGTCGAGGACGGCGATCGCGAGGGCCGCGCCCTCGTCGGGATCGGTGCCGCTCCCGAGCTCGTCGAGGAGGACGAGGCTTTTTGCGGTCGCGCCCGCGAGGACGCGCGCCGTCCGCGTCATGGCCGCTTCGAAAGAGGAGAGGTCCCCGAGGAGGTCCTGCGCGTCCCCCGCGACGACGAGCACCGCGTCGAAGACCGGAAGCGTCGACCCCGGTCCGCACGGAATCGCGAAGCCCGACTGCGCGAGGAGCGCGAAGAGGCCGACCGTCTTCATCGCGACGCTCTTTCCGCCCGCGTTCGGCCCCGACAGGAGGAGGAGGCGGGCCCCTTCGGGCAGCTCGAGATCGAGGGGCACCGCGTCCGAGTGGCGCTCCTCGCGCTCTCCGAAGACGTCCGCGCGGAGCTCGGCGAGACGCCTGTCGAGCAGGGGATGGCGCGCGGCCTTGAGGACAAGCCGGTCCGAGAACTCGGGGAAGACGCCGGCGACGCGGGACGAGAACTCGGCGCGCGCCTGGTAGGCGTCGAGCTCCGTCAGGACGTCGACCGCGACGACGAGGTCGTCGCGCCGGGCCGAGAAGCGGCCCGTCAGCGCCACGAGGATTCGGTGAACTTCCTCGCGCTCCTCCTCGACGGCCTCCGCGAGAGCGTTGTTGTCCTCGACGACGAGGAGCGGCTCGACGAAGACCGTCTGTCCCGAGCCCGACCTCTCGTGCACGAGGCCGCCCACCTGGTCGCGGCGGTCCGCGCGCACGGGCAGGCAGTAGCGGCCTCCCTTCTCCGTCACGTAGCCGCCCGTGAGCGCGTCCACGTGAGCGCGGGCGACCTCCTCGAGCTTCCGCACCACGTCCTTCCTCAGGCGCTGGATGGAAGAGCGAATCGCGTAGAGGCGCGCGGAGGCGGTGTCCTTCACGCGTCCGTCCGGCTCGAACGTCGGCTCCCTCTCGGCCAGGAGGTCTTCGAACGACGCGAGCGGAAAGAGAAGATCGGAAAGGGACGCGAGCGGAAGGTCGGGCACGGGCACGGCGAGGCGTGCGCCCTCCGAGCGCTCGACGAGGAGAAAGAGGTCGAGGAGGTCCTCCGGGGGGAGCGCGCGGCCCTGCGGCCCGAGGCGCGAGACGAGCGGCGCCCCTTCGTCGAGGCCGCCGAGAGCGACCGGCGGCCGGCGCGCGCGGCGGTCGAGAAGGTCGCGCGTGACGGAGAGCCTCCTCACGACTTCGAAGGAATCCGCCGACGGCTCGGCCCCGAGGACCCGGTCGCGGCCGCGTTCCGTGGAACAAAAACGCCCGGCGAGCCGAAGCGCGCCGGGCCAGTCGAGTTCGGGATGACTCACGGAACGGGAATCTACATCCCCGTGCGGCGCTCTTCCGCCAGCTTGCGCAGCATTTTCTTTCGGGCCGCGATGGCCTTGCGTTTCCGCTTGGCCGAGGGCTTCTCGTAGTGCTGCCGTTTCTTGAGCTCGGAAAGGATTCCGGACTTCTCGCACTTGCGCTTGAACCTGCGCAGGGCATTTTCGAACGACTCGTCTTCCTTGACGTGGATCAGTGGCACTTGAGATCTCCCTCCTCTCCGGCCCCGAGTGCCCCGACCCAACGAGCGTTGAGGAGGCGCGGGCGAACCTCACATGCTAAAGCGGGTGTGCCCGGGCGTCAATCCACCCCTCCGGGGTCCCGCCAAGTCCCTCTGTCCGAATATAATGCCGCGAACGCAACGCCGAAGGCCCCGCCCGAAGGCGCCGTCAGGAGAGATATGTCGGTCGACCCCGCCGCGACACGCCGCCTGATCGAATCGCTCTCCACGCATCTCGAGGACCACCTCGCGACGTGGAAATCGTCGCTCGTGGACGCGCGGAGAGACATCGAGACCCTTCTCACCTCGCTCTCGGACAAGATTCCGGCGCACGCGAAACCGCTGCTTCCCGAGGACCTCATCGGGCTCATGCTCGAGGACGCGGCGCCCGCGCCCGCTCCTCCTCCCGCCACCGCGCCCGGCGCACCCCAGGCCGACTGGACGGTCGTGCGCGGCTCGCTCGCGGCGATCGAATCCGCGCGCACCCAGGTCGATGTCCTCTCGCGGTTTCTGACCCGCGTGAACGCGCACGCGTCGCGCGTCGCGCTCCTCGTCCTTCGCAACGACCGTCTCACGGGCTGGAAGGCGCTCGGCTTCGACGCGTCCGGAGGACGCGACGAGTCCGTGCGCTCGATCGATCTCGGCGTCGAGGACGACCCGTTCGTCGCGGCCGTTCTGAAGTCGCAGCGCTCTGTGCTCGCGGAACCGCCGAGCGAGTCCGGCCCGCTGCGGCGCGCGCTCGGAGGACAGGCTCCGAGCCGCACGCTTCTCGTCCCGATGGTCATCCGCGACCGGCTGGCCGGCGTCGTCTGTGCAGACGAGCTCCCGGGCGAGGACGGCCGGCTGAACGAGGCCGCGGTCGAGGTTCTCACGTTCGTGACCGGCCTCGCGGTCGACCTCCTCGCGGCTCGCAAGAAGATCCCGTCCCCGTCCCTCACGCCGACCGGGGAAGCGATCGTGCGTTTCGAGCCGTCACTCGCGCCCGCGGCGACCGCGGCCGCCACCGATTTCGAGGTCGACCTCTCACCGGCTCCCGCGGCTCTTCCGGCACCCCCACTCGCTCCCGCCTCGCCCTCCGCGCCAATCACCCCGCCGCCCTCGGCGACGATTCCGGCTTCGCCCCCGCAGCGGATCCGATCGACCGACGCAGGCGAGGCGCTGCGCGCGATCGAAGAGTCCGCGAAGACCCGGGTCCCGCCTGGAATCCGCGCCTTTGCGTCGGACCCGGGCCTCACGAGCCAGATTCCCGCGATCGGGTCGCTCCCCTCTCCGGCCGCGCCGTCTTATCCGTCCTCTGCTTCGTTCCCCTCGACGTCCTCGCCGGGCGCGCCCGCGCTGCCGGCTCCGCCTCTCGCCGCCTCGCTCCCCGGTGGGATCGGTTCCCCTCTTTCGAACGCGTCCACGGGCGACTTCACGGGTGCCTTCGAAGCCCTCCGCGCTTCCGGGCGGGCAGCGTCGCCCGCCGAGGCCGATGTCACCGTGCAGAAACCCGGCCGCGTCTCGACCTCAGCCGTGTCGCCGCCGCGCGATCTCGGAAACGCGGTGCGCCCGATCTCGGGATTCGTGCCGCGCGGGCGGGCGGGCGCAGCCGACAGCCCACAGCGCGCGCACGACGACGCCCGCCGGCTCGCGCGGCTCCTGATCTCCGAGATCAAGCTCTACAACGAGAAGAAGGTCGAAGAGGGAAGGTCGCTGAACGATCTCTACGAACGGCTTAAAGACGACATCGAGCGGAGCCGCCAGGTCTACGACGAGAGGACGCCCGCCGCGATTCGTCAGGACACGGACTTCTTCCGCGACGAGCTCGTGCGCATCCTCGCCGACGGCCGTGCCGAGGCTCTCGGCACGGTGAGCTGAGCCGCTGACTCTCCGGGTCGTCCTTTTCGCGAGCGCGCTCTCCGCCGGAGGTCTCGCCCGGGCGACCGCGGCGCCCGAGACGACTCCCGCGCCCGTTCCCGCCCTTTCGGCCATCGAGCTCCGGAGGCGTCTCTTCGCCGCGTCCCTGAGACTCGAGAAGGGAGACGGCTCCGCGGCGGCTCTCGTCGCCGGCCTCGACGCATCGCAACTCGGACTGCCGGGCCTCCCGAGGCTTATCGCGCTCATGGCCGCCCCACCGGGGGAGGGTCGCGTGCCGGCCCTCGTCTCGTTCTCGTCTCTCGAGCCATTGCCGGCGCTCGCGCGCGCGTCGCTTCGCAACGCCGCGCGGATCGCGAGCTCGCCGCATGAGCGCGAGGCCGTGCGCGCCGCCCTCGCCGCCCTCGCCGCCCGTTTCGCGCCGGACGCGGCCCATTCCCGGGCGCTCATCGGCCAGGCGCTCGCCGAGGCGCGGGTCCTGTCTTTGGAAGCGGGCCGCGACCGTCTCGTCCGGCTCGCTGCCGAAGAGCCCGATGCGCCCGCCCGCGCGACGGACCTCTTCGACGAAGCCGACCGGGAATCCTTCGAGGCCGCCGTGCGCTCCGCGCCTCCCGAGATCCGCATCGCGAGGGCGCGCGTCCTCGCGGGCCGCGACTCCGCACGCGCATCGGCTCTCCTGAGATCGCTCGGACCGGACGTGCCCGCACGCCTGCGCGCCGCGGCGGCGGCCGCCTGGCTCGCCGCGGGCAGCCCACGCGACGCGAAGCGGCTCCTCGCCCTCCCCTCCTCCGAACCCTCGAGCGAAGCGGACACGGTTCACCGGGCCGCCCTGTCGTGGCTCGTCGAGATCCGGCTCGCAGGCGCCCCGGAGGCGCGCGCCGGGCGCCGCGGGCGCCGCCGCCGCGCGCCTCCTCGCGGCAGGACCCGCCCCGCTCCGAAGATCGTCTCCGAAAGGGAACGCGCCGAAGCGGGCCGCAGGCTGGGAGAGCTCGACGCGCTCCTCGCGCGCCACCTCCTCGACGACGACCGCCGCCGGCTTCTCGAGGGCGCGATCCGGCTCGCCTGGAAGGTTTCGCGCGGGGACGATGCGCGCCGCTTCCTCGCTCCGCTCCTCGAGCTCGACCCGACGACGGACGCGGGCGCCGCCGAGTGGTTCGCGGACGGGTGGGCGCGCTACACGGCCGGAGACTTCGCGGGGGCGGCACGCATTTTCGACGAGCAGATCCCCGCGTATCGCGGGGCGTTCCTGCGCAGGCGGGCGACGTACTGGTCCGCGAGGGCGCACGAGAAGGCGGGCAAGATCGCGACGGCGCGCGCCCTCTACGCGAGCCTCCTGCCGTCCACCGTGCCCGATCTCTACGGACGCTGGGCCGCCGCCGCGCTCGGCGTGACGCTTCCCGCGGCGCCGCCCGCGCTCGCCACCCACGAGAGCGACACGATTCCAGAAAGCGCGGCCCTCCCATCGCGCGAGCTCCTCCGCTGTGGATTTCCCGGCCTCGCCGAGGATTCCGCCGAGAGCGAAGGCTCGCTCGACGCGCTCTTCGCGGGCCGTGCCGCTTCCCTGCGGGGCGACCACCGGCGCGCGGCCGCGGTCCTCAAGCGGCGCTATCCGGAGCTCGGCACTCCCGAGGAGGGTGCGGTCCCGGCCGAAGCGCGCGCCGCCTACTATCCTCTCGTCCACGCGGAGAGAATCGGCGAGGCCGCGCGCGCCGCGGGCGTCCCGGCCTCGCTGCTCTTCGGTCTCATCCGGCAGGAAAGCGTCTTCACGGAGGATGCGAAATCGCGGACCGGCGCACTCGGCCTCATGCAGGTGATGCCCGCGACGGGCCGATTCCTCTACCGCAAGGAAAACGGCAAGGGCCGTCCCGATCTCGGGGATCCGCAGGCAAACCTGAGGCTCGGCGCCCACTATCTCAAACAGCTCCTCGATACCTTCGGGGGCGACACCGCCGCGGCGCTCGCCGCGTACAACGCCGGACCCGGACGCGTTCACGCCTGGAAGAGAGCCTCGGGTTTTGCTCCCGAAGATGAATTTTTGGAGTCGATCCCCTACGCGGAAACGCGGCTCTACGTCAAACGCGTCCTCTTCTTCCAGAGTGTCTACGCCTCGCTCTACGGACTGCCGCTCGAGGCGGCTCCGCCCGTCGTCTCTCTCCCCGCGGCGGCGCCGAGCCCCTGACCGGCGTCAGCTCTTCTTCAGCGACGCGAACGCGGCGAGCGCCCGGGCCCGCGCCGTCGCGTGGTCGACGACGGGGGCGGGGTACCCGGACGGCGGCGGCTCGAGCTCCCACGGCGCGTGGAGCGCGCCCGGCGCGGCGCGGACTCCGCGCAGCTCCGGAATCCATTCCTTGAGGTACGCGGCTTCGGGATCGAACTTCCGGCCCTGAAGGACGGGGTTGAAGATGCGGAAAAACGGCTGCGCGTCGGTTCCCGTTCCCGCGGCCCACTGCCAGCCGCCCCCATTCGACGCGGGATCGAAGTCCGCGAGGTGCCTCCGGAAGAGCGCCTCGCCGCGGCGCCAGTCGATGAGGAGATCCTTCGTCAGGAACGACGCGACGACCATGCGGACGCGGTTGTGCATCCAGCCCTGCGCGAGGAGCTGCCGCATTCCCGCGTCCACGATCGGATAGCCCGTGCGGCCCGACTCCCAGGCGGCGAACAGGCGGTCGGCCTCCTCGCCCGTGCGCCACGGGAAGGAGTCGAACGCGCTCCGGAAGTTCTCCGTGAGAACCCGCGGCGCATGGAAGAGGACTCCCGCATAGAACTCGCGCCACGCGAGCTCGCGGATGAACGTCTCGATTCCGGCCCGTCCCCCGGCATCCGCGCCTCTCCACGCCTCCTTGGCCTCGGAGAGGACACGCCGGATCCCGATCGTACCGAAGCGGAGGTGGGGCGAGAGACGGGACGTGCCAGGAAGGTCCGGCCGGTCGCGCGCCGCCGCATAGCGGAGGAGCGCGGACTCGCGAAACACGTCCCACGCGCGGCGCGCCTCGCGACAGCCTCCCCGCGCACGGCCCGGCGGGCCCGCTTCGGAGAGGCCACGCGCGGAATCGGGCGTGATCGACGGGAAGGACGCGGCGCGGACGGCATCCGGCGTCGGGATCCGAGCCGGCCTGGAAACGGGCGCGTCCTTGTCGCGTTCGAGCCAGCGTCGCGAGAACGGCGTGAAGACCGTGAAGGGCTTTCCCGACTCCGAGAGAATGGCATCCGGCGGAACGAGGAGCAGATCCTCGACCGTGTGGAGGGCGACGCCCCGCGCGTCGAGAGCCGTCCGCACCTCGGCGAGGAGCGTCCGCCCGCGCGGCTCGTGGTCGCCGTGCGTGAACACCGCGCTCGCGTCCGTCTCTTCCGCGAGCGCGGCGAGGGTGGACGCGAGACCGCCCTCGCGCACGACGAGCCTCGAGCCGCTCTCGAGAAGCTCCGCCGCGAGGTCTCTCAGCGAATCGGCGAGGAACGAGAGGCCGGCGGGCGAGGCGCCGTCCGGGGCTTCACGGGCCTCTTCCGCATCGAGGACGAAGACCGGAACGACCGAGGCAGATGCCCTCAGGGCCGCGTCGAGAGGGCGGTTGTCGTCGAGTCGGAGATTCCGCCGGAAAAGGACGAGGGACGGGGCCACCGTTCAGGCGACGCCGGCCGACCTCACGGAAGTCTTCGCGGAGGCCTTCCGGCAGGCGGAGCAGATCCCCCGGATCTGGTGGGAGTGTGACGTCGCGGCGAAGTCGTGCTCCCTGCAGACCGCGTCCTGGCGCTTCTCGATTGCGGCGTCGATGAACTCGATGACCCGGCCGCAGCTCGAGCACACGAGGTGGTCGTGATGCTCGCCCTTGCGAAGACGCTCGTACCGGTACTTCTCCTCGTTCAGGCGCACGCGACCGACGAGGCCGCACTCGTAGAGGAGCTCGAGCGTGCGGTAGATCGTCGCGCGCGACACCTTCGTGCCGCGATCGCGCATGCGGATGACGAGGTCCTCCGCGTCGAAGTGGCGGTGGGTCGAGAAGATCTCGTCGAAGAGCGCCGTCCTCTCGCGGGTGACCTTCAAGCCCTTCTTTTTCAGGAAGTCGTCGAAGACCCGGCGTTCTTCTGCGTTTTGATTCACCCGCTAAAGATATCAGCCCACACGTCCGACGGGAATCCCCAACCGGTGGCACGCCCGTGGATCGAGGGCGGGCGGCTGCCCGGGAATCCGCCGCGCCGCGGCCGTGAGCCGTGCAAGCACGTCCTTTCGTGTGAGCCCAGGCTCAGCTTTGAGGAGCGCGAGGGCGGCCCCGGCGACCAGCGCCGCCGCGAAGGAGGTCCCGCCGGCCTTCTCCCGGTGCTTCCCGTCGAGGGACGGCACGAGGAGCGGAACAGCCGGAGCGAGGAGGTCGGGCTTCAGGACGCCCGACAGGATGGCCACGCGCGGCCCGCGGGCTGGGCGCCGAGCCTCCACGTCCCAGCCACCGACGCCGATCGCACAGGGAGACGAGGCGGGCGAGACGCATGCTCCGGACGGATCCCAGCCAGCGGCCGCGACGAGGAGCATTCCTTTCTCGTCGAGCGCGCGGACGAGGGACGGGACCGCGCTCCTGTCGCCTCGCCTCTGGAGGTCGTCTCCGAACGGGCACAGGATGACGCGCACGCCGTAGGCGTGTCCCCGCGCGAGGATCCACCGGAATGCCCGCACGATCGCCTCCCGCGGCACGCGGTGGTCCTGTCCCACTTTCACGAGCACGACTCGGGCGCGCGGACAGGGCGAGGCGAGGCCGCTCCCGTGACCGTCCCCGGCCGCGAGAAGCATCGTGCGCGTGCCGTGTTCGGCGAAGAATCTCGGGTCGCCGTAGCGGAACGGCACGACCCGCCGGCCCGTCGCGTCGCGGCACGCGATCACGCGGCGGGCGGGCAGGTCGGGGTGTTTGACGAAGCCGACGTCGAGGACCGCGATGGAGGGTTGAAGCAAGAACCGGGAGTCTACTGTTGCCTGTTCACGCTTTTGTCGTATTCGAAGAACTTCATGGTGGATGCCTTCGGGATCTTCGGCAGCGCGCCCCTGTAGCGGTTCACGTAGTCGATCTGGTTACCGCCGGGATTCCCGTGCGTTTTTTCGTAGCCGACGAAGTCTCCGGCGAACCAGTCCAGGATCTTCGAGAGCGTGACGGTCCTCGCGGCATCGTCGATCGTGACGTTGCGGGGCTCGGCGACGAAGCCCCGCATTCCCTCGTCCAATTGCTCGTCGAGCTTCTCCGGATCGAACGCGACCTGGGGGAGCCGCGGGCAGCCTTTCGACGCGCAGTTCAGCGCCGCGTGGACGCGCGGGTCCTTGAACTCCTCGCGCACGGTCTTGTCCTCGAGCTTCTTGAGGTTCAGCTTCTCACCCCCGAGCACGATGTCCATGCCCACGAAGAAGGAGTAGCCCGAGAAGAGGCCGCCCTTCCACACGCTCTCCTTCTCGGGTCCGCGCGCGAGCACGCCCTTGAAGACCTCCGCGTTGTAGGCGTTGAGCCAGTACGCGAGCCGGTCGTTCTTCGTTGGAAAAAGCCCGGGATCCGAGCGCGGACTCGTCTTCTCGATCGACGCGACGAACCGGTCGAGATCGCCGCGGTCCTTCGCGAGCGCGTCGTAGTTCACGTAGCCCCGCGCGTCCACGAACTTTCCGAGGACCTTGTTCCAGTCCTCGTACGAGAACTTCGACGCGCCGAGGGCCGGGGCCCCCGCGAGAACGGCGAGAGACGCGAGTGAAGCGGCGGCACCCAGAGCACGAACGAAGCGAGAGGTCAGAATGGACACGGGAACCTCCTGGGCCGGCCGGCGCGGACGGGCCACCGACCCTACTCCGAGAGGAACGGCGTCCCCGGATCATTCCAGCTCGCGCGTAAGATTCCGCAAACGATGCCTTCCGAGGCGGTCTCGCACGGAATTCCTACCTTCATCGACCATTACCGGATGGTGCGGCGCATCGCGCTCGGGGGAATGGCCGAGATCTTCGAGGCCGTCGACGAGAAATCCGGCCGCACGGTGGCGCTCAAGAAGATCCTGCCCCACATCGCGACGGATCCCGATTTCCTGGACCGTTTCTTCCACGAGATCCGCATCCAGATCTCGCTGAAACACCCGAACATCGTGGAGCTCCTGGACTGCAGCCCCACGCCGCAGCAGGCCTATATCGTCATGGAGTTCGTGGACGGCGGCGAGCTGCACTCCCTGCGCATGCTCTCGGGTCGTTTCCCCTGGGACATCGCGCTCTACGCGGCCCGCGAAGCCCTCTCCGGCCTCGAGGCCGCGCACGCGAAGGGCGTCATCCACCGCGACATCAAGCCCCAGAACATCATGTGGACGCGGGAGGGCTGCGTGAAGATCGGCGACTTCGGCATCAGCCACGCCGCGCACCTCACGCGCCTCACGCACACCGGCACGGTCGTCGGGACGCCCGCGCACATGTCTCCCGAGCAGGCGCGGGGCGAAGCGCTGGACGCGCGCACGGACCTCTTCTCGACGGGGACGGTCCTCTACGAGCTCCTGTGCGGTTACAACCCGTTCACCGCCGACTCCATCGCCGCCTCCCTCCGCCGCGTCGCCGACGTCGAGCCCGACCTTCCGTCCCTTCTCGACCCGTCGATTCCCTCCGGCGTCGATGGGCTCCTCCGGAAGCTGCACGCAAAGGACCGGTCGCGGCGGTTCGAGAGCGCCGCGGCGGCGCGGAACGCGGTGGACGCCCTCTACGAACGAGAGGGAATTACGCGCCCCGGAGTCGCCTTCCGCACATTCCTCGAAGACCCGGCCGCCTTCGTCGCCGCGCGCAACAAGCGGCTCGCGCGGGAATCCACCGCGACCGCCGAACGTCTCCTCAACGACCGGAGCGCACCTCCCGAGGAAGCGCTCTGGGCCGCGTACCAGACGGTCGCCGTCACGCCGGACGATCCGGCCGCGCAAACGCTCCTGCGCACGGCCGCGCTGCGCGCCGGGCAGAGGGAAAAGCCCCTCGACAACGCCCGCATCCGCGAGCTCGAGGAAATCCTGAAGAGGGATCCCGAGAACCCCGTGCTTCTCCTCCAGCTCGCGAAGCTCTACCGGCTCGAGCACGACTTCCTGAACCTCATGCGCTTTTTCCGCAAGCTCCAGACGCTCGGCCCGCCCGACGCCTACACGCGCGGTCAGATTGCCTCGCTCGTGCCCGGCGGCGAGGCGTCCGGCTTCGCGACGCGCGCCGTGCCGCTTCCCGCGGCCGGATCGCCGCGCGGCACCGCGGCTCTTCCGTCCGCCGAGTCGGCCCGGGGCGGCCTCCTCGGGGCGACTCTCGTGTTCGTCGTCCTCGCTCTCGTGGGCCTCTGGTGGATGAAGAGGGTGCCGCACATCCCGTCCGAGGCCGTGAGGCCCGGCTCGCCGGCTTCTCCGCCGTCCGCCGTGGCGCCTGCCCGCGGCGGCGCAGAGGCCCTCGAGAGGGTCCGCGAGCGCGGGGCCCTCCTCGAGAGGGAGAGCGGCGCGCCCGCCGCGCTCGGCGTCTACGAGGACGCTCTCAAGACGACGAAGAGCGCCGAGGACCGTGCCGCCGTCCTCTCCCTCATCGCCGACCTCGCGCTCAAGGTCGGGGACAGGGCGCGCGCTCTGGCGGCGCTCGACGGCCTCCTCCAGATTCCTGCGATGCGTGCGGACGCGCTCCTCCGGAAAGGCGACGTCCTCTCGTCGCTCGGGCAGAACGACGCCGCCGAACGCCTGTTCGAGGAGGCCGCCCGGGCGAACGATCCTTCCCTCAGCGTGCCCGCGACGATCCGGCTCGCCCGCGCGGCCGAACGCCTGAAGAACACGGTGCGCGCGACGACGTTCTACGAGGAAGTCCTCCTCAAGGCCCCGGGATCACCGCACGCGGACGCGGCACGGCTCGGCCTCGCGGCGCTCTACACGTCCGACGGGCGGCTCTCGGACGCGCGGCGGCAGTACGAGGACGTCCTCAGGAACGACGCGGCGACGGGCGAGGCGCGGAAGGCCGCGGAAGCGGGTCTGAAGAGTCTGGAGGCCGCGCCGGCGGCCGAGGCCCGGCCGTGAAGCCCCACCCGGGTCTTCGTCCCCTCTGCATTACCTCGACGGCCGGGACGCGTCCGCCCGCGTCGAGGCCGGCTCTTTCGTGAGCTTCGCGTCCTCGACGATGACGGGATACTGGTAGCCGGCGCCGAAGTCCTTGTCGACGTGGACGACGCCTCTCACGACGACGACGTCGCCGACGGCCGCGGGGTCGCGCGTCGTCACGGTCAGGTCGTCGTCCTTCTTCTCGTGGGAGCCCGAGCCGTCCCGGATGTGGAACCAGTTCCGGCCCATGATGCTTGCGTTCGCCTTCACGACCTTGCCACGCACCGTCACCGTCTTGTCCTTGAGCTGGGCACGCTCGGAGAAGACCTGCGCCACCGTGCGCGCGTCCTTCCCTTCGGCCTTCGGAACGGTCACGTCCGCGACGCTCGCGCGCGCGTCCGCGACGGCCGCGTGCGGGGACGCGGGCGGCGCACCCTTCTCCCCGCCCGCGGGGGAGCCGTGAGCCGAGACGAGCGCGGGAGGGGCGGCCGCCGTTCCGCCCCCGAGGCTCCCGAAGACGATGCGGTCGAACTTCCGGTTCAGCGTCTTGCTTTCGAAGCCGTCCATCGACATGGCGTTCACGACGCTGACGTGCTCTCCCTTCGGAACCTTCGCCTTCGTGATCGCGGCCCAGGTTTCCCCGCCCCCGTCCAGCTTCAGGCGGAGGTACGTGTAGTCGGACGCGTCGAGCGTCTCCTCGACGACACCCGACACGGTCGCGAGCGCGGCCGGCGGGGCGTCCGGGACGACGCCCGAGGGAGCCGAGGCCTTCGGCGGGGCGCCCTGCGCTGGAGAATCGGGGCCCGCGGCGCGAGACTCGGGCTTCTTGCTGCACGCGGCGGTCAGGGCGAGGGCGAGGATGAGAGCGGTTCGACGCATGGAAGGTCTCCTTCTGTGCAGCCTTCCATTTTGACAGAAGAATGAAAAAAAGCCGCCCGGGGAGGGCGGCCTTCGGATTCCGCGGGCGGACGATCGGTGCTCAGGTTCCGAGAAAGGAGGAAACGGCCAGGCGCCACTTTTCCTCGGACAGGAGAACCGGCGGCGGCAGGATGAGTTCGCCGCCGTCCGCCGCGGCGAGACCGAGCTCGCCCTCGAAGAAGCGCGCGAGGCGCGCCTCCTCGCCGCGGAACCACGCACGCGCTTCGAGGCCCATCGGGTAGCCGCGGTACGCGTCCGAGGCCGGACGGACCGTGAACAGCCACCCCTTTTCGTACGGTGAGGAGCGGAGGAGCGTCGGTCGATGCCCGACGTGCGGGTTGACGGCGACGACCGTCCCGGTCACGGGCGCCGGGATGACGGCCGTGCGGGCGCCGCACGCGACCGTGACGGCGGGCCGGCCGGCCGCGAGCGTGCTCCCCACCTGCGGCAGCGCCACGGCCGTGACGCCGTGCACGAGGTGCGCGGCGAGATCGTCGAGCCCCACGCGGAGGCGCCCGCCGCTCTCTTCGTTAAGCCACGCGTGCTGGGGCGCGTACCGCCGGTTCTCGGCGAGGACGAGCCCTTCCACTTCCGTGAGACCGAGGCGGCGCGCCTTCCACCACTGGAGACCGCGCTCCGCCGCGCGATAGATCCCCCAGCCCGCGAGGACCGGCACGAGCGCGGCGGCGACGAAGGCGACGAGGAAAAGCAGCCGGACGAGGAGGCCGACGAGGAAGACGGCCATACCGGTCAGGAGAGCGAGGAGGGTTTCCATGGCGATCACCTTTCCTTCGGCGAGGCGTGACAGGTCGCGCAGTCGTCGAATCCGTGGGCGCTCTTGCCGTCGTGGCACTTCCCGCATGCGGCGCCTTTTTCCATCTCCGCGTGCTTGAACGCGGCGGCCGGGCGGGCCGGAGTGGGCAGCAGGATCGAGAAGAGAGTCGGATGGCACGGCGTGCAGTCGGGCTTCGCCATGTCGACGTGGGACGCGTGGCGGAAGGTCACGACGCCGGGGCTGCCGTCGCCCTGGGGGAGCGCGCGGTCTTTCGGGAGGTTCGGGAGTCCCCCCGCGAGAACGGACGCGGCCAGGGAGAGGGCAAGGAGGAGAGAGGACAGGCGGAGGGGTTTCATTTCACCCTCACTTTCCGCCGAGGAACCGGCGGGCCATCTCGTCCCAGTGCTCGGGGTCGAGGGCCCGCGCGATGCCGTGGACCGGAGTGCCGCCGTCCTGGAGAACGACGCCGAGCTGCGGCGTGAGCTGCTGCGCGAGCCTTCCAGCCGCGGCGTCCAGGAAGCGCCGCGCCCCCTCGCCCGTGAACAGGTTCTTGAGGTTGCCCGTGAGCCAGCGGGGCTCGACCTTCATGAGCCAGCCGGCGCCGTACGGGTCGCGGAGCGCGCCTTCGGGGTGCGCGCGCAGCGCTTCGTTCACGGCGACGACGTGCCCGTCGATCGGGGAGAGGACGTCGAGCTCCTGGCCTCCGGCAACGAGCGAGAACGCTTTCTGCCCTTGCCGGACCGGCGCGCCGATCTCGGGGAGCCGGAGCTGGTCGAGAGGGCCGACGAGCTTGTGCGCGAAGTCGTCGAGGCCGACTTCCACCATCCCGCCCTCGGGCCGCGCCCAGGCGTGTCCGGCGTGCAGGTGAACGCCGTTCGGGACCTGGAACCATCCGAAGCCGAAAGCATGGGCGGGCGTCTCGCCCTGGACGAAGCGCCAGAAGGGGATGAAGAGCAGCAAGTAGGTGATCGCGAGGCCGTACTCGAGGGCCTTGGCGGTGTAGGGGCTCAGGAGGCTGTGTTCGTGCATGGTGTCTCTCTTTTCCTTCCCGTCGCGCTCAGTGCGCGCCGCGCCAGTCGGGGTGCTCGTGAACCACGGGCATGCGGTTCACGATCCAGCGGAAGACCAGGACGCCGATCGTCACGATCGTGAGCGACGTGATGACCTCGCCCGCGCTCGGGACGTAGCGGTCCGCGACGTTCCAGTTGAACGCGATGAGCGAGACGTTGAAGCGATTCAGAATGACGCCGAGGACCGTCAGGAGCCCCGCGGCCCGCGCGAGCCTCGCGCTGTGGCGCCGCGCCGCGAGCGCGAAAAGGAGCGACGGCAGGAGGACGAAGCCGAGCATCTCGAAGAGGTACCAGGCGCCCCAGCCCGTCGCGAGGAGGTCGAAGCGGCCGCTCGCGACGAGACCCTGCAGCCGGATGAAGAAGTACGCGAACAGGACGACCGCGCCGCCCTTCGCGAGGCCGAGCGTGATCTTGTCGAGGTCGACGGGGGCCGCGGGGTCGAGCTGGTCGTGGAACGCGCGGTGCGAGATCGCGCTCTCGACGATCACCATCCCGATGCCGGCGGAGATGCTCGAGACGAAGAAGAAGATCGGGAGGAACGGCGAGTACCAGAGCGGGTGGAGCTTGCCCGGCGTCATGAGGAAGAAGGCGCCGAGGGAGGACTGGTGCAGCGTCGAGAGCGTGACGCCGAGGACGATGATGCCGATCGTGAGAGAGCCCAGAAGGCGGCGCACCTTCACGAGGCCGAGCCACTCGAGCGCCGCGGGCAGGAACTCGAGCCCGAGCACCATCAGGTAGAGCATCACGCACCAGCCGACCTCGTACATGACAGCGGTCGTGCCGGGCGTCAGGAAGAACTGGTAGGGGAGACGCCAGGGCTGGCCGAGGTCGACGATGAGCCCGAAGACGACGAGCGCGTAGCCGAGGAAGCCGGTCAGGATCGCCGGACGTAGAATCGGCCGGTAGTCCTTTTGCCCGAAGATGTAGACGGCGCACGCGACGGTATAGCCGCCGGCCGCGAGCGCGACGCCGCACACGATGTCGAAAGCGACCCAGATGCCCCACGGGTTCGTCTGCGACAGGTTCGACACGGCGCCGAGCCCCCTCCAGAAGCGGAAGACCAGCGTCGGAATTCCGGCGAGGAGAATCGCCGCCGCGATCGCGTTCCACGGAGTGAAGAGGCTCTTGACGTAGGTGCGAAGCGGCATTCCGAGGAGGACCTTCTCCTTGACGAAGGGGCTCTCGAGGAACGCGGGGGTCAGCGGCCGCTCAGACATGGCCTTCCTCCTGCTTTTCGTTGCCTTCCGCGGCCGCGACTTCCTCCCGGCGCTTGGAGAAGGTGTACATGCCCATCAGGAGCGGGGGCCAGAGTGTGATGACGAAGGGCACGGCCGAGAGCGCGCCGTCGGCCATCTCCGGGTACGACTTCTTCTCGATGCCGTCCGGGAGGCGCAGCGACTCGAACGGCACGTCGGAGATGTAGAGCCAGCTCGTGCCGCCGGCTTCGTCCTCTCCGTAGATCTTGTGGACGTACGTGCCGGGGTTCGTGTAGATGCGCGTCTTGGCCTCCTCGAGGAGGTCGGCGCGCTTGCCGAACTTGAGTGCGCCGGAGGGGCAGACGTCCGTGCACGCCGGCGCGAGCCCGCGGGCCTGGCGCTCGGCGCAGAACGTGCACTTCTTCACGAGCGGCGTCGCGCTCGAGAACTCGTACTTCGGAACTCCGAACGGGCACACGATCATGCAGTAGCGGCAGCCGAGGCAGCGGTCCTTGTGGTACACGACCGGGCCTTCGGGCGTCTTCTCGAGCGCCTTCACGACGCAACCCGACGCGCATGCGGGGGTCACGCAGTGCATGCACTGCGACTTCGCGTAGCGGTCGTCTCCGGCCGCGCTCTTTGCCGTTCCCTTCTGGACGACCGTGTAGGCCGTGGGGCTCGTCGCGCGGCGCGACGCGAAAACCGTGTCATCGCCGGGCTTCTCGGGGCCTGCGAGCGCGTTCGCTTCGGCGCAGGCGGCCTCGCAGGCGCGGCAGCCGACGCACCGTGTCGTGTCTACGAGGACGCCCCGGGCGTCCTTCGACGCGGGGGGGACCGAAGCACTGGACGTCGCCGCGGCGCCGACCACTCCGGCGGTTCCGGCGGCGGCGGCGAGCTTGAACAGCGAGCGGCGATTCAGATTCATCGCAGCCTCGATCAAGCCCGGGCCGCGGGGCGCGGCGCGCGGTCGTTTACGAAGACGAGAAGAAGGACGAAGAGGAGCGCAAGGGGAACCGTGGCGATCATGGGGCCTCCCTCCCGGAGCCGTTCGCCGCCACGGCGGGCGGCTCCGTGTAGATGACGTCCGTCCCGAGCCTCGCGACCGCGTCCCGATAGAGCGGGCACTCCTCGTATGCGCCGGCCCGGCAGGGCTGGGCCGACACGAGGTGGTCGAGAGGCAGCATTTTTTTCGTGGGACAGGCGTCGCAATAGAGCATCACGACTTCTTTGAGGAGCGGGCAGGTGGTCGAGGCGACTTTCATGGCGATACTCCCTCTAGCGCAAGGCCCGCGCCAGCGACCCGCGGAGACGCGGGCGGGTGTCAACGTATTGTCAGGAAGTGGCTTGCGCCACGTGCGCCTCGTGGGTTCGCGGCCCAGTAACGTTCAGATCCTCAACGGGGCGTTGTCTTTCTCAACGCCCGCGTCAGGACTCCGGGCCGGCCGCGAACGCGCCGTCGTCCGCCCTTTTCAGGCCGAGCTTGTGGATCTTGCTGTAGAGCGTCACGCGGTCGATGTCGAGGATCCGTGCGGCCTGCGACACGTTGCCGCCGGTGTTCCGGAGCACGGCCGCGATGTGCCGCCGCTCGACCTCGGCGAGAGACGCGGGATGCGCCGGGATCTCCTCGCCCCTCAGCGTGAGGCCGAGGTCGCCTGGCGAAAGAAGAGGACCGGACGACACGACGACGCCCCGTTCGAGAACGTTGCGCAGCTCGCGCACGTTGCCAGGCCACGAGTGCGAAAGGAGAAGCGCCATGCCTTCCGGCGACACGCCATCGACTGGCTTTTTCATCTCCACGGCGAGCTGTTCGAGCAGGATGTCGACAAGAAGGGGAATGTCCTCCCGGCGGTCGCGAAGAGGGGCGAGCGTGAGGGTGATGACGTTCAGCCGGTAGAAGAGATCCTCCCGGAAGCGGCCCTCGGCGATCGCCTTCGAAAGATCCCGGTTCGTCGCCGCGATGATGCGGACGTCCACCGGCATCGATTCCGTCCCGCCCACGCGCGTGACGCGGCGTTCCTCGAGGACGCGCAGAAGGTCGAGCTGGAGCTTCGGACTGATATCACCGATCTCGTCCAGGAACAGCGTCCCGCCGCTCGCCGCCACGAACTTGCCCTCCCGCCGGGCATTCGCGCCCGTGAAGGAGCCCTTTTCGTAACCGAAGAGCTCCGATTCGAGGAGCGTCTCGGTGAGCGCCGCGCACGACATCGCGACGAACGGCTTTTCATGGCGCGGACTCTCGGCGTGGACCGCACGCGCGAGCAGCTCCTTGCCGGTTCCGCTCTCGCCGAGAATGAGGATCGTCGAGGGGCTGCGGGCCGCGGTCCGCGCGAGCTCGAGCGTGCCCTGCATCGCCAGGGATTTCGTGACGAGATCGTGAAAGCGGCACTCCCTCTTCAGCGCCTTCCTCAGGATCACGTTCTCCCTGACGAGAGCCTGCTGTGCAACGATCTTCTCCACGAGCAGGCTGACCTCTTCAGGGTCGAACGGCTTCACGATGTAGTCGAACGCGCCGATTTTCATCGCGTTCACCGCCGTGTCGACCGTCGCATACGCCGTCATGATCACGACCGCGGTCTCGGGACTCTTCGCCTTGACCCGGCGGAGCACCTCGAGCCCGTCGATTCCCGGCATTTTGAGGTCGACGATGAGAATCGACCAGCGTCCTTCCTCGACGGCCGCGACCCCCGCGAGGCCGTCCGGCGCGGTCCCGATCGTGTAGCCGTCCTTCTCGAGCCATCCCGAGAGAGACTCGCGCACGATCTCCTCGTCATCGACCAGCAGGATCCGCGTGTTCTTCTTGCTCATGGGGTTCTCCGATCTCGTCTCTGTTCTCGAGGAAGAGGCCGCGGCACGTCTCGCAGAGGTCCGACTGCTTGGTGTCCACGTCCCGGAGGCTCGACGAGCGCGCCATCGCGCAGCGGGCCTTCCGGCAATGAAGGAGTCCGAACGTGTGTCCGAGCTCGTGGATGACTTCGGTCCTGAGGCGTTCCGGCATGCGTGCCGCCTCGCCGGGAAGGCCCGCACCCCGGAGACGCGCCAGGGAAACGACCGCGGCGCGGCCGTTCAGCTGCGCCTCGCCGAAGACGAAGGTCAGGACCGGGATGAAGAGGTCCGCATCGGTCAATCCCACGATGCGCACGGCGTCCCGCGGCCTTCGCGCGGAGAGCCACAGAAGGATGCGGTGGGAAGAATGCTGAAGGCGGGCGCCGTCGAACGCGTCGACCGGCCGTTCGGACGGCACGTGGAGACGCGCTGGGACGCGGAACACCCGCTCGACGTGCGCGCGCACGCTCTCGAGGAGTCCGGGCTCTTCGAGAGCGCTTCCGATCCACCAAAGGGCGACCTCTCTCACGGGGCCCCGGCCGCCGCCGGAGCCGCCGTGGAAGGGGGACCGTCCGCCGCGAGCGGGAGCCGGATCGTCATCGTCGTTCCTTCACCGGCCGGGCTCGCGACGCGCATCGAGCCCCCGTGCTTTTCCACGATCCCGTAGACGACGGAGAGGCCGAGTCCCGTGCCCTTCTCCTTCGTCGTGAAAAACGGATCGAAGATCCTCGAGAGATGCGCCGGCGGGATCCCCGAGCCCGTGTCCGCGACGGAGATCTCGATGTCCCGGCTGCCCGGGAACACGTGAGACGCGAGCGTCAGCGTGCCGCCCTCGGGCGTCGCGTCACACGCGTTGAGGAGAATGTTCATGAACGCTTGGCGCAACTGGCCGAAATCGGCGTTCACGAGGCTCTTGCCCCCGAGCTTCTTCACGACCGTGATGCCCTGGATCTGCATCTTGTGGGCCGCGAGGGAGAGGGCCTCCTCGAGCGCCTTCGCGGGGTCGAAGAGCCTCAGCTCGAGCGGCCTCACCCGCGCGAAGTCGAGGAGGTTCCGCACGATGACCGTGCAACGCTCCGATTCCCTCTGGATGAGGGCGAGGTTCTTTAGGCACGCGCCGCGCGTCGCCTCGTCCGGCGGGCCCGTCTCGAGCATGCGCGTCATGAGGTGCGCGAACGTCAGGATTCCAGCCAGGGGATTGTTGATCTCGTGCGCGATCGAGGCCGAGAGTTGCCCGAGGGAGGCGAGCTTCTCGCTTCGGGCGGCGATCTCCTGGGCGCCGCGTAGCGCCGCCGTCCGGTCCTCGACCTGACGCTCGAGGCCGTTCGTGAGGTTCTCGAGCTCGCCCCGCGTCCTCGCGAGGGACGCGTTCATCTCGTTGAAGGAGTTCGCGAGGATCCCGAGCTCGTCCGCCGAGCGGACGGGGAGTGTCGCGGAGAGGTCCCCGTGCGCGACGCGCTCGGTCGCGCCCACGAGCTCCGCGACCGGGCGGAAGACGATGCGGTGCGCCACCGCCCGCACGAGGGCCGCGAGGATGAACACGGCGGCGAGCGCGGCGCCGGCCAGGCGGAGGGACTGGACGCGCACGCCCGCGTCGATGTCATTCAGGGAGATCCCGATGTCGACGACGCCGAGGACCCGCTTCTCGGGAGGGTGCGCGTGGCACGCCGCCGTCGAACAGGCCGCTTCGTTATAGATCGGCGTCACCATTCCGAGGACACGGTGGCCGTTCGAGCGGAAGAGCCGGCTGCGCGCGGACGTGGAAGGTGCCACGATCGGCTGGCCCGCGGCGTGGCAAGCGGTGCATGCCTCCGCGTCCTTGTCGACGGACGAGCCGATGTCCCCCACGGCCGTCGAGAACATGACGCGGCCTTCCTTGTTCAGGATGCGGACCTTCTCGATGCCCTCGAGGCGCCCGATCCCCTCCATGATCCGGTACGCGCCGCGCCTCTGGTCCTGGAGCATGAGGTCCCGCGTGCTGCTCGCGATCGTGCTCGAGAAGAGGGCCGCACCCCGGATGGCCTCGCCGATCGCGTGGTCTCTCTGGGAACGGATCAAAAGGTACGCGAAGAGCGAGATCGTGGCCAACGAGATCGCCGCCGACGCCGCCGTCAGCTTGAACCCGAGGTGCCTGTGGAGCGGGATGCCGAACACGGCTTCCTCCAGCGCCAGCATCCGGCAACCGGGGGAGGCGTCCATCCCCCATTTGAACTAGTGCGACCCCGGATTCGGGCTCGCCGGGGGCGCCTGACGCCTCAGTCGTCGCTTTTCGAGATGAGGATCCAGGAAAGAAGAGTCGAGACGACCGACACGACGAGCGCGCCGAGAAACGCAGGCACGAAGCCGTCGACCGTGAACTCGATCCCGAGGCCGCGCGCCAGCCAGGCCGCGAGCATGAGCATCAGGGCGTTCACGACGAGCGTGAACAAACCCAGCGTGAGCAGTATGATCGGGCAGCTCACGAGCTTCAGGAAAGGACGCACAAAAGCGTTCACCAGGCCGAAGACGAGCGCGAGCGCCAGGACCGAGCCGATTCCGCCCGCGTGAATCCCGGGCACGAACGAGGCCGCGAGCCAGAGCGCGGCGGCATTGATGAGAATGCGCAGAAAGATCTTCATGGCGCGGAATTCTAGTGGCAACGCGAAACCGGCGCGCGGAGCCCGGCGGGACAGGGGCACATGACGGAACAGAAATATCGCCAGCGCGGATACAAGGAAGCGGAACGGTCCGGGAACGCCGGCGCCCTCGGAGCCTCGGGAGGAGCCCGGGTCGAGAAGTTCGGTCCGAAGGGCCGGGGAGCCGAGCGCAACCGGAGAGAAGTCTTCCGTTGCAAGACCTGCAACGAGACGAACGATCCCGAGGTCACGCCCGAGTCGCTCTGCCGGAAGTGCGGCGCGGCGCTTCACGCCTGCGCGCAGTGCCGCTCCTTCGACGGCGCGGCGCACTGGCAGTGCCGGCAGGAGATTCCCGCACCCGTGCCGGCGAAGTCGAACGCGAACACGTGCGTCTTCTACGCTCCTACCGTGTCGCTCGACCTCACCGGCGCGAAGGCGTCCGATACGCCGGGCGGCGCGCGCTCGGCCTTCGACCAGCTCTTCGGAAAACGCTGACTCCGGAAGGAGCGTGAGCGCCCTTCCGCCAGCGGCCCGCCGCGCGCTCGCCCTCACGCTCGGCGCCGGCCTCCCCGCGCTTCTCGCCCTACACGCGCTGTCCTTCGGGCATGTGCCAGCCGGCCTCGAGGGCGGCCCCGCCGTCGAAGCGCTTCGCGGCGTCCACCTGATCGTGAGGCGAAGGTTCGAAGTCATGACGTTCTCGATCGGCACGTCCGCCGAGACGCTCTGGCTCTACTTGATGGGGGCGAGCGTCGAAATCCTCGGCCCGCGCTGGAGCTCCGTCGTCGTTCTCTCCGTCGTGGCCGCGACGACCGTCGTTCTTCTCACCGTCATCGCCGCTCGCCGCCTCGACCCGGGCACTCCGCCCGCGATCCCGTTCCTCCTTTCCGCGGGCTCCGTGTGGCTCTTCCACTACGGCCAGGTCGGCCTGCGCGCAATTTCCTCGCCGCTCTTTTTCCTCGTCGCGATCCTCCTCGTCCACGCGGCGGATTCCGCCGGGATCCAGCCGGCTTCCGTTTTTCGGAGACGGTTCGCCCTCGGAATCGTCCTCGGCCTTTCGGTATACGCGTACAGCTCCTGCCGCGTCCTCGCGCCGGCCTGGCTCTTCTGGGCCGTCGCGGCGGAGCTGCGCAAGCCCAGCGGAGAGCGGTCCTTCCGCTCGGCTCTCGGGCCGGGATTCCTCGGAATCGCCCTCATCTCGATCCCGAATGCCCTCTTCTTCCTCCGCGAGCCCGGAGAGTTCCTCTTTCGCGGCTACTACGTGTACCGGGGAGGCTTCCTCTGGAAGGTCGCAAACGTCTTCTGGACCGCGCTCCTTCCGTTCCACCTCCCGCGGTTCTATCGGGTCTGGCTCGGGCCGGGGCACAACTTCGACGCGACGGCCGTCTCCCTCACGAGCGCGGGCGTCCATCCCGTCGACCCCGTTACGGCCGTCGCGTTCGCCGCTGGCCTCGCCCTCACCCTCCGGTCGCCCCGGCGCCCCGCACTCTCCTATCTCCTGTGGGCCCTCGGGACCGGCACGCTCCTCCTCGGCTTATCGGGTCCGAGCCTGACGCGCCTCCTTCTCCTGCAGCCCGCGATCGTCCTCCTCGCGTCGATCGGCCTCGGCCACGCGTTCCGAGCGGCCCCGCGGATCCGTCCCGTTCTCCTCGCCGCGCTCCTCGTACCGGCGGCGCTCGGCTTCTACGAGTACGCGTTCCGCTTCGGTCCGTCCGCCGACGCCCAGCGCGAGTACCTCGCGCCCGCGAACGCGATGGGCGCGCGGGCGCGCGATCTCCTGGACGCCGATCCTTCGCTGCGGGTCCTCATCGTGACCCGCAAGGGCCGCGACATCGTGAAGTTCTACAACTATCGGCACATCGAAAGGGTCTGGCTCGTGGAGGGCGCCCCGCCTCCTTCGGGCGCGATCGACGACGGCCTCCGGCGCTTCCGCCCCGGCGTCGCTCTCGTGGAACGCGGAGCGGCGTTTCGGGAAGCCGCGGCCACACTCGGCGTGCCGGAAGCCGGCGGCGAGGGCAGCGTCCCCGGCCTCTACGCGGAAATCCGGCTCTCGCAGGAGAACGATTCACGTGCGACAGATCCCGGGAACATCCGTCGGCTCTGGAACGAGATTCGCCGCTAGAACGACAGGTGTGGACGAGCGGGCCGCCAAAGGTCGTCACTTTCGCACCGGGGGCACGACCCGCGCGAGCACGAGAAGGGGATCCCCTTCGTTCGGCGAGACGCCCCTTGCGATGCGATAGCCCGCGCGGGACAGGAGATCGAAGGACGGGATCCTCGCGACGAACGTGAAGGGGCGCTCGCGGGGAAACGCCGCGAGGACGGCCGCGCTCCGCCGCGTGGCGAGGACCACCGGAACGCGCGGGCTGGTCGGTCCGTAAAGCGCGTCGAACACGAACGCGAAGCGTAGCGCCGACGGCTCGAGCACGACATCGCCAGGGCCGAGGTTCCTCACGAGGCGCGCGGCCGAGGTCTCGGTGACGCAGAAGTGGGCGAGCGTCGCCGGATGGAAAGGCCACGTCGTGAGGAACGCGCGCGTCTCGAAGACGAGCACCGCCGCGACGAGGCCCGCGGCGGCAAACGCGGGGCGGACCGGAAAGCGCCGCGAGAGCGCGCCGACGAAGGTCGCCAGGACGCACGCCGCCGCGAGGAGCGCGGCGGGAACGAAGACGCAGATCCGGATCGTGTTCGGGGCTCCTCCGGGGTTCGAGAGGATCCCCGCCGCGAGGCTTCCCGCCGCGACCGCGAGGAGCGCGAGGTCCCCGCGGGTCCTCCGCACCGCTGCGCGCGCGAAACCCAGGAGCGCGACGATTCCGAGCGCAGGGTGGAGCGCCGCGCGTCCGGGAACGCCGTCGCGCGGGTTCGGGTCGGGCGTCCAGACGAGGGCGCCGGTGTAGTCGAGCGCGTTCAGAACGACGTCCGCCGGAACGGAGAATGGTCCCTTCACGCCCGCGCCATAGGCGCCCGAGACGCGTGAGCCGGCGGGCACGTCCCGGATCCGGCCGCCGATGTTCACCGGGTTCCTCAGGTAGCCGATCCCGAAAGGCAGGAACGCGAGCAGCGCAGAACACCAGGCCGCGAGGACGAGAGTCCGCGTCTCGCGGTTCGCGAGGTGTGCGAGGGAGAAGATCCCGAGCCCCGCCGCGACCGCCCAGGACGAGGAATGCGTGTGGAGCGAGAGTCCGAGGCAGGCTCCCCCGAGAACCGCGAACCCGACGCGCCGCGTCCTGAGAGCCGCGAGCGTCGCGGCCGCGGCGAAGAACGCGAGAGGGATGAGCGCCGCGGCCGTGTACCCCCATCGCGAGAACACGAGGGGCCAGAGGCAAAGCGCGACGAGAGACGTCGCAAGGGAGGCGGCGAATCCGCCCGCGATTTCCCAGGCGAGCCAGGCCGCGGCCGGAATCGCGAGCGCTCCGGGGACCGCGGAGAGCGCTCCGAACCCCGCCTCCCCGCGGCCGAACACCCGGAAGACGGTGTCGTAGAAGTGCAGGTAGACGTACGACACGAGCTCGCGATTCCCCGCGGCCAGAGGGTCGTCGTGGAGCGGCACCCCCCCGATCCACGGCAGGCGCCCGGGATCCAGCAGGAGCGCGCGGGCTTCGAAGGGCGGGTCGAACCACAGCCCCGGCGGAATCATCTCCGGCCATAGGAAGCGCAGGGCGACGCCGGTCCCGAGGGCGAGCAGCGCGACCGAAAGGGCGCCCGGCGTCGCCGAGCCGCTCGTCGCCTGCTCGAGCCGCGCCGTGACGCGCAGGAGCGCGGCGAACGCCGCCGCCGCGAGCAGCGAGAGCGCAACGTCCTTGATCCAGAGAAGCGCGATCCAGGGCCAGGTCTCACGCGTCACGTAAAAGAGGACCTCCCAGCGGTCCGCGCGCGCCAGGAAGAGAAACGTCTCGAAGAACACGAGGAGCACGAAGGCGCACTCGGTACGCGCCAGGCCCGATCGCGGGATCCGGTCCCGGCCGCCGGAAAACACGCGGAGCATGTGTGCGATCAGTCTCTCACGCGCTCGGGCGGCGGCTCCGACAAGGGCGTCTAACATCCTCTTCATGCTTCCGCGGCGCGCCGCCTCGTGGGGACTGCCCGTCCTTCTGTTCTTCGCGAGCCTTCTCGCTGCCTCGCGGGTCCTCGTCCTCCCGGGCTGGCCCGACAACCACGACGGCGTCGCGTGCTTCCAGAAAGTCGAAGTTTTCCGCCGTGCGTTCCTCGAGGGAAACGCCCTGCCTCTCTGGACTCCGCTCGCGGAGAACGGCCACGGCTCGCCATTCCCGTTCTTCTACCACCGCCTCTTCAACTCGCTCGCGGGCACCGTGGCGCTTGTCACGGGGTCGTCCTACACGGCCGTGAAGATCGTGATTCCCCTCCTCCTCTTCGTGGGCGCGCTCGGGATGCGCCGGACGCTTTCGGCGATGGGGCTCGGGGATTTTCACGCGGCGTGTGGGGCCGTTCTCCTCGTCTTCTCGAACTACGCCTATACGGACTGGGTCGTGAGGGGCGCGTTCGGCGAATTCGCGGCGTTCATGCTCCTCCCCTGGCTGACACTGGCGGCGCTCGGCGTCGTGGAGGAAAAGCCTCGCGCCGGATGGGTGCTCGGCGCCGTCCTGTCGCTCCTCTTCTTCGCGCAGTCGACGATCTTCGTCTTCGCGTTCGGCCTCGTCCTCCTGGCCTTCCTCGGTGCGGTCGTTCTGCCGCACCAAAAGGTGCGGACGTTCCGGAACCTCGCGACGGCGGCTCTCGTGGTCCTCGCCGTGACGGGGCCGTTCCTCCTCGGAATCTGGCTCTTCGGCAGGGACCTCGCTCTCGATCGCCTGAGAACGGGGATGTTCAGCGTGTTCCGCAACTTCGCACCGCTCGAGGAGTATTTCTACGACCGGCTCGGGGGCTGGTCGTCGAACACCGCCGGTTATTCCGTCGAGATCGGGCGCGGCTTCAACACGCTCTCCCTGGTCGCCTTTGCCACGGCATTCACCGCGCTCGCGGACCGGCGACTGTCCTCCGGGCGGCTGCGCGAAATGCGGGCGGGCTGGTTTCTCGCCGGGGGGACGGCCGTTCTCTACTTCGTCCTCCAGACACCCTTCGCGGCGCCGCTCTATCGGCTCGTGCCCCCGCTGCAATTCATCCAGTTTCCCTGGCGACTCGTCGCGTTCTCGACCATCGCCTCGATCGCGATCCTGTGCCTGTCGCTCGATCTCCTCGAGAAGGGCTGGCCCGGCCCGGCGCTCCGGGGAGTCCTCCGCGGGGCGCTGCTCGCCGCGGTGGCGTTCCAGGTCGTCTACGGCGTCTCAAGATCGCCTTCGGAAAGGATGCTGTCTCCCGCCGCGCTCGAGTCGAGCCTCGCGGCGGACCGCCTTTCCGAAACGTCCGTGTTCAGCGGCGCCTTCCGACCGCGAGGCGTCCCGCTTCCGAGCGCCCGCCCCTTTCTCGAGGCGACGTCGTGCACCGTTCTGGGCGCGATTCCTCCCGGTTCACTCTCGGGCCAGGCGGACATTCGGGAGCTCCGCCTCATCGTGGACGCATCTCCCGGAGCGGTTCTCGTCGTCAACTGGTTCACGAGCCCCTTCCTCGCCGTGACGGCGAATGGGGGCGGCCGCGTCGGAACGACGGCAGCAGGCACGATCCTGGTCTCCCCCGTGCCCGGCCGGAGCGAGATCGTCATCCGGCGCCGTGGACTTCTGGCGGCGCTCTGGAATCGGCTATTCGGAAGCTGAGCGCGGGAGCCCGGAAGCCGGGCTCCCGCTCGTCACCTCAGCTGCAGCCGCTCGTCGCGCCGCAGTTCAGGCACTTGTAGCAGGCGCCACCGCGCACCATGAGGCTTCCGCACTCGTGACAGCTCGGCGCGTCGGTGCTGTTCTCGAACGCGAGGCGGCTCACGTGGGAAGGCGCCGGCACGGCGAACCCGATCGCCCGCGCTTCCGTCGCGGCCTCGCCCGCCTCCGTCCTGGCGCTCGCGACCGTCTGGAGAACGGCGTTCGCCGCGAGTATCGGACCGGCCGCGGCCTCCGAGACCGCCGTCAGCGTGCCACTCTTCGCGAACTCCGCGGGCGTCGTCGCAGGACCCGGCCCCTCCCGCGAGATGACGCCGGCCCTCTCCTTGAGGTCGGCCGTGAGGAACTTCGACGCGAGCCAGCGGAAAAGGTAATCGACGAGGCTTTTGGCGATCGGGATCTCCGGGTTCTTCGTGTAGCCCGCGGGCTCGAAGCGCATGTGGCTGAACTTCTCGACGAGAGCCTCGAGCGGCACGCCGTATTGCAGCGTGAGCGAGATGGCCGTTGCGAAGGAATCCATGAGCCCGGAGATCGTGGAGCCTTCCTTCGCCATCGTGAGGAAGATCTCGCCGGGCGTGCCGTCCTCGTAGAGGCCGACGGTGATG